>NZ_OCMQ01000012.1:0-118677 GCF_900230165.1 Pseudomonas sp. URMO17WK12:I9 | reverse complement strand
ATCTTGATCTTGATCTTGATCTTGATCTTGATCTTCGCGACTTCAGAAGGCCGAACGCAGGTCTTGCGGAGGGAGGTGACAGGCATGGATGCCTGTCAAGCGCTGGGCCCCAGGATGGGGCCTGCAGCGCGGTCCTCCCGGGAGCAAGCCCGGAGTGAGGGAACCCCGAAGCGCAGCGTAGGGGCCGTATGAACGGAGCGCAGCCTTTTTTGGTTACTTTTTGTGGCGTTTGACAAAAAGTAACTCGCCGTAAGGGCGAAAAGGTGATTAAGCGTCGCCATCGCAAACGGACTATGCTCTCTATCAACACCCACACCAACCCAATCAAACTTCAAACTTCAAACTTCAAACTTCAAACTTCAAACTTCAAACTTCAAACTTCAAAGCGTAGGCGCATACAGCAAGTTGGTATTCATTGGCGCGGGTGGCGCACAGTCACCCTTCCGCCCTTACGGCGGCTCACTTTTTGTCTTGTCAAAAAGTAAGCAAAAACCGCCTGCTCCTATCATCCGGCCCCTACGCTACGCTCCGGGGTCCCCTCGCTCCGGGCTTGCTCCCGGGAGGACCGCGCTGCAGGCCCCATCCTGGGGCCCAGCGCTTGACAGGCATCCATGCCTGTCACCTCCCTCCGCAAGCCCTGCGCTCGGCCTCCTGAAGTCGCGATCTGTGTTGCCTGGACTACCGCGCGCTTAGAAGCCAAAGCCAAAGCAACGGCAACGACAACGACAACGACAACGACAACGACAACGACAACGACACGAGTCGGCCTGCTTTCCAGCCTAATGTCAATTTAGTTGAAGGCAGTACAGCTACAACTGACTCAACCTCCCAGGCCAGCCAGACCCTCACCGCCCCTTCAAATCAACCCGCCGCAAATGACACGTCACCTCCTCCCGATCGTGATACAGCTGCTTGCACGCAATCTGCACCCTCACCTTCCGGGCCTTGAACGTCGCCTCCATGCGATCGAGCAACCGCCGCACCTCAGCATACCGCTGCTTCATCGGCAGCTTCAGGTTCACCACCGCCTCGCGGCACAACCCCTCCCCCAACCACGTCTCGATCAACGCCGTCGTCCGGGCCGGTTTCTCGACGATGTCGCACACCATCCAATCCACCGGGTGCTTGGGCTGCCACGTAAAGCCATCGGCCATCAAATGCTGGACCAGCCCCGTGTCCATCAGGCTCTCGGCCATCGGGCCATTGTCGATGGCCGTTACCAGCATACCGCGCCGTACCAGCTGGTACGTCCACCCACCCGGCGACGCACCCAGGTCGACACCGGTCATGTCATCGCCCAACCGCTGCTCCCATTGCTCGCGTGGGATGAACTGATGCCAGGCCTCCTCTAGCTTCAAGGTCGAGCGACTGGGCGCTTCACGCGGGAATTTCAAGCGGGGAATGCCCATCGGCCATAATGCACTGTTGTCAGCCAGAGCCTGACCGACGAACACCCGGCGGCCACTGATGAACGTCAGCAACAGACGCGGGCGACTCGAGTCGTCCACCAGGCGACCGGCCTTTTCCAGCGCCTTGCGCAACGGCGCTTCGAACTTGCGGCAGAACGTCGACAACTCCTTGCCCTCGTTGCTGTCGAGCACCTCCAGCCACAGGCTGCCGAACACCGGCTGGTCCGCCAAGTGCGCCAACAATACGCTGATGCGATCGCTCTCGGGCAGCTCGATGAACGCGCCACGCGCCCACTGCCTTGGGAAAATCAGCTGATTGAACCGCACCGCGTGCATCAACCGATCGGCACCGCCTTGCTCGCTGCAGACGAACTCGGCGCTGGCGCTGCCAGGCTTGCCTTTGGCATAGCCGGCAATTCCCAGGCGAGCGGCATGTTCACTGATTTCGGCGCACACCTCACCCTCGAAGCCGGGCCGGCAATGCATGAACAGGGTTTCCATCTCTTACTCCACTACGGCTGGCGCGACACAGGCGCCGGCAGGGCGGCGATGATAAAGGAAGATCGGAACCTGGGACATGCCCCGCTGGTCCAGAAAAGGGTCAGGTCAGGCAAACAGGACTAACCTGACCATTCAGTCGGACCCGTGCCGTGCGGGCCTGTACACAGCGGTGCTACCGGCAGCCCTTCGAGACGTTGCCGGGCACCGGCTCAGAAGGAGTTGGCAATGCCCTCGCTCGATAGCCTGAATACCCTCACGTCGCTCGATGTCGGTGACAAGACCTATCACTATTTCAGCTTGCCGAAAGCTGCTCGACAGCTCGGCGACCTGCAGCAATTGCCCATGTCGCTGAAGGTGCTGCTGGAGAACCTGCTGCGCTGGGAGGACGGCAAGACCGTCACCGGTGAAGACCTGCAAGCATTGGCCCAGTGGCTCGGTGAAAAGCGCTCAGACCGTGAAATCCAGTACCGCCCCGCGCGGGTACTGATGCAAGACTTCACCGGTGTGCCTGCGGTGGTGGACCTCGCCGCCATGCGCGCGGCCATGGCCAAAGCGGGCGGCGACCCCCAGCGCATCAACCCGCTATCGCCTGTGGACCTGGTGATCGACCACTCCGTGATGGTTGATCGATACGGTACACCGCAGGCCTTCGGCGAGAACGTCGACATCGAGATGCAGCGCAATGGTGAGCGCTATGCGTTCCTGCGTTGGGGCCAGAGTGCCTTCGACAATTTCAGTGTGGTACCGCCTGGAACTGGCATCTGCCACCAGGTGAACCTCGAATACCTGGGGCGGACCGTGTGGACCCGCGAAGCCGACGGCCGCACCTATGCCTTCCCGGACACCCTGGTCGGCACCGACTCCCACACCACCATGATCAATGGCCTGGGCGTGCTGGGCTGGGGCGTGGGCGGCATCGAGGCGGAGGCTGCCATGCTAGGCCAGCCGGTGTCGATGCTGATCCCACAGGTCATCGGCTTCAAGCTCACGGGCAAGCTGCGCGAAGGCATCACTGCCACCGACCTTGTCCTGACGGTCACCCAGATGCTGCGCAAGAAAGGCGTGGTAGGTAAGTTCGTGGAGTTCTATGGCGACGGTCTGGCCGAGCTGCCCTTGGCCGACCGCGCTACCCTCGCCAACATGGCTCCAGAGTACGGTGCGACCTGTGGTTTCTTCCCGGTCGATCAAGTAACGCTGGATTACCTGCGCCTGTCGGGTCGCCCTGAAGCGACCGTGCAACTGGTCGAGGCCTATTGCAAGGCCCAGGGGTTGTGGCGCCTACCTGGCCAGGAGCCTACCTTCAGTGACACGCTCGCGCTGGACATGAATGACGTCGAATCCAGCCTGGCGGGCCCCAAGCGCCCACAAGACCGGGTTGCGTTGGCCCAGGTCAAGCAGGCCTTCGAGCAGTTCGTCGAGCTGCAACCCAAACCTGCCGCCAAGGAAGTCGGCAGGCTCGAGAGCGAGGGCGGAGGGGGCGTTGCCGTGGGCAATGCCGATCAGGCGGGCGAAGCCGACTACAGCCATCAAGGCCAGACCCATACCTTGCGCGACGGGGCCGTGGTCATTGCGGCCATCACCTCCTGCACCAACACCTCCAATCCCAGTGTGATGATGGCGGCTGGGCTTGTGGCCAAAAAAGCCCTCGAGAAAGGTTTGCAGCGCAAGCCATGGGTTAAAAGCTCGCTGGCACCGGGGTCCAAGGTAGTCACCGAATACTTCGACGCGGCCGGTCTCACGCCCTACCTCGATGAGCTCGGGTTCGACCTGGTCGGTTATGGCTGCACCACCTGCATCGGCAACTCAGGTCCGCTGGACGAGCCTATCGAAAACGCCATCAGCAGCGCCGACTTGACCGTCGCCTCGGTATTGTCCGGCAACCGCAACTTCGAAGGCCGCGTGCATCCACTGGTCAAAACCAATTGGCTCGCCTCACCGCCCCTGGTCGTGGCTTATGCACTGGCTGGCAGCGTGAAAGTCGACCTGACACACGACCCACTGGGCACTGACAAGCAGGGGCAGCCGGTCTATCTGAAGGATATATGGCCTAGCCAGCAAGAGGTGGCCGAGGCGGTGGCCAAGGTGAGCACAGCCATGTTCCACAAGGAATATGCCGAGGTGTTCGCAGGCGACGAGCAATGGCAGGCTATCGAAGTGCCACAGGCTGCCACGTACGTGTGGCAACCGGACTCGACCTACATTCAACACCCGCCTTTCTTCGAAGGCATCGAAGGACCGGCGCCGCGGATCACCGATATCCACAGCGCCCGCATCCTGGCCCTGCTGGGCGACTCGGTGACGACCGACCACATCTCTCCGGCCGGCAACATCAAGGCCGATAGCCCTGCGGGTCGTTACCTGCGCGAAAAGGGCGTGGAGCCTCGCGATTTCAATTCCTACGGGTCACGGCGCGGCAACCATGAAGTCATGATGCGCGGTACGTTCGCCAATATTCGCATCCGCAACGAGATGCTTGCAGGCGAAGAAGGCGGCAATACCGTGCATGTGCCAAGCGGCGAGAAGCTGTCGATCTACGACGCCGCCATGCGCTATCAGGAGCAAGACACGCCCCTGGTCGTGATCGCCGGCCAGGAATACGGCACAGGCTCCAGCCGCGACTGGGCTGCCAAGGGCACGAACTTGCTTGGCGTTAAAGCAGTGCTGGCCGAAAGTTTCGAGCGTATTCACCGCTCCAACCTGGTTGGCATGGGCGTGCTGCCGTTGCAGTTCAAGGCAGGCCAGGATCGTAAACAGCTTGGCCTGACAGGCAGAGAGCAGATCGATATCACTGGCCTGGAAGGGACGGCCATTGTGCCGGGCATGAGCCTGGCACTGACCATCACCCGCGAAGACGGCACGAAGGAGCAGATCGAAGTGCTCTGCCGGATCGACACCCTCAATGAAGTCGAGTACTTCAAGGCGGGTGGGATCCTGCACTATGTGCTGCGTCAGTTGATCGCCGCGTAGGCCCCGCGAGGGTGCCAGTCTGCGCGCAGGCTGGCACCCTCTTCCCAAGCGGGCATTGCTAGCCCATGCCACCTCAAGGTACTCATGTAGAACCCCGTGCGAACCAACGGCGAGCAACTGCCAGTAGCTCACCCGTACCTGCCATGCACTGCCATGGATCAACCCCTGTAAATATCCCCTCAATAATCCGCGCACCGTGCCGATACCAGTCCAAAGCCCTGCGGACATCCTAGCCATGCGCAACAACCAGCCCATTACCCAGAGAGAACGGACTTTCCCTGCCAAGCAGCGGTTGATTTCCACCACCAATGCCAAAGGTGTGATCACTTACTGCAACGATGCCTTCATCGAAATCAGTGGTTTCACCCGCGACGAATTGATGGGCGCAGCGCACAACCTGGTGCGTCATCCTGATGTGCCGCCTGCCGTGTTTGCTCACATGTGGCAGACCCTCAAGCAGGGCCAGCCCTGGATGGGCATCGTCAAGAACCGCTGCAAGTCGGGTGACCACTATTGGGTCAACGCGTATGTCACACCGATTTTCGACAACAACCAAGTCGTCGGCTTCGAGTCGGTGCGCGTCAAGCCCACCGCTGAGCAGATTCGTCGTGCCGAGGCCCTGTACCTGCGTATCAACCAAGGTAAACCGGCAGTACCGCGGCGTGACCGGTGGCTCCCCATCTTGCAGGACTGGTTGCCCTTCATCCTGATCAGCCAGATCGGCTTCCTGATCGGCAACTGGCTTGGACACTCATGGGGCTTTGCCTTGGCAGCAGCGTTGTCTGTCCCCCTGGGCCTGCTTGGGCTGACCTGGCAACAACGTGGGCTCAAGCGCTTGTTGCGCCTGGCCGAGCAGACCACGTCCGATCCGCTGATTGCGCAGATGTATACCGACAGCCGCGGCGTGCAGGCGCGCCTGGAAATGGCCATGCTCAGCCAGGATGCCCGGATGAAGACCTGCCTGACACGGTTGCAGGATAGCGCCGAGCATCTGAGCGATCAGGCCCGTCAGTCCGACGAGCTGGCGCATATGAGTTCATCAGGCCTGGAACGCCAGCGCGTGGAAACCGAGCAGGTCGCTGCCGCAGTGAACCAGATGGCTGCTACCACCCAGGAGGTGGCCAACCATGTGCAACGCACCGCCGATGCGACCCAGCAGGCCAATCGCTTGACAGGCCAGGGCCGTCAAATTGCCGGTGAGACCCGAGCAGCCATCGAACGCCTGTCGGCGGCCGTTGGAGAAACTGGGCAGACCGTGACGCAATTGGCCAAGGACAGTGACGAGATCGGCGGTGTGGTCGATGTCATCAAAGGCATTGCCGACCAGACCAACCTGCTGGCGTTGAACGCCGCCATCGAAGCGGCACGGGCAGGCGAAATGGGCCGGGGCTTTGCCGTGGTTGCCGACGAAGTGCGGCAGCTGGCCCAGCGCACGGCTGAGTCGACCGGGCAGATTCACGGCCTGATCGCCAAGCTCCAGCAAACCGCCAGCAACGCCGTGACGACCATGGAAAGTGGTCACCGCCAGGCCCAGGAGGGTGTCGATCGGGTGATGCAGGCTGACGAGGCGCTAGTGGGCATCAGTGAAGCTGTGGCGAACATCACCGACATGGCCACGCAAATTGCCGCTGCGACCGAGGAGCAGACTGCGGTAGCCGACGAGATCAGCCGCAACATCAGCACCATTGCCGACCTGGCCGACCAGACGGCCGAACAGGCACAGCATTCGGCGGTGTTGAGCGAGGCCCTCAACAGCACGGCGGGTAGTCAATATTCACTGGTTGAGCGTTTCAACCGCTAGACCTGACAGCCTGCGAGGGGTCGGCATCGCCGGCCCCTCGTATTGACCAGCGCTACCAATCAAGCCGCAGTTGGGTTTCGAAATGGCGAGTTTGCCCGGTCAACGGGTCATCGAAGCGCAGACTTTGCGCCAACAGTTTCAGCGGCCGTTGATAGTCATCCTGACCCTCGAGCAATGACGGATAGAACGGATCATTGCTGATGCCCGCCCCCAGCGCAGCCATGTGCACCCGCAGCTGGTGCGTCTTGCCCGTGATGGGCGAGAGCTCATACCGCCACTGCTCCCCGTTCTTTTCCAATACGCGGGCGTGCGTCTCGCTGTTGGTCGGCCCCTGCACCTCATGCATGCGAAAGAACGGCTCTGCGTGTTCCAGGCGGCTGCGGTGCACCAATGGAAACACGTGTTGCTCAAGGGGGGCAGCAATGGCCTGGTAGCGTTTATCGATCCGCCGCTCTGGAAACAAGCGTTGGTAAGCGCTGCGTGACTCAGGGTTGGCTGAAAACAGTACCAGCCCGGCCGTGTGCCGATCGATACGGTGCAGGGGCACCAGGTGCGGATTGTCCAGACGATGAATGAGACGGCGTAGCAAGGTCTGCTCCACGTACTCACCCCCCGGCGTTACCGGCAGAAAATGGGGTTTGTCAGCCACCACCAGGTGGTCGTCCACATGCAGTATCGCTTCCTGCACGGGAATCACCCGCTCGTTCGGCACCTCGCGAAAATAGTGCAGGCGCAGGCCGCGCTTATAGGGATGATTTGCCGAAATGGCCTGGCCGTCGGCGCTCAGCACACGCCCCCGGGTAAAACGGTCCACCCACTGGCTACGGTCGATGGCCTTGAAGTGATCGCACAGGCAATCGAGCACCGTAGCCCATTGACCTGGGGGCAGACATACCGTGCTGGCTTGCAGTCGGGCGGGGTCGAATGAGGTCATCGTTGGGCTCGGAACCTGGCTTGGCGGCGTATTATCCTTCAAGCCCCGCCGATCAGCCAGCCTGGGCCAGCGACTCGCTGCGCGCCTTGAGCCAGCGCAGCACCTGAACAGGCTCCCAGCGGCTGGGGTCGTACAGCGCATACACCAGCCCTTCATAACCCACCACATCCAGCCCTCGGTGATAGCCAGCCCGCTGAAACAGCGCCTCGACCTCGGCGAAGCAGGTATTGAAATGCACCTTGCCGAAAGGCGTGCGATCATCGGTGACCAGACCTTCAAACCGAAGCTCCAGGACAGCGTCGGCCACCCTGTCGACGGGCATCCGGTTGACGCTGTACTTCAATTGCTCGACGTTGAGCATGGACTCACCCTAATACTGTATTTATGTACAGCATACGAATATCCTTCCGTTGCCGTCAATCGATGTCATACCAGCCCAGGCAGGTAACCGTCCCCCCCGCGCAAGGTGAGTACCTGTCGGCGTGGTACGCCATGGGTCACGGACAGATGCACCCATTTGTCGAACTCCAGTATGAGCTGATCGAATGCGATCGGGCTTGTGCTTATCCGGCGCGCCGTGTCCCTGGGGGATAGCCCGCTGACCGTAAAATCAGCGGCAAGCCCTTGCAGGTGCTGACTACTGGCGGCGCCACCCACTAGCCGATTGAGGTGTTCGCTGCGATAGCCGCTGCTGATGATGATCGGCGCCGCGAGCAATCTGCGCACCTGCTCAAGGGTGGTGCAGAGCATTCGAAGGTTGTCGATGACCGGTTGCGGTGGGGTGTTGTCCAAACCTTCCCGAGCGGCGACCCGAGAAATGATCATTTCATCGAGCGTAAAATGTGGAGTGAGCAACATGGCATAGAGGTCCGATGGCGATTGGCGAGGTCGGCACCAGAGGCTTGGTAGGTGCCTGGACGCGATCATCGGACAGGCGCCCGCTGCAATGGAGCAGGGTCACGGCTCCTATAGAGGGTTGATTACCTCAGGAAGGCCGCTACTTGATCGGCATCGAACGGCCAGGCTAATTCAGCCTCGTTATCGCAGCGGCGCAGGACGGGGATGACGAGACCGTAGCGTTCAAACAGCGCTTCGCTCTCGGCGATGTCGACCAACTCGACCAGTAACCCATGGTCGACGAAAGGCATCAGCACGGCCTCCGCCACCTCGCACAGGTGGCATCCCAAGGTGCTGAACAGCTGGCATTCTGGCAACATGACACGCATCCCCAATGGCTTTCGCAGGTCATTATTCTAGGCCGCACTGCCGATGCCTGCACCTCTAGCCTGTCAGTCCTGGCTTGTGGCGCCTATGCGATGCAAGGACAGGTCAGCCCCTTCGAACTCCTGTTCGTGACTGAGCCGCAACCCCAGCACCTTGCGGATCGCGCCGTAGACCGCCAGGCCGCCGATCAGTGCCACCCCTACCCCGGTCAACGTTCCCAATAGTTGACTCCAGACGCTGACCCCACCCAAGCCACCCATCCAGACCTGGCCAAAAACGCCGCAGGCGATACCGCCCCACACCCCACACAACCCATGCAGGGGCCAGACACCCAGGACATCGTCGATCTTCCAGCGATTCTGCGCAGCGGTGAATGCCCATACGAACAACGCTCCCGCCACCAGACCCGTAGTCAGCGCGCCCACGGGATGCATGAGGTCGGAGCCTGCACAAATGGCGACCAGCCCGGCCAGCGGGCCGTTGTGCAGGAAACCCGGGTCGTTGCGACCGACCAGCAAGGCGGCCAGGGTACCGCCGACCATGGCCATCAATGAATTGATAGCGACCAGGCCGCTGATGCCCTGCAAGGTTTGCGCACTCATCACGTTGAAGCCGAACCAGCCGATGATCAGTATCCAGGAGCCCAAGGCCAGAAAAGGGATACTCGATGGCGCGAACGCGACCAATCGCCCTTCACGGTAACGCCCGCGCCTGGGGCCCAGCAGCAGGACCGCAGCCAGTGCCAGCCAGCCGCCCATGGCATGCACCACTACCGAGCCGGCAAAATCATGGAACGGCGCTCCAAAGTGCTCATGCAACCACCCTTGGACACCGAAGTTGCCATTCCACACCAGCCCCTCGAAAAACGGATACACCAATGCCACGATCAACGCCGTAGCGCACAGTTGCGGTGCAAAGCGCGCTCGCTCCGCGATCCCGCCCGAGATGATCGCCGGTATAGCCGCTGCAAACGTCAGGAGGAAAAAGCATTTGACCAGGCTGTAGCCGTTATCGATAGCCAGTGTGGCAGCAGGCTGAAAAAACTCGACCCCGTAGGCTACCCAATAACCGATGAAGAAATAGGCAATTGCCGACACGGCAAAATCGCTCAGAATCTTCGACAGTGCGTTGACTTGATTCTTGTAGCGCACGGTGCCGACTTCAAGAAACGCGAAGCCGGCGTGCATGGCGAGCACCAGAATGGCGCCTACCAGAATGAACAACGTGTTTGCACCGTTGACCTGAGACTGCATCGCGCTTGATGTCATATCCATGAAGCAAAAGCACCTGTCGGCACCATTAACGCTCAGTCGAGGCTCACCCTGCACCGATTCGGTGCCAGGCAAGGCGGGTTGGGCGCTTGCCACGAATGGATGAACGCCGTATCTGGCAGTCTGGGCATTTTGGGTTAATGTTTAGGCATGGCGGTGGGTACACGCCCCGAAGCGGCGCAGTGCATTCAACAGATGCCCTGCAACGATGCAAAACTTAAGCAAAGCCTGTACCAGTGTGGTGACTTGAACCTTCCAGCAGCCACGTCACTCGAAGTACCAACATCAACCGACAGGGAGAGACACATGGCCAGCAATTCGGCAAAGCATGCACAAGATGTACTGATGGCTGACTTCCAGGCACTGGTCCGCGACACGGAGAAGCTGCTGGCCGATACCGCCAACTTGGCAGGTGACCAGGCGCAAGCGCTGCGCGAACAGATGCACGAGCGCCTAGCGCAGGCACGCGAAACGCTGGAAGTCACACAGGAATCGCTGCGCGAACGCAGCCAGGAAGCACTGGGCAGCGCCGAGCAGTATGTCCAGGAGAAACCCTGGCACGCCATTGGGATCGCAGCCGGCGTGGGCCTGGTGATCGGCCTGCTGGCGAACCGTCGTTGAGGGGTTTTCATGGACAATGACGCCATCGGCACCGGCGCCACCGGCAAACGGCTCGGTGCAGCTGTTCTGGGGCTGCTACACAGCCATATAGAACTGTTCGGCATCGAACTGCAGGAGCAGAAAGGACGCACACTACGCCTGTTGCTGTTCGCAGGTCTGGCACTGGTTTTCGCGCTGCTGCTGTTGACAGCGCTTTCCGGGTTGGTGCTGGTTTTGCTCTGGGACACCTACCGCCTGGCCGGCATCATTGGTCTGTGCGTGTTTTATGGACTGGCAGCGCTGTATTGTGGCCTGCGCCTCAAGAGCGCGGTGTTCGACGAGTCCTCGCCCTTCCACTCCACGCTTGAGGAACTGGCCAAAGATCGGGAGCGCCTTCTGCCATGAACCTGCCTGACTTGCCCAATACACGTAACCCGCGGGAACTGCGCAAGGCGTTGCTGCGCTTGCGCATGGAAATGCACCGCCAGGAAATCCGCCATGAAACCGGCCAACTGCTCGAACCTGTACGGCGCATACGCGGCATGGGAAGCTCGCTGCATGCCGGGCTCGGCATCAAGCATGCGCCACTGTGGGGCATAGGGGCGGTAGTGGCCATGGGCTTTTTGACTGGCAAGGGCGTTCGAAGTGGTGGCCTTCCCCGCCTTGTGCGCCTGGGTGCCAGTTTGATTCCCCTGGTGAAGCTGTTCATGCAGAGCAACCGTCGGCGCCGGTAACCCACACCTCACGCCGCGTCAGGGGTTCATCGCGCACAGGAACCCCTGACACGGCGTATGCTCGGCTCTACCCCTTCAGGAGACTGCGCCTTGGATTGGCATACCCTGCTTACCCGCGAACGCCTGGGCAAAGCGCTATACAGTGCTGAAGAATTGGGGCGCAGCCCTTTTCACAAAGACCATGACCGCATCATTTTCTCCGGCGCTTTTCGTCGCCTGGGGCGCAAGACCCAGGTTCATCCTGTCACCAGCAACGATCATATCCACACGCGCCTGACGCATTCGCTGGAGGTGAGTTGCGTAGGCCGCTCGCTTGGCATGCGCGTTGGGGAAACGCTACGTACGAGCCTACCCGACTGGTGTGAACCGAGTGATCTGGGCATGGTGGTGCAGTCAGCCTGCCTTGCCCATGACATCGGCAATCCCCCCTTCGGACACTCCGGCGAAGATGCCATCCGTCATTGGTTTCAGCAGGCCGCCAATCGTGGTTGGCTGGACGACATGCGCGACGATGAACGGGCTGACTTCCTCAATTTCGAAGGCAATGCCCAAGGCTTTCGGGTACTGACGCAGCTGGAGTACCACCAGTTCGATGGGGGCACCCGCTTGACCTATGCCACCCTCGGAACCTATCTCAAGTACCCCTGGAGCGCTCGTCATGCCGATGCCCTGGGCTACAAAAAGCACAAGTTCGGGTGTTACCAAAGCGAATTGCCTCTGTTGGAGCAGATTGCGAGTCGTCTGGGCCTGCCCCAGGTAGATGATCAGCGCTGGGCACGTCATCCCCTGGTGTATTTGATGGAGGCTGCCGATGACATCTGCTATGGCCTGATCGACCTGGAAGATGGCTTGGAAATGGAGCTTCTACAGTACGCTGAAGTCGAAGCGCTGCTACTCGATCTGGTGGGCAACGACCTGCCAGAAACCTACAGGCAGCTCGGTCCAGGTGACTCAAGGCGTCGTAAGTTGGCGATCCTGCGCGGCAAGGCGATCGAACATCTGACCAATGCGGCGGCACATGCCTTCGTGGAACAGCAAGATGCACTGCTTGCCGGCCAGTTGACCGGCGATCTTGTCGAGCACATGCACGGCCCCGCCAAACGCTGTGTACTGCACGCCAAGGCGATGGCGCGGAACAAGATTTTCCAGGACAAGCGCAAAACGCTTCACGAGATCGGTGCCTACACCACGCTGGAGATCCTGTTGAACACCTTCTGTGGCGCCGCATTGGAACAACAGGGTGGCCGCACGCCCTCGTTCAAGAGCCGCAGGGTGTTGGATCTGCTCGGCAACAATGCCCCCGACCCCCATGGTTCGCTTTATCAGGCCTTCCTGCGCATGATCGATTTCATAGCCGGGATGACGGACAGTTACGCCACCGAAATGGCACGGGAGATGACAGGTCGTTCCGGTCCTGCCTAAACACGCCTGGAAAGTCGCCGACCTTCGCCTTCAAACGGTCCAGTAGGGAAAACCTTACTTCAGATTCAACCAACGCTGGACACTGAGTTGAAACCCTAAACATCAGTTAACAAACAAGGTTTGACTTTAGCTATTAATGCAATTGTACGTAAGTAGTTTTGGTTAAGTTTGTAGGCCATTTCCTATATACGGTTATTGAGCCGCCCTCGCATTACTTGCCGCTTTCAACTGGGTTAAGGTGCCAACTGTCACCCTCATTGATAGCAGGGAAGTAAAACATGTACTCCATATTCATCGTCGACGACCATCCGGTGATCCGGCTGGCAGTGCGCATGCTTCTGGAAAATCAGAATTACACAATCGCTGGCGAATCGGACAACGGCGTGGACGCCATGCAGATGATCCGCGAAACCAACCCAGACTTGATCATCCTGGATATCAGCATCCCCAAGCTCGATGGCCTGGAAGTGTTGGCAAGGTTTCAATCCCTGGCAATGCCACAGAAAATCCTTGTGCTGACCGCGCAGTCGCCGGCGCTGTTCGCCGTGCGCTGCATGCAATCAGGGGCGGCGGGCTATGTCTGCAAGCAGGAAGACCTGAGCGAACTGCTCAGCGCGGTAAAGGCGGTATTGGCTGGGTACAATTACTTTCCCAGCCAGGCCATGCAGCCTCATCTACCTGTTGACAACGACTTGCAACTTCTAAGCACTGTCAATGATCGGGAACTGATGGTTCTTCAACTTTTTGCACAAGGGCGGACCAACAAGGAGATTGCAAAGGGCATGTTTCTAAGCAGCAAGACGGTCAGCACTTACAAGAAACGCCTCATGCACAAACTCGAAGCCAGCACGCTGGTCGACCTGATCGACATGGCCAAGCGCAACGCACTGGTCTGAGGGCTCCATGGCACGTTCTATCGCCCTCCTGCTCCTGGTCGCCATGCTGCTGGGCAACCTGGCTAACGCCGGGCAGCAAGGCGCGTCCCAGTTGTCCTTGGTCGCCCGCTCCACTGCGCGACCCGCCATACCTGCAATTACCCCAGAACAGCAGCAATGGTTGAATGCTCGCCACGAACTGGTGATTGGCACATCTGCTCCGGATTATCCACCTTTCGACATCAGCAGTGGCGGGCGCGACTATCAGGGCCTCACCGCAGAGTACGCCAGCCTATTGGGCAAGGCGCTTGATCTGCCGGTCCGCGTGCTGCGCTATTCAAGCCGCCAAACGGCGCTGCAAGCGCTCAAACAAGGCGACATCGATCTGCTGGGCAGTGCCAACGGCTATGACGCCAACTATGAAGGCGTGGTGCTGTCGCACGCCTACGCCATCGACCAACCCGTGCTGGTCACCCGCGAAGACGAACACCGGGCGCTGGATACTGGCCTGTCAGGCATGCGCCTAGGCATGCTGTATCACTACCTGCCGAGGAAAGAGGTACTCAGTGTCTATCCCGATGCCAAGGTCCTGGCCTTCGGGTCATCCAGCGAAGCCCTGAATGCGGTGGCGTTCGGCCAGGCAGACGTCTTCATCGGCGACACGATCTCCACCCACTACCAACTCAACCGCGGTCACCTTCCAAGGCTGCGCATGGCCAGCTTTGGCAACCATGAAGCGTTTGGCTTCGGCTTCGCCCTGCGCGAACAAGACACGGTGCTGCTCGCGCTGGTCAATGCGACGCTCGACAGTCAGTCCTCCGCCCTGCGGTCGAGCATATTCAAACGCTGGAGCGCAGGCAGCGATCTGCTTCTGACCGATCGCAAGCTTCGACTGACGCGTACCGAAGCGCAGTGGTTGCAGCGACATCCGGTCATGCGTGTCGTTGTCGACGGTACGGCAGCGCCATTGTCATACTTCGACAACTCGGGTTATTTTCGTGGCATCACCGCCGACCTGCTTGAGCTGATCAGCCTGCGTACGGGCTTGCGCTTCGAGGTGCAACGGGCCAGTGGCATCGCGGACATGATCGCACGGGTCAAGGACGGCCGCGCCGATGTCATCGCCGCCTTGGCAAGCGGCAGCATCGACCAGAACGATCTGCAGATCAGCCAGGCGTATCTGGACAGCACTTATGTGCTGGTCAATCGCAAGGGCAACGCGGCAGCCACTTCGCTGGACGAACTGCGCGGCAAGCGGATCGCAATCACACGCTACAGCGCCCTGGACACCATGCTCTCGCGCTATCACCCGCAAATCGGCTGGATCGAAACGGAAAGCTCGTACTATTCCATGGCCCTGCTCAACAGCGGAGCAGTGGACGCCGTCATCACAACGCTGATCGACGCCAACCACGCGTTGGCCAGCAATCCTGACCTGATCATCCGCACCACAGTGGGCAGTGAGCCTGCCAGTTATGCCATGGCCACCAGCACACCTTCCAAAACCCTCATTTCGATTCTGGACAAGGCGCTTTCGAGCATTTCACCTGAAGAGCTGGGGGTGATCAACAACCGCTGGCGAGGCTACACCCTGTTCGAAGATACCCAGGGCGAGGGCTTTCGCCGCTTGACGGTACTTGTAGCCCTGGGTGCAGCGGTATTGCTGTTGCTGGCATTGCTGTGGAACGCCCGTCTGCGTTTGCAGATCCATCAACGCCAGCAAGCGGAGCGCGCCCTGAACGATCAGGTGGCATTCATGCGTGCATTGCTCAACGGTACGCCACACCCAATGTACGTTCGTGATCGAGAGGGTTGCCTGCAGAGCTGTAACTACAGCTACCTCGAAGCGGTGCAGGCCAGTGCCGAGGAGGTCCTGGGCAAGCAACTGGAGAGCAGCCTGTTTGCCGACCGCGAGCAGACCCGACAGATCCAGGACGACTATCGCAAGGTGATGGCGGCCGGGTCGCCCTTGATCATGGACAGGCCCTTGCACATCAAGGGCCGGGAAATCACCATCTACCACTGGATCCTGCCCTACCGGGATTCGCTGGGCGAGGTCCAGGGCATCATTGGCGGATGGATCGACATCAGCGACCGCCGCCAGTTGGTCAACGAGTTGCGCCAGGCCAAGCAGCAGGCCGATGACGCCAACCGAGCCAAGAGTACCTTCCTGGCCACCATCAGCCATGAAATCCGCACGCCCATGAACGCAGTCATCGGCATGCTCGAACTCGCCGTCAAGCGTGCCGAGCAGGGCCAGGTCGATCGCGGCGCCCTTCAGCTGGCTCACCATTCGGCCAAGGACCTGCTTGGCTTGATTGGCGACATACTGGACATCGTGCGCATAGAGTCAGGGCACCTCACCCTGGTCCCCGAGGTGGTGGATCTGGCTGCATTGCTCGAGTCGGTGGGGCGTATCTTCGAGGGCCAGGCCCGGCAGAAAGGGTTGGCGCTGGAAGTCATCATCGAGCCAGCGGCACGTTGCCATGTGCTGCTAGACCCCTTGCGCTTCAAGCAGGTGCTGTCCAATCTGGTGAGCAATGCCATCAAGTTCACCGAGCACGGCCAGGTACGCATCCACGCCAGGCTTGTACAAGACACAGACAGCGCCAGCTCGCTGCTGGACATGGAGGTGCGTGACAGCGGCATCGGTATCCACCCGGACGACGTACAACGGCTGTTCAATCCGTTCGTTCAGGCGAACCCGCACAGTCAGGGGGCACGCGCCGGTACGGGCCTGGGCCTTACCATTTGCCGTACACTCTGCGAAATGATGGGCGCCGACCTCAGCATCAAGAGCCTGGAAGGCCTGGGCACCCAGGTCCGGGTGAAGATGCCGTTGCAACAAGCTGATCCTGCAGTGCGATCGACACCGGCAGTCGAGCGTTTGCAGGCACCTGACCCCCACCTCAACGTACTGGTGATCGATGATCACCCTGCCAACCTGCAACTGATGGCACAGCAGCTCGGTTACCTCGGGCTGCAGCACGCCACGGCCACGGACGGTCGCGAAGGCCTGATGGCCTGGCGTGCAGGCGACTTCGACGTGCTGGTGCTCGATTGCAACATGCCCCACATGAACGGCTACCAGTTGGCGACGGCGGTACGCACCGAAGAGCAGCGGACAGGACGAAGGCGCTGCACGATCCTGGGCTATACCGCCAACGCACAACCCGAGGTACGGCGCAAATGCCTGAGCTCGGGCATGGATGATTGCCTGCTCAAGCCCATCAGCCTCAGCACCCTGAGTCAACGCCTTGCAGCAGTGAACATGCAGCGTCGGAAAAAGAACCGGTGCAAGCCGTATTGCCTTAATGGGCTCAGCGCGGTGGTCGGGCATGACCCGGCTGACCATAGGCGATTTCTCCAGACGCTGCTACAAAGCCTGGAGACAGACTTCACGCTTTTGATGGAGCTGCAGCCTGATAAAGATCAGCAGGCAATCGCCGCCCATGCGCATAAAGTCCTGAGCGCAGCACGCATGCTAGAGGCGGCAGCGCTGATGCGAGCGTGCATCGCCCTCGATTGTGACGAACTCACACCTGCCCAAGTGCGACTGCGACGGCAAGCCCTAGCCCGGCACATGCGGCGCGTGCACCGAGCGCTGACGCTGGACCTGTCGACAACCACGTGCACGCAGGCGGGCAACCGGGCGTGTTAACTGATAGACTGCGCGGCGTTATTACCTAAGAGGATTGTTTCATGGCCACAAACCGCTCCCGTCGTCTGCGCAAGAAGCTGTGTGTCGACGAGTTTCAGGAATTGGGCTTCGAGCTGAACCTGGAATTCAAAGAGGATCTGGATGACCAGGCAATCGATGCATTCCTCGACGCGTTCCTTGCCGAAGCCATGGATGCCAACGGCCTCGACTATGTCGGCGGTGACGATTACGGTCTGGTGTGCTCGGTCAAGCGTGGCTCGGTTACCGAAGAGCAGCGCGCTGCCGTCGAAAGCTGGCTCAAAGGCCGCAGCGAATTGACCAAGGTTGAAGTCAGCCCGCTGCTCGACGCCTGGTACCCGGAAAAGCCGATCAACAAGGCAGAGTAATGCTCTGTCGGGTTCGTTCGCAGAAGGCCACCCCCAGGGGTGGCCTTTTTACTTTCGGGTCTGCGCAAAAGCTGCGGTGCTTAACACACACTCGCCGCGGCGGCCTGATGTGAAACCCATGTGCATCGAACTGGCGCAACCCCGGGGGGCTTGGGGCATAATGCGTGTGCATTCGTTCTGGGGCCATCATCCATTTATAGCCCCAATGCCCTTTCTCCTCGTTGCAGGGTATCTGTTTATCATGATCAAAACGCTCCGCCCCATCGTACTCGCCGGCCTGTTGCTGCCTTTGGCCCTGACCAGCCAGGCAGCTGCGGTCAATACAAACCTTCCACCCAAGGTGCAACAGGCACTCAAGGCCAATAAGCTGCAAGACACGGCATTGTCATTGGTGATGCTGCCCTTGGATGGCCCCGGTACAGCCACGGTGTTCAACGCCGACGTGTCCGTCAACCCTGCCTCGACCATGAAACTGGTCACCACCTATGCCGCGCTGGAGCTGCTGGGGCCGACCTACCAGTGGAAAACCGAGTTCTTCACCGACGGTACGCTCAGCAACGGTGTACTTAACGGCAACCTCTACCTCAAGGGTGGGGGCGATCCGAAGCTGAACATGGAAAAGCTGTGGTTGCTGATGCGTGACCTTCGCGCCAACGGCGTGCGCACCATCACAGGTGACCTGGTGCTCGACCGCAGCCATTTCGTGCAGCCCAACCTGCCGCAATTCAATGACGACGGGGGTGATCAGAACAAGCCGTTCCTGGTGAAGCCTGACGCGTTGCTGGTCAATCTCAAGGCCTTGCGCTTCGTGGCGCGTAACGACGGCGGCAGGGTCAGCGTTGCCGTGGAGCCGCCGATTGCCAGCATTCGCATCGACAACCAGGTCAAGGCTGTCAACAGCAAGAATTGCGCCGGCGACGTACGCTACAACCCCGTGCCACAGCCCGACGGCATCACCGTGACCGTCAGTGGTCAGTTGGGCGATGGCTGCAACTCCCAAACCTACCTCTCGCTGCTCGATCATCCGACCTATGCCGCCGGCGCGGTGCGTGCCATCTGGAACGAGCTGGGGGGTACCATCCAAGGTACCGACCGCATCGAAAACGTGCCTAAAAGCGCACGGTTGCTGGCGCGCGCTTTCTCGCCGGACCTGGTGGAAATCATCCGTGACATCAACAAGTACAGCAACAACACCATGGCTCAGCAGTTGTTCCTGAGCCTGGGTGCCCAGTTCCGTACCGATGCCGATGGCGATGACGCCCGTGCCGCGCAGCGTGTCGTGCGTCAGTGGCTGGCCAAGAAAGGCATCACCGCGCCGCACCTGGTGATGGAAAACGGCTCAGGGCTGTCCCGCGCCGAACGCGTGAGCACGCGTGAGATGGCAGCCATGCTGCAAGCGGCCTGGAAAAGCCCCTACGCGGCCGAGTTCATGAGCTCGCTGCCGCTGGTGGGTATGGATGGGACCATGCGCAAACGCCTCAAGCGCACCGCCATGACCGGTGAGGGCCACATCAAGACCGGCACGCTCAACACCGTACGGGCAATCGCGGGTTTCAGCCGTGACAGCAACGGCCATACCTGGGCAGTGGCCGCTATCCTCAACGACCCCAAACCGTGGGGCGCCTCGCAGGTGCTGGACCAGGTGCTGCTGGACCTCTACCGCCAGCCCAGCGCAAACGCCAGTACAGCCGCCAAGTGACCTGCATGGCCTGTGCCCCCGCAAGGGCACAGGCGTCGGCGCATCACCGCAACTGCAGCTTCCAGGCGCGATGGATGCGGTTGTTGCGGGCGAAGTCCGGGTCAAGCGTCTGGGCGGTGATCTCTTCCACGGCGTAACGAGCAGACAGGTGCTCGTCGAGCTGGAACTTGCGGAAGTTGTTGGAGAAATACAGCACACCACCCGGGGCCAGCCGCGCCATCGCCAAGTCCAGCAACTGAACGTGGTCGCGCTGAACGTCGAACACACCTTCCATGCGCTTGGAGTTGGAGAACGTGGGCGGATCGATGAAGATCAGGTCGTAGCTTTCACGCTCGGCCTCCAACCACGTCATGACATCCCCTTGTTCCAGACGATTGCGCTCTGAAAAGCCGTTGAGCGCCAGGTTGCGCCGCGCCCAGTCCAGGTAGGTTTTCGACAGGTCGACGCTGGTGGTGCTGCGCGCCCCGCCCTTGGCTGCATGCACGGTAGCCGTCGCGGTATAGCAGAACAGGTTCAGGAAGCGCTTGCCGGCCGCCTCACGCTGAATGCGTAAGCGCATCGGCCGATGGTCCAGGAACAGGCCGGTGTCGAGGTAGTCGGTCAGGTTGACCAGCAGCTTGACCCCCGCTTCCGACACTTCCTGAAAGCGACCTTCCGTGGCCTGGCGCTCGTACTGGCGGGTTCCGCTTTGACGCTCCCGGCGCTTGAGCACCACGCGTTGTGGCGAAATACCAAGGGCCTGGGGGATCGCCGCTAGCGCGTCGAGCAGGCGCGCTTGTGCCTTGTCGGGATCGATCGAACGCGGCGCGGCGTATTCCTGCACGTGCACCCAGTCCTGATACATGTCTACAGCCAGGGCATACTCGGGCATATCCGCATCGTACAGTCGATAGCAGCTGACCTGTTCGCGGCGAGCCCACTTGCCCAGCTGCCGAAGGTTTTTCTGCAGGCGGTTGGCGAACATCTGCGCACCCTCGGACAGGCGAGCAGGCTGGCTGGCCACCTGCGCTGGCTGGTGGGCTTGCAGGGCTTCAGCCGGTTCGGTACGGCGCTCGCCGGTCACGAACTGGTCCGGCTGGACCTTGAACAGCAACAACTTGCAGGGCAGTGCACCGTTCCAGAATGCGTACTGCTTGTGGCTGCGCAGGCCCATGCGCTTGCCCAGTTGCGCAGCGCCCGTAAAGACGGCGGCTTCCCAACCCATGCATGCCTGACGCAGGCGTTCGCCAAGGTTCTGGTAAAGGTAAAGCAGGCTGGCTTCGTCACCCAGACGCTCCCCGTAGGGTGGGTTGCTGATGACCAAGCCTTTCTGGTTCTGGTCCGGGCGCGGCTCGAATGTACTCACTTCACCCTGATAGATCTTCACCCAATCGCTCAGGCCTGCGCGTTCGACGTTGTTACGCCCTGGTTGTATCAAGCGAGGATCGGCTTCATAGCCGCGGATCCACAACGCAGGTTTGGCCAGGCCAGCTTCAGCCCGCGCCTGCGCCTGATCATGCACCTTGCGCCAGAGCGCAGGCACATGGCCCAGCCACGCCGTGAAGCCCCAACGCTCACGCTTGAGGTTGGGGGCGATGTCCGCGGCGATCATTGCCGCCTCGACCAGGAATGTGCCGACACCACACATGGGGTCGGCCAGTGCGCCGCCCTGGGCAGCGATGCGTGGCCAGCCGGAACGAATCAACACGGCGGCAGCGAGGTTTTCCTTGAGCGGTGCTGCACCTTGCTGCAGGCGATAACCACGCTGATGAAGGCTGTGACCGGAGAGGTCCAGCGACAGGATCGCCTCACCCCGGTCAAGGCGCAGGTGCACGCGCACATCCGGGTCGATCTTCTCCACCGACGGGCGTAGGCCTTCACGGTTGCGCAGTTTGTCGACAATGGCGTCCTTGACCTTGAGAGCGCCGAAATGAGTATTGTCGATCCCTGACCCATGACCGCTGAACTCAACGGCCAGGGTGCCATCAGCGGCCAAGTGGTCAGCCCACTCCACGGCATTGACACCGTCATACAGGTCGTCGGCGTTTTTCATGGAAAACCGCTTGAGCACCAGCAATACGCGGTTTGCCAACCTGGACCACAGGCACAGACGGTAGGCTGTCTCCATGTCGGCAGCCCCGCGAATAGCCGAGGTGTGTTCACGCACCTCATCCAGGCCAAGGCTGCGGGCCTCTTCTGCAAGCAGGCTTTCAAGGCCTTTGGGACAAGTGAGGTAGAGTTCGAAACGGTCCGACATGAGTTATCCAGCACAGTAGGGCTATTAGACTGGCGCTGCGACGCATCGCGACGCCCTGTTTACCTGCACCCTTTTCCGACAGGTGTGCAAGTGGCCACGCTCCCTTACGCAAGAGCGATGACCGGGCCGCCCGACTTACCCATCCATGCCTGACGGCACAAACAGCTTAGATCATCGAGCAGTACATACATTCTCGCGACACCGGGACCTAGGTGACCCTTCGTCGCATTTCGAGGTATTTCAAATGCCTCACAGAGGCGATGGCAAAATGGCGTCAAACTTCGGCTAACCCCCGATCCTGCGGGGCTGCGGCGGGAATAAGGATGAGTCGCATTTATTTACTTATCCCCTGACCCTTGGAAAGGTTACGTGCTTATGACAAATCGATCATTCCCACCGTCACCTGCATTGGTTAGAACTGAGCACAGGCCGCATCGCAACGAAGCGGCACTTCAGGCTCGCGACGCCGGCAGCGAGCCCATACCGGCAGAACGATTCTGCCCGGCCTCCATGAGGCCGACGGGACATTACAGTCAACAAGTGAGGGCAACACCCTATGAGAAGACTTAAGCGTGATCCGTTGGAAAGAGCATTTTCACGTGGCTACCAATATGGAGTCACCGGCAAATCCCGGGAGCTTTGCCCCTTTACCCTGCCATCTGTTCGTCAAGCCTGGATCAACGGCTGGCGGGAGGGCCGTGGTGACAACTGGGACGGTATGACTGGCACCGCCGGTATCCACAGGCTCAACGAAAATCACGCCGTAGGCTGATAGAGGACATTCACGCGATTTACCAGGCACGCCCCACCAGGGCGGCGGGCTGAGGCCCAAGGGCCCCTTCATGGGGCCCTTTTTTTGTGGGCAAGCTTACCGCTTGGGCATGGCGGCGATGGCATCCACGGCTTCTCGAATGAGCGCCGGCCCTTTATAGATGAAGCCCGAGTAGATCTGCACCAGGCTCGCACCGGCGGCGATCTTCTCGGCCGCATGTTTTCCTTCCGTGATGCCCCCTGCGGCAATGATTGGCAGCTTGCCGCCCATCTCACCGGCCAACACCTGAACGATACGTGTGCTCTTCTGGCGTACGGGGGCACCTGAGAGCCCGCCTGCTTCACCGCCGTACGGCAGGGCCTCCACGCCTTCGCGCCCGAGCGTGGTATTGGTCGCGATGACCGCGTCCATGCCTGACTCGACAAGCGCAGCGGCCACCAGCGCCGTTTCTTCATCGCTCATGTCAGGGGCAATCTTGATGGCCAAGGGCACATGCCGGCCATGACGGGCGCTCAGCTGTGCCCGACGTTCCGCCAAGGCATCGAGCAATTGCTTGAGCGAATCCCCGAACTGCAGGCTGCGCAGCCCCGGGGTGTTGGGTGAGCTGACATTGACAGTGACGTAACTGGCCGCGCTGTAGACCTTGTCCAGGCAGATCAGGTAATCGTCCACCGCGCGCTCGACTGGCGTGTCGAAGTTCTTGCCAATATTGATACCCAGCACGCCCTTGTAACGGGCAGCGCGTACACGGCCCAGCAGATGATCAACCCCAAGGTTATTGAAACCCATGCGGTTGATGATGGCAGTTGCCTCTGGCAAGCGGAACAGCCGAGGTTTGGGGTTGCCAGGTTGCGGGCGAGGCGTGACAGTGCCGATCTCGACGAAACCGAAGCCCAGCTGGGCGAAGCCGTCGATGGCCGTACCGTTCTTGTCCAAGCCAGCCGCCAGACCTACCGGGTTGGCGAAATCCAGGCCCATGACCTTGACCGGCAATGAGGCCGGGCGCTTGCACAGCTTGCCGTTCAAGCCAAGCCGGCCGCCGGCACCGATCAGGTCCAGCGACAGATCATGAGAAGTTTCCGGTGACAGTTTGAACAGCAGCTGGCGGGCCAGGGTATACATGGGCAGGCAAGACTCGGGGTGAGTGAGGGGGCGATTATAGCTATCACCAACGGCACAGGACAGCCCGATGTTGGCCTGCAGGTTTTCTGCGGAGGGCTGCCTGGGCAGATGAACGTACAGACAAATGTCTAGCAGGCAAGCACTGCCTTGGCTGGGCCTTACACCAGTGCTTGCCTGCTAGACATCACATGCTGTCATGCAGGCAAAGAAAAACCCGGCCGAGGCCGGGTTTTTCATGAAGCTTCAAACCAATTACTTGGCCTGGGCTTCTACCTGAGCTTCAACGCGACGGTTGATAGCACGGCCTTCTTCGGTGGCGTTGTCGGCAACCGGGCGGGTTTCGCCGTAGCCAACCGAGTCAACACGGCTGGATTCTACGCCGTACTGCTGGGTCAGGACCTGCTTGACAGCGTTGGCACGACGCTCGGACAGCTTCTGGTTGTAAGCGTCTGGACCTACGGAGTCAGTGTGACCTTCAACCACGGTGGTGGTCTGTGGGTACTGCTTCATGAAGTCAGCCAGGTTCTTGATGTCGCCGTAGCTGTTAGGCTTGACGACCGACTTGTCGAAGTCGAACTTGACGTCCAGCTCAACGCGAACGACTTCGGCAACAGCCGGGCAGCCGTCGGCGTCAACAGTGACGTTGGCCGGGGTGTCTGGGCACTTGTCGACGTTGTCGCAAACGCCGTCGTTGTCGGAGTCGGAGCAGACTTCAGCAACTGGAGCAGGTGCAGGAGCAGCCTGGTTCTTCGGGCTACCGCCGAAGTTCAGACCAACACCAACGCTTGGAGCCCACTCGGTGTCGCCCTGGTCGATGTTGTACTGAGCTTCTACGCCGGCACGGGCGTAGAACATGTCAGTGATGTACCACTTGGCGCCAGCGCCAACGTTGGCGAAGGTGGAGTGGTTACGACCACCACGGCCGGTCTGGCCGATCGACTGGTGCGAGAAACCAGCGGAAACGTACGGACGGATGGCGTCGTACGGGTTGTTGAAGTGGTAAACGGCGTCCAGGGCGGTGTTGGAGCCCTTGATGTTCTTGCCGTCGTCGCCACGAGCGTTGTGGACTTCGTCGTAGCCCAGACGCAGTTCAACGTCGTCGGTCAGGAAGTAACCGATGGAGCCGCCGAACAGGTTACCGTCGTTTTTGAAGTCGCGCTGGCTGTCGAAGAATTCTTTCTTGTAGAAGATTTCAGTTTCGACGGCGCCTTGGCCTTGTGCCATAGCGCCAATCGAGGTGGCGGCTACGAGCGAACCAATGGCCAAGCCCAAGGTGTTTTTCAGTTTCATCCGTTAAATCCCCATCTGGTGATAGTTAAGCAGTCCCACCAAAACCGGGGGGACAACTCGTCGGCGAGTCTAGCAGAACTCGCCGGTTCGTTAGAGATATTTGCTGGTCGTTAAGTTTCATCCAGACCGGCAAATTTCTCCCGAAGCTTGTCAAGCGCACGCTTGTATCGCATTTTCGTCGCGCTGAGCCCCATGTGCATGATATCCGCGATCTCCTGGAACTCCAGCTCGGCGACGAATCGCAGCACCAGGATTTCCCGATCGATCGGGTTCACATGGACCAGCCACTTGTCCAGCCCGCCCTTTTCTTCGGCCTTTGGGGCCTTGTCCTCGGACGCCTCTTCAACAGGGTCCAGGCTCAAGGCATCCATCAACCTGCGCTTGCGGCGCTCCTTGCGGTACTGGGTAATGCATTCATTGTAGGTGATGCTGTAAAGCCAGGTCTTGAATTTGGATTTTCCCTCGAAATTCTTGAGACCATAGAGCACTTTCAACATGACTTCCTGACAGACATCATCCGCGTCCCGGTCGTTCCCCAAATAACGTGCACATACGTTGAACAGGGTTCGCTGATAGCGACGCATGAGCTCCTCATACGCGCGGGTGACGTGATACAGCTCCTCATGCGAGCGCGCCACCAACTCTTCGTCGGTGAGTTCGCGGGGGTCGTAGCGCATGGGCGGCGTGGGGACTTTATTCAAAACGAATCTGGCCGACAGTCAGGTCAATGTCGCCGCAAACGCCCAGGAGGGTCGGTTTTTGCGGCGGCATACATTAACAGCTTTGTGCGGTCAGCGGCTATTGACCCGCTGCTCAAGCAATTCTCGGTTGGACAGGGAAACCAGCTCGTCATCGTCGGTGAGGATCACCGTCTTGACCGTGCCGATTTCCTCGATATGCCCTTCTACCTCGCCAATGCGCACCTGCTGGCCCACCTGGAACAGCTCGCGGACGTAGATGCCCGCCAGGATCTGACCCGCGATTTCGCGGCTACCCAGGCCCATGGCCAGCGCAACGGCCAGACCAACGGTAATCAGGCCGATAACGATCACATGGTTGAGCAGGTCGGTCTTGACCTCCAGCTGGCTGATAGCCACTGAAATGCTGATGATGATGACCAGGCCCTGAACGATGCGTCCAAGCCCCGCGGCGTACTCAAGCCCCACGCCTTCGGCAGCGCCGCGCACCAGGCCGTTGGCCACCTGCGCCAGGAGCACGCCCGCGAGCAATATCAACGCTGCACCGAACACCTTGGGCAGGTACAAGGCCAGCATGTCGAGCGTGGCCGAGACGCGCTCCAGGCCCAGCGACTCGGCGGCCGATACGAGGAAGATCAGCAGCACGAACCAGTAGACGATCTTGCCGATCAGGGTAGAAATCGGTACCTGAATGCCAACCCGGCCCAGCATCTTGGTCAGACCCGTACCGGCCATCAGGCGATCAAGGCCAAGCTTGGCCAGCAGTTTGGAGAGCAAGGTATCGAGCAGCTTGGCTACCACAAAGCCCAGCAGCACCACCACCAACGCGCCGAACAAGTTGGGGATGAAGTTCGCCACCTTGGTCCATAGGGCGGTCATGGCGGTGACCAGGCTCTGGGTCCAGAGATCGAGTTCCATATTCAGTCGGCCTTATCAGCTTTGCTGCCAGCGGCAGCGTTGCGGGAAGAATGTCTGCGCACCGGCGCGACGTGCGCCGAGCCATTGTTGATGGCGATCATCAGCGCCTGGCTCCAACGGCCAAGCAAGCTGAACAGATCACCGGCGCCAACCTGACGGTTGGCGGTCTTGAGCACGCGACCCAGGCAGGCGGCATCATCCTGGTCATGGCGGTCATTGCCGGACGGGGATGCCTTGAGCAGGTCACGCAGGGATTGTTCGAACGGATCGTGCATGGGCACCTCGCGTAGTATCAGCAAGAGACGAGACGGCCTGGCGACGGGTCACACCTTGTGTCGACCTGGCTGCTGGCGCGCTGGCGGCTATACCCACTGCAAGCGCCGGAACAACCACCATTGCCCTGCTGCCAGCCCCACCACCACCAGGCACGCCATGAGAAACCCGTAAGGGTTCTGCGCCCCAGGAATGCCACCCACGTTGATGCCCAACAGCCCGGTGATGAAGCTCATTGGCAGAAAGATGCAGGTGATGATGCCAAACCGGTACATGGTGCGGTTCATCCGTTCGCTGCGGCGGCGGTCTTCGCTCTCAAGCACCAATGCCGCACGTTCGCGGGTCAGTTCGAGCTCTTCGAGATAGCGGATCAGGCTGTTGTTCAGCTCGTTCCAGTAATCGGCATCGACCTCGGCAAACCAGCTCCACTTGCTGCGTGAAAGATGTGCATAGATGTCGCGCTGCGGGGCCAGGAAACGTCGCAGCCCAGCCGCGCGGCGGCGGATCTGCTGCAAGCTGCCCTGATCAGGCAGGTGTCGCTCGTCAACCTCTACCTTTTCTTCTTCGAGGTCGACCAATTCGGACAGATCGCTGACCAAACCCTGGACTTTCTCGGTCAGCAGTTCGCCCATCAGCAACAGCAACTCGGAAGCTGTCTTCGGCCCCCTGCCCTGCTCCAGTTGCAGCAGGACTTCGTCGCTGGCCCGGAGCGGGCGCAAGCGCAGCGAAATCACGCGCTGGGCCTGGGCGAAGATTCGCACCGAAACCATGTCCTCAGGCTCGGCACCAGGGTTGAGGTTGACCCCACGCAGAAACAGCAACAATTGCTCGTCGGCCATCGGCAGCAAGCGCGGCCGAGTGTTCTCTTCCAGCAACAGCTCGCAGGCGAATTCACTAAGGCCACTCTCGCTCAGCAGCCATGACCGGGTTTGGGGGTGGCTGCGGTCCCAGTGCAACCAGAGGCTTTGCTCAGGTTGCAGTTGCAAATCGGCCAGCTCGGTTCGGGCGATGGCGCGTGCCCCGCCCTTGCCATCGAGCACCAGGGCATGCACCAGCCCCCACTGCGCGTTGTCTTCCTCGAACATCAAAGCTCCATCAGCGCCAGCGGCGCGTCACTCCGGCATCTGCAACGGGCTTGGCGAGACCAGTACGCCGTTGTTGTCGGCGTACACGTATTCACCGGGCCTGAAGGTCACGCCCGCGAAACTCACCACGACGTTGAGGTCGCCAATGCCACGCTTGTCGGTTTTGAGCGGGTGGCTGGCCAGCGCCTGCACACCCACGTTGGTCTGGATCAGTGCGTCGACGTCGCGCACGCAGCCGTAGATCACCAGGCCTTCCCAGCCGTTTTTCGCCGCTTTTTCGGCAAGCATGTCGCCCAACAGGGCGCGACGCAGCGAGCCGCCGCCGTCGACCACCAACACCTTGCCCCGGCCATCGAGTTCGACCTGCTCACGCACGAGCGAGTTGTCCTCGAAGCACTTGATGGTGACGATCTGGCCACCGAACGAATCGCGGCCACCAAAGTTGCTGAACATCGGCTCCAGCACCTGCACGAGGTCCGGATAGGCGTCACACAGGTCGGGCGTTACGTAATGCTGCATGGCAAGCTCCTGTCAGTCACAACGAAAGCGATTGAGGGCCAAGGCTACACCTTGGAGCACACCGCAGTCACCCGAGACCGCACGGTCAGCGCCTTTCATAGCGCGGGCACGAGCGCCAAGGCCTCGATGGACGCATGCACCGGCAACCTGGGCTCACGCAGCCAGCGTTCTACCAGCGGCCATACCTGCACGTGGGCAGCCTGGCTGGCCAGCATGTCCGCATGGCCAAAGGCATCGAAGCCCGCCGCAGGCCCAAGGCAGAGGAACTGCTTGTGCGCGCCACCGAGTTGCTCGAACAACGTGCGGCAGGCCCACGGCGGGCTCTGCTGGTCGGCCGTGGCTGCGACGGCCAGGGTCGGCACGTCGACTTGAGCAAGGCCTGCCCACCAGTCGCCCTGCTTGTCGCCAAAACGCCCGAACAATCCGTGCCAGCGCATGTGTTCCAAGGCAAGGCCGACGGGTTCATCCTCTGGCCCGCGCCCAAAGCGCGAGCCAGACAAATGCCCCCAGCGGCGCAGCAGCCAGCGCATGCCCCACACCACCGGAGGCACTTTCAACGGCCAGTAGCTGCGGCTTACCTGGGAACCGAATAGCGCTACACCCGACACATGCTGCGCAGCCAACGCGCCGCTCCCCAGGGCGACCGCCAAGGTAGTGCCGCCCAACGAATGCCCAATCCACAGGGGCGCCCTGCCCGCTTTCTCATGCACGAAGGCACCGATGGCCGGTACGTCGTCGCGCGCGTAGGCGGCCACCGTGTTCTGTGCCCAATCCCGATTGCGCGGCGACAGCCCGTGACCACGCATCTCGGGGATCCATACATCGAAGCCGGCCCGGGCCAGGTAGGCCCCAAGGCCACCGCCCTTGGGTGAATACCAGAAACGCCGATTGGAAAAGCTGCCATGCAGCAAGATGACCGGAATACCCAGGGCGGTGTTCTGGTCAGCCAAGCCCAGCCGGGTCACGGCCAGCTCCACGCTGGGATCGGGACCCAAGCCGGCCTTGATGCGATAGACGTCTTCACTGAGGTCGCCGCGACGCTCGGCACTGAGCAAGGCGACGGGAAATAATGTACTGCTGCTTTGCATAGGTCGGTTGCTTGTCGCACAAAAAAGGGCGAAATCCATCGCTGGAACTCGCCCTGGAAAAAACCAGGCGAGGGACGCCAGACGCCCCTCGCGTTTTGCGGTATCAGGTCGCGCTTTGGCCTTCGGCCAGGTAGAACCAGGTTTCGAGCACCGAGTCCGGGTTCAGCGATACGCTGTCGATGCCCTGCTCCATCAGCCATTTGGCCAGGTCTGGGTGATCCGAAGGGCCCTGACCGCAAATACCGATGTACTTGCCGGCCTTGTTGCACGCCGCGATGGCGTTGGCCAGCAGCTTCTTGACCGCAGGATTTCGCTCATCGAACAGGTGGGCAATGATGCCCGAATCACGGTCCAGACCCAACGTCAGCTGAGTCAGGTCGTTCGATCCGATGGAGAAACCGTCGAAGTATTCGAGGAACTCGTCGGCCAGGATGGCGTTGGACGGCAGTTCGCACATCATGATGACGCGCAGGCCGTTGTCGCCACGGGCCAGGCCGTTTTCAGCCAGCAGGTCGACCACTTGGCTGGCCTCACCGAGGGTACGCACGAACGGCACCATGATCTCGACGTTGGTCAGGCCCATTTCGTTGCGCACGCGCTTGAGTGCGCGGCACTCGAGTTCGAAGCAATCGCGGAACGCCTCGCTGATGTAGCGCGAGGCCCCACGGAAGCCCAGCATCGGGTTTTCTTCTTCGGGCTCGTACAGCTTGCCGCCGATCAGGTTGGCGTACTCGTTGGACTTGAAGTCCGACAGGCGAACGATCACTTTCTTGGGATAAAACGCCGCTGCCAGGGTGCTGATGCCTTCGACCAGCTTCTCCACATAGAAACCGACCGGGTCGTCATAACCGGCGATGCGCTTGTCGACGCTGTCCTTCAGGTCGGCCGGCAGGCCGGCGTAGTTGAGCAATGCCTTGGGGTGCACGCCGATCATGCGGTTGATGATGAACTCCAGGCGGGCCAGGCCTACACCGGCGTTGGGCAGCTGGGCGAAGTCGAAGGCGCGGTCCGGGTTGCCGACGTTCATCATGATCTTGAACGGCAGCTCGGGCATGGCGTCCACCGAGTTCTGCTTGATGTCGAAGCCCAGTTCACCCTCGAAGATGAAGCCGGTATCGCCTTCGGCGCAGGAGACGGTCACGCCCTGCCCATCTTTGAGAATCTGGGTAGCGTTGCCGCAACCGACGACCGCCGGAATACCCAGTTCACGGGCAATGATGGCCGCATGGCAGGTACGCCCGCCACGGTTGGTGACGATGGCACTGGCACGCTTCATCACCGGCTCCCAGTCCGGGTCGGTCATGTCCGAGACCAGCACGTCGCCTGGCTGCACCTTGTCCATCTCGGAGACGTCGTTGATCACGCGGACCTTGCCGGCGCCGATGCGCTGGCCGATGGCGCGGCCTTCGACCAGCACGGTGCCCTTCTCTTTCAGCAGGTAACGTTCCATGACGTTGGCGCTGGCGCGGCTCTTCACGGTCTCAGGGCGGGCCTGGACGATGTACAGCTTGCCGTCGTCACCGTCCTTGGCCCACTCGATGTCCATTGGGCGCTGATAATGCTGCTCGATGATCATCGCCTGCTTGGCCAGCTCGTTGACTTCGTCGTCGCTCAGGCAGAAGCGGGCACGCTCGGCGCGATCGACTTCGACCGTCTTGACCGAGCGACCGGCCTTGGCTTCTTCGCCATAGACCATCTTGATCGCCTTGCTGCCCAGGTTGCGGCGCAGGATGGCCGGACGGCCAGCCTGCAGGGTGTGTTTGTGTACGTAGAATTCGTCAGGGTTGACCGCGCCCTGGACCACGGTTTCACCCAGGCCGTAGGCACCGGTGATGAACACGACGTCACGGAATCCCGACTCGGTGTCCAGCGTGAACATCACGCCGGCGGTACCGGTTTCGGAGCGAACCATGCGCTGCACGCCAGCCGAGAGCGCGACCAGCTTGTGGTCGAAGCCCTGGTGCACACGGTAGGAGATGGCACGGTCATTGAACAGCGAGGCGAACACTTCCTTCGCAGCACGGATCACGTTGTCCACGCCGCGGATGTTGAGGAAGGTTTCCTGCTGGCCGGCGAACGAGGCGTCTGGCAGGTCTTCGGCGGTGGCCGAGGAGCGCACGGCCACGGCCATGTTGTCGTTGCCATTGGCCATTTCGGCGAAGGCGGTACGGATCTCGGCATCCAGGCGCGCCGGGAATTCGGCTTCCATCACCCACTGGCGAATCTGCGCGCCGGTCTTGGCCAGGGCGTTGACATCGTCCACGTCCAGGGCATCGAGCGCCGCATGGATGCGGTCGTTGAGCCCACTTTGCTCGAGGAAATCACGGTACGCCTGAGCCGTAGTGGCAAAGCCGCCCGGCACGGACACGCCGGCACCGGCAAGATTGCTGATCATCTCGCCCAGGGATGCGTTCTTGCCCCCCACATGCTCCACATCATGGACGCCGAGCTTTTCGAGGGAAACTACGTACTCTACCAAGGTGATCTCTCCACTAGCTGTATTGGAAAAGCTCAACGGCGCCCGCCTGTCTTCTTGACTGGGCCGGACGCATGTGGCCTGTACCTGGAAAATAAGTGAGAATGCCGACAGCCGCATTCGGCAAAGCGAACTTATCATAATCAAGAAACGTCATCATCACTAAGGCCCCGATCGCAAATGAAACGAACCGCGTTCTTCATCTCCGACGGCACCGGCATCACTGCCGAGACCCTGGGCCAGAGCCTGCTCGCGCAGTTCGAGAGCATTCCTTTCAGCAAATTCACCCGGCCCTACATCGACTCCCCCGAAAAAGCGCGCAACATGGTTCAGCAGATCAATGCGGCGGCCGAGCGCGACGGCATGCGGCCGATCATCTTCGACACCATCGTCAACCAGGACATCCGCGAGATCCTCGCCACCTCCAATGGGTTCATGATCGACATCTTCTCCTCGTTCCTGTCCCCGCTGGAGCAGGAGTTGACCGCCCATTCCTCGTATTCGGTGGGCAAATCCCACTCCATTGGTGGCAATTCCAACTACATGGAGCGCATCGAGGCGGTGAACTTCGCTCTGGACAACGATGACGGCGCACGCACCCATTACTACGACAAGGCCGACCTGATCCTGGTGGGTGTGTCCCGTTGCGGCAAAACCCCGACGTGCCTGTACATGGCCATGCAGTTCGGCATCCGCGCGGCCAACTACCCGCTGACCGAAGACGACATGGAGCGCCTGCAACTGCCGGCGGTGCTGAAAAAGCACCACAGCAAGCTGTTCGGCCTGACCATCGACCCCGACCGGCTGACCGCCATTCGCCACGAGCGCAAGCCCAATAGCCGTTACTCGAGCTTCGCCCAGTGCGAATTCGAGGTGCGAGAAGTCGAGAGCCTGTTCCGCCGCGAGAACATTCCCAACATCAATTCCACGCATTTTTCGGTGGAAGAAATATCGGCCAAGATCCTGGTGGAGAAGGGTGTGGAGCGGCGGTTCAAGTAAGGCAGTGGCGGGCTTGGTCTGGTGATGTCGTAGGGTTTGAGCGCAGACATCGTGAGCAACGCCTGTCTCTATCGTTGGCTTATGGGTGCTGCTCGGTGCCGGCGGCGGGCATCAGCGGCCTCGGTACTTGAGTTCTGCATCACAGATCACTGGGGCCGCTGCGCGCCCCGTTGACCGTCATTCCATAACCAATCGCCCAACACCTCACCCACAAAAAAGCCCCGGCATCACGGCCGGGGCTTTTTCATTTCAGCAATGACTCAGGACGGCATTACAGTCGCCTGCCCACTCATGGCCAGATCGACCAGTTCGCGGTTGGCCACTGCATACATCGCGTAGTCATGGCCCGAGGCGCTGCGCAGGTCATCGAGCATGGCGCGCCAGCGCTCCACCATCACCCGATGCTGCTCGGCCCACAGCGCGACGCGGGCATCCATGTCCTGCGGTGCATCGGCCATCTGCAATACCGAGATGGTGATGGCGCGTTGTTGCAGGTCGATGTCGTCGCGGAAGGCTTCCCGGGCCAGGGCCTGCCAGTTGTTCTCCACCGGCAGATTGCTGATTTCCTGCAAGTACCAGGTCAGGTCCAGCGCGCTGCCCACGGCGAAGAACGCCTTGGCCACCTGCGCCGGCTCGTGACCGGTCACATCAGCCGCCTCGATGATCGGCAGCAAGGTGTACAGATGGCTGGTACCGGCCACCATGCGTGCCAACAGCTCCGGCACCCCCGCATCGACGAAGCTCTGGTAGCGCACCATCCAGCGTTCGCGGGTCGGGCCTTCGAGCAGTTCGTCGAGCTTGAGCCCAAGCTGGGCGATCTTCGGCCCAAAGTGGGCGCAATCACGGCCAGCGTCTTGCTCATTGCGACGGCTACGCAGGAACCAGCGCGTGGCTCGACGACCCAGGCGCATCAGTTCGTCCATCAGGGTCAGCTGGATCTCGGCGGGGACCTGGTAATCCAGCGCCTCGATCTGACGGAACCAGTGCGGCAGGTGGAAGATGTCGCGCACGATCACGTAAGCCCCGGCCACGTTGGCAGGGCTCATGCCGGTCGATTCCTTCAACCGCTGCACGAAAGTGATGCCCATGTTGTTGACCAAGTCGTTGGCGATCTGGGTGCTGACGATCTCGCGCTTGAGGCGGTGGCGGCGCATGGAGTCGGCGAACTTGCTGACCAGCGACGGCGGGAACGCGGTTTCCATGTCGCGGGTCAGGTAATCGTCGTCCGGCACCTGGGACTTGAGCAACTGCTCCTTCAAGTCGATCTTGCTGTAGGAGATCAGTACCGAGAGCTCTGCACGGGTCAGGCCCTGGCCGGCGGCGAGGCGCTCGGCCAGCTGTTCCTCGGAAGGCAGGAACTCGATGGCCCGGTCAAGCTTGCCACGGGCCTCGAGGTCGGCCATCAGGCGCTTGTACTCGGCAATGCGCTCGCGCACGCGACGCGCTGCCAGCGACAGCGCCTGGGTCTGCTTGTAGTTGTTGCCCAGCACCAGGCCGGACACTTCCTCGGTCATGCTACCGAGTAGCTGGTTGCGCTGCTTCTCGGTCATGTCACCACCCTGCACAACCTCGTTGAGCAGAATCTTGATATTGACCTCGTGGTCGGAGCAATCCACGCCGCCGGCGTTGTCGATGAAGTCGGTGTTGGTGGCGCCGCCGTGCAGGCCGAATTCCACCCGGCCAAGCTGGGTCATGCCCAGGTTGCCGCCCTCGCCTACCACCTTGCAGCGCAACTCGTTGCCGTTGACACGCAAGGCGTCGTTGGCCTTGTCGCCAACGTCGGCGTGGCTTTCGCCACTGGCCTTGACGTAGGTGCCGATGCCACCGTTCCAGAGCAGGTCAACGGGCGCCTTGAGCAGTGCATTGAGCAGCTCGGTGGGCGTCAGGCGGTCGGCCTCGATGGCGAAGCGTTCCTTCATCTGCGCCGTGATGGCGATGCTCTTGGCGCTACGCGGGAAAATGCCACCGCCTTCGGACATGATGCTGGTGTCGTAGTCGGTCCACGCCGAACGCGGCAAGTCGAACAAGCGCTTGCGCTCGGCAAAGCTGGACGCCGGCTCCGGGTTGGGGTCGATGAAGATATGCAGGTGGTTGAAGGCCGCTACCAGTTGCAGCTTGTCGGACATCAACAAGCCATTACCGAAGACGTCGCCGGCCATGTCGCCCACACCGATCACCGTGATCGGATCTTCCTGCACGTTGATGCCGCGCTCACGGAAGTGACGCTGCACGCCGACCCAGGCACCGCGGGCGGTGATGCCCATTTTCTTGTGGTCGTAGCCTGCCGAGCCACCCGATGCGAAGGCGTCACCCAGCCAGAAGCCATAGTCGATGGCGATGCCGTTGGCGATGTCCGAGAACGTGGCGGTGCCTTTGTCGGCCGCCACGACCAGGTACGGGTCGTCATCGTCGTGACGCACCACGCCGACCGGCGGCACGACGCCACCGTCCTTGAGGTTGTCGGTAATGTCGAGCAACCCCGAGATGAAGATGCGGTAGCACGCCACGCCCTCTGCCGCGATCTCGTCACGCGTGCCGCCCAGTGGCAGGCGACGTGGCAGGAAACCACCCTTGGCGCCGACAGGTACGATTACCGAGTTCTTCACCTGCTGCGCCTTGACCAGGCCCAGCACCTCAGTGCGATAGTCTTCCTCGCGGTCCGACCAGCGCAGGCCGCCGCGCGCAACGTTGCCAAAGCGCAGGTGCACACCCTCGACCCGAGGGGAATAGACGAAGATCTCGAACTTGGGCACCGGCTTGGGCAGTTCGGGCACAAGCTTGGGGTTGAACTTGAAGCTGAAATACGACTTGTTCTGGCCGTTGGCATCGAGCTGATAGAAGTTGGTGCGCAGGGTGGCCTTGATCAGGTCCAGGTAGCGGCGCAGGATGCGGTCCTCGTTGAGCACCTGCACCTCGTCCAGCGCATTGAGGATCGCTTGCTCAAGGCGCTGCTGCTTGTCCTCGAGGTCGTCCTGGGTCAGCTTGCGGGCCAGGTAGAAACGCGTCTTGAACAGGCGGGTAAGCTCGCGCGCGATGTCGGTGTGGTTGTTCAGCGTGCTGGCAATGTAGCCCAGGTCGAAGCCCAGACGGATTTGTTTCAGGTAGCGTGCATAGGCACGCAGCAATGCCACGTCGCGCCACGGCAGGCCCGCGGTCAGCACCAGGCGGTTGAAGGCATCGTTTTCGGCATCGCCGCCGACGATGTGGATGAATGCATCCTGGAAGGTGTCATTGAGCTCCTGAATGTTCAGGCTCAGGCCTTCGCTGTAGGTGAAGGCGAAGTCGTGAATCCAGTATTCGCGGCCATTGGCGTGGCGCAGTCGATAGGGGAACTCTCCCAGCACGCGCAGGCCGAGGTTTTCCAGAATCGGCAGTACGTCCGACAGCGCCAGGGGGGTGTCGGCGTGGTACAGCTTGCAGTGCAGGGTGCGCTCGCCAACCCGCGTGAGCGGCTGGTAGAAACTCATGGCCAGTGGCTTGCTTTCCGACAGGGCCAGCACATGCTGCAGGTCCACCACCGCCGAATGGGCGGCGAAGCGCTCGCGGTAGCCAGCCGGGAAGCCTTTGGGGAAATCGGCCAGGATGTTGGTGCCTTGGGCTTCGCCGAAGTTCTCCACGACAAGCGCCGAGAAATCGTCCTGCCAGGAACGGCAGGCCTGGATGACTTCACGCTCGAGCTGCTGCGGGTCGATGTCGATACGGTTCTTCGGGTCCACGCGCAGGATCAGTTGCACACGGGCCAGTACCGACTCGGAGAAGAAGGTCCAGAACTCGCAATCGCTGGCCTTCAGGCGTTCCATCAGCACCTGCTGGATTTTCTGCCGAACCTCGGTGGAATAGATTTCACGCGGTACATAGGCCAGGCAATAGCAGAAGCGCCCGTACGGGTCTTTGCGCAGGAAGACGCGAATCTTGTTGCGCTCCTGGATCTGCACGATGGACATGACCGTGCTGAACAGCTCATCGACCGGCGTCTGGAACAGATCGTCGCGCGGCAGCACCTCGAGCACCTGCGCCAGTTCCTTGCCCAGGTGAGCCTTGGTATCGAAGCCGGAACGGCGCTCCACTTCGGCGACCTTGACCCGGATGTAGGGGATGGCGTGCACGCTTTCGCCATACACCGTGGAGGTGTAAAGGCCCATGAAGCGGTGTTCCTTGAGCACGTTACCCGAGGCATCGAGCTGACGGATGGACACGTAGTCAGGGTAGCCCGGGCGGTGTACCCGGCTTGGCAGCGCAGCCTTGGCGAAGGAGAGCAGCAGCGGCTCGGCCAGGTAGGCCACGGCGTAGTCTTCGATGCGCAGCTCTTCGGGGGTCAAGCCAACGCGCAGGCGACGCGGCAGCCCAAGGAACGACTGCGCGTCGTAAACCATCTGGCCACCGGCCTGATCGGCCTGGACGGTGAACTCTTCATACCCCAGGAAGGTGAAGTGGTTGTCCAGCAACCACTCCAGGAACGCCTTGACCTCGCCCTTTTCGTGCTGGGCCGGCCCGTACGGGGTCTGCTCGACCAGCGCCACGACTTCACGCAGCTTGTCCTTCATCGGCTCGAAATCATCGACCGCCACGCGGACCTCGGCCAGCACCTGCTCGATTTCCCGAGCCAGCACGCTCAGCTCCGCAGCGTTGGCGCAGCGATCGATCTCCAGGTACATCAGCGACTCGTGCCCAACCCCTTCACCGTGGGTACCCTTGGGCAGCAGCTCCAGCAATTCGCCCTTGGCGTTGCGGCGCACGCTCAATACCGTGGTCTGCAGCGTATGAATGCTGTAGCCACGGCGGTTCAGCTCGGTGCGGACCGAGTCCACCAGAAACGGCAGGTCATGGTGCAGCACCTCGACGACCGTGTGGGTCGACTGCCAACCGTTGCGTTCGTAATCGGGGTTGTACACGCGCACCTGCGGGTGCTCGGGGTCGAAACGCTCGACGATGCGCCAGGCCGACAGGGTGCAGCCGGCCAGGTCGGAAAGCCTGCGCTGGGTGAGTTCGTCCAGAGAGATGATGCCGAAGAACTGTTCGGCGAACAGCGCCACTTGTGGCAGGGACTGTTCGCTGATGTGCTGCGCCAGGGCCGCTTGCAGTTGATGCTGGAAGTCGGCTTTGCTGGCCGCGGTGAAGAACGCCATCTGTGGTACTCCGCTTGGGCTTTGTAATAGTTGAAGCGTCGCTGCGTGCGCCGTGCCGGGATCAACGATAGACGATTGCAGGCAGGGCGAACGATGAAAACCAGGCGTTGAGCGTGCGCATGCACGCCCAGGACTGGGCGAAGCTTAACGACTGACCGGTCATCAAGGCTTGCAGCGCTGCGACAATTTCGTTCAAGGGGCGGTAACTTTACGTTTATGCATGTAAGCAAGACTGTCAGAATTCCCTTCCGTTTCCTTTGATCCGAGCCCGCCATGCAAATCGACACCGCCGTGCTGTTCGCCACCCCCTGCGATGAAGAGGAGGACAACATGGCCACCCTGTGCTGCCACAGCGACAAAGGCCAGATGTTCCTGCTGACCCGCTACCCCGACGAAGACACGGTCGACCTGACCCTGGATGATGAGCCCTCGACCCTGGACGGCTTGAAAGTGACCTTGAGCGCAACTGGCCTGTTGATCGAAGTGGCGGCAGGTGACCGGGACGCCTTGCGCGGTGATGAGGTGCTTCAGATCAACCTGACCAGCACGCTGAGCGATCTGGACGAGATCAGGCAAACCTTGGAAAACATCCTGAGCGGCACCGGCACGTTCATCTGCGAACTCTAATCCACCGATCACTGCGCAGGCTTGCCATAGGCCGCAGGGGCTAGGCCAGTGCGCGCTGCATCGCCTGCGCCTGCTCGCGCAGTGTCTGACAGAACGGCTCGACCGCCGCCGAGGCCGGCCGGTGGTCTGGCCTGACCAGCATCACCTGGTAGGCGATCGAGATCTCCAGCGGCCTGATGGGCAAACCACTCTGGGCCGCCTCCAGCCCGCTCAGGGGGTTGATGATGGCGACGCCCAGGCCCTGCCTGACCATGGCGCACACCGAGGCGGCGCTGGTGGTCTCGATGACCGTGCGACGGTTCACCCCGGCCGCGCGAAACTGGTGGTCCAGACGCTGGCGATAGGTGTCCAGGCTGGCCAGGTTGATGAAATCGATCTCATGGAAGTCCGCCAGGCTCAGCCGTGACCTGGCCTGCAACGGATGGTGCTCAGGCAGCACGCAGACCATGTTGGCGCTGAACAGCAATTCCCCGCTCGCCCCGCGGGGTATCTGCGCGACCTCCGTCAGGCCCAGGTCGTGCTGCTGGGTGGCCAGGGACTCTTCCAGCAGTGGTGACTCCTGGGCCACGATGCTCACGCTCACCCCAGGGTGCTGTTTGTGGAAACGCTGGCAGACCTTGGGCAGTAGCGTCTGCGAAAACAACGGCAGGCAGGTGACGGCCAACTGGCCCTGCTGAAAATTGCGAATGGCCTGGGCAAAACGGTCGATGCGCTCAAGGCCTACATACGCCCGCTCTACTTCATCGATCAGCAGCAACGCCTGGGCGGTGGCTTCCAAGCGACCGGCCGTGCGTTCGAACAGATGCAGGCCGGTCACGTGCTCTAGCCGCGCCAGCTCACGGCTGATCGTCGGCTGCGAGGTGAACAGCAGACGCGCCGCGCCCGTCACGCTGCCCGAGACCATGATGGCGCGGAACACTTCGATGTGGCGGGCGGAGAGTTTCATGGCAGCACCGACGGTATTCACAGGTCATATCAGGTCTGAATGGGTGGCGCAAAAATAGCTATTTTTCTGAATCAAGTCTATGGGCCATGCTCGCTACTTCCCCCTGTCCGGAGTCCTTCGATCATGAACCATCCTTACGCTGTGCTTGCCGACGCCGTTCGCCAGCACGGTTCACCCCTGTGGGCCTACGACGCCGCCACCATCATCAGCCGGATAGAACAGCTCAAGCCATTCGACACCGTACGCTTCGCCCAGAAGGCCAACCCCAACCTGCAGGTATTGCGCTTGATGCGCCAGCACGGGCTGGTGCTCGATGCGGTGTCGCTCGGGGAAATGGAACGCGCCTTTGCAGCCGGCGCCAGTGTGGCGGGCGAGCCTGCGGGGGTGGTGCTGACTTGCGACGTGCTGGACCGCGCCACCCTGGCGCGCGCGGTCGCGGAAAAGATCGAAGTCAACGCAGGCTCCATCGACATGCTGCGCCAGTTGGGCGAGCACTCGCCAGGGCACCGTGTCTGGCTGCGCATCAACCCAGGGTTCGGCCATGGCCATAGCCGCAAGACCAATACCGGGGGCGAGAACAGCAAGCATGGCATCTGGCACGAGGACCTGCCGCAGGCGCTCGCCTGCATCCGGGCCCATCGCCTGCACCTGGTAGGCGTGCACATGCATATCGGCTCTGGCGTTGACTACTCCCATCTGGAACAGGTGGCTCGTGCCATGATCGAGCTGATCGTGCGCCTGGACACCGACATCGAAGCGTTCTCGATCGGCGGTGGGCTCTCGACGCCATACCGCGATACCGACACGCCGGTGGACCTGCAGCGCTATGCGCAAACCTGGGCAGTGGCACGGCAGGAAATCGAAGCCGTGCTCGGCCACCCGGTGCGCATGGAGATCGAGCCAGGGCGTTTTCTGGTAGCCGAGTCGGGCTATCTGGTGACCGAAGTCCGTGCCGTCAAGCAGGTGGGCCGCAACACATTCGTGCTGGTCGATGCTGGCTTCAACGACCTGATGCGTCCTGCGATGTACGGGGCCTACCATGCCATGACCCTGCTCGATGCCGACGGCCACCCCGTAGACCGCCCGCGGCAACCGACCGTGGTCGCCGGCCCACTGTGCGAATCGGGGGACGTGTTCACTCAGGATGAACAGGCGCTCTGCCCTCAGGACTTGCCCCAGGCCGTGGTTGGCGACTTGCTGGTGATTCACGATGCCGGTGCCTACGGCGCCTCCATGTCGTCCAACTACAACAGCCGGCCTTTGCTGCCAGAGGTGATGATCGAAGGCCAAGCCGTACGCTTGATCCGCCGTCGGCAGACCATTGACGCGCTACTCGCGCTTGAGGCCGGCTTGTAACTTCCAATTCCCTGCATGCCGACCGCCATGGCGAGCCGGCATTGCGGGGATAGACCACCCAGTGCTCCCCACACACTTCGCTCGTTAATAGAATGTGAACTGTGAAAACCAAATAGCTCGCAATAAATTCTTATCTTTTCCTAGAATCAAGCAATTCAGTCACATTCAAACCGCACACTACCCCACCCTTTGCAACCTCCACACACGATCCCCCTTTACAATTGGATCCATTCCAACGATGGATCCCCCACATGCAGACACTCGAAATGGATTACGCCCCCGGCGATCACGTCGCCAGCCACTGCCACGCCCACGACCAACTGATCTACGCGGCCAGTGGCATTGTGCATGTGAGTACCGATTCGGGAAGCTGGGTGATCCATGGGGGTAATGCGTTGTGGGTGCCGGCCGGCGTCAGCCATGCCATTGTCATGGAAGGCGTCGTCAGCATGCGCTCCCTGCTGCTGACGCCCCATGTCGGCCACTGCCAGGTGATCGTGGTGACGGGGTTGCTGCGTGAATTGATCCTGGCAGCCTCGCGAATGCTCGGTGTCCGGGAGGGCGAGCACGTACGGGCGCTCATTCTCGGCGAGCTCGCCCATGCAAGGCGCATCGACACGTTCGTTGCAATGCCGACGCACGCGCGCCTGAGGGCCTGGTGCGAGCGCATGCTGCGGTCACCCGCCGAGGCGCATTCGCTTGAAGAGTGCGCCACTGCGCTGAACATGAGCACGCGCAATGTGGCCCGGCTGTTTCAGCGCGAGTTGGGCATGTCCCACGGCCAGTGGCGCGCTCGGGCGCGGGTGATGCTGAGCCAGCAGTGCCTGGCGGCAGGCCGTCCGATCATCACCGTGGCGCTCGAACACGGCTACCAGAGCCCAAGCGCCTTTGCAGCCATGTTCAGGCGTATTCTGGGATACGCGCCCAGCGACTGGCAGGACGGGAGCGCACGCCCCCGCTGAAGCGGTTCGAGTTGTCCCGCTGGCGCGCACGGTTGTCCCGCTTGCGGCAGCCTTGACCTGACCGGTCTCTCTAACGTTGCATCATGACTGACAAGCGATGTTCATGATGCCCACTTCGTCGATGATCCCCTCCCCCGTACAGCTTTGCGCTGTGCTGACGTTCGGCCTGCTGGCAGGTTGCACGCACCCTGTCGCCTCCGAACAGCCCCCTGCGGCCATGCGGGTCAACCCTTTGGCCGAGACCCAGGCCGGGGTTAGCGCGCAGCCTTTGCCCGAGCGCTGGTGGCAGTTGTACCAGGACCCGCAACTCGGACGCTGGGTGGAGCGCGCATTGGCCAACAACCAGGACCTGGCCCAGGCCGAAGCCAACGTGCGGGCACTGCTGGCTGGCATCGGCGAGTTTGAGGCGCAGCGCCTGCCTGCTACCTCGCTGGGTATTGCTGCAACCTACGGCAGGGACAGTGACGATCAGACCCTGGCCCAGGCCCGTGACAGCCATGCTTCCGCCTCCTGGCACTTCAATCCGGGCGTGGCGCTGGCGTATCAGGTGGACGTGTGGGGGCAGGTGCAAGCCCAAATCGATCGCGCCAAGGCGCAAGCGCAGGCTGCGAACGCCGCGCACGATGCCGTGAGACTGCTGGTGGCCGCCCAGACCAGCCGTGCCTACATCGAACAATGCGTCTACACCGCCCGCCTGAGCCAGGCCAGGCAAGCCCTGCGCACCCTTGATCGCAGCCTGCTGTTGAGCGACCGCCAGCGTCAGGCCGGCATCGCCACGGCGCTGGACGGCGAGCGGCTGCTCGGCCTGCGTGAACAGGTGCGCGCCCGGATACCTGTTTTCGAGGCGCGGCGCCAGGTGGCGCTGTTCGAGCTGAGCACCCTGGCCGGTGACGCCACGGTTGATCGCACACACCCCTGCGCTGCCATCCCTTCGCTCACGGCAACGCTGCCCACAGGCGATGGCTGGCACCTGCTCGAACGGCGCCCCGACGTACGCCAGGCTGAACGAGCGTTGGAAGCCGCCGGCCTGGAAACGGACATCGTGCGCGCCGACCTGTACCCCAAGGTTCTTTTTGGCGCCCAACTGGCTAGCGCTGACCGTCACATCAGTGGCCTGGGGGCTAGCCGCGCCATCACCTTTGGCGTCGGCCCATTGATCAGCTGGGAATTTCCCAACCTGAAAGCCAACCGCGCCCGGTTGGGCAAGGCCCAGGCTTTGCAGCAGGCCCAGCGCGCTCACTACCGCAGCGTGGCGCTCAAGGCCCTGAAGGATGTGCGCCAGGCTTTGGCCCGCCATGCCGGCGAGCAGCAGCACCTGTCTTCGCTGCAGGCTGCGCTCGAGCACAGCCAGCGCGGCTTCGCCCTGGCACAGGCCAGCTACCGTGCGGGCACCCAGGACGGGCTGGCCCTGCTTGACAGCGAACGCGAGCTGATCGCCCTGCATGACCAGCTCCTCGAGGCGCGCGGCAAGGTGGCCAGTGCCCAGATCGACCTGTTCCGCGCACTGGGCGGCGGGTGGTGAAGCCGCCACGCCCAAGGCTCCGCCGACGCTTGCAAAGCGCAACCGCCTCCACTGGACAATGGAACCCCACCATGAACGCTGCTGCACAAACGCACCCCTCAACCCCGACTGCCGAGCAGGCGACCCTTCGCACACGACGGCGGTTGCTCTATAGCGCAGCCGCATGCCTGGGCGTGCTGGCGCTACTGGCGCTCGCTGGCTACTGGTTCTCCACCGGGCGCTACCTGGAAAGTACCGACGACGCCTACATCCGCGCCGATTGGGTTGCATTGAGTTCGCGCGTGGCGGGCTATGTGGCAACGGTGGAGGTCGAAGACGACCAGCCGGTTGAAGCCGGCGCTGTGCTGGTCCGGTTGCAGGATCGCGATTACCAGGCCCGCAGGGATCGCGCGCGCGCTGCCGAACATCAGGCGCAGGCGGCCATAGACGCGGCGCGGGCTCGCCGCGAGCTGGCCGTGCAGCGCATCGAGCAGCAGGCGCAGGCCACCCTCAAGGCCGAGGCCGCCGTGCACAGTGCCAGCGCCGAACGTCGTCGCAGCCAGCTGGACCTGCAACGCTACCAAGGCCTGGTACGCGACGAGGCAGCCACGACCCAACGGCTGGAGCAGGCGCTGGCCGCTGCCAACCAGGCCAAGGCTGTCGAGCAAGGGGCGAAGGCAGCATGGCGGGAACAACAGGCGCAGCAACGGATGGCCAAGGCCGGCGCTGCCCAGGCCAAGGCTGACCTGCAGCAGCACCTGGCCGCCTTCGAAAGCGCCAGGGCCGAACGCCGACTGGCCGAACAGGACGCCCAGGACACCGTGCTGCGCGCACCGGTGGCAGGCGTGGTGGGCAAGCGCCACGTGCGTGCAGGGCAATACGTGGTGCCGGGCCAGCCGTTGTTGGCAGTGGTGCCGGTCGCGCAGGCCTATGTCGTCGCCAACTACAAGGAAACCCAGTTGGCTCGGATGCGCCCAGGGCAGCCTGTACAGGTACAGGTGGACAGTTTCCCTGGCCAGGCATTCGAAGGTCACGTAGCAAGCTTCTCGCCGGCCTCGGGCAATGTTTTCGCGTTGCTGCCGTCGGACAATGCCACAGGCAACTTCACCAAGATCGTCCAGCGTTTTGCGGTGCGCATCCTGCTCGACCTGCCCGTAAACGGGCCGCAGATACTGCCCGGCATGTCGGTGGTGACCACCGTCAACACGCGCACGCCGGAGCCTGCCGATGCGCGCTGAACAAGCGGTATCCCTGCGCGCCTGGGTGGCTGTGCTGGGCGGGCTGTTCGGCTGTTTCATGGCCGGCATGAACGTGCACGTCACCAGTGCCGCACTGCCCGAGATACGCGGCTCGCTGGGCGCCAGCTTCGAGGAAGGGTCATGGATATCCACCGCCTACCTGGTGGCAGAGATCGTGATGATCCCCCTGACGGCCTGGCTGGTGGAGGTGTTCTCCCTGCGCCGGGTGATGTGGACGGGCTCGCTGGTCTTCCTGATCGCGTCGGTGGCCTGTTCGTGGGCGCCGAACCTTGAAACCATGATCGTGATCCGGGTAATCCAGGGCGCCGCCGGCGCCGTGCTGATCCCGCTGTCGTTCCAGCTGATCATCACCGAACTGCCGGCCAGCCGAATGGCCATGGGCATGGCGTTGTTCAGCCTGGCCAACAGCGTGGCGCAGGCAGCGGGCCCTTCGATCGGCGGCTGGTTGACCGATGCGTACTCCTGGCGCTGGATCTTCTACCTGCAGCTGTTTCCTGGTATTGCCCTGCTGTGCGCCATTGCCTGGTCCATCGAGGCCAGGCCGATGAAGTTGCAGTTGCTGCGCCACGGTGACTGGCTCGGCATCGCCGCCATGGTGATTGGCCTGGGCGGGCTGCAGATCGTGCTGGAAGAAGGCGGCCGGTTGGACTGGTTCGGGTCTTCGTTCATTACGGGCATGACCGTGGTGTCAGCATTGGCCCTGGTGCTGTTTGTGACGACCCAGCTGTTCGGCCCGCGCGCGTTCATCAATCTGCGGTTGCTGGGCCGTTACAACTTCGGCGTGGCCAGCCTGGCGATGTTCATCTTCGGGGCGGCCACCTTCGGGCTGGTGTTTCTGGTACCTAACTACCTCTCGCAACTGCAAGGCTTCAGTGCCCGGGACGTGGGTGTGGCGTTGATCGCCTACGGGCTCGTGCAGTTGCTGCTGGCGCCCTTGATGCCGCGCCTGATGCGGTGGACCAGCGCCAAGTTCATGGTGGCCAGCGGGTTCCTGATCATGGCGCTGGGCTGCTGGATGGGCGCCAGCCTGACGGCCGACAGTGCCGACAATGTGATCATCCCCTCCACCGTGGTACGGGGTATCGGCCAGCCGTTCATCATGGTTGCGTTGTCCGTGCTGGCAGTGGCCGGGCTGGACAAGCGCGAGGCCGGGTCGGCCTCGGCGGTGTTCTCGATGCTGCGCAACCTGGGTGGCGCCATCGGCACGGCTGGCCTGACCCAACTGGTGGCCACGCGCGAACGCCTGCACAGTGCGCGCATCCATGAGCATGTGACCGTGTTCGAGCCGCAACTGCACACACGCCTGGATCCGACCGTGCAGACATGGCTCTGGCATTCGCAGCAGTGGCTCGAAGGGTTGTCGGGCTCCATCCGCCGCGAAGCCTACCTGATGGCCTACAGCGATGCCTTCTACCTGGCTTGCCTGGCGTTGCTCGGCTGTGCGGTGGCAGCATTGCTGCTGAGGTCGCACAAGGGGTAATGAGGCGATGGCGGGCGCTTGGCTCGGGAGCGACGAACGGCTGGTACACTGGCGCCTTTGTACAACGTCCAGACAGGTTCTACCCATGCACCAAGCCCGCTATGCCACTGTGGCCAAGGACTTGATCGAGGCAATCGCCAGCAGCCGCTATCCGGTCGGGGGCTTGTTGCCCACTGAAATCGAACTGTGCGCGCTCTACGGTGTGAGCCGGCATACGGTTCGCGCGGCGGTCGAGCAGTTGCAGAGCCTGGGCCTGGTGTCGCGGCGCAAGCGCATTGGGACACGCGTCGAGGCGCGCCACCCTCAGATCGGCTACCGGCAGTCGATAGCGAGCCTGGCAGAGCTCTCGCATCATCTTCAGGCACCCGTGCGTCAGATTCGCGCTGTTCGCCAATTCGTGGCTGCCCCTGACGAGGCCGAGCGACTGGGGCTGGTGCCAGGGGAACAGTACTTCTGCATCGAGGCGTTGCACAGTACCTCTGCGGGCCACCCCTTGGTGGTGTGTGCAAGCGCCGTCTATGCCCAATCCGACTACGCGCAGGTGATCGAACTGGCCCAGGCACATCCCGAGCAGTTGATCGCCCGCCTGATCGAGCAGCACTACGAGCGGGTGATCGCCGTGATCGACCAGCACGCTCAGGCACAGTCACTGACCCTTGACCAGGCCCGTGTATTAAGTGCCGAGCCGGGGGCACCGGCGCTGTGCGTGGTGCGCCACTACCGCGAGGAAAACGGCGACCTGATGGCGGTCTGCGAAAACCTCTACCCCGCTGATCGCTACAGCCTGGTCAACCAGTTACGTCGCGACCGCATGCCCGCAAGCGCCGCGGCTGTCCCCCCAGCGTTCTGACGCCCCCCAGTACACCCATTGGAGATCCACTCGCATGGCAGCAGAATCGACACGGATGCTTACCGTAGGTGAGGTGGCTCGCCGCAGCGGTATCGCGGTATCGGCACTGCATTTCTACGAAAGCAAGGGTTTGATCGCCAGCACGCGCACGGCTGGCAACCAACGCCGCTATCCGTCGCTGGTGCTGCGCACCCTGGCGATCATCAAGGTGGCCCAGCGCACCGGTATTGCCCTGGATGAAATCAAGCAGGCGCTGGGGCGCTACCCGCCCAACAGCAAGCTCACGGCAGCCCAGTGGGGCGAAATGTCCAGTGCGTGGCGAGAAGACCTGAACCAGCGCATTCGCCTGCTCCAGGCGTTGCGCGACAACCTGGACAACTGCATCGGCTGCGGCTGCCTGTCGCTGGAGCAATGCCCGCTACGCAACCCACAGGATGTACTGGGCGAGGAAGGCAGCGGGCCCAGGATCTTGGAACGGCACGTGCGTGAGGGCACGTAACCGCAGCAGGTGCACGGCGCGGTAGTATCTGGCGCCGCTTTGGTTGGAACCAATCGGCGGCGCTAACGCCCTAACCTTTTGCTATTTAACCAATCCCGTTAGCGAAAGGATGACCGAACCATGAAACGCGAACAGATCGAAGGTGTAGCAGAGAACATTGCGGGTAAAGCCCAGAGCGCTGTAGGCCGTCTGATCGACGATCCGGCCCTAGAAGCCGAAGGTGAAGGCCGTCAGGCTGCTGGCCAGGTGACCAAGACTTACGGCGATGCCGTGAACTGCGTCTCGTCCTTCGTCAAGGAAAAGCCGTTTGCTGCCGTGGCCATCGGTGCCGCGCTGGCCATGGTGGTGTCGCGTCTGCTGCGCCGCTGACCGAATGCATCAGGCCCACGCGGGTGCGTGGGCCTGATGGGCTTTCAATGCAGGCTGAACTCAGTTATCCAGTTCATCCTTGACGATACGGCCATCTCGCGGGTCGACCTTGAACTCGTACTGCTTGCCGTCAGCTTTCATCCCCTCGCCTTCCCAATGACCGTCATCGGCTTCGATCTTGGTGATCTGGGTGTAGCCGGCGCCTTTGAGGGCAGCTTCGGCCTGATCCTTGTTTACTTTCCAGTCGGCGCCGGGCTGATCGGCCCAGGCAACAGAAGCGCCCATCGCGCCAACCAGGGCCAGGCCAGTGAACAGTCGAGTCATCGCTTTCATTGCAGGTTTCCTTCTTGGAGGGTGTGAACATGCGACCGACAGTCGGTACGCCGCGTTCATTCCAATCCTCCCAGTGCCGCACGGACGCGAGTGGCTCAGCGCCCTCAACCCGGCTGGCTGACCAGTGCATTACTGACACTGCGCCCGAGCACCAGCACCGTCACGAAACCGCAACCTACCAGTGCCGTGGCCATGCTCAGCAGCACGCCGGTGCCCAGGTGATCGACCACCTGCCCACCAAAGAACGACCCTACGGCGATGATGACCTGGAACATGGCCACGAACAGCGGCATGCCCCGCTCCACATCCTTGGGCGCGACCACGAACATCCAGATGTTCGCGCAGGCAGGAAACGCCCCGAAGGCAAAGCCCCATAACGCGATCAGCATCGCAGCGCCTGTCATGCCAGTGGCAAAGTGCGGGAACAGCGCCGTGCTCACGGCAATCAGCAGCGCCACCAGCAGCAAGGTATGCCGCACGCTGCGGTTGGCCGCAAAGCCTGCGAAGATATTGCCCATGAACCCCGCCACCCCGTAGAGCAGCAGCAATGAGCCAATGGTTGGGCCATCGAAGCCGGCGTTTTGCTTGAAGAAAGGGGCCACGTAGGTGTAGGCGGCAAAATGCGCCAGCCCGATCAGCAACACGGCAATCAGGCCCACGCGCGCCTGTGGATTGATGAACAACGCCGGCAGGTCGCTGATGCGAATGGCCTTCTCCGGCATCAACCGGGGCAGGAGCATGACCTGCGCCAACAGTACCGGCACCCCTACCACGGCAGTGACCAGGAACGTCATCCGCCAGCCCATCAGCCCGCTGAGCCAGGTACCCACCGGCACACCGATGACCGTGGCCAGGGTAACGCCGGCCATGATGATCGAGTTGGCCTTGGCCACCCCGACGCCATCGGGCGCCAGGCGGCTGCTCAAGGCAATGGCGGTCGCCCAGAAGCCACCGATACTCACCCCCAGCAGCACGCGTCCCAGCAGCAACAGGTGAAAATTACCGGCAAACGCGACGATGGCGTTGGCCAGGATCATGATCAACGTCAGGCCGATCAGCAGGTAGCGCCGGTCCAGGTTGCCGACACCGACAGAAATGGTCGGCGCCGCCAGGGCTGCCATGATGCCGGGCAAGGTGACCATCAGCCCGGCAAGGCCTGCACTGATGCCCAGATCGTTGGCGACGTCGTTCAGCACGCCGACTGGAAGAAACTCGCTGGTCACCAAGGCGAACGCGCCCACGGCCACGGAGAGAATGGCCAGCCACTGCTGGAGCAGGCTTTGTTGTTGGTGTTCGGGCAGACCACGAGGGGCCGGGCTGACGCTTGGCATTGTGCACAATTCCATGACATGGCGCCTGAACGAGGCGCACGAGAGGCTAAATCTGGCCGCGAGTATAAAGAGCACGGGCCGCCAGGCGAGAGGCCGGCCGCTCGATAGTGGTTATCGCTGTGATCGATAGAGCGCAGGGCTCAGGGTTACGCGGGACTTGGAACGGCTTGACCGGGGCGCCGGACTGGCCGCGATGGACTGTGATGGGCAGCGCAGCAAACCCAGGATTTCAACGCTACGGCACTTATCCCGAGGACCGCGCTGATCTTCTGATAGGCCGCCCCTCAGATAAATTTCCAAGCCGCCATTGGTCGCCACCCCCTCGGATGGATTAAAGTATCAACCCTTGCCGGGCCGCTGCCATCAGCCGCCTGGTCCTCTATCAGGAACCGTCGCCGATGGAACACCGTGAGGCGCTGATCGCGCTGCGCACCTTTCTCGCTTCCCAGATCCTTGGCCAGGAAAAGCTGGTCGAGCGGCTGCTGATCGTGCTGTTGGCCGATGGCCACATGCTGGTGGAAGGTGCGCCGGGCCTGGCAAAGACCAAGGCCATCAAGGAACTGGCCGAGGGCATCGAGGCGCAATTTCACCGTATCCAGTTCACCCCCGACCTGCTGCCCGCCGACATCACCGGCACCGAGATCTATCGGCCCGAGACCGGGAGCTTCGTGTTCCAGCAGGGGCCGATCTTTCATAACCTGGTGCTGGCGGACGAAATCAACCGGGCGCCGGCGAAGGTGCAATCGGCGCTGCTCGAAGCCATGGCCGAGCGCCAGGTCAGTGTGGGGCGAAGCACCTACGACCTGTCGCCGCTGTTCTTGGTCATGGCCACGCAGAACCCGATCGAGCAGGAAGGCACCTATCCCCTGCCCGAGGCGCAACTCGACCGTTTCCTGATGCATGTCAAGATCGGCTTCCCCGACGCTGCCGTGGAGCGCCGCATCCTGGCCCAGGCTCGCGGCGAGGCGCTGGGCGGTGAGACCAAGCCCGAGCGGCGGGTCAGCCAGCAGGCGATCTTCGCAGCTCGCAAGGAAATCCTCGGCCTGTACATGGCGGACGCGGTGGAGGAGTACCTGGTGCAACTGGTCATGGCCACGCGTACGCCGGCCAAATTCGACAACGAACTGGCCGACTGGATTGCCTATGGCGCCAGTCCGCGCGGCTCGATTTCCCTGGACCGCTGCGCACGGGCCCATGCGTGGCTTGCCGGGCGCGATTTCGTCAGCCCTGAGGACATTCAGGCGGTACTGTTCGACGTGTTGCGCCACCGCATCATCCTGTCGTTCGAAGCCGAGGCGGCGGGGGTCGACCAGGACCGGGTCGTGCAACGTATCCTCGACGTCGTGGCCGTTGCCTGACCCCATGTCCAGCACCCCGCTGATCGAGCCCGGCATTCGTATCACCCTTGCCGAACTCATCGACATGCGCCACCGCGTGCGCGAAATCCAGCTGTTCTCCAACCCCGGCCAACGTAGCCCGCTGGTGGGCCTGCACCATTCCAAGCTGCGGGGCCGGGGTGTGGACTTCGATCAGGTTCGGGTGTACCAGGCCGGTGACGATGTGCGCAACATCGACTGGCGGGTCACTGCCCGCACCCAGGAGCCTCACACCAAGCTATTTCACGAAGAACGCGAGCGGCCGATCTTCATTCTCGTGGAGCAGAGCCAGCGGCTGTTCTTCGGCTCCGGGCTGGTGTTCAAGTCGGTACTGGCGGCTCAGGCGGCGGCCCTGTTCGGCTGGGCCGCGCTGGGGCACAACGACCGGATCGGGGGGCTGGTGTTCGGTGACAACGATCCCCACGAGATCAAACCCAGGCGCAGCAAGCAAAGCCTGCTGCAACTGCTCAATCGTCTGGCCAAGGTCAACCAGTCGCTGCACACCGAAGGCGTCGCCCAGGCCGATAGCCTTGGCCTTGCGCTGCGCAGGGCGCGTGAAGTATTGAGGCCAGGCAGTCTGGCCATCGTGATTTGCGATGAGCGCTCGCTGACGCCCCAGTGCGAACAACACCTGGCCATGCTCTCGCGACACTGCGACCTGTTGCTGATGCCGGTATCGGACCCGCTGGACCACGCTCTGCCAGCGGCCGGCTTGCTGAGGTTTGCGCAACGGGGCGCGCAGCTGGAGCTGGACACGCTGGACGAAGGGCTGCGCCAGGCCTACCGGCACCAAGCCGAGGCGCGCATCGAGCGCTGGGAATTGATGGCGCAAAAGCTCAGGGTGCTGCTGATGCCACTGACCACGCAAAGCGAGATGATCGAGCAATTGCGCGATTACCTGAGTGCCCAGCGCATGGGCAGCGCCTCGTGAACCCGCTTGACCAGTTGCAGCCATTGATCGCGCCCCCGCCGATCAGCCCCTGGCCACCGGCGCCTGGCTGGTGGCTGCTGTTGGCGTTGTTGCCCGTGCTGGCCTGGGGCCTGTGGCGCGTGCGTCGCTGGCGCCCACGCAAACGGCCCCTACCACGCACCGAGCAGCCGCTCGACCCGGTGCGCGTGGCGGCGCTCGAGGAACTGGCGCGTCTGCCCCGCCCCTACGACAAAGCGCCTGCCGGCGCCTGGCTGCAGCAGATCAATGCCCTGCTCAAACGGCTGTGTCGCAGTCACTACCCCTTGGCCAATAGCCACACGCTAAATGGCCGGCAATGGCTGGCCTTTCTTGACAACCGCTGCCCGGCAGCAGGCCTGACCCGCTGGATGGTGTTGGTCGAAGGGGCCTACAAGCCCGAATGCCGCCTGGACGACAAGGCCATCGCCGGGCTTAGCCAGGCGGTGGAAACCTGGATTCGCAAGCATGTTTGAACTGGCCTGGCCGTGGATATTCGCCTTGCTGCCCCTGCCTTGGCTGGCACGGCTCGTGCTGCCTGCCGCCGACAGTGGAGAGCCTGTCCTCAAAGTCGGCTTCCTGCAAGAGCTTGAAAGCCTGGCGGGGCGCCGCGCCCGCCTGAACCTGCCGACCTGGCGCCAGCAGGCCCCGTTCGTCGTGATCTGGCTGCTGTTGCTGTGCGCCGCCGCTCGCCCCCAATGGCTGGGCGAGCCGATGCCGGTGGCAGCCAGTGGGCGCGACCTGCTGGTGGCAGTGGACGTGTCCGGCTCGATGGACTTCCCGGACATGCAGTGGCAGGGCGAAGACATCAGCCGGCTCGACCTGGTCAAGGCGCTGCTGGGCGACTTCTTGCAGGACCGTGAAGGTGACCGGGTGGGGCTGATCCTGTTCGGCAGCCAAGCCTACCTGCAGGCCCCGCTGACCTTCGACAGGCGCACGGTGCGCACCTTTCTCGATGAAGCCCAGATCGGCATCGCCGGCAAGAACACCGCCATTGGCGATGCCATCGGCCTGGCCGTCAAGCGGCTGCGCCAGCGGCCCTCGCAGAGCCGAGTGCTGGTGCTGATCACCGACGGGGCCAACAATGGCGGGCTGATCCACCCCCTCACCGCCGCCCGTTTGGCCGCTCAGGAGGGCGTGCGCATCTACACCATCGGCATTGGCGCCGATCCGCAAGCCACCGGCACCCCTGGCCTACTGGGCCTGAACCCAAGCCTGGACCTGGATGAAGCGTCCTTGCGCGAAATCGCCGAGACCACCCAGGGCGCGTACTTCCGCGCCCATGATGGCGCCGAACTCGATGCCATCGGTGACACGCTTGACCGGCTTGAACCGGTGGCGCAACAGCCGACCCAGGCGCGTACGGCAAAGGCCTTGTATGCCTGGCCACTGGCCTTGGCGCTGCTGCTGAGCGTGCTGCTGGTGATCAGCGTGCAGTGGCCGGACAACCCGCTGCAACGACAATTGCGCAAGCCGCGCTTTCTGCAACCGCACCCACAATGGCGGCAGCGCCTCAAACGCCTGCGCCTGAGGAGGCCGCGATGATCGATCTATGGCCCCAATGGTTGCGCCCGCTGTGGTTGCTGAGCATTCCCGTGCTCGGCTGGTTGCTGTTCAAGCTTTGGCACCGGCGCAGGCGCGCCGGGCGCTGGCAAATGATCCTGCCCCCGGCCTTCCATAACGTGCTGCTCGGTGGCGGCAGTGGCAACACCAGCAAGCTACCCTGGATAGCCCTGGGCCTTGCCTGGCTGCTGGTGGTGCTGGCCCTGCTGGGCCCGAGCTGGCAACGCGTGGAGGAAAGCCGCCAGCGGCCTGCCGATCCTCTGGTCATCCTGCTGGAACTGACCCCGCAGATGCTGGCCGAGGACAGCCCGCCCAATCGTCTTGAGCAGGCGCGTCGCAAGATACTCGACGTACTCGAGCACCGCCGTGACAGCCAGACCGCACTGGTGGTCTACGCAGGGTCGGCGCATACCCTGGTGCCGCTGTCCGACGACCTGGCCACAACACGCAACCTGCTCGAAGCACTCGACCCCTCGATCATGCCCAAGCCCGGCCAGCGGGCAGACCTTGCCGTGCACAAGGGCCTGGCCCTGCTCGCCCAGAGCGGCCTTGGCCAGGGCCGCCTGCTGCTGGTCGGGTCCTCGCTCAGCGCCGCCGAGCGCCAAGGCATCAGCCAGGCCCTGGGTCGCCATGGCCCAAGCCTGCTGATGCTGGGCATCGGCAGCCGTGACGGGGCGCCAGTGCGCCAGGCCAACGGGGAATTTCTCAAGGACGACCAGGGCGCGATCCTGTTGCCACGGCTGGACGGCGCGGCGCTCAAAGGCTTCATCAATGGCACTGGCGGGCGTTACCGGCATGCCCGCATCGATGACCTGGACCTGCGCGGCCTAGGGCTGTTCGACAACCCGCGCAGCACACGCAGCGAAGGCCAGACCCTGCAACTGGACAGCTGGGCCGACCAAGGCTACTGGTTGCTGATTCCGTTGCTGCTGCTGGCGGCCTGTGCCGGTCGGCGGGGTTGGCTGTTCTGCCTGCCGCTGTTGCTGGCCCTGCCCCAGCCCGGCCAGGCGTTCGAGCTCGACGATCTGTGGCTGCGCCCCGACCAGCAAGGCCAGCGCCTGCTCGAGCAGGGTCGAGCGGCCGAAGCGGCCGGCCGCTTCCGTGACCCGCAATGGCGAGGCATGGCCCTGTACCAGGCGGGTGACTATGCCGGCGCTGCCGAGGCGTTTCTGCAGGTCGACACGGCCGCCGCGCACTACAATCGCGGCAATGCTCTGGCATACAGTGGTGAACTGGAAGCGGCGCTGGACGCGTATGATCAAGCCCTGGAGCGTCAGCCAGACCTGCAGGCGGCGCTGGACAACCAGGCACTGGTCGAGCAAATGCTGGCCCAGCGCCAAGGCAAGGCTGCCGAACAGCCCGGCAGCACCGACGCCCAGGATTCGCCTGGTCGTGAAACCGAGGGCAACAGCAGCGCGCAAGGTAGCCCGGCAGAGCCTGCGCCCGGTTCCGACGAGCAGGCGGGGGACGGCGCCTCGGCCCAAGGCGACGGCGGTGACCAGGGTGCATCTGGCAACCCGCCAGGCGAGGATGACGATGTGGTCGACCCACCCCACGCGCCTGTCACCACCGCGCTCGATGCCGAGCAACGCCAGGCGCTGGAACAATGGCTCCGAGAAATCCCCGACAATCCCGCGCAGTTGCTACGGCGCAAATTCTGGTACGAACAGCAATTGCAACAGGAAACCCCACGATGAGTCGCTGCGGCGTCTTTCTCCTCATGCTGCTCTGGAACGTGCTGGCTCACGCCGAGCCGTCGCTCAAGGCCAGTGTCGACCGTACACGTCTGGAAGCCGGCGAGAGCCTGGAGCTGACCCTCGAAAGCCAGGATGTGACCGAGTTCGGCAAGCCTGACCTGCGGGCACTGGAAGGTGACTTCGAGGTGCGCAGTACCCGGCAGTTGAACAGCCTGCACACCCTCGATGGCGAGACCCGCGCCAGCACCCGCTGGATCATCACGCTCCTGCCCCGGCGCAGCGGCAGCCTGCAGATCCCTGCCCTGCAATTGGGGCAGTCGTTCAGCCAGCCGGTAGACCTGCAAGTGCTGCAAGCCGATGCCAACCGCCAGGACAACGCCCAGGTGTTCATCGAGGCGACCCTGGACAGCACCGATGTCTACGTGCAGGCCCAGGCTGTACTGACCCTGCGCATCTACCATTCGGTTGCGCTGTATGACGACAGCAGCCTCAGCCCGCTGCAACTGGAAAACGCCAAGGTCGAGCCCCTGGGCGAATCGCGCACCTACGAAAAGGAAATTCAGGGTGTGCGCCATGGCGTGATCGAAACGCGCTATGCCGTCTATGCCCAGCAAAGCGGCACCCTGGACATTCCTTCGCTGACCTTCACCGCCACGGCTGCGGCCAATAGCCAGGGCGAGCAGAACGGCAACGGCGCTGCCCGTGCCGGCCGCCAGGTACAGGTAAGCTCTACGCCGCTGCGTCTGACGGTACGGCCCGTCCCGGCCCAGTGGCCGGCCGGGCTGCCCTGGCTGCCCGCGCGTAGCCTGACCCTGGAGGAACGCTGGAGCCCCGATCCTGCCGCCCAGCAGACCCAGATCGGCGATTCGTTGACCCGCACCGTCACCCTGCGCGCCGAAGGGCTGTCCAGCGCTCAGTTGCCGCCAGTGCCGCCCACCGAAGCCAATGGCCTGCGCCGCTACCCCGATCAACCGTTGTTGCGCAACGAGATCAGCGAACGGGGCATGACCGCCACCCGCGAGGAACGCGAGGCGCTCATTCCCACCCACAGCGGCCCGCTGGCCTTGCCTGCGCTGGAAGTGACATGGTGGAACACCCGCGAAGATCACCTCGAGCACAGTGGCCTGCCTGCACGCTCGATCACCGTGCAGGACAACCCTGCCCTGGTGGCCGAGGCCCCGGTGGTGGGCAATGGCAGCAGCACACTGCTGTGGCCTTGGCAGCTGGCGACCCTGGTGCTTGCGTTGACCACGCTGCTGGGCTTCACCCTGTGGTGGCGCGCCCGTTCGCAGCCAGCGGTGCTGCGTGCGGCGCAGACAGGGCCGAGCCCGCGCACCCTGCTGGACGACCTCAAGCGCGCCTGCCTGGCCAACGACCCCCAGGCCACGCGCCAGGCCCTGGATGCCTGGGCGCGGCAACAGCCGCAGACCCTGGCCGAGATGGCGGCGCGCTTCGTACCCTTGTCCGACGCCCTGGATGGGTTGAACGGCGCGCTGTACAGCGAAAGCGGCCAGCACTGGCAAGGTGAAGACCTGTGGCGGGCGATCGGCACCATTCCACCGGCCGAACAGGTGCTGCTGCCCACCGGCGAGAGCGCCAGCCTGCCACCGCTGTATCCCAAGTGAGCATGTGGCGGCGCGTCATCGACCGGGTTCGCGCCGTGTACCGACCGGCTTTACCGGCCCGCACAGCGCCGCGCCCATGGGGTACCATAACGCCCTTGCCCGCTCGCCCGACTTCATACCCACAGGTCATCCATGCGTCTGTTTCACACTTCCGATTGGCACCTAGGCCAAAGTCTCCATGGCCAGGAACGCGACTTCGAACACGCCTGCTTCCTCGAGTGGCTGCTCGGCCAGCTGCACCTGCGCCAGCCTGATGCGCTGTTGATCGCAGGCGACGTCTTCGACACCGTCAACCCGCCGGTCAATGCCCAGGAGCGCTTGTACGATTTCATCGTCAGGGCCCACGAACAGCAGCCGAAACTCGACATCGTGATGATCGCCGGCAACCACGACTCCGGCTCGCGCATCGAGCTGCCTGCACCCTTGATGCGCCGCCTGCGCACCCATGCACTGGGCCGTGTGCACTGGCTGGACGATGGACAACTGGATGTCGAGCGGCTGCTGATTCCGCTGACCAACGCGCGCGGCAAGGTGACCGCCTGGTGCCTGGCCTTGCCGTTCCTGCGGCCGGCGGAGGTGACCGGCCTGCAACTGGGCGACGACTACCTGCAAGGCATCACCCGGGTCCACCAGCAACTGATCGCCGCCGCCCAGGCCAGGCAGCGCAAGGACCAGGCGCTGATCGCCATCAGCCACGCCCACATGGCCGGCGGTGCGGTCTCCGAAGACTCCGAGCGCAGCCTGATCATCGGCAACGCCGAGGCATTGCCGGCCAAGCTCTTCGACAAAGCCATCAGCTACGTCGCCCTGGGCCACCTGCACAAGCCCCAGAAGGTCAATCGCGAAGAACGGATCCGCTACAGCGGGTCGCCCATCCCGTTGTCGTTTGCCGAGGTGAACTACCCCCACCAGGTGCTGGAAGTCACCTTCGACGGCGCGGCGCTGGCCAGTGTCGAGGCTCGCCCAGTTCCGCGTGCGGTGCCGTTGCAACGCATAGGGCCGGCCCCACTGGACGAGGTCCTGACGCAACTGGCCGACTTGCCGGTGGTGGACCTGCTCGATGATCCCAACCGCCAGCCTTGGCTGGAGGTGCGCGTCGTGCTGAACGAGCCGCAGCCCGACCTGCGCCAGCAGATCGAAACCGCCCTGCACGAAAAGGCGGTACGGTTGATTCGCATAGGTGCCGAGTACGCCGGCCGAACGGCCGATGACGAAGGCCCGGCGTTCGTCGAGCTGGCCCAGATGACCCCGCAAGACCTGTTCAGCCGTGCCTGGGCGCAAGCCTATGGCGACCCTGCCGATGAGCAGACGCTGGCCGATTTCGCCCTGCTGCTGCAGGACGTACAGCACGAAGAAGAGCAACCATGAAGATTCTTGCCATTCGCCTGAAGAACCTGGCATCGCTGGCGGGCCCGATCGATATCGACTTCACCCAGGAGCCCCTGGCAGGCGCGGGTCTGTTTGCCATCACCGGCCCCACGGGGGCGGGTAAAAGCACCCTGCTCGACGCGCTGTGCCTGGCGCTGTTCGGTACGGTGCCACGCCTGAATGACATCGGCCGTGAGGCCAAGGTGCCGGACGGCGATGGCGAGATACCCACCTCGGACCCGCGCAACCTGCTGCGCCGCGGTACCGGCAGTGGCTTTGCCGAGGTGGATTTCGTCGGCGTGGACGGGCGCCGCTACCGGGCGCGCTGGGAAGCGAACCGCGCCCGCGAGAAGGCCAATGGCAAACTCCAGCTCAGCCGCCAGAGCTTCTACGACCTGGACAGCGAGCAGGTGCTGGGCAGCGGCAAGAACGAATACAAGCAGCTGATCGAGACGCGCCTGGGCCTTAACTTCGAACAGTTCACCCGCGCCGTGATGCTGGCGCAAAGCGAGTTCAGCGCGTTTCTCAAGGCCGACGACCGCGAGCGCAGCGAACTGCTGGAGAAACTGACCAACACCTCGATCTATTCGCGGCTGGGCCAACGGGCGTTTGCCCGAGCCCGCGAGGCCGGCGAGGCGCATGCCGCCTTGAAAGAGCGAGCTAGCCACCTGTTGCCCATGCCAGTAGACGCCCGCGCCGAACTGGACCAACGCCTGGAACAGGCGCAGCACCAGCTCAAAGCCGACCAGGCTGGCGAGCGACAGCTGGAGCAGCAACGCAGCGGGTTGATCGAGCAGGAGCAGCTTCAAGCCCAGCACGCGCAGGCCCGCACTGCCCTGGAGGCTGCCGAGCAGGACTGGCAAGCCTTGGCCGAGCCGCGCCTGGACCTGGCGCGCCTTGAGCGTCTTGCCCCGCAGCGCCATCAGTTTCACCGCCAGCAGGCACTGGCAGCGCAGCGCGCGCCGATCACCGCCAAACTTGACGAACACACCCGGCAGCTCGCCGAGCTGCAGCAGCGTACGGCCGAGCAGCAGCAGGCGCTGGAAACAGCCCGTCTTGCGTTGACCGCCGCCCAGGCCGCCCATAGCGACGCCGGTCCCTTGCTGCGTCAAGCCTTCACTGCCCAGGACAACTTGGCCCGGCTCGATCAGCAACTGGCCGTCCAGCGCAGCGACAGCCAGCAGGCCGAACATCAGGTGGCTGAGGCCCAACAGCAGTTGCAGCAACTGCACGCCAGCCAAGAACGCAGTCAACAGCAACTGGCCCAGATCGACACGGCGTTGGCCCACAGCCAGCACCTGGCCGGGCTGGCCAGCGCGTGGCATGCCTATCTGCCGCAGCTCAAGCAGGTGATGCTGATCGGCGGCCGCCTGGGCAAAGGCCGCGAGGAACTGCCCGGCCTGCAGGCTCAAGCCAGCCAGGCCACTGCGCACCTTCAGGCCGAACGCGACGCCCATGACGCCCTGTTCCGGGAAGCCAAGGCGCAGCCCGACGCCCTGGCAGAACAAATCGACCTGCTCGGCAGCATGCTGCAGGACAACCGCAAGCAGCATCGCGCCGTGGAGCAATTGACGCTTGTACACGCCCGCGTGCTTGAGTTGCATCAGCAACAGGCCACCCTGCGTGAACGTCAGCAGCAAGCCATGGTCGAGCGCCAGCGCCTGATCGGCGAAGGCACGGCCGCCAAGGCTGAGCTGGAAAGCGCCGAGCAGGCACTGAACCTGACGCGCCAACTGCTGGAGCGCCAGCGGCTGGCCCGCAACACCACGGTCCAAGCCCTGCGTGAGCAACTGCGGGGCGGCGAGCCCTGCCCGGTGTGCGGCAGCGCCGAACACCCGTTCCACCAACCCGAGGTGTTGCTGCAAAGCCTGGGCGAACATGACCAGGCCGAAGAAGCGGCTGCCCAGCGTCAGGTCACAGCGCTCAATACGCGCCTGGTGGAACTGCGCACCCAGCTAGGGGTGGTCAATGCCCAGCTCAAGGACTATCAGCAACAGCTGCCGGTATTGGACGAACACTTGCAGCCTTTGGTCGCGCAGCTTCATGAGCACCCCCTCTGGCCTGCATTGGCACCCCAGGACGATCATGCCCGCAGCAGCTGGCTCGACGGCCAACTACGGCGCCTGGATACCGAAATCGGCAACGACGAGACGCGCCAGCGGGCCTTGCTCACCCTGCAAAAAGAGGCCGCTCGCCTCAACCAGCAGCTGCAAGCCGCCCAGGACGCGCACCAACAAGCGCAGCGCCATCTGGAGCAACAGCACCTGGCACTGGAAAACGACGAGCGCCTCCTTCAGCAAGGGCTCGCGGACTTGGCCGGGGTACTGCCCGACGAAGCGCTCAAGGCCCTGCAAGACGATCCGGCCAATGCGTTTCTTGCCCTCGACCAACAGATCGCCCAGCGCCTGCACCAGCTCGACCAACGCAACGATGAGCTGGAAGAACAGCAAGCCCGCCAGGTCCAGCTGGACAAACTGCACGATCAACACCAGGTGCGTGTGCAACGCCTCGCGCAGCTTGGTGAGCAGCTCAGAGGCTTGGAGGAGCAGCGCCAGCACGCAATGGCCATGCTCGCGCAATTACTGGGCGAGCACATCAGTGCCGAGGCCTGGCAACAGCACATGGACACCGCGCTGGAGCACGCGCGCGCGGTCGAGGCGGACCTCGCCCAGCGCCTGCAAGGCTTGCATACCCAGGCTGTGCAAGTGGCCGGTGAGCTCAAGGCCAGCACCGAGCAGTTGCAGGCGCTGGAGCAAGAAGCCAGGCAGCTGCATGATCAGATCGCCCAGTGGCGCGACGCGCACCCGGAGCTGGACGATACAGGGCTCGATCGCCTGCTGGCCATGGACGACACTCAGGTCGGTGAACTGCGCCAGCGCCTGCAGGGCGCTGAAAAAACCCTCGAGCAGAGCCGTGTGCTGCTTCAGGAACGCGAGCAGCGCCTGCACCAGCACGCGGCGCTGATCACGCTGGACACTTCGGTCCAGGCTGTGGACCAGGCGCTGCTCGAACTGCGTGAGCGTCTGGTCGTTCACGAGCAGACGTGCGCCGAGCTGCGGGCCCAACAGGCGGATGACCAGCGGCGACAGCACGCCTCGCAGGCCCTGGCCGAGCAGATGGAGCAAGCCCGACAGCAGTGGCAGCGCTGGGCGCGGCTCAGTGGTCTAATCGGCTCGGCTTCGGGGGACGTGTTCCGCAAGATCGCCCAGGGCTACAACCTCGATCTGCTGCTGCACCATGCCAACGCTCAGCTGCGTCAACTGGCGCGGCGCTATCGGCTCAAGCGCGGCGGCAGTGCGCTGGGGTTACTGGTACTGGACACCGAAATGGGCGATGAACTGCGCTCGGTGCACTCGCTGTCAGGCGGTGAGACCTTCCTGGTTTCCCTGGCCCTGGCCCTGGGGCTTGCCTCGATGGCATCGAGCACCTTGCGCATCGAGTCGCTGTTCATCGACGAAGGCTTCGGCAGCCTCGATCCCGAGTCCTTGCAACTGGCCATGGATGCGTTGGACGGCTTGCAGGCCCAAGGTCGCAAAGTGGCTGTGATTTCCCACGTGCAGGAAATGCATGAACGCATACCGGTGCAGATTCAAGTCCGGCGCCTGGGCAACGGCTTGAGTGACGTTGAGGTGTGCGGTTGATCCTCTATTCGTTTCGCCGCTGCCCTTGGGCCATGCGTGCCCGGCTTGCGTTGCGCTATGCCGGCTGCGAGGTGACCGTGCAGGAGGTGGCCATGAAGCACAAACCCGCCGCCCTGCTGGCACTGTCACCCAAGGGCACCGTCCCGGTGCTGGACACCGGAGATCAGGTAATCGATGAAAGCCTGGATATCATGCGCTGGGCACTGGCGCAGAACGACCCGCAAGACTGGCACCTGTCGAGCTCGCCCGAAGCGGCGCAGCAAGCCGATGCACTGATCGCCGTGAACGACACCACCTTCAAGGCCCAGGTGAACCTGTACAAGTATGCCGAGCGGTATCCCCAGCAGTCACAGCACGTCTACCGCGACGCTACGCACCCCTGGCTGGAGCATCTGGAGCACCTGCTGCAAAACCGCCCCTACCTGTTGGCCGATCACCCGAGCATCGCTGATGCCGCCCTGTTGCCGCTGATCCGGCAGTTTGCCGCGGTCCAGCCCGACTGGTTTGCCACAGCCCCCTATCCGAGGGTCCGTGGTTGGCTGCAAGGCTGGTTGGCCTCGGACGTGTTCAAGGCCATTATGGCCAAGTGATTCAAGCGCCGTACCGCTTGAACGTCATCGTATGAACTTCAGGTCCGACGGTGCCGGCTGATCGAAGGTCTGTACCGTTTCCCCCAGCTTGCCCGTGAGCAGATCGCGGCGCATGACCTTGATCTGGTTGCTCTTCTGATTGGCAACCAGCAGGAACTTGTCAGTGGGGTCCAGCGCGAATTCACGGGGGTGGTCACCTTCGACCGAGCGACGTTGCACCAACGCCAACCGTCCATCCTGCTTGCCCACGCTGAACACGACGATCTCATTGGCCGTGCCGCGGTTGCTGACGTACAGAAAGCGGCCGTCCGCCGACAGGTGCAGGCCCGCGCCTGCCTTGGCAGCCGCCTCCTGGCGTTCGGTCAATGGCAGACGCTGGCGTTCGATCAGGTTGCCCTCCTGGACATCGAACACCACCACTTCGGCATGCATTTCCAAGGTCAGGTAGGCATGTTTGCCGCTGGCGTCGAACAGCAAATGCCGTGGCCCACTGCCCGCAGGCAACGACACCGAGGCAGGCTGGGACGGGGTCAGTGGCTTTTTCGTGCTCGCCCCGTCGTAGCGGTAGACGAACACCTTGTCTGCACCCAGGTCGCTGGCATAGACATGCTGGCCGTCTGGAGACGGCACCACCGAATGGACATGGGCACTGGCCTGCCGCTCGGGGTTGACCCCACTGGCTTGATGACGCACCTGCTGGACCACCGACTGCAAGGCGCCTTGCCTGTCGACTGGCAACACCGAAAGGCCGCCGCCTGGGTCGGGGTCGACCGCGTAGTTGGCCACGAACAGATAACGCTGGTCCTGGCTGAGGCTGGCGTGGGTCGGCTCGTCGCCCTGGCTGGGCTTTTGATCGAGCAGGCGTACACTCCCATCGCTGGCAATGTTGAATGCGCTGACGTGACCGTCTGCGGTTTCATTGACGGCAAACAGCAGGCGCTTGTCTTCGGAAAGCACCAGCCACGAGGGGCTGACGCTCTCTACCACCTGCAGCGGTTCGGGGCGGATTGTGCCGGCTTCGCTGTCGAAGGCGTAGCGGTAGATGCCTTGGCTGGCACCGTCTGTGTAGGTGCCAACCAGCAGAGTGGCAGCCTGGGCAGTGTAGGTCAGGGTCATGCAGCTAGCGGTCAGCAGAGTCTTCCAGGTCCGGTTCATGGTCTTCTTCTTCCGGTGCGCGAAATGCATCCAGACAGATCAGTCGGTGCTCACCTTCGGCAGTGCAGATGCGCCAGTCGTTCACTTCTTTACTGGCCGCATCGACCTGCGCGGCGGTGAATACCCAACGCCGCAGTTGGCGGCCGTCCATGCATTCGATGGCAAGGCCCTGCTCGTCGCAGGTGAAATCGAACGCGTGAAGGCCGTCTATCAGAAGCATGTCGCAGTGTTGCAAGGCGCTGGCAAGTGGTGACATGGGGGTACCTGTACGGGACATTGCATGTGGAAAAGCCCTGCATTATACCCCCATGGCCGCGCAACGCCCGGTCGTTTCAATGGGCGAAAATCGAGCCCCCCGCCTTGCCTGCCATCTTCTCGGGCTTGATCAGGAACCGCGCCAGCGCCGGCAGTAGCCACAGCGCACCGAACATGTTCCACAACAGCATGAAGGTCAGCATCAGGCCCATGTCCGCCTGGAACTTGATCGCCGAGAAGATCCAGGTACATACCCCGATGGCCAGGCACAGGCCGGTGAACAGCACCGCCTTGCCGGTGGAGCGCAGCGTCTGGTAATAGGCTTCTTGCAGCGGCAACCCGGCGCGCAGGAAGCTCTCCAGACGGCTGTAGATGTAGATGCCGTAGTCCACGCCAATGCCTACCCCCAGCGCAACCACCGGCAGCGTCGCCACCTTGACGCCGATGCCCATGTACGCCATCAGCGCGTTGCCCAGCACGGAGGTCAACACCAAGGGCAGCACGATGCACAGGGTCGCGGCGAAGGAACGGAAGGTGATCAGGCACATGACCGCCACGCACAGGTACACCAGGATCAGGATGGTCAATTCGGCCGACTTGATCACCTCGTTGGTGGCCGCTTCGATACCGGCGTTGCCGGCAGCCAGCAGGAACTGCAAGCCTTCTCTGTCGTGGCTGTCGGCAAACGCCTTGGCAGCGGCCGTCACCCGCTCGAGGGTCTCGGCCTTGTGGTCATTGAGAAACACCAGCACCGGGGCCAGCGAGCAATCGCCGTTGTACAGGCCATCGGCCCGTGCGATGGAGTTGTTCAGGACATCGGGGTTGCGCGAGAGGGTTTCCCACTTGAGGCTACCCTCGTTCATGCCCTTGATCACCTGTTTGGACACGCTGACCAGGGAAATGGCCGACTGCACACCCGGCGTGTTTTCCATGGTCCACATCAGCTCGTCGATCGGCGCCAGGGTCGAATGCACCGAACACTGCTCGGCGGCCGTCTTGACCATGATCACCAGCACATCGGAACTGGTGGAATAGTTGCTGATGATGAAGTTGTTGTCCTGGTTGTAGCGCGAGTCGGGCCGCAGCTCCGGTGCGCCCTGGTCGAGGTCGCCGATCTTCAGGTTCTGGCTGTACCACAGCCCCCCGGCGAAGGCGACCAGGGCCAGGGCGATGGAAACCGGCGCCACCCTGGGGCTGGCAAAGCGCGACAGCATCCGCCAGAACGGGTGCTCGCGGGTGGCGTCGCGCTTGCTGCGCTCGATGGCCTTCTTGCTGATACCCACATAGGAAATGGCCACCGGCAGCAGAATCAGGTTGGTGAAGACGATCACCGCGACGCCGATGGATGCACCGATGGCCAGTTCGCGGATCACGCCGATGTCGATGATCAACAGGGTGATGAAGCCCACGGCATCGGCGAGAATGGCGATCATGCCTGGCAGGAACAGTTGCCGGAACGTGCGCCTGGCCGCCGTCAGGGCGTTGTCTGCATCGCTCGATTGCAGGGCAATGCCGTTGATTTTCTGCACACCGTGGGAAATGCCGATGGCAAAGATCAGGAACGGCACCAGCATCGAATACGGATCCAGGCCGAAGCCGACCGCATGCATCAGCCCCAGTTGCCACACCACCGCCACCAATGTGGTAATGAGCACCGCGATGGTGCTGCGGATGCACCAGGTGAACCAGTACAGCAGCACCCAGGTGATCAGCAGGGCGATGCCGAAGAACATCACCACCATGACCAGCCCGTCGATGAGGTCACCGACCTTCTTCGCGAACCCGACGATATGCACCTTCACATTGGGGTTCTGAGCCTGAAACTTGTCGCGAATCTTTTCTTCGAGCAAGTGGGAGAACTGCTGGTAGTCGAGCTTGACCACCCGCCCTGGGTCCTGTGGGTCGGGGTAACTTTCCAGCAGTGGCACGTCGATGATGCTGGATTTGAAGTTGTTGCCCACCAGCCGCCCTATCTGCCCGGACCGCAGCACGTTGTCGCGCAGGGTATCGAGGCTGGCCTGCGAGCCGTCGTAGGTGTTGGGAATCACCTCGCCACCGGAGAACCCCTCCTCGGTGACTTCGCTCCAGCGCACGCTCGGGCTCCACAGCGACTTGAGCCCGGCCCGATCGACGCCTGGGATGTAGAACACCTCGTCGTGGATCTGGCGCAGGGTCTCCATGTAGTTTTTGTCGAAGATGTCGCCATTGACCGCCTCGACCGAGATGCGCACGGTGTTGCCCAGGTTGGCCAAGTCGTTGCGGTGCTCCATCATCTGTTCGATGAACGGATGCTGCAACGGGATCATTTTCTCGAAGCTGGTGGAGGGGCGAATTTGCGTGGCCTGCCAGAACAGGAAGAGGCTGACCAACACACAGAGGATGATGACCGCCGGCCGATTGTTGAAGATCAGGCGTTCGAGCAGTGTGGCTTTGTCCTGATGATGCGGCTGCATGGGAATGTGCTCCTGGCTGCTCATGGCTGTGCCTCACTGCCGGCGGCATCGAGCCCCTTGGCATTGGCGATGTGGGCGCCGCCCTGCCCTACCAGCAGTAGCTCGCCGTTGGGCAGGCCGCTGACGCCGGACAGGGCGATGCGGTCCGGGCGGTTGTGGACGCTGAAGGTCTGGCCGGCATCGGTGCTGCGCAACACGCTGCCGCCGTTGCCGACCACCACGACGGTGCCGTCATCGAGCAAGGTGGCACCGGCCAGGCCGAATTCGAGCTCGCCTCGCGCAGCCTGCAAGGGGATCGATTGCCAGGTGTCGCCGAAGTCGGTGGAGCGCAGCAGGTTGCCGCGCAAGCCGAACGCCAGCAGGGTACGCGCCTGGGCAGTGCCGATCACGCCGAACAGCGACCCCTGGTAAGGCCCTTCCACTTTCTGCCAGTGCTGCCCGTTGTCCTCGGAGCGGTACATGCTGCCCTGCTCCCCGACGATGAACAAACCAGCGTCACGCACCTGGGTGATGGCATTGAGGTGCAACTGGTCGGGGTTGTCGAGGCGCTCGGCCACGTCCTGCCAATGCTGGCCCCCGTCCGTGGTTTCGAGCAAGGCGCCGTAGGCGCCGACGGCCAGGCCGTGCTGGGCATCGAGGAACACAATGTCGAGCAAGGGCGCTTCGCGCGACACGTCTTCGAACTGCTTGCTCCAGGTCGCCCCGCCGTCGCCGGTGGCGAGGATCTGCGCATCGTGGCCCACGGCCCAACCGCGCTTGTCATCAAGGAAAAAGACAGCCGTCAGCAACTGGCGGGTTGGCACGCGGGCCTGAGTCCAGGTGCTGCCCTGGTCATCGGAGAACAGGATATGGCCACGGTCGCCGACCACGACCACGCGCGTGCCCGCATGGGCAGCGTCGATCAACAGCCTTTGACTGGCTTTGGCCGATTCGGTGGAGTATTCATCGGCTGACGCAGCCTGCGCGCCTTGCCATCCACTCAGTGCAAGGGTGAGCACTGCTGCGGCCGCCATCGGCCATCCAGCGCGCCTGCTCCAATTCCTCATGACTGCCCCCGATTGTATTTTTGTTGGGTGGGTCAATACCTTGCAGAAACGCACAAATGCCTGCAATAGAGGCCTGCAAGGGCGTGCGGTGATCGTAACGGGAGGATTTGGAGGAGCACAACGGGCGGGGTGTTATGTTTTGTTATCAGCGCAAGGCGCGTGGTTCATGCGCAGAAGATGCAGCGCCTGCAGGCGAACAGGATTCCCCGGCAGGCGCTGCGTGTGCAGCGTAACAACGTTGGCAGTCGAAATCGGGGGGCCATCAGGCGCCCCCCGGGCGTCATGCCAGGCTTTTACTCACGACTTCGTAAACGTCACTGGAGAGTTCACCAGCGGCCAGAATCCGCTCCAGCTCACCCTTCATCAGGGCCTGCCGGGCGGCGTCATACTTGCGCCAGCGGGTCAGCGGCGCCAATTGCCGGGAGGCGATCTGCGGGTTGAGCGCATTGAGCTCGATCACCAGATCCGCCAGGAAGCGGTAGCCGGAGCCATCGGCAGCATGGAAGTTGACTAGGTTCTGGCCGGCAAAGGCGCCGACCACCGCGCGCACCTTGTTCGGGTTCTTCAGGGTGAAGGCCGGGTGTTGCATCAACGCCTTCACCCGTGCCAAGCCACCTGGCAAGGTACTGGCCGCCTGCACGCTGAACCACTGGTCCATGACCAGGGGGTTGTCCTTGAAGTGTTCAGCAAAGCTTTCCAGGGCCTTGGCGCGCTCGGCCTCGAAGGGCGAGTTGACCAGCACCGCCAGGGCCGTGAGGCGCTCGGTCATGTTGTCGCACTGCTCGAACTGCTCCAGAGTCGCTTCCAGCACCTGCGGTTTGACGCTGAGCATCAGGTACGACAGGGCGATGTTCTGCAGGCTGCGGCGAGCAAAGTGCTCGGCAGAGGCAACGTACGCGGTGTTACGCGAGACCGCGCGGTTGGCCTGGTAACGCGTCCAGAGCGGCTCGAACAAGTGCTCGGCAATTTGCCGGCGAGCGAACTCGCGGGCTGCGTGGATGGCGTCCACATCGGCCACCTGGCTGATCTCGGTCAGGTAGCCCTCCCCTGGCAGCGAGAGCATTTCGGCCACCATGGCAGCATCGAGCGAGGTGTCGCCCAGCACCGTATCCAACGCCTTGAGCAGACGCGGGTCCAGTTGCAGCGCCTGACCAAGCTGGTGCTGGCCGATCAGCTCCTGCAACACCTGAACGGCCAGTTGCTGACCGGCTTCCCAACGGTTGAAGCCGTCGCTGTCGTGCTGCATCAGGAACATCAACTGGTCGCGGTCGTATGGGAAGCTCAGCTTGACCGGGGCACTGAAACCGCGCAGCAGCGACGGCAGCGGCCGCGCTTCAATACCCTGGAAGACGAAGGTCTGCTCGGCCTCGGTCACCGACAGCACCCGGGTGCTGCCCACTGCCGAGGACTCGCCCGCCAATTGCAGCGGCAGGTCGTTGCCCTGGGCATCGAGCAGGCCCAATTCGACCGGAATCACGAAGGGCAGCTTCTCGGCCTTGTCTGGGGTGGGTGGGCAGCTCTGGCGGAACGTCAGGCTATAGGTGCGCGCCGCTTCATCGTAGGCATCGCTCACCTCCAGGCGCGGCGTACCGGCCTGGCTGTACCAGCGCTTGAACTGAGTCAGGTCGACGCCGTTGGCATCTTCCATCGCCTTGATGAAGTCGTCGGTGGTCACCGCTTGCCCATCGTGACGCTCGAAGTACAGGTCGCTGCCCTGGCGGAAGCCCTCGGCCCCCAGCAGCGTGCGCACCATGCGTACCACTTCCGAGCCTTTTTCGTACACGGTCAGGGTGTAGAAGTTGGAAATCTCGATGAAGCTGTCAGGGCGCACCGGGTGGGCCATGGGGCCCGCATCCTCGGCGAACTGATGGGTGCGCAGGTAGGCAACGTCCTCGATGCGCTTGACGGTGCGTGAATTCATGTCGGCGCTGAACTCGGCATCGCGGAACACCGTGAAGCCTTCCTTGAGCGACAGTTGGAACCAGTCGCGGCAGGTGACGCGGTTGCCCGACCAGTTGTGGAAGTACTCATGGGCCACCACCGCTTCGACCCGCTGATGCGCGGCATCGGTGGCCGTTTCGGCGCGCGCCAGCACGCAGCTGGAGTTGAAGATGTTAAGGCCTTTGTTTTCCATGGCCCCCATGTTGAAGTCGTTGACCGCGACGATCATGAAGATGTCCAGGTCGTACTCGCGGCCATACACCTCTTCGTCCCAACGCATGGACTTCTTCAGGCTGACCATGGCGTGGTTGCACTTGTCGATGTTCTCCGGCTCGACATAGATGCGCAGGGTCACATCACGGCCCGACTGGCGGGTGAAGGTGTCTTCCACGCACCACAGGTCGCCTGCGACCAGGGCGAACAGGTACGCCGGCTTCATGAACGGGTCTTCCCAGGTCGCCCAGTGACGGCCATCCTCGGCAGGGCCGCTGCCTACCGGGTTGCCGTTGGAGAGCAGCACCGGGTAGCGATGCTGTTCGGCGATCACCGTGGTGGTGAAGATGCTCATGACATCGGGGCGATCGAGGTAGTAGGTGATCTTGCGGAAACCCTCGGCTTCGCACTGGGTGCAGAACATCTTGCCGGACTTGTACAGCCCCTCGAGCGCTGTGTTGGTTTCTGGATGGATCTTGACGGTGGTGTCGAGGGTGAATTGCGCTGCCCGTGGCTGGACGGTCAGGCTGCCTGCGTCGATCTGGTAGTCGCCGGCCTGCAAGGGTTCATCGTCGAGGGCGGCGCGCACCAGTTCGAGTTGCTGGCCGTCGAGCACCAGCGCAGGCAGGCCGCCCCCATGCACCGGGTTGCGGCGCATGATCAGTTGCGCGTGGACCAGGGTGTGGTCTTCGAACAGCTCGAAGGTCAGGTGCGTTTCGTCGATCAGGTACTCAGGCGCCTTGTAGTCCTTGAGATGGATCACTTGCGGTTGTTCGGTACGCATCTGCAGGTCCCTTTTACTGGAGCACGGCCAACTGGTAGGCCGTGTACTTGCGAATATTGATCACACCGGTGTCGAAGATCAGGTACTGGCCCTTGATGCCCAGCAGCGTGCCCTCCACGATCGGGGTCTTGTCCAGGTTGAAGCTGACCACCTTGGTGGGGTAAGCCTGGACCGGGTACGTCATGTGCACGACCTCGGCGTCGGTCAGGGGCTGAATCGCCTGCAGGCCGAAGCGCGCCTGCAGCTGGCCAAGCCCTTCGGCACACGCCTCCAGCACCTGATCGCGCAAGGCCGGCAGATCAAGCAGCGCGGCGTCACCCTTGAGCAGGGCGCGCCAATTGGTGCGGTCTGGCACCTGACTGCGCAGCAGGTCTTCAACCAGCCCGGACTGCTGCCGGGTGGCCACCCTGAGGATAGGCAAGGCCTGGCTGGCACCCTGGTCGAGCCAGCGGGTGGGCAACTGGGTGGCGCGGGTGATACCGACCTTGATACCGGAGGAGTTGGCCAGGTAGACCACGTGGTCGGTCATGCAGAACTGCTCGCCCCAGGACGGATCGCGGCAGGTGCCTGCGTCGTAGTGGCAGCGCTCCGGGGCCATGATGCACATGTCGCACTGGGCCAGCTTGGTCATGCAGGGGTAGCAGTAACCCTGGCTGTAGCTGCTCTTGGTGCGCTTGCCGCAGTGGCTGCAGTGGATGGCGCCCAGGTAGTGCAGGCGCAGCGGCTTGCCGATCAGCGGGTTGACTGGCACCAGGGTATCGCCTAGGCGAAAGCTGTATTGCACCACGGGGGCCGCCAGGCTGACGGCCATTTTGCTCAACGAGCCACGAGCGAGTTCGATCAATGTACCGAGTCCGACTTGAACAGGATGTTGGGAACGGGGGCGGACTTGGACGCACATTCCTGCGGGCCCATGTAACCGGTGCGCTGGTCCTCGGGCAGGTTTTTCATCTCCCAGGCGATGACCGCTTGCAGGGACAGCTCTTTCTGCTCGGCAGTCAGCTTGCGGCCGTCCGACCATTTGCCGATTTCCACGGCCAGTTTCAGGCTCTCGTAGATTTCCGGGGTGATGTTTTCGATCATTTGCGCGAAAGTGGACATGTTGTCTCCTGATTCAAGCCGACAGTTTACGCCGGGCGAGCGCCCCACCCAAGAGCCCGGTCAGGCATCCGATGAGCAACCCGCCGACGTGCGCGGCGTTGGCGATCTGGCCCAGGCCCAGGGTGCCGACGACGCCGGTCAGGCACACCACCAGCCAGAGGAGCATCATCACCAGCACGCCCTTGGGCAGGTTGAAGTGCGGGTTTGGCGCCCGCCATTGATACAGCCAGATGTGCCCGAGCAGGCCATAAAGCACGCCTGAAAGCCCACCGAACAGGCCAGGCCCCGTGGTGTAGTGTTGGGCCAGGTTCGATACCAGGCTGAACAGCAGGGTGAGCCCCAGCAACGTCCACGGGCCCTGGCGCAGTTCGATGCGCTTGCCCAGCTCCCAGAACCACAGGCTGTTCATGGCCAGGTGCAGCGCGCCGAAATGCAGCAGCATGGGCGAGACCAGCCGCCACCATTGCCCGTGCGCCAGGCCCTCGGCCAGGGGCGCGAAGTACAGGTAATCGCCCTGCACGTGAAAATCGAGAAACGTGAACCAGCTGATGGTGGTGAAGTTGTCGCCCAAGCCCGTGAGCCCAGCGACCATGAAGGTCAGCAGCAGCGTCAGGGCAGTGACCTTGCAAGCCTTTGCCTGGGCCAGCAGCGACGGCTGTGGCACCTCTTGCACCTGCTGGTCGGGCAACGCGGGGTCAGGCTCGGCCTGCAGGTCGGCGTTGCCATCGGGGTAGCGCTGGTAGAGGTGCAACACCTCGTCGGCCAGGGTTTCAGGCGCCCAGAGTACCTGGTCCTCGCCCTCCTCGCTGACCCGGTGCGGTACCTGCAAGCGTTGCAGCATCTGCACGAAACCGCTGAGGTCCACCGTCAGCGGCAGGCGCATCACTTGGATAATGTTCATTGGCTAGCCTGTGGTCGGTCGACATCCACCCAGACGAACTTGCGGGGGTCGATACGGGTTTCATCGTCCAGCCTGTAGGCGACCAGCTTGCCGTACAACACGGCGCTGTAGTCCAGGCAGGCCAGGTTGCTGCGAATCGGGGCGGGCCGGCCGCTGCGCCAGTAATGGCCAACGAACAGCATGGGCTCGTCCTCGGCGTAGCGCAGCAACGCGCTCTTCTGGCTGTGGCTCAGCGGTGTGTTGGCCACCTCCGCTGGCAGCGCATCGGGCTGGAAGACGATATCGCCGTAGGTCTGCGGGTCGTCTTCCCAGAACTTGGTGCGGAAGAAGGCGCGGGTCAGGCCATCGCCACCGGTCAGGGTGAGGCCATCGGGCAAGCGCATGTCGGTGCCGCGCAGCAGGCGGTTGCAGACGTTGGCGGCAAAGCTGCCGCTCACCGCCGACGCCTGGACGAAGTGGCGGTCGACGCGCCCGTCGGGGTACTGGCGACGCAGAGGCTCGATCAGGCGTGCATCCCAGCAGGCGTGTACGAGGCGAAAGCGACCGGCATCGATGAACAGGGGTAGCGTCTGGAACCAGTCGAGAAACGCCTGCCAGTCCGCAGGGTGATGGGCGAACTGGGTGAGGGTTTCGTCGATGAGCCTGGCGTGGCGAGGGGTGTGTTCGCGCACGAAGGCCTTGCCGCTGCCCGGCAGTGCTGGCGTCACCCACCCTAGGGCGCTGTATTCGTGATTGCCCATGATGCAGTGCGCCTGCCCGGCGGCGACCATGTCGTGAACGATGTGCAGGGCTTCGCGGATACGCGGGCCGCGGTCCACGATATCGCCCAAAAACAGCGCCTGGCGCCGAGGGTGGCGCCAGACGCCGGCAATGCGCTGGTAACCGAGGGCGTCGAGCAAACGCTCGAGGGTCAAGGCACAGCCGTGAACGTCACCGATGATGTCGAAACTGCGCGCCGGATCCAGCATCAGTCGTCCCTGCCCCCCAGGCGGCTGCCCCAGCCAAGCTTCGTGCGGCAGACTTCGTAGTAGTTGTGGTCCAGCGGGTGGATCAGGCGCAGCTTCTGGGGCTTCTTGCTCACCGTGATGGTGTCACCGGGTGCACAGGTGAAGTGGTTCTGACCGTCACACGACACCTGCGGGTAGATCTGCAGGTCCTTGGCCACCACGATCTTCAGTTCGCTGTTGCCATCGACGACGATCGGCCGCCCTGACAAGGTATGCGGGTACATGGGCACGATGACGATCGCATCGAGCTTGGGGTGCATGATCGGGCCACCGGCGGACAATGCGTAGGCGGTGGAGCCGGTCGGGGTGGCGACGATCAGGCCGTCGGCCTTCTGGCTGCAGACGAACTGGCCGTCGATGTAGATCTCGAATTCGATCATGCGGGTGGACTTGCCGGGGTGCAGGACCACGTCGTTGAGCGCATCACCCTGGCCGATCGCCTCCTGATGACGGCGCACTTCGGCTTGCAGCAGGAAACGGTTCTCGACTAGGTAGTGACCCTCGAGCACCTCGGAGACTTTCTCTTCCAGTTCATCCGGACGGATGTCGGTGAGAAAGCCCAGGTTGCCCCGATTGATGCCCAGTACCGGGATATTGTGACGCGCCAGGGCACGCGCAGCGCCCAGCAGGCTGCCGTCGCCGCCGACCACGATGACCAGGTCACAGACCTCGCCCAGCAGCTTGCGGGTGGAAGTCTGCAGCCCGTGGCCGGGCAGGACTTCACCGATGGTGTCTTCGAGGATCACATGCAAGTGGCGCTCGAGGAGGAATTTTTTCAGTCGGCGGATGGTGTCCAGCACCTGCGAGCTGCCGAGACGACCGATGATACCGATATTGCGAAATTGCTCCATGGGGCTCCTGCAAGGCTCTGCGACGGGTGACGATGCAGCGATTATGGGCGAACCACGAAGCAGCGGCAAACCGGCTATGCTCGCAGGATGATGCCATTTCCTTCGCTCGTGCACCTGCCCCGGCTGTTCCAGCGCCCCGCGGTGCGTGACCTTGCCTGGACCCTGCTCTCGCCGCCGCTGCTGGAGAACGCAGGCTGCCCCCAGCGCCACCCGCTGGCAGGTAGCCTCTGGGTGGAGCGGCCGCAGGCGTTACAGGCCTGGCTGCACGGGCTGGACGCCGATGACACGCCCTTGCAGCACTGGCTCAAGGGCCTTGGCAGCCGCCGCCTCGGGCTGTATTACGAACGCCTGTGGCAGTTTGCCTTGCAACAGGCGCCCGGCGTCGAACTGTTGGCGGCCAACCTGGCTATCCGCGAAGACGGCCGGACCTTGGGCGAGCTGGATGTGGTGCTGCGTGATCGCGATGGGGTGCATCACCTGGAACTGGCCATCAAGCTGTACCTGGGCCCTGAGCGCTTCGGTACCGACCCTGGGGGCTGGCTGGGGCCTGGCTGCCACGATCGCCTGCAAGCCAAGCTGGAACACACCCGCCACCACCAGTTGCCCATGTCGGCCAGCACCCAGGGCCGTACCGCCCTCGAGCGGCTCGACCTGCCTACGGTGCAGGCCAGCATGTGGATGGGGGGCTACCTGTTCTACCCGACGCTGGCCGCGAGCCAGGCGCCGCAGGGCGTCCACCCCCAGCACTTGCGTGGCCGGTGGTTGCATCGCAAGGACTGGATCAGCGCACCAGACGGGCATTGGCAACCGCTGGCGCGCAGCGCCTGGCTGGCCCCCGCACGGTGTGCGGCCTGCGAGGTCTGGAGCGCTGCTCAGTTCGCCGCGTGGCTGCACCTGCTGGCGCCCGATGCGCCTGCGCAGTTGCTGGTCAACGTGCAACGGCAGCAGGACGGCAGCTGGCAAGAGGTAGAGCGGGTGTTCCTGGTTGCCGATCAGTGGCCAGGCGCGCTGGCTCTCTGACCGCAGATCCTCCCATAGGCGGCAACATATTTTTCACCGACCTGGAGCAATGATGCAGCCCGGGTAACCCGTACACTGGACCTGAGCGCCACCAAGAGCGCTACCCCACCGACCGATGAGGATCAACCATGGTTTCGAGCACCCCAGCGCCCCATTACGCGCGCGTGTCCATTGTCCTGCACTGGCTGATGCTGGTGCTGCTGGCCGCCGTTTATGCCTGTATCGAGTTTCGCGGGATCTTCCCGCGCGACAGCGCAGAGCGCAACCTGATGAAAGACCTGCATTTCATGTTGGGCCTGAGCGTGTTCGTGCTGGTATGGCTGCGCCTGGCCATGCGCGTACTCCATCGCGCGCCTCCCATCTCACCCAAACCCCCTGCCTGGCAAACCGGCCTGGCCCATCTGGTTCACCTGCTGCTGTACCTGCTGATGATCGGCATGCCGCTGGCCGGCTGGCTGATCCTCAGCGCCGCCGACAAACCGATACCGTTCTATGGCCTTGAGCTGCCGCACCTGATCGGCCCTGACGTAGACCTGGCCAAGTTCATCAAGGGCTGGCATGAGCGTGTGGGTACCTGGGGCTACTGGCTGATCGGCCTGCATGCGCTGGCCGGCCTTTATCATCACTATGTCAAACGCGACAATACGTTGCTGCGCATGCTGCCTTACAAGTAACCCCGACGGCCCTGCAAACCGCCGGTATGGACGAACACCAAGCGAGTGCCGGGCGCGAACAATCCGGCTTCGACCTGAGCCTTGAGCGCGAGCAATGCCTTGCCGGTATAGAGCGCCTCGAAAGGGATCCCGGCCTGCTGCTCGCAGTCGGCAATGAAGGCCAGCAGTTGTTCGTCGAACTTGCCGAAGCCGCCCCGGCTGGCACTGTGCAGGCGGTAACCCTGGGTGCCGGCAAGTGCCGCCACGGTCTCGGCCACGCCATAGTGGTCGGGTACGGCCAACGCCCCATGCACGGCATGGGCCCCTGACTCGGCCAGCACCAGGCCTGCAAGCGTGGTGCCGGTGCCCGCGGCCAGCCACCAGGCGTCATAGTCCGGCCAGCCCAGTGTCGCAAGCTGCGCGTGCAAGTGGGTCACGATCGACGCGCACCCCTGGGCGCCGGCCTGCCCGCCTCCGCCTTCGGGGATGCAGTGCCAGCCGGGATAGCGCGCGTGCCAGGGCGTCCAGAACCCCACCTCGTTACGTTGTCGGTAGCCCTCGTAACCCAGCCAGTGCAGTTGCATGCCCATTGCCTGCAAGTCCTGCACGGTGGGTGTTTGGCACGGGTGCCCCCGCAGCAGGCCGGCCGTGGCCAGGCCCAACCGCTTGCCGGCAGCGGCCAGAGCATGAAGGTGGTTGGAATGGTTGCCGCCCAGGCTCACCAGGCCAGGGGCCTTGGCATCGAGCGCCTGCTCAAGGTGATGGCGCAGCTTGAACCACTTGTTGCCGCTGATCAGAGGGTCGATCAGGTCAAGGCGCAGGATGGCGGTCTCGACCTGCCCCCTCGCCAGCCAGGGCAATGTCAGGCGTTGCAGAGGGGCCAGGGGGAGTTCGACAGGCATGGGCGCCAGTCTATCAGCACAGCCACTGGTATGGACCGTGAATCAAAGCTGCGCCGCCAACCTCGATCCCTGATCGATCGCCCGCTTGGCATCGAGCTCTGCCGCCACGTCAGCACCGCCGATCAAGTGTACCGACTGCCGCGCAGCCACCAGACCGTCCTGCAATTCGCGCAGCGGGTCCTGGCCTGCGCAGATCACCACGTTGTCCACCGCCAGCACCTGCGGCTCGCCGCCGCCAATGCGCACATGCAGGCCCGCGTCATCAATGGCCAGGTACTCGACGCCATTGAGCATCTTCACCTGCTTGTTCTTCAACCCGGTGCGGTGGATCCAGCCAGTGGTCTTGCCCAAGCCATCCCCTACCTTGGAGGTCTTGCGCTGCATCAAGTACACCTGCCGGGCGGGTGCGTGGGGGTGTGGCGTGATACCGGCCACACCACCGCGCGCTTGGAGGTGGGTATCGATACCCCACTCCTTCCAGAATGCTTCGCGGTCCAGGCTGGTGGATACGCCCTGATGCACCAGGTATTCGGATACATCGAAACCGATGCCCCCGGCGCCGATCACAGCCACTGTCTTGCCCACAGGCTTACGCTCGAGCAGCACATCCAGGTAGCTGAGCACCTTGGGGTGCCCAATCCCCGGGATCGCCGGCGCGCGGGGCAGAATGCCAGTCGCGAGGATGATTTCGTCATAGCCGCCGGCCACCAGCGCTGGCACGTCGACGCGCGTGTTCAAGCGTACGTCAACGCCCGTGGTGCGTAGCTTGTTGCGAAAATACCGCAGGGTCTCGTTGAATTCCTCCTTGCCTGGCACGCGCTTGGCAACATTGAACTGGCCGCCAATTTCGCTGGCCGATTCGAACAAGGTCACCACATGGCCACGTTCAGCGGCCACTGTTGCAGCGGCAAGGCCTGCTGGGCCGGCACCCACGACGGCAATGCGCTTGGCCATGCGCACGGGCAGGTAGTTGAGTTCGGTTTCATGGCAGGCCCTTGGGTTTACCAGGCAGCTGGTCAGCTTGCCGCCGAACGTATGGTCCAGGCACGCTTGGTTGCAGCCGATGCAGGTATTGATTTCATCAGCACGCCCGGCGGCAGCCTTGTTGACGAAGGCAGGATCGGCCAGAAACGGCCGGGCCATGGACACCATGTCCGCATCCCCTTCGGCCAGCACCGCCTCGGCCACTTCTGGGGTATTGATACGGTTGGTGGTGATCAAAGGAATACCCACTACTCCACGCAACTTGGCGGTGACCTTGCTGAAGGCTGCCCGCGGCACCTTGGTGGCGATGGTGGGAATGCGCGCCTCGTGCCAGCCAATACCCGTGTTGATCAACGTGGCCCCCGCCCGCTCGATGGCCTTGGCCAGGGTCTCGATCTCGTCCCAGGAGCTGCCGCCCTCGACCAGGTCGAGCATCGAAAGGCGGAAGATGATGATGAAATTCGGGCCCACCGCGCCGCGCACCCGGCTGACGATTTCCACCGCCAGGCGCATGCGATTTTCGTAGCTGCCACCCCAACGGTCGGTGCGGTGGTTGGTGTGGGCGGCGAGGAACTGGTTGATGAAATAGCCTTCCGAGCCCATGACCTCGACGCCGTCGTAACCTGCCTTTTGCGCAAGCAGCGCGCAGTGGGCGAAGTCGGCAATCTGTTTTTCGATTCCCGCCTCGTCCAGTTCCCGGGGCTTGAACGGGTTGATCGGCGCTTGAATGGCGCTTGGCGCCACTTGATGCGGGCTGTAGGCATAGCGCCCGGCATGCAGGATCTGCAGGCAAATCTTGCCACCTGCGGCGTGCACTGCTTCGGTGACGATGCGGTGCTGCTCGGCTTCGGCATCGGTGCTGAGTTTGGCGGCGCCTGCGTACACACCGCCCTCGTCATTGGGTGCAATGCCGCCTGTGACCATCAGCCCTACGCCGCCCTGCGCCCGTTCGGCAAAATAGGCAGCCATGCGCTCGAACCCGCCAGGACGTTCCTCAAGACCCGTGTGCATGGAGCCCATCAGGGTACGGTTACGCAACGTGGTGAAGCCCAGGTCCAGCGGGGCCAGCAGGTGCGGGTAAGGGGTGTCTGTCATGGTTCGGATTCCCAAGGTGATCACGGTAAACGGGCATCTGGCCTAAAGGCGGCCTTGTCGTTATATGAAGCAGACAGTAAACAGCCGTTTGAACCGGCTCAATGACCGGAACTGACAAGTTATTGATCATCACGAACAGCGCGTCTACCCTAGGGCTCCCTCATGCCCATTGCCTTCTACTGTTTCATGAAAAAACTCCTGACAACTGCCCTGCTGCTGGTGGTGATCGCCGCCTTGTGTGGTTATGCCTTCTGGACCCAACAGCGCCCGCAGGGGCACTACCTGTCCGACCTGCGCATCGAGCTGGCAGTCAACCACGGGCAACCCGGTGAACACGGCAACCTGCTGGGCGTCGAGCCGCTGCTGTACCCAGGGGACTACCAGGACCTGCAACGTCTGCACCGCAAGCTTGCCGCCTACCTCGAGCAGGCGCGCACGCTGGGCCTGATCACGCCTCGCACCGTGGTGGTATTGCCTGAGCACATCGGTACCTGGCTGTGGGCACGCGGCGAGAAGAACGCGTTGTACCAGGTGACCCACCAGCGTGAGGCCCTGCAATGGTTCGAACTGAGCAATCCGCTTCGCTATGGCTGGGCCATGCTCGCGGCCGAGGGCGATGACCGACGGGCCGATGCTCACCTGCGCATGAAGGCCGATCAGATGGCCGCCGATTACCAGCAGGTGTTCGGCGGCTTGGCCAAGGAATTCGGCGTAACCCTGGTAGCCGGCTCGATCGTGCTGCCGCAACCCTACGTCAGCGAGGGTGCATTGCACCCCGGGCGCGGCCCGTTGTTCAACAGCAGCGTGGTGTTCGCCGGCGACGGCACCATCCTGGGCCAACCCCAGCCCCAGCACTATCCGGACAGCGAGAACAGGCGGTTCATACACCCGGGTGTGGACCAGCCTCTGCAGGTGCTGCAGACGCCTGCGGGGCGGCTTGGCGTATTGGTGGGAAGCGACAGCTGGTATCCGGAGAATCACCACCAGTTGCTGGCCCAGTCGGTCGAACTGGTGGCCATCCCTGCCTTCCTGAGCGGCAGGCACAGCTGGCTGGAGCCCTGGCGGGGAAATCGCCATCAGCCTGTCAGCACGCGTTTGGCCGTCAAGCGTGGCGAAGTCAGCGAGCAGGACGCCTGGCACCGGCTGACCGCGCCTATCGGTCACCAGGTGAGCAGTGTGAGCGTCTTCATGCGCGGCCAGTTCTGGGAGCACGGCGCCGATGGCCAGGGTTTCGTCTGGCAAGCCGGCGACCTGTTGGCTGGGCCACCCAGCCCAGGTGCCCGCTTGCTGAACATATGGCTCTAGCACCATGAGCCGCCCGCAGGTAAGGCTGGGCGACCTGTCGGTAGGCTTTGTGCAACCCTTGGCGGAGGCGATTCGACGGCTGGGTCACGACCCTGCACCCTTGCTCGAACGCTATGGCCTGGACGCGGCGCGGCTGGCCCAGGCCAATGCGCGCCTGTCGATACCGCGCTACATGCACCTGGGCCACGCCGCCATCGCATTGTGCGCCGAGCCTGCACTGGGTTTGCAGATTGGCCAGTTGAGCCGGCTGGCCCATACCGGGCTGGCCGGGGTCACGGCAGGGCAAGCGCCGACCCTGGGCGAGGCGGCGCGCACCCTGCTACGCTTAGAGCCGCTGTACGCGTCCAACTATCGAGGCCATTGCACTTACTGCGAAGATGGCGAAGGCGCTTGGCTGCGTTTTTACTCCATCAGCCCCTACAACGCCTACAACCGCTTTGTGGTCGACTCGCTGCTCGTCGGCTGGCTGGCCCAGCTGGGCGACCTGGTCGGTACGCCAGTGGTGGCCGAGCGGATGGACATCGAGTTCGCAGCCCCAGGCTACGCCGCCCTCTATCAGCCCCTGTGCAGCGCGCCGGTCCGCTTTGCCGCCGAGTGCAACCAGTTGCGCCTGAGCCGCGCCACGCTGCAATTGCCAAACCCCAGGCATTGCCCCAGCACCTGGCACCAACTGCTGGCCCTGAGCGAGGCGCACATGGATCAGCTGACCCGCGTGCGCAGCCTAGGCGAGCGTATAACCCATTTGCTAGGGCCGCTGCTAAACGGTGGACGTGAACCGGAGCTCGACGAAATTGCCCTGCAGCTCCAACTTCCGCCCTGGACGCTGCGTCGCAGGCTGGCAGAAGAAGGCACGCGTTTTCGTGACCTGTTGAACGGCACCCGACGCGACCTGGCCGAGACCTATATCCGCGACACCCAGTTGAGCTTCGGCGAAATCGCCTACCTGCTGGGGTTCGCTTCGGCAGAGGCTTTCCAGCGCGCGTTCAAGCGCTGGACTGGGCTCACGCCTGGCGGTTACCGCCGCACGCAGCGACGCGGGGACTAAAGTTCGGTAGCGTCTTCGGCCGGTTCAGGCGTGTCCATCTCGTGGGCCTGAAATTCCAGCAGCTCTTCCTGGTAGTCGTCCATCTTCCTGCGTCCTTATCCGAATACGGTTTGCTGAGTTCATCGGCACCCTAGCGCGATGACGTGACAGGAGGGTGACGTGACGATGCTTTTCGCGCAGCGCGCCCTCGCGTGTCAGGATCATGGACCTGTGGACCGGCTCGTTCGTTTAATCCAATTCGCCCCTCACACAGGCCGACGCGACGCGCGCGCGCAACAACGGTTCGGTAATCGCCCAGATATTGCCTCGGCGCCTGCGCCCATGGCCCGGCTTGCGGCAAGCTAGCTTCACGTTCATTCCCCATCAAGCGCCAGTCAGTGCTCGAAGCATGGTGCACTGCACAGGTGGCGTTTTTACAAGCATCGACGGGAGCTACGCCTTGATCGACAAGACCCACGCAACCATTGCCAGCGCCGTGGCGGGCATCACCGATGGCTCGACCCTGCTGATTGGCGGTTTCGGTACGGCCGGCATGCCCTCTGAACTCATCGACGGGTTGATCGCCACCGGTGCACGCGACCTGACCATCATCAGCAACAATGCTGGCAACGGCGACACTGGCCTTGCTGCATTGCTCAAGGCCGAACGTGTGCGCAAGATCATCTGTTCGTTCCCGCGCCAATCGGACTCGTACGTTTTCGACGCCCTGTATCGGGCTGGCAAGATCGAGCTGGAGGTCGTACCGCAAGGCAACCTGGCCGAGCGCATTCGCGCAGCAGGCTCTGGCATCGGCGCCTTCTTTTCACCCACCGGCTATGGCACCTTGCTCGCCGAAGGCAAGGAAACCCGGGAAATCGACGGCCGCCAGTACGTACTGGAGATGCCGTTGCACGCCGATTTCGCCTTGATCAAGGCCCATAAGGGTGATCGCTGGGGCAACCTGATCTACCGCAAGGCCGCCCGCAACTTCGGGCCGATCATGGCCATGGCTGCCAAGACCACCATCGTCCAGGTCGACCAGATCGTCGCGCTGGGTGAGCTGGACCCGGAGCATATCGTCACGCCGGGCATCTTCGTGCAACGCGTGGTAGCGGCCCCCGCCGCCGCTCATCAGACCACCCACCCATTCTGAGGCCTGGCCATGACCATCAACCAACGACTCTCGCGTACCGCCATGGCCCAGCGTGTTGCAGCCGACATTGAGGAAGGTGCCTACGTCAACCTGGGCATCGGCGCCCCCACACTCGTCGCCAACTACCTGGGCGACAAGGAAGTGTTCCTGCACAGTGAAAATGGAGTGCTGGGCATGGGACCCAGCCCTGCGCCAGGCGAGGAAGACGACGACTTGATCAATGCTGGCAAGCAGCACGTGACCCTGCTGACCGGTGGTTCCTATTTCCACCACGCCGATTCATTTTCGATGATGCGCGGTGGGCATCTGGACATCGCTGTGCTCGGTGCTTTTCAGGTTTCGGTGAACGGCGACCTGGCTAACTGGCACACCGGCGCCGAGGGGTCGATCCCCGCGGTGGGCGGCGCGATGGACCTGGCCACCGGCGCCCGGCAAGTGTTCGTGATGATGGACCACCTGACCAAAACCGGAGAAAGCAAATTGGTGAGCGAATGCACCTACCCTCTGACGGGCATCGGGTGCGTGAGCCGCATCTACACGGACCTCGCGGTACTGGACGTAACGCCGGCAGGGCTCGAAGTGGTCGAGATTTGCGCGGCCATCACCTTCCAAACGCTGCAGGCGCTCAGTGGCGTACCGCTGATCGACCGGTCTGTCAAACCTCGCTAGCGCCTGGCCGATTTGACGCCCGAAGCGTGGCGGCGCCGGCTTTACGGCCTCATGGGGTAGAGGGCTGGCCCTGTGTAGCCGTTTGATCCTGCGGGGCTGGCACGGCCGGCTCAGCCGGCTGCACCTCGATGGGCGCCGCATCGGCCGGGGGCGCAACGGGCTGCGAGCTCAATTCATCCCCACTGTCAGGTGCCTGGAGAGCCTGCTGGCTAGGCGCGACGGCCGCGGGCGATGCACCGTCCTTGGGCGCAGTGTCTGGCTCAGCCGGTGCAGGTGCAGCCTCGACCGGGACTGGCGCTGGGTTTGCCGCAGCCTGCTCCGGCAAGCCCAGTTCCACCGCAGGCTTCTCAGCCTTGGGCGCGGGTTGTTCAGCTTTGGGCTGGCTCAAGGATTGGGCCTTGGGCTTGGTCTTGGGCAGGTAACTTTCCACCAACGCGAAGTAGCGGTCGTAAAACTGCGCGGCGGTGACTGTCTCACTGGCCACTTTCACCATGGAGTCATCGCTCGAGCCAATCGGCATCGACACCGACCCCAGCACCCCTACTCCCAGGCTTGCCGATGTATTGGACTTCTTCAGGGCATAGCGGTCCTGCAAGGCGTTGGCGAACATGGTCGAGTGCTGCTCGTCGCTCGCATCGGGCGCACACGTGACATTGAAGCTGATCTGCAGGTGGTTATCGCTGTTTTGCTGGAAACTCTTGTTGCCGACCACCTGGTTAGGGCCGCTGCTGGTGATGATATAGCCCTGGCTGAGCAGCGCACGGCGTGCGGCTTCGCAGGAGTTGGCATCCCCTACGGGAAAGCTGCGCGAGAACGTGCCTGAGTCGTCGAAGTTCTCATGCTCGTACACCGCAGGTTTCTTGGACGCACAACCGCTCGACACGGCCAACAGGGCGGCCAGCACGAGCGCACCAGAAACGGAAGATCTTGTCATCGAGGGTTCCGGGTATTTCAAGAAGGTGCCTATTGTGCAACACAGCAGCCAGGTACAGGAACCGCTGGTCGGTGAAGTACCCGCAAGGTTTCATGCAGGCGGCAAGGTCAATACGGCAAACGCCAAAAACGCAAAAAGCGACCCGAAGGTCGCTTTCGCGTAGCGCCAAGGTGTTCAAAGGCCCTTGGTGCGAAGATGGCGCAGCGGACGGGACTCGAACCCGCGACCCCCGGCGTGACAGGCCGGTATTCTAACCGACTGAACTACCGCTGCGTATCATTCAGGCTTGCGCCCGATTGAAACTTGGGTCTACCCACCAGACAGCCTGGGGGAAGGCATGAAAAACGGCTCAATGACCATTCGTCATGGTTGCCTCAAGGTGTTCTAGGGACCTTGATGCGAAGATGGCGCAGCGGACGGGACTCGAACCCGCGACCCCCGGCGTGACAGGCCGGTATTCTAACCGACTGAACTACCGCTGCGTATCGTTCAGGCTCGCGCCCGATTGAAACTGGGTCAGCCCAAGGCGCTCGACCTTGTGGCTTCAGACCGGTGACAAGCACCCATCTGTTAATCAAAATGGCGCAGCGGACGGGACTCGAACCCGCGACCCCCGGCGTGACAGGCCGGTATTCTAACCGACTGAACTACCGCTGCGCAGTGCATTCCTCTCTAGCTGTCAGCTTCTTGCAAAGCCTTGAGCGTCAGGAACATCTCAGGAAGTGGTGGGTGATGACGGGATCGAACCGCCGACCCTCTGCTTGTAAGGCAGATGCTCTCCCGGCTGAGCTAATCACCCTCGCGATGTTGCTTGTTGCGTTTGCTTCGCTGAGGCCGCGAAATTTACGCAGGTGACGACGCTAAGTCAATAGCCCTGTTGAGTTTTTTTCCAAGTCGCCGGTGCCCAGTGCAAAGCCGAGCACATCCTGATTCAGACCCAAGCCAAGCCTGGACATGAAAAAGGGACCTTGCGGTCCCCTCCTCTGCCTACCTGCCCACAAGGGCCTTCAGGTGTAGATCATCTTGCGGGTCATACCGCCGTCGACCACGAACTCCTGACCGGTCACGAACGCTGCCTGCCGGGACAGCAGCCAGGCGACCATGGCTGCAACGTCCTCGACGGTGCCCACGCGACCGGTGGGGTGCTGGGCGTGGTCGGCATCGCTCAAGGGCTCGGCACGGCGCTGGGAGGGATCTCGGGCATCAATCCACCCCGGGCTCACGGCGTTGACACGAATCTCCGGGCCCAGGCTGATGGCCAGCGCATGGGTCAGTGCCACCAGGCCCCCTTTGCTGGCGGCATAAGCTTCAGTGTCAGGCTCGGACTGCCGCGCCCGCGTGGACGTCAGGTTGACGATGGCGCCATTGTGCGCGCGCAGGTAAGGCGCACAGTGCTTGGCCAGCAGCATCGGGCCATTGAGATTGACTGCCAGCACACGATTCCATTGAGCCAGGCTCAGGCTTTCAAGCGTCTGGCTGTGGGGGTTGGCAATCGCAGCATTGCACACCAGCGCGTCAAGCCTGCCGAATTGCCCGAGCACCTCGGACACCCCGGCACTGACTTGGGACTCGTCTGCTACATCCATGGTGATGAACCAGGCATTGTCCCCCAGTGCCTTGGCCGCTTTCGCCCCCCGCTGGCGGTCGAGGTCACTGAGCACCACCTGCCAACCTTCGCAGATCAGCCAGGCGGCAATACCAAGTCCAATACCGCGCGCGGCACCGGTGACCAAAGCGACCCGGCCGTTATGGCCGGGCGTATTGAGGCCAATTTCGATCACAATGCCGCCAGTCCACGCGCCAGATCAGCCTGTAGATCCGCCACGTCTTCCAAGCCCACAGCCACACGAATCAGGCTGTCGCGGATGCCGGCAGCCGCACGCTCCTGCGGCGTCAAGCGGCCATGGGAGGTGGTGGCCGGGTGAGCGATGGTGGTCTTGCTGTCACCCAGGTTGGTGGTGATCGAGACGACCCGGGTAGCATCGATGAAGCGCCAGGCCCCTTCCTTGCCGCCCTTGACCTCAAAGCTCACTACAGCGCCGAAGCCACTCATCTGGCGCTTGGCCAATTCGTGCTGCGGATGGCTCGGCAGGCCGGCGTAATGCACTTTTTCGATGCCGTCCTGCTGCTCCAGCCACTGCGCCAGTGCCTGAGCACTCTCGCAGTGTGCGCGCATACGCAGGCGCAGCGTCTCCAGGCCCTTGGTGAATACCCAGGCGTTGAAGGGGCTGAGCGTCGGGCCCGCCGTGCGCAGGAAACCGACCACTTCCTTCATCTGTTCGGCGCGGCCCGCCACTGCACCGCCCATGCAACGGCCTTGGCCATCGATGAACTTGGTTGCGGAGTGGAAGACGATGTCGGCACCGAGCTTGAGCGGTTGCTGCAAGGCCGGTGTGCTGAAGCAGTTGTCCACCACCAGCATGGCCCCACGGGCATGGGCGATTTCGCTGAGCGCAGCAATATCGACCAATTCGGCCAGTGGGTTGGAAGGCGACTCGACGATCAGCAGCTTGGTATTGGCCTGGATGGCCTGCTCCCAGCCAGCAAGATCGACCAACGGCACGTAGTCCACCTGCAAGCCGAAGCGCTTGAAGTACTTCTCGAACAGGCTGATGGTCGACCCGAACACGCTCTGAGACACCAGTACATGATCGCCTGCACTGCACAGCGACATGACCACGGCCAGAATCGACGCCATGCCAGTGGAGGTGGCCACGGCCTGCTCGGCACCTTCCATTGCCGCCAGGCGCTCTTCGAATGCCCGTACGGTCGGGTTGGTATAGCGCGAATAGACATTGCCTGGGGTTTCACCGGCAAAGCGCGCAGCCGCATCGGCAGCCGTACGGAATACGTAGCTGGAGGTCAGGAACAGCGCTTCGCTGTGCTCGGCCTCCGGTGAACGGCACTGACCGGCGCGCACTGCCAGGGTGTCGAAGCCGACACCCTCCAGGTCGCTGTCCAGTCGCCCGGCATCCCATTGATCGGTCATGCCATCGCTCCCTGAAATCAGTTGTTGTAGAGGTCGATGATTGCGCTGACTGCCTGGGTCTTGACCTTGGCCAGGTCATTGCGGGCCTGCTCGATGCGGTCAAGGTAGGCTTCATCGATATCGCCAGTGACATACTCACCGTTGAATACCGCGCAATCGAAATGCTCGATCTTGATCTTGCCGCCACCGACCGAATCGATCAGGTCAGGCAGGTCCTGATAGACCAGCCAGTCGGCGCCGATCAACTCGGCCACCTGCTCGGTGGTACGGTTGTGGGCGATCAGTTCGTGAGCGCTCGGCATGTCGATGCCGTAGACGTTGGGGTAGCGCACTGCAGGTGCTGCGGAGCAGAAATAGACATTCTTGGCGCCGGCCTCGCGCGCCATCTGGATGATCTGCTTGCAGGTGGTGCCGCGCACGATCGAATCGTCAACCAGCATGACGTTCTTGCCACGGAACTCAAGCTCGATGGCGTTGAGTTTCTGGCGCACGGACTTCTTGCGGGCAGCCTGGCCCGGCATGATGAAGGTGCGGCCGATGTAGCGGTTCTTGACGAAGCCTTCGCGGAATTTCACGCCCAGGTGGTTAGCCAACTCAAGCGCGGCAGTGCGGCTGGTGTCCGGGATAGGGATGACCACGTCGATGCCATGATCCGGGCGCTCGCGCTGAATCTTGTCGGCGAGCTTCTCGCCCATGCGCAGACGCGCCTTGTACACCGAGACACCGTCCATGATCGAGTCCGGGCGGGCCAGGTAGACGTGTTCGAAAATGCAGGGTTGCAGTTTCGGGGCCTGGGCACACTGCTTGGTGTACAGCTGGCCTTCTTCGGTGATGTACACCGCTTCACCTGGCGCCAGGTCGCGAATCAGGGTGAAGCCAAGCACGTCGAGCGCAACGCTTTCCGACGCGATCATGTACTCCACACCTTCGTCGGTGTGGCGCTGACCGAAGACGACCGGACGGATACCGTTGGGGTCGCGGAAACCGACGATGCCGTAGCCCGTGATCATGGCAACGACGGCGTAACCGCCGACGCAGCGGCTGTGCACATGGGAGACCGCGGCGAACACGTCCTCCTCGGTAGGCTGCAGCTTGCCGCGCACGGCCAGCTCATGGGCGAATACGTTGAGCAGCACCTCGGAATCGGAGTTGGTATTGACGTGACGCAGGTCCGACTCGTAGATCTCCTTGGCCAACTGCTCGACGTTGGTGAGGTTGCCGTTGTGAGCCAGGGTGATGCCGTATGGCGAGTTGACGTAGAATGGCTGGGCCTCGGCGGAGGTCGAGCTGCCGGCTGTAGGGTAGCGCACATGGCCGATGCCGATGCTCCCCACCAGGCGTTGCATGTGGCGCTGCTGGAACACATCGCGCACCAGGCCATTATCCTTGCGCAGGAACAACCGGCCGTCATGGCTGGTCACGATACCGGCAGCGTCCTGGCCGCGGTGCTGGAGGACCGTAAGCGCGTCATACAGCGCCTGATTGACGTTCGACTTACCGACGATACCGACGATGCCACACATGCGACGCAACCCCTACTTTGATGAAACTTGAGTGAATAGCGCTCAAGGCCGGGTCGGCCCGAGCAGCTGCTCCTTGAACGGAAGATCGGCCGGTGTGCTGATCGCTCCGTTGGACATCCATTGGCTGGTGAAGCCCACGACCAGGTTTTTGGACCAGTCGGCTACCAGTAGAAACCGTGGGATCAGGCGAGACTCCTGCCACCACGCGTCTTGTTGAACCGGCCCCAGGCTCAGCAGCCCGAGTGCCACCACCACCAGCAGGCCGCCCCTGGCGGCGCCGAAGACCATGCCCAGAAAACGATCGGTGCCCGATAGGCCGGTAACACGGATCAGTTCGCCGATGAGAAAGTTGAGCATCGCCCCCACCAGCAATGTGGCGACAAACAAGATACCGCAGCCGGCGATCACACGCATGGAGGGCGTCTGAATATAACTCTCCAGGTACACCGAGAGCGAGCCACCGAACATCCACGCCACCGCACCGGCAATGATCCAGATGAGCAAGGACAGGGCTTCCTTGACGAAGCCGCGTTTGAGACTGATCAGTGTGGAGATGGCGATGATCGCGATGATCGCCCAATCAACCAGGGTAAATGCCACGGTGCTGCCTGCAGATCGTTGAGGCGGCGGATTTTACCAGAGCGACGAGGGCTTGGGTAAGCGGAATGTCAGTGGATCGCCCAGCCAGGACAGCAAGCCTGCTGGGCACCGCCAATATGCTCGCTGACTGGGACGGGACGGCAATGCCGCCCCTCTCCTTCAGCTGCGTTCCGGCTGGAAGCGCACGACGAAGCCTTTGAGGCTGTTTTGGCGGTTGATGGCATCGCGGGTGCGCTCGGCGTCGGCACGCTCGATCAGCGGGCCGACATACACCCGATTCATGCCACCGGCTGCGCGGATATAGGCGTTGTAGCCCTGGCTACGCAGGGTCTGCTGCAGCTTCTCGGCGCCTGCCCGGTTGGACAGGCTCGCCAATTGAATCGACCAACTGACCGGCAGGCCGTTGGCGTCCAGTTTGGACGGCGCGCCGGCCTTGGTCGACGTTGCTGCTGGCGCAGAAGCGGCCGACGCCTTGGGCTCTACCTTGGCCACGGCCGGCGGAGCAGGTTGGGCCTGCTGGGCCTGCGGCGACGGCGTGATGGGCTGGCTGGGCGCACGCGCTGGCGCGGACGACTCGTCTACCACCACCGGCGCCGGATCCGCTTGCTCTGGCAAGGCCTGGGGTTCGGGCACGGCAACAGGGTCGACCTTTACCTCAGGCACCGACGGTGCAACAGGCGCCTGAGGGGCATCGACGTGCACCTCACGCATTTCATCCTGCCGCGAAAACAGCATTGGCAGGAAAATCACCGCCAGCGCGACCAGCACCAGCGCACCGATCATGCGCTGCTTCATTCCTTTATCCAGCACTGCCATCTATCCCACCCTCCTGGGGATGCCGCTGCAACCATTCCAGCGCCTGAGCGACACAGAAAAACGAACCGAACAGCAGGATCTGATCATCTGCCGTGGCGTTCGCGCACTGCCCCTCCAGGGCAGCGTCGACGCTGGCATAAGACTTCACCGTGGCGCCGAGGTTCGTCAGGGCCTGTGCCAATTCAGCAGCAGGCCGACTACGCGGAGTGGCAAGCGGTGTGACGGCCCACTCATTGACCAGGGCCTGCAAGGGCGCGATCACACCCTCGAGGTCCTTGTCGCACAGCAAGCCGAACACGGCCAGACGCCGGCCAGCCAGTGGCCTGGATGCCAGACGCCGGGCCAGGTACTGAGCTGCATGTGGGTTGTGCCCGACATCCAGCAGCAGCTCAACCGCAGCGCCACGCCAGTGGATCACGCGCCGATCGAGGCGACCCGTGATGCGCGTATCGACCAGTGCCTGGCGCAGCTGCGCAGGACGCCAGGGCAAGCCGCTCAGCAGGTAGGCCTGCAGGGCCAAGGCGGCGTTTTCCATGGGCAGATCCAGCAGGGGCAGGTCCATCAAGACGACTTTTTCACCTTCGCCGGATGTGCCGTGCCAGCTCCAGCCACGCTCGGCCACCTGAAGGTTGAAGTCGCGGCCCCGCAACCGCAGCGGAGCTGCCAGTTCGCTGGCCTTGTCGAGCAACGGCTGGGGCGGATCGAGGTCTCCACAGAGCGCGGGCTTGCCGGCACGGAAGATACCTGCCTTCTCGAAAGCCACCTGCTCGCGGGTATCGCCCAGGTAATCGATGTGATCGACCCCGATGCTGGTCACGAGCGCGATGTCGGCGTCCACGACATTCACCGTGTCCAGCCGCCCACCCAGCCCGACTTCCAGCACCACCGCATCGAGCTGCGAACGCTCGAACAGCCAGAACGCCGCCAGGGTACCCATCTCGAAATAGGTCAGGGAGATTTCGCCGCGCGCCGCCTCGACCGCTGCGAACGCCTCGCACAACTGCGCATCGCTGGCTTCAACGCCGTCGATGAGCACGCGCTCGTTGTAGCGCAGCAGGTGCGGCGAACTGTACACGCCGACCCTCAGCCCCTGTGTGCGCAGCAGCGAAGCGAGGAACGCGCAAGTCGAACCCTTGCCGTTGGTGCCCGTTACTGTCACCACACGCGGGGCAAGCTTGCCCAGTGCCAGGCGCGCCAGCACCGCTTGCGAACGCTCCAACCCCATGTCGATGGCAGAGGGGTGCAGCTGCTCGAGATAGGCGAGCCACTCGCCAAGGGTCCGTTGGGTCATCACGCGACAGCAGCCGCCTCAAGGGCCTCGACCGGGGTCTGCTGGCCGGTCATCTGGGCCAGCAGGCGCGCCAGCCGTGGACGCAGGTCGCCCCGGGAGATGATCAGGTCGATGGCACCGTGCTCCAGCAAGAATTCGCTACGCTGGAAGCCTTCAGGCAACTTCTCGCGTACGGTCTGCTCGATGACGCGTGGGCCGGCAAAGCCGATCAGGGCCTTGGGTTCGCCAACGATGACGTCGCCCAGCATCGCCAGGCTGGCGGACACGCCGCCGTAGACGGGGTCGGTCAGTACCGAGATGAACGGGATGCCTTCTTCACGCAGACGCGCCAGCACCGCAGAGGTCTTGGCCATCTGCATCAGCGAGATCAGCGCTTCCTGCATGCGGGCACCCCCGGAAGCCGAGAAACACACCATCGGGCAGCGATGTTCCAGGGCATAGTTGGCTGCGCGCACGAAACGCTCGCCGACGATGGCACCCATGGAGCCGCCCATGAAGGAAAATTCAAACGCGCTGACCACGATCGGCATGCCCATCAGGGTGCCGCTCATGGAGATCAGGGCGTCTTTTTCACCGGTCTGCTTCTGCGCGCCGGTCAGACGGTCCTTGTACTTCTTGCCGTCGCGGAACTTCAGCCGGTCGACCGGCTCCAGGTCGGCGCCCAGCTCGGCACGGCCCTCGGCATCCAGGAAGATATCGATGCGTGCACGTGCGCCGATGCGCATGTGGTGGTTGCACTTGGGGCATACGTCCAGGGTCTTTTCCAGCTCCGGACGGTACAGCACGGCCTCACAGGACGGGCATTTGTGCCACAGGCCTTCAGGTACCGAGCTCTTCTTCACCTCGGAACGCATGATGGAAGGGATCAGTTTGTCGACTAACCAGTTGCTCATGCTTTCTTTCTCCAGTATCGGCGGGAGGGGACCAGCGTAGCCGGCCTGCCCTGCCCTTTTGAGCTCAAATGCTTATGAAACGTAGGTGATGCGGCAACCCGGGTTCATCACCCCTGCCGCACCACCCTGAACAATTCGGTTGACCGCCCCACGCAGGGCCGGCTGGCCCATGGGGCTGAGATAGCTATGGACGATGGCGCGCTGCCTGCCGTCACATCTGCTCAAGCCTGTTTCACCGCGCGTACGAATGCTTCGATCCTGGCCGCGTCCTTGATGCCCTTGGCCTGCTCGACACCGCCGCTGACATCGACCGCGTACGGGCGCACCTGGGCGATCGCCTGCCCGACGTTGTCCGCCGACAGACCACCGGCCAGAATGATCGGCTTGCCCAGGCCGGCAGGCACCAGTGACCAGTCGAACGCTTCGCCCGTGCCTCCAGGGATACCCGGCACGAAGGTGTCCAACAGGATGCCGGATGCGTCGGCATATTGCCGGCACGCAAGCTTCAGGTCGTCACCCGGACGTACCCGCAAGGCCTTGATCCACGGCCGGTGATGGCCTGCGCAATCGTGCGGGGTTTCATCACCATGGAACTGCAAGAGGTCCAGTGGCACCGCTTCGAGTATTTCACTCAGCTCGCAACGCGTGGCATTGACGAACAACCCGACCGTGGTCACGAAGGGCGGCAGCTCGGCAATGATGGCGCGTGCCTGCTGTACGGTCACGGCACGCGGGCTCTTGGCATAGAAGACCAGCCCGATGGCATCGGCGCCAGCCTCGGCAGCCGCCAGTGCGTCTTCGATGCGGGTGATCCCGCAGATTTTACTGCGAACGATGCTCATGGACAGCAACCTGTTTGCGCGGTCAAAGGCGGAATCTTAGCAAATGGCGCTTCGTGCGTCAGTCAGCCAATGCGTCGTAGCCCGTCAGAAAGTGCGGGCCAATGTAACGCTCGGGCAGCGCAAAGGCCTCCGGGTACTCCACCTGGACCAGATAAAGCCCATAGGGGTGGGCCGTGACGCCACCTTCGCGGCGGTCCCGCCCCTCGAGCACCTGACGCGCCCACTCCACCGGCCGTTCGCCCGCGCCGATAGCCATCAGCACGCCGGCGATGTTGCGTACCATGTGATGCAGGAACGCGGTAGCCCGGATATCCAGCACGATCATCTGCCCGTGACGGGTAACCCGCAGGTGATAGATGTGCTTGATCGGCGACTTGGCCTGGCATTGGCTAGCGCGGAACGCGCTGAAATCATGGGTGCCAAGCAGGCTCGAAGCGGCCTGCGCCATGCGCTCGATGTCCAGCGGACGATGATTCCAGGTCACCTCCTCGGCCAGGTGAGCAGGCCGAATCGGATCGTTGTAGATCACGTAGCGATAGCGCCTGGCACAGGCCTTGAAGCGCGCATGGAAATCGGCTGGCATGGGCTTGGACCATACGACGCTGATGTCATGGGGCAGGTTGAAATTAGTGCCCATGGTCCAGGCGCGTTCGTCACGCACCGCATGGGTGTCGAAATGCACGACCTGCCCACAGCCATGTACGCCTGCATCGGTACGGCCGGCGCAGACGACTGAAATGGGCTCGTTGGCCACTTTGGAAAGTGCCTGTTCCAAGGCTTGCTGAACACTGGGCACGCCGCTGGCCTGGCGTTGCCAGCCGCGGTAGCGGGCGCCCTTGTATTCCACACCCAAGGCGATACGCGTGCAGCCTTCGGCAGCGGATTCGGCCGAGGCGGTGTCGATGATGTCCAAGAATCTGCAACCTGTTGGTGTACGAAATGCCGGGGATTATAACGACAATGGCAGCCGTACAGGGCTGCCATCGGGTTCACGGGTTACGACCAAAGGGCTCCACGCGAAGGCCTAGACCAGACGCGAAAGCATATCCTCTGCTTCTTCGCGCTGACGTTCATCGCCATCCTTGACCACTTCGTCGAGGATGTCGCGGGCGCCTTGGTGATCGCCCATGTCGATGTAGGCGCGGGCCAGATCGAGCTTGGTGGCCACCTCGTCGGCGCCCGAAAAGAAGTCGAAATCCAGGTCGTCGATCGGTTCGAGTTCAGGTTGCGCGGCGGCATCCTCTTCAGTGAAGTGCGGCTCCAGGGAGGGCGACTCCAGACTTTGCGAGAGTTTGTCCAGCTCGGCGTTGACGTCATCGAGTTCGGAGGCGAACTGTTGCGCGCCTGGCGAATCGTCCTGCAGGGAGAGGTCAAAATCGGCCGGCAGATCGAAATCGGTGGCCGGATCAAAGGCCGGTACCGGATCGATTGCACTGGGCGCTGCGTCATCCCGACCACCCGTCCCCTCGGGTTCACCGATGTCCAGGTCGAAATCGGACAGATCCTGGGCTGGCGTGGCTTCAGCGCTGGCTTGCGCCAGCAAGGTTTCGAAGTCTGCATCGGCCGGGTCTTGCATTTGGGCCTCTGAAGCGAGCGCATCAGTGGTCGGGCTGGCAGCCGATGTCGCGGGCTCGGGAGAAGGCTCGTCCAGGCTCAAGTCGAAATCGTCATCCAGCGCCGGATCATCCAGCTGCGCAGTATCGAGCGTCGGAATATCCCCGAAGGCGTCCGAATCGGCAGCGGCCTGAGCCTGCGGCTCCGCTGCCACTGCAGGTGATGAAACCGGCTGATCATCGAGCAGCCCTTGCACATACTGCTCGTCCAGCTTGGCAGCCAAGGCAGCAGCGCCCACACCGGCCGCCGCCAAGGCAAGCATCGCCGGGTAACGCTCGCGAAGGCCGGCCACTTCTGCGGTGTTCACCGCCGTCGCCGGCAACTGGCGCTCCTGCTCGGCGAAGGCGCTTTGATCACCTTGGCGAGCGTAGACCTCCATCAATTTCAAGCGCAGGTCATCGCGCCTGGGCGCGCTGGCAACTGCAGGCTCCAGCAGCTCCGTGGCACGGTTCAGGCGACCCTCGGCAATGCACACCTCGGCCTGCGCCAACAAGGGCCCATAAGGGTCTGCCGCAGGCTCACGCACAGGTTGTGCAACGGGTTTTTCAGAGGCCGCTGCCGCTGCCGCCGAGGCGGCGACCGCCGCTGGCGAGAGCGTAACGGTCGGGGACACGACTTCGACGCCATCCAGGCTGTCATCCTCTGGATCGAAACCCTCGATCTGCTCCTCTTCCAGAGCGCGCGCCATGCGCAAATGCTTCTCGGCTTCCTGTTGGGCCCTGCGCTTACGCGCCAGCAGCCAGAGCAGCAGCGCCAGGACCAGGACGGTAGAACCGGCGATCAGCCATAGCAACCAGCGGCTTGCCAGTACGTCGTCGAGGCTGCTGTCCGCCTGGGTGTCTGCGGCCGCGGGTTGGGCGTCTGGCGCAGCCGAGGGCGCTGGCGCGATCACGGGTTGATCGGGAACGGCCGGCTGGCTCGCCGTCGGGACCGGGTCGGTCACAGGCACAGCCGCCTGCGCAGGCGCCAGGGCCTGTTGACCGGGTTCGCCAGGGACCGCTGCTGCTGGCGCAGGGGTAGCCGCACCTTGAGCTTCCAGCCGGGCCAATTGATCGTTCTTGAGCTCGATCAGGCGCTGCAGCTTGTCCAGCTGGCTCTGCAGGTCGGACATGCGGCTTTTGAGTTCTTCGTTGTCACGGCGGCTGGTGTCCAGGCTTTCCTGCGCCACTGCCAGCTTGTCGTTCAGCGCCTTGGCCTGACCGGTACCCGGCTGGTTGCCGGGGCTAACCAGGCGCAGGTTGTCGCCTTGGGCGATGGCAGCGGGTGCGGCGTCTGCTGCACCACGGCGGGTGGCGTCGAGCTGGCGGGCACGTGGCCCCAGGCGTCTACCCTCGCGCCAGGCCGCGTACTGCTCGGCGACCTCGCGATTGGCTTCACCTTGGGCGATGCTCTGGATCTGTTGCTGATCGGGCAGGCGCAATACCTGGCCTACCTTGAGCTGGTTGATGTTGTTGCCGATGAACGCATCCGGGTTCAGCGCCTGGATCGCGATCATGGTTTGCTGGATCGACCCGCCCTGGGCGTTGCGCGCCGCGATCTGCCACAGGGTATCGCGGCGCTGGGTCGTATAGCTGCCAGGGCCGGTGGTCGCAGCGGCGACAGTGCCCGTTGCGGCCTGCGGGCCCTGGGCCTTGGCCTGATCCAACAGGACGCTGTAGTCACGCAACAGGCGGCCCTGAGGCCACATCACCTGTACCAGGAACTTGACCACCGGCCCCGGCATGGGCTGGCTGGAGGTCACGCGAAGCACGCTTCGGCCATTGGGGTTGATCACAGGCGTAAAGCGCAAGTCCTGCAAGGCGCTGGAGAAGTTCACGCCTGCCTTGGCGAACTCTTCAGGCGGGGCCAGGCTTGGTGCCAGCTGCGCCGCGGTCAGGTCACGCACATCGAGCAGTTCGATTTCGGCCTCCAGTGGCTGGTTCTGCGCCGACTTCAGGGTCAGCTCTCCCAAGCCCAGAGCGTTGGCCATGCCCGAGGACAGCGCCGAGGCTGCTGCCATGGCCAGAACCAGTTTGCGGATTCGAAGCATGAACTCTTCCCTTGTATGGATCGTCCCGAAACGTGCAGGCAGAGCAGGACAAAAGTGCCTGCCAGTATCTTTTACAGACCGTGTTTAATCAACAATTGTGCCACCTGCACAGCGTTGAGCGCCGCGCCCTTGCGCACATTGTCGGTGGTCAACCAGAGGTTGAGCTGCCGGGTTTGATCAACGCCATGGCGTACACGTCCAACATAGACCACGTCCTGCCCCACTGCGTCGCCAACCGGTGTTGGATAGTCGTCCGGATCTACCCGGTCGATGCCTGCCGCCACGTCCAAGGCCTGGTTGACGGCCGACAAATCCACGGCGTGGCGGCACTGCACCGCCACATTGAAGCTATCGCCGAAAAACACCGGGACTTGAATGCAGCTTGCTGAAATACTCAGTTCAGGCTGGCCCAGCAGCTCGCGCAGCTCCTGCACCATCCGCCGCTCTACGGCGGTATGACCCTGTTCGTCGACCTTGCCGACCTGGGCCAGCACGTTGAAGGCGACCTGGCGGTCGAAGAAACGCGGTTCCAACGGACGGGCATTGAGCAACTCGGCCGTTTGCCGCGCAAGCTCGTTGACTGCCTCACGGCCTTGAGCCGATACCGCCAAAGACGCCACCACCTGAACATGCTCGATGTCCAGCAAATGCTTGATCGGGGCCAGGGTGGCGGCGACGGCCACGGCTCCTGAACAGGGGCTTGTGATCAGCGCGGGCCGCTTGAGCCCCGCCACTTGCTCGGCGTTGGCTTCTGGAACGACAACCAGGGCGTTGTCCAGGGCACCGGACAGGTCGATGACGGTGCAGCCCGCTTGCACAGCTCGGGCGGCGAAGCTGCGGCTGACCGCGGCACCGGCTGCAAAGAACGCCAGCTTGACCTGCCCGAAATCGAACCCCTCGACTTCACGTACCTTGAGCTTCTTCCCGGCGAACATCACGCTGCTGCCCGCCGACTCGATGCTGGCGAGCAGATGCAGGGTGGCGACCGGGAAATCCAGCTCTTCGAGAATCTGGACCAACGCCTCACCGACGCTGCCGGTGGCACCGACGACGGCGATATCGAATGAAGGTTTCATATTGCAGGCTGCCTCTGGCGAAACGGGAGCGGCACTTTACCCGCATTACACAAGCGAGGCCAACGCCGACCCGTCGCAGGTAGTCGCCACCTGCCTGTACGCAGCCTCGTATCCCCTGCCACCTTCACCGCGCGCCTCAAAATAAAAAACCCGCGCTGGGAGCAGCGCGGGTTCGGGTACAGATGGGGCCGTATCAACGCTCCAGCAGGATCCGCAGCATACGACGCAGCGGTTCGGCAGCGCCCCACAGCAGTTGGTCACCTACCGTGAACGCCCCCAGGTACTGGGAACCCATGTTCAGCTTGCGCAGACGACCAACCGGAATGTTCAACGTGCCGGTCACCTTGGTGGGGGTCAGTTCCTGCATGCTGATTTCGCGCTGGTTGGGTACCAGCTTCACCCAAGGATTATGCTGGCTGATCATGCCTTCGATGTCGGCGATCGGCACGTCCTTGTTCAGCTTGATGGTCAGCGCCTGGCTGTGGCAACGCATTGCACCGATGCGCACGCAGATGCCATCCACCGGAATCGGGTTCTTGAAGCGACCCAGAATCTTGTTGGTTTCGGCCTGCGCCTTCCATTCTTCGCGGCTCTGGCCGTTGGGCAACTCCTTGTCGATCCAGGGGATCAAGCTGCCGGCCAATGGGACGCCGAAGTTTTCAGCCGGGTAGGCATCGCTGCGCATGGCTTCGGCCACTTTACGGTCGATGTCGAGGATGGCGCTGGCCGGGTTGGCCAGGTCCTCGGCGACCGCCGCATGGGTGGCACCCATCTGCTTGATCAGCTCGCGCATGTTCTGCGCCCCTGCACCGGACGCTGCCTGGTAGGTCATGGCGCTCATCCAGTCCACCAGACCGGCCTCGAACAACCCGCCAAGGCCCATCAGCATCAGGCTGACCGTGCAATTGCCGCCGATGAAGTTGCGGGTACCGGCATCAAGCTGGTGGTCGATGACCTTGCGGTTGACCGGGTCGAGCACGATGACCGCATCATCCTGCATCCGCAGGGACGAGGCCGCATCGATCCAGTAGCCCTGCCAGCCTGCTTCGCGCAGCTTGGGGAACACTTCATTGGTGTAGTCGCCGCCCTGGCAAGTCAGGATCACGTCGAGGGTCTTGAGCTCTTCGATGGAATACGCGTCCTTGAGCGGCGCGGTATCCTTGCCCACGTTCGGGCCCTGGCCACCAATATTGGAGGTGGTGAAGAACACGGGCTCGATAAGGTCGAAATCCTGCTCCTCCAGCATTCGCTGCATGAGCACGGAACCAACCATGCCGCGCCAACCGATCAGACCTACACGTTTCATCGCAACTACACCTTTGCTAAAAGTGGGCCGCCATCGGGATTGGGGATGGCGGGCCAGAGAGATTACAGATTCCGCAGCGCTGCGACTACTGCGTCGCCCATTTCCTGCGTGCCGACCTTGCGGCAGCCCTCGGAGAAAATGTCGCCAGTGCGCAAGCCCTGGTCGAGCACCAGGCTGACAGCCTGCTCGATGGCCTCGGCAGCAGCCGACTGGTCGAAGCTGTAGCGCAGCATCATCGACACGGACAGGATGGTGGCCAACGGGTTGGCGATGCCTGCTCCGGCGATATCCGGCGCCGAGCCGTGGCAGGGCTCGTACATGCCCTTGTTGTTGGCATCCAGCGACGCCGATGGCAGCATGCCGATGGAACCGGTCAGCATGGAAGCTTCATCCGACAGGATGTCGCCGAACATGTTGTCGGTCAACATGACGTCGAACTGCTTCGGTGCGCGCACCAGCTGCATCGCCGCGTTGTCGACGTACATGTGGCTCAGTTCCACATCCGGGTAATCCTGTGCCACGCTCTCGACCACTTCCCGCCACAGCTGACTGGAAGCCAGAACGTTGGCCTTGTCCACCGAGCACAGTTTCTTGCCACGCACCCGGGCCATGTCGAAACCGACGCGGGCGATACGCCGCACTTCGCTTTCGCTGTAGGGCAAGGTGTCATAGGCCTGGCGCTCGCCACCTTCAAGCTCGCGCTGACCACGTGGGGCACCGAAGTAGATGCCGCCGGTCAGCTCGCGAACGATGAGGATGTCCAGGCCAGAGACGATTTCCGGCTTGAGCGAGGACGCATCGGCCAGCTGCGGATAGAGAATGGCCGGGCGCAGGTTGGCAAACAGCCCCAGTTGCGAGCGGATCTTCAGCAGGCCGCGCTCAGGACGAATGTCACGCTCGATCTTGTCCCACTTGGGACCGCCTACGGCGCCGAGCAGCACGGCATCGGCCTGGCGTGCACGCTCCAGGGTTTCATCGGCCAGCGGCACCCCGTGCTTGTCGATGGCTGCGCCACCGATCACGTCATGGGTCAGGCTGAGGTCGAGCTGGTACTTGTCATTGGCCAACTCCAGCACCTTGACGGCTTCGGCCATGATTTCAGGACCGATGCCATCACCCGGAAGAATCAAAATCTGCTTGCTCATGCTTTCCTCTATGCATTCACGCAGCGCGGCGAATCGGGCCGCGCCGAAAAAGGCTTAACGTTCTGCCCACAGCACCAGCACATCCGTGCTGAACGAGCCATCGGCCTCGATCTCGTAATACTGCCGTACTTCTTCGCCCATGGCTTGCTGCAGTTCGCGGATGGCCAGGCGCATCGGCTCAGGGGTGCGCATGCGCTCGACCCAACTGCCGAATTCCAGGCGCAGTGACTGCCGGGCATGACTGCGAACACGCAGGCCAGCCTCGCTGACCTGGCGCTGCCACTGGGCAGCAGAGTAATTGCGAACATGACTGGTGTCGCGCAGCACTTCTACCGCTTGCAGGTACGTGTCCAGCAGCGGGCTACCAGGCGACATGACGTCGATGAATGCCGCCACGCCGCCCGGCTTGAGCACGCGGCGCACCTCGCGCAGCGCCAGGCCCAGGTCGCTCCAGTGATGGGCTGAGTAGCGGCTGAACACATAGTCGAACGACGCATCGGCAAATGGCAGCGATTCTGCCGCGCCACGCTCGGTCATGATATTGGTCAGCGCGCGATCGGCGGCAGCGTTGGCGACGACGTCCAGCATGGACTGGGAAAGGTCGTACGCGACCACCTGCGCCACCAGCGGCGCAACCTGGAAGCTGACGTGACCTGCCCCGCAGCCCAGGTCCAGCACGCGTGCATCGCCCTGCCCCTGCAACTCGGCCTGCAACAGCGCGAACTCGCTGCCTTGAGCATGCACGGCGCTGCTGAGGTAGGCACCCGCCTGATCGCCAAATTGGCGCTGAACCACATCGGTATGCTGTGTACGAATCATTGGGATGTCCTGGTGATGGAGGAGTTGCCGATACGGGATCGACCATGGCGGCAGTGGTACAGGCTGTCGCCAGAGAGCGTGGGCGATCCAGCTTGCACCGACCTGCTGGCAAGCAGGCCGGTGAGCGCGTTCGCTTCAGTCAGGCGTCACGGAACAGCCAGGGTTGCGCAGCACGGTGCTTGCCCTCGAACGCCTTGATCGCATCGCTGTCCTGCAGGGTCAGGCCAATGTCGTCCAGGCCATTGAGCAGGCAATGCTTGCGGAATGCGTCGATCTCGAAGTGCAGCACCTTGCCGTCCGGACGTGTCACCGCCTGGGCCTGCAGGTCGATGGTCAGCTGGTAACCTGGCGCGGCTTCTACCTGCTTGAACAGCTCATCGACTTCTTCATCGCTGAGGATGATCGGCAGCAAGCCGTTCTTGAAGCTGTTGTTGAAGAAGATATCGGCAAAGCTTGGCGCGATGATGCTCCGAAAGCCGTACTCGTCCAGGGCCCAGGGGGCATGCTCACGGCTGGACCCGCAACCGAAGTTCTCGCGCGCCAACAACACGCTGGCGCCTTGATAGCGCGGATGATTGAGCACGAATTCTTCGTTTACCGGGCGCTTGCTGTTGTCCTGATAGGGCTGGCCTACGTCCAGGTAACGCCACTCGTCGAACAGGTTGGGGCCAAAGCCTGTGCGCTTGATCGACTTCAAGAACTGCTTGGGGATGATCTGGTCGGTATCGACGTTGGCACGGTCCAACGGCGCAACCAGGCCTATGTGCTGAGTGAAAGCTTTCATGCTGCGCTCCCTTGGATCAACTCGCGGACATCGATGAAGTGGCCGGTGACGGCGGCCGCGGCGGCCATGGCCGGGCTCACCAGGTGCGTGCGGCCACCTGCGCCCTGACGACCTTCGAAGTTACGGTTGGAGGTGGATGCACAGTGCTCGCCGCTTTCCAGCCGATCCGGGTTCATGGCCAGGCACATCGAGCAGCCTGGCTCGCGCCATTCGAAGCCGGCTTCGACGAATATCTTGTCCAGGCCTTCACGCTCGGCCTGAGCCTTCACCAGGCCCGAGCCGGGAACGACGATGGCTTGCTTGACGCTGCTCGCCACCTTGCGGCCCTTGGCGATCTGCGCTGCCGCGCGCAGGTCTTCGATGCGCGAATTGGTGCACGAGCCGATGAACACGCGATCCAGGTGGATATCGGTGATCGCCTGGTTGGCCTTCAGGCCCATGTACTTCAGGGCGCGCTCAATGGAGCCACGCTTGACCAGGTCGGCTTCGGCAGCCGGGTCCGGCACCCGCTGGTCGACGGCAAGCACCATTTCTGGCGAGGTACCCCAGCTGACCTGCGGCTTGATCTGCGTGGCATCGAGTTCGACCACGGTATCGAAAACGGCATCCTCATCGGACACCAGGTCTTTCCACGCCTGGACAGCACGCGTCCACTGCTCGCCCTTGGGCGAGTAAGGGCGGCCTTCGACATAAGCGATGGTGGTGGCGTCGGTGGCCACCAAGCCAACACGGGCACCGGCTTCGATGGACATGTTGCAGATGGTCATGCGGCCTTCCATCGACAGCTCGCGAATGGCACTGCCCGCAAACTCCATCGCGTGACCGTTGCCACCGGCAGTGCCGATCTTGCCGATCACCGCCAGGACGATGTCCTTGGCCGTGACACCCGGCGGCAGCTGGCCTTCGACGCGCACCAGCATGTTCTTCATCTTCTTGGCCACCAGGCACTGGGTAGCCAGTACGTGTTCGACCTCGGAGGTGCCGATGCCGTGGGCCAGCGCACCGAAGGCGCCGTGGGTGGAGGTGTGTGAGTCGCCGCAGACCACGGTCATGCCTGGCAAGGTAGCGCCTTGTTCGGGGCTGATGACGTGGACGATGCCCTGGCGCTCGTCGTTCATCTTGAATTCGACGATGCCGTATTCATCACAGTTCTCGTCGAGGGTCTGCACCTGCAGGCGCGACACCTGGTCGACAATGGCTTCGATCCCGCCCTTGCGCTCCGGGGTGGTCGGCACGTTGTGGTCGGGCGTGGCGATGTTGGCATCGATACGCCATGGCTTGCGCTTGGCCAGGCGCAGCCCTTCGAAAGCCTGCGGCGAGGTCACTTCATGGATGATGTGACGGTCGATGTAGATCAAGGACGAGCCGTCATCACGGCGCTTGACCTCGTGGGCTTCCCAGAGTTTGTCGTAGAGCGTTTTGCCAGCCATCAGACTGTTCCTCATCAGCGTCTTTCTATGCCAAAGACCCCTTGGCTTGTATGGGCGATGCTAGGGGGTTAGAGTGAATAACTCAAATTCATAATTTTTATCCTTTGGATAACCGAAAGGAATTCTCCCAATGGACTTGGCCAATCTCAGTGCATTTATCGCCATTGCGGAAACCGGCAGCTTTTCCAGTGCAGCCGAGCGTCTGTACCTGACCCAGCCTGCCGTCAGCAAGCGCATTGCTGGCCTGGAGCAGCAGTTGAGCACACGGTTGTTCGACCGCCTGGGCCGCGAGGTGACATTGACCGAAGCCGGGCGTGCACTGCTTCCCAGGGCCTACCAAATTCTCAACGTGCTTGAGGATACCCGACGGGCGCTGACCAATTTGTCAGGGGAAGTGGGGGGGCGGTTGACCCTGGCCACAAGCCACCACATCGGCCTGCACCGCCTTCCCCCATTATTGCGGGCTTTCACCCGCCAATACCCGGCAGTGGCGTTGGATATTCAGTTTCTGGATTCGGAACAGGCCTACGATGAGATTCTGCATGGTCGTGCCGAACTGGCGGTCATTACCCTCGCACCTGAGCCCCACCCCCTGATCAACGCGGTACCGGTATGGCAGGACGCGCTGGATTTCGTAGCCGCCCCCGAGCACCCATTGGCCAACAACGACGCCGTTACCCTTGCCGATGTGTCTTGCCACCCTGCGGTGTTTCCAGGAGGCAATACGTTCACCCACCACATTGTCCAGCGTCTGTTCGAAAGCCAAGGCCTGACACCGAACATCGCCATGAGCACCAACTACCTGGAAACCATCAAGATGATGGTATCGATCGGTCTGGCCTGGAGCGTGCTGCCGCGCACGATGCTTGACGACCAGGTGGCACCCATCGCCTTGCCCGGCATTGGGTTGTCCCGCCAGCTAGGCTACATTCTGCACACCGAGCGGACCCTGTCCAACGCCGCCAAGGCGTTCATGGCCCTGCTCGATGGCCATGCCGCAAGCGTCTGAACAGCCGTCTGCCCGGCCCCTTCAAGGATGTGCCCCATGCCAAAGGTCTGGTAACCATGCCCAAATCAGCAAACCGCTTCATGCGCCTGCCGCGAATCCATGCGGCAGACCCCGAGGCGTCGGAGCAGGCCTGGCAGAGTGCGCCGCAGCTGTTGGCCGCCTTGAATGGTGCGCGCCTGGGTGCGTGGCTTTGGGATATTGAAAGCGGCCGGGTAAGCTGGTCCCGGGGCACCCAGGCCCTGTTCGGTTTCGACCCGCTGCGCGCCCTGCCCGGAGACATCGATTACCTGGACCTGCTTGCCGAAGAGGACCGCGCGCGAACACGCAAGGCGTTCCAGGCGGTGTTCGATGGCGAACCGGTAGGGCGGGCCATGCGCCACCGCATTCGCTGGCCAGACGGCAGCCTGCATTGGCTGGAGATCAATGGCAGCCTGACCTGCGACCCGCACGGCAGGCCGCAGATGATTGGGGTGGTACGCGAGATCACGCGCCAGCGCGAGCGGGAAACTGCGCTGATGAGCTCTGAAAAGCGCCTTGCCACCCTCTTCCACCTGAGCCCCAATGCCATCTTGTTGACCCGACGTCACGACGGCATGATCTTCGAAGTCAATCGGCACTTCGAGGATACATTCGCCTGGCCCGCCAGCCAGGTCATCGGCCGTACCAGCGTGGCGTTGGGGTTGTGGGCCGACGCCGCGCAACGCCAGCACATGCTCGATTCTTCGCGCCTTAACGGCGGCCCGCTGACCATGGAGGTGCAGTTTCGCGGCAGCGACGGCAAGGTCCACGACGGCATCCTTTGCACCCAGGGCATCGAGCTTGAAGGCACCACCTATCAGCTCAGTACTTTCGTCGACACCACCGAGCGAAAGCGCGCGGATCTTGCCCTCAAGGACAGCCAGGAGCGCCTTGACCTTGCGCTGGATTCGGCGCAGCTAGGCACGTGGGACTGGCACATTCCCAGCGGCATGCTCTATGGCTCAGCCCGGGCTGCACAGCTGCACGGGCTGCCGCCAGTAGCCTTTCACGAGTCCTTCGATGCGTTTTTCGAAGGCGTTCCGGAACAGGAACGCCTCTCCATGCGCAAGGCCTACAGCAGCCTGCGCGAAGGGCCGGCTGGCAATTATCAGTTCACCTACCGGGTACAGTTGGAGAATGGCGTTTCGCGGTATATCGAAAGCCGTGCGCGCTTGTACCGCGACGAGCACGGCAACCCTCTGCGCATGGCCGGCACCTTGCTCGACATCACCGACCAGGTTGAGCGCGAGCTTCGCCTGAGTGCCTCGGAGGAAAAGTTCGCCGGCCTGTTTCAAGTCAGCCCCGACCCTATCTGCGTCACGCGCCAGGACACGGGACAGTTCATCGAGATCAACCCCGCCTTCACCCATACCTTCGGTTGGACGACCGAGCAGTTGATCGGCCGCACGGCCCAAGAAATAGGCTTGTGGGCCGAATCGGCCCTGCGTGCGCACCGCATCGAACGGGTCATCCGCGAGCAGGCCCTGAGCAATGTTGCGTTGGTCGTCCATCACCGCAGTGGCGACGCCTTGACCTGCCTGATCTCCAGCCGCCTGATCACAGTGGACGGCCAACCCTGCAGCGTCACCACGCTGCGCGACATCACCCAACAACAGCGGGCAGAGGCAGCGCTCAAATCCAGCGAAGAGAAATTCGCCAAGGCGTTTCACTCAAGCCCGGACGCCATCACCATCACTGAATGCGCAACCGGGCGTTACCTGGAAATCAACGACGGTTTCTGCCGTTTGACCGGATACTCGGCGGGCGAGGTCGTCGGGCGCACCGTTTTCGACATCGGCATCTGGACCGATGCGCAACAGCGAACCACCCTGCTGGCCGAACTGCGCGAGCATGGCCGGGTACACCACCGAGAAATGCTGGGGCGCAACAAGCGCGGCGATCTCCTGACGGTAGAGGTGTCCGTGGAGCAGATCCTGCTCAACGACGTGCAGTGCCTGCTGATGACCGCGCGGGACGTCAGCCAACTGAAACACGCCCAGGCACAGATCCGTCACCTTGCCTACCACGACCCGCTGACCAATCTTCCGAACCGTGCTCTGCTGATGGAGCGGCTGGGTCAGCAGATCGCCTTGCTCAAGCAGCGCAATCTGCGCGGCGCCCTGCTTTTCCTCGATCTGGACCATTTCAAGCACATCAACGACTCGCTGGGCCATCCGGTCGGTGATGCAGTGCTCAAGATCATCACGGCCAGACTAGAGGCCAGTGTACGTGTAGAGGATACCGTGGCACGGCTGGGCGGTGACGAGTTCGTGGTACTGCTCAGCGGCCTGGAAGGCGATCGTGATGAGGTCGAGGATACGGTTCGCCAGTTGGCTGACACCCTACGCGCGCTGCTGGCCCAGCCCATGTCACTCGACGGCCAACGCCTGCAGGTGACCCCCAGCATTGGCGTGGCCTTGATCCCGGACCACGGCACAACGCCTGCCGACCTGCTCAAACGCGCCGACATCGCGCTTTACCGCGCCAAGGACTCCGGGCGCAATACGACTCAACTGTTTCATGCCAGCATGCAGAAGGCGGCCAGCGAACGCCTGCGCATGGAGAGTGATCTACGCCTGGCGCTGGCCCGTGGCGAAATGGCCTTGCATTACCAACCGCAGGTCGACGCCCGCGACAACCGGATCGTCGGTGCCGAGGTGCTGCTGCGCTGGCACCACCCTCAACTCGGCCAGCAGTCGCCGGGCCAGTTCATTCAGGTCCTTGAGGAAAGCGGGTTGATTCTGGAGGTGGGCAATTGGGTACTCGATGAGGCTTGCGTTGCCTGCGCCCACCTGCTGGCCGACGGCTTGATAGATGCCGACGATTTCAGCCTGTGCGTCAACATCAGCCCGCGGCAATTTCGCCAGAAAGATTTTGTTGGCCGCGTCCTGCGCAGCCTCGACGACAGTCAGTTGTCCAGGAAACTGCTCAAGCTCGAGATCACCGAAGGTATCGTCATTCAGAACCTGGAAGACACCATTGCCAAGATGCGGGAGTTGCAAAGCCACGGGGTAACGTTTGCCATGGACGACTTTGGCACGGGGTATTCCTCGCTGACCTACCTCAAACGCCTGCCCGTCGATGCACTGAAGATTGACCAGACATTCGTCCGTGACGTAACGATAGACCCCAACGATGCTGAAATCGTCCGCGCCATCGTCGCCATGGCGCTTAGCCTTGGGCTTGCGGTAATCGCCGAGGGCGTAGAGCTGACCGAACAGCTGGCGTTTCTGGAAAAACTGGGGTGTCACCTGTACCAGGGCTACCTGCACAGCCGGCCTTTGCCGCTACAGGCGTTCCGGCGACTGTTGCAAGCGCCCTGAAGTGACCGCGCGCCTGCACAACGCAAGAAGGGCACCCTGGGGTGCCCTTCTTGGTGATGCGCTGGATCAGTTCAGCGCGGGTTGCTCGCCGTTGATTGGGATGCGCTTGGCCTTGGCTTCTTCAGGCACGATACGCAGCAGATCGATGCTAAGCAGACCGTTGGCCAAGCCCGCTGCCTTGACCTCGATGTGGTCAGCCAGGCGGAAGGAGAGCTTGAAGGCGCGCTGGGCAATGCCCTGGTGCAGGTATGTCACTTCTGCCGAGCCATTGTCACGCTTGCCACCGGTCACGGTGAGCACGCCTTTTTCGACCTGAAGGTCGAGATCCTCTTCCTGGAAACCAGCCGCGGCAACCACGATGCGGTACTGGTCATCACCGTGCTTTTCCACATTGTAGGGCGGGTAGCTGCTACCAGCCTCATTACGTGCCGCGGATTCGAACAGGTCATTGAAGCGGTCGAAACCAACGGAGTGGCGGAACAGTGGTGCAAGAGAGAAAGCGGTAGTCATGGTCATAACTCCTGAGATATCAGCAAGTAAGTCATTACGCGACCCGAATTCGGCATCGCGTACTCAAGAGATAAGGTCCATCAAGGCGCTTTCAAGGGCCGTGCAAAAAAAAATTTCGCCTGTGCCAGGTGGTCACGCCACCTGCGCTTGATCTGCCGTCGACGCCACGCCAAGCAAGCGCCCGATGCGCGCGCAGTCATCTTCGCGGCGCAGCTCGGCGAACAGCAGCACGGCCTCAGGGTAGCTGCGCGTCAACATGGCGACCCATTGCTTCATTCGTCCCGGGGCGTATCGGGGTGATAGTTTGGCCTGGGCTTGAAGCCAGAACGCCTGAAGTAGCGGCAGCAATTGCTCCCAACCCATGGCCTGGTAGGGCGTTCCGGCATTGGCTGCGGCAATCTGCACACCCAGGTCAGGGCGAGAAACCAGGCCACGCCCCAGCATGATGTGCTCAGCGCCGCTGACTTCCCGGCAGCGACGCCAGTCGTCGACCGTCCATATCTCGCCATTGGCGAACACCGGCACCTTGACCACGTCCTGCACGCGCGCCACCCACTCCCAGTGCGCGGGCGGCTTGTAGCCTTCAACCTTGGTCCGGGCATGTACCACCAAATGGGCCGCCCCGCCCTCAGCCAGGGCCACGCCACAGTCCAGCGCCCCATCCGGGGTGTCGAAACCCAGGCGCATCTTGGCGGTGACGGGGATCGCGGCAGGCACCGCGCGCCGGACCTCGCGGACAATGGCGTGGAGCAACTCAGGCTCCTTGAGCAGCACCGCCCCACCCCGGGACTTGTTCACCGTCTTGGCGGGGCAGCCAAAGTTGAGGTCGATGACCGGGGCGCCCAGCTCGCAGGCCAATGCAGCGTTATCGGCAAGGCACGCTGGGTCGGACCCCAGCAGTTGCACGCGCATGGGCACGCCTGCCGCCGTATGCGCGCCGTTGCTCAGCTCGGGGGCCAATTTATGGAACGAGGAGGCTGGCAGCAGGCGATCACAGACGCGGATGAATTCACTGACGCACCAATCGACGCCGCCTACGCGGGTCAGTACGTCTCGCAGAATGTTGTCGACCAGCCCCTCCATGGGGGCCAGGGCAATTTGCATGGAATGATCTCGGCGCAAAAGGCGGCAGTCTAGCAAAATTTAGGCGTGCTTCAGGCGGGCATCAGCGCTGGCCCGTAGCCGTCCAGAAATTCGGCAGGCATGCGCTTGGGTTTGCCAGTCGACAGCTCGATACACGCAAAGGTGGTCCGGGCGCGAAGCAAGGTCATCCCATCACGCGCACGACGCAGCTGAAACCGTCGGGTCATGCGCAGACGCTGATCCCAGTCGACGATCCAGGTGGCTAACTCCAATTCGTCACCTTCGTAAGCGGCGGCGAGGTAATCGATTTCGTGACGGACCACCGCCATGGCGCGATCAAGCAGGCGATACGCCGCAAGGTCCAACCCCAGGCGTTGGGAATGTCGCCAGGCGCAACGTTCTAGCCAAGTGACGTAGACGGCATTGTTGGCATGCCCCAGTCCATCGATGTCTTCGCTGCCGACAAGCACGTCGATTATGAAAGGTGTGGGCAGGTCCCAGCTCATGTTCATGTCCCATGGGGCAAAAAGGGAATTTAGCAGTGAGCGGACCAGAAATGTCCACCCCAGAAGGGATAGCGGCGTTAGGGATTTTTTAGTAGAAAAAACAAAAGGCCCATTCAATATGCGAATGAGCCTTTAAAGTCCCGCAAAACGCGGGTAAACGTGGCGTCCCCTAGGGGACTCGAACCCCTGTTACCGCCGTGAAAGGGCGGTGTCCTAGGCCACTAGACGAAGGGGACGTAACCTTCGCAAAAGTCTGCAATGCAAACCCTGGCAGTAATTGGTGGAGCTAAGCGGGATCGAACCGCTGACCTCCTGCATGCCATGCAGGCGCTCTCCCAGCTGAGCTATAGCCCCAGATTTCTAGCCTCGCGGCCCAGCCATGCCGAAACATCGCTTGTGTGAAACTGGCGTCCCCTAGGGGACTCGAACCCCTGTTACCGCCGTGAAAGGGCGGTGTCCTAGGCCACTAGACGAAGGGGACGAACCTTCTTACCTTCAAGAACGTGCTGCTAGTGCCCGTTCTACGTGTCAGCCATTGGCTGACAACAGGAATTTGGTGGAGCTAAGCGGGATCGAACCGCTGACCTCCTGCATGCCATGCAGGCGCTCTCCCAGCTGAGCTATAGCCCCACAGAGTCACGCTGAACCGATACGCTGGCTGGGTGCCTGGCGTTTCGTTTATGTTCATCGCTGTGGACGGGGCGCATATTAAGATCCAGGTGCAGGCCTGTCAAACTAAATCTTCAAAAAAACCAAAAGTTTTTTCACAGATAACAATCACTTACCGCCCTGCCCCGCAATATCGGTTTATCGGGCGGGCCAGACCAGCCTGCAACGCTGGATCCATTGCACACGGCAGCGGCCGACCGTCGTGGGAACGACGGCCTGCCCGCCTGCCTCATCTCAAGCGATGGTAGCCAGCTGCTTTTCCCATTCCTTGTTTTCTTTCTTGGAAACACCGCCCAGCAAATCCAAGGCCTGACGCAGACGATAGCGGGTCAGGTCAGGGCCGAGGATTTCCATGGCATCGAGCACCGACACCGAGCTTGCCTGCCCGGTGATGGCGGCGAACATCAAGGGCATGGCGTCACGCAGCTTCAGTTCCAATGCATCGACCACGCTCTGAATGCAACCGGTGATGCGCTCTTTTTCCCACTGACGCAGGCTCTCAAGCTTCCACAGGATCAACTGCAGGACCTGGCGCACCTGATCGGCCGACAATTTCTTGCTTTCGAACAGCTTGGTGTCAAGCTTCAGTGCGCCTTCGAAGAAGAACCCGCCCAAAGGCACCACCTGGCTGAACGTTTCAACCCGGCCCTGCACATGCGGCGCGATTTTCATCATGTAGTCGCTGTTGAACGCCCATTTCTGCAGGCGCTGGGCAAAGGCTTCCACAGGGAGCTCACGCAGCCATTGGCCGTTGAGCCAGGAGAGCTTCTCGATGTCGAAGATCGGCCCGCCCAGCGAAACGCGGGACAGGTCGAAGTGCTCGACCATTTCGGCCAGCGAGAACTTCTCGCGCTCATCTGGCATGGACCAGCCCATCCGGCCCAGGTAGTTGAGCATGGCTTCGGGCATGAAGCCCATGCGCTCGTAGAACGTCACCGACGTCGGGTTCTTGCGTTTGGAAAGCTTGGACTTGTCCGGGTTGCGCAGCAGGGGCATGTAGCACAGCTTGGGTTGTTCCCAACCGAAGTACTCGTACAACTTGATCAACTTGGGCGCCGACGGCAACCACTCTTCACCGCGCAGTACGTGGGTGATGCCCATCAGGTGATCGTCGACCACGTTGGCCAGGAAGTACGTGGGCAGGCCATCGTTTTTCATCAACACCTGCATGTCCATGCGATCCCACGGGATCTCCACGTCACCGCGCAACATGTCCGGCACCACGCACACGCCCTCGGCGGGCACTTTCATGCGGATTACATGGGGCTCGCCTGCGTCCAGCCGGCGTTGCACTTCGTCGGCGCTCAGCAGCAACGCTCGCCCATCGTAACGAGGCGTCTCGCCGCGGGCCTGCTGTTCGGCGCGCATCTGCTCCAGCTCCTCGGCGGTGCAGAAGCAATAGAACGCATGGCCGGCGTCGACCAGCTGCTTGGCGTACTGGGCATAGATTTCACCGCGCTCACTCTGCCGATACGGACCATGTGGGCCACCCACGTCCGGGCCCTCGTTCCATTCGATGCCCAGCCAACGCAACGCATCGAAGATCTGCTGCTCGGACTCGCGCGTGGAGCGCAGCTGATCGGTGTCCTCGATGCGCAGGATGAACTCGCCGCCGTGCTGTTTGGCGAAGCAGTAGTTGAACAGGGCGATGTAGGCGGTGCCGACATGGGGGTCGCCGGTAGGCGATGGCGCGATACGCGTGCGTACGGTGGTCATGGGAGTCTCGAACGAAAGATGAAACAAAGCCTCGATGTTAGCAGGTGGCAGGCACCGGGCTCCAGCGATGCGGTGAACCTGAGCTGGCCCCCCATGATGCCGAGCCCACGGTAGGCCATACCGTGGGTGGCTTGGATGCAGCGCGGTCTCGCCTGATCGATGCGCGGTGAATGCCGACCGCCAGGCATCAACTTGCGATCAGGCGATCTCGCAACTGGGTGATCTCGTCACGCAACTGGGCGGCGGCTTCGAATTCCAGGTCACGGGCGTATTGCATCATCTTGTCTTCGAGCTGCTTGATGCGCTTGGTGATTTCGCCTGGGGTGCGCAACTCGGCCTCGTAACGCGCGCTCTCCTCTGCCGCCTTGGCCATCCCCTTGCGTTTCTTGCTGCGAGCGCCCGGGACGGTCGCACCTTCAAGGATATCGGTGATGTCCTTGACCACGCTTTTGGGCACGATACCGTGCGCTTCGTTGAAGGCGATCTGCTTTTCTCGACGTCGCTCGGTCTCGTCAATGGCCCGCTGCATCGAACCGGTTATGGCGTCGGCATATAGAATCGCCCGACCATTGAGGTTACGCGCAGCCCGGCCAATCGTCTGGATCAGCGAACGCTCGGAGCGCAGGAAGCCTTCCTTGTCCGCATCGAGGATGGCGACCAGCGAAACCTCGGGCATGTCCAGGCCTTCGCGCAACAGGTTGATGCCGACCAGGACATCGAACGTGCCCAGGCGCAAGTCGCGGATGATCTCGACCCGCTCCACGGTGTCGATGTCAGAGTGCAGGTATCGCACCCGTACATCATGGTCTGCCAGGTAATCGGTCAAGTCCTCGGACATGCGCTTGGTCAAGGTGGTGGCCAGCACCCGCTCGCCCAGGGCCACGCGCTTGCGGATCTCCGAGAGCAGGTCATCTACCTGGGTCAGCGCAGGGCGTATTTCGATCTGCGGGTCGACCAGGCCAGTGGGACGCACCACCTGCTCGACGACGCGCCCAGCATGCGCCTCTTCATAAGGGCCGGGCGTGGCGGACACGAAGATGGTCTGCGGGCTGACGCTCTCCCATTCGTCGAAGCGCATGGGGCGGTTGTCCAGCGCCGACGGTAGACGAAACCCGTACTCCACCAGCGTTTCCTTGCGTGAGCGGTCCCCTTTGTACATGGCGCCCACCTGGGGAACGCTGACGTGCGACTCATCGATGACCAGCAGTGCGTCGGCGGGCAGATAGTCATACAGCGTAGGTGGGGGCGCACCGGCAGGACGACCGGACAAGTAGCGAGAGTAGTTTTCGATACCGTTGCAGTAACCCAGCTCCATGATCATTTCCAGGTCAAAGCGGGTACGCTGCTCAAGACGCTGAGCCTCCACGAGCTTGTTGGCCTTGTGCAGGTACTCAAGCCGGTCGGCCAACTCTTCCTTGATACCCTCAACCGCCTGAAGCAGCGTTTCTCGCGGCGTCACGTAGTGGCTCTTGGGGTAGAACGTGAACCTTGGCAACTTGCGCAGGATTTCGCCTGTCAGCGGATCGAACGCGGCAATGTTTTCCACCTCGTCGTCGAACAGCTCGACGCGTATGGCTTCGAGGTCCGATTCGGCCGGGTAGATGTCGATGACATCCCCACGCACTCGGAAGGTGGCACGGGCGAAATCCATTTCATTGCGGGTGTACTGCAAGTCGGCCAGTCGGCGTAGCAACGCGCGCTGGTCGAGCTTGTCGCCACGGTCGATGTGCAACACCATCTTGAGGTAGGTTTCAGGACTGCCCAGGCCATAGATGCAGGACACGGTGGTGACGATGATCGCATCGCGCCGCTCGAGCAGCGCCTTGGTCGCCGAAAGGCGCATCTGCTCGATATGGTCGTTGATCGAGGCATCCTTCTCGATGAAGGTGTCCGATGAGGGCACATAGGCTTCGGGTTGATAGTAGTCGTAGTAGGAAACGAAGTACTCCACCGCATTGTTGGGGAAGAATGCCTTGAACTCGCCGTACAACTGCGCCGCCAGCGTCTTGTTCGGTGCCAGGACCAACGTGGGGCGCTGCACCTGCTGGATGACGTTGGCGATGCTGAAGGTCTTGCCAGAGCCGGTCACCCCCAGCAGAGTCTGGTGCGCCAACCCCGCCTCGATGCCCTCGACCATTTGCCGAATGGCCTCTGGTTGATCGCCTGCTGGCTGGAACCGGGTAACGAGCTGGAACTCGGACATGTCGAACCTCGCGGTGCTGCACTGTAAATTTAGCCAGTAGTCTATACCCAAATGGGCACGCCGGGGGACGCTTTGAAGGCCCAACGGTGACCCCGTGTTACGGTGGACAGGGCAAAGGCCGCAAGGGTCGAAAATTTTTTGCGCAAATAGTCGTAAAAGCGGCGTCGCAGTGTCGCCGTGACCGTACCGGATCACTATACTGACTCCCCGTTTGTGCCCCGCTTCAGTGCATTCGGCTGGAGCGGATACCTCCCCTTACACTCCTATCCGAGCCAAGGTAACAATGAGCCTGTTTTCCGCTGTCGAGCTGGCACCCCGCGACCCCATCCTGGGCCTCAACGAAGCATTCAATGCCGACCCACGCACCGACAAGGTGAACCTGGGGGTGGGCGTCTACTGCAATGAGGAAGGCCGCATTCCGCTGCTGCGGGCGGTGATCGAAGCCGAGACCCAGCGTGCCGCCCAGCATGCCTCGCGTGGCTACCTGCCGATCGACGGCATCGCGACCTATGACCAAGCGGTGCAGAAACTGCTGTTCGGTGCCCAGTCCCCGTTGCTGTCCGATGGCCGGGTTGTGACTGTCCAGGCAGTGGGCGGTACGGGCGCACTGAAGATCGGCGCCGACTTCCTCAAGCGTGTATCCCCCGAGGCCGTGGTAGCCATCAGCGACCCGAGCTGGGAAAACCACCGTGCGTTGTTCGAATCAGCGGGCTTCCCGGTTCATACCTATCGGTACTATGACGCCCCGACCAACGGCGTCAATCGGGCAGGCATGCTCGAAGACCTCGAGGCGTTGCCCGCAGGCTCCATCGTCGTGTTGCATGCCTGCTGCCATAACCCGACCGGGGTGGACCTGGACCTGGAAGACTGGAAGAACGTCCTGCAAGTGGTCAAGACCAAAGGTCATGTGCCCTTCCTGGACATGGCCTACCAGGGCTTTGGAGACGGCATCGACGAGGACGCCTTTGCCGTACGCCTGTTTGCCGAGTCGGACCTTGAGTTCTTCGTCTCCAGCTCGTTCTCCAAATCGTTCTCCTTGTACGGTGAGCGCGTGGGCGCCCTGTCGATCGTGACGGCCTCCAAAGACGAAAGCACGCGCGTGCTGTCCCAGGTCAAGCGGGTTATTCGTACCACCTACTCCAACCCCCCCACCCATGGCGCCACCATCGTGGCGACGGTACTCAACAGCGCAGAGCTGCGGCAGATGTGGGAAACCGAGCTGGCAGAAATGCGCGAGCGCATTCATGGCATGCGCAAGCAGATGGTCGAGTTGCTGGCTCATTACGGTGCCAAGCGCGACTTCAGCTTCGTGGGTCGCCAGGTCGGCATGTTCTCCTACTCGGGCCTGACCGTGGAGCAAGTGGCTCGGCTGAAGAACGAGTTCGGTATCTACGCGCTGGACACTGGCCGCATAGCCGTGGCTGCGCTGAACCAGAACAATATCCACGTCGTGACCAAAGCCATCGTTGAAGTGCTGTAACTGATTGATTTCGCAGGGGTGACTTGACTTACCCCTGCTGTTGAGTAAGATACGTGCACATTCCGCGATAGCTCAGTCGGTAGAGCAAATGACTGTTAATCATTGGGTCCCTGGTTCGAGTCCAGGTCGCGGAGCCAGATAATCAAGATCCTTCACAGGGTTTTGAAAATAATCCAAAAACGCCGCTTTGAGGGATGTTGTCAAACAGACATACCCAAAGCGGCTTTTTTGTGCCCGCTGTGGATATGCCCGTGTCTTTTGCCCAGGTCAGTGCTCATCGCATGATCCGCATGGCATGGGTGCCGTTCAGGCGCTCCATGAGGCGTAGGCCAAATGCACGCCTCCCGCGCATCGACTCATCTCGTCAGCACATACTGCAACCCATGATGCTCCAGCAGGGTACGTATCTCTCGCAGGCTTGCTAGCCGTCGCTCACTGACCCATGGCCACTCGGGCCGCTGGATATAAAAACGTTCACCTTCCTGGACGATGGGCGTGTACACCAACCCACCCGTGCGGCTGCGATGCACCAACTGCAACTGGCCATCGGTGCTCTCGAACGTGAATGCACCGTTATGCTTGAGCATGGCCGCCACTTCCTCACCGACCGGCTTCGCCGCTTTAATCGGTACTTGCAGGCGAAGATCGCTTTTGACCCGGCGTACCTCCATGACGTAATCAATGGCCGCCAGCCCAGGGTCGGCACCGATACCGCCGGGCATACCTACCTCAATGTCCTCGACGCGCAAACTGATTGCGCCCTGAAGTTCGCTTACGCCGCGCACGCCTTCAAAGTCGCTGGCGTGGCTATTTCCCACCAGCGCAACCCACCGGCTTGGGCCTCGGACCGCTTGGTCCGCCTCGATGATTTCATGGGCGTAGAAGTTCATCATTTGCTGCCTGATCACCGCCGATGGCGGGTTGTCCCAGGCCTGGCGGTAGCTGGCCATGCAGTCGATGGACTGGATACGGATGCCGGACTTCTGCGCCGCAATCAGCACGTTGCGAAACGAGTAGCGGCCTGCCAGATCGACCCCATGACCTTCATCCAGATTATTCACATAGGTGCTCAACCGGGCGGGCATCTTGCCCGAGCGTTTGAACACATCGAGGTCGGCCTGATGAAAGTCGGTCATGAAATGCTCCAGGTAGAGCACCTTGATCTTTTCGCGCTTGAGCAGAGGCATGTTGTCTATCAGAAACTGCTTGCTGCCCAGCCCTGAATGGCTTTCACCGATGACCAGCCCTTCACTGTTCTGGTAGAGGCTGCGGATGATCAGCTTGGCACTGGCGTCACGAGGCATAGCCGTTATTGCGGGCCGCGCGGGCGGTATGACATTTTCAAGATAGGCAACGGCGTCGGTGGCAAGTGCGTCGCGGCTGGCACGGAATGCCTGGTAGCTCGCTTCTACCTGAGCATCGAAGCTGCTCATGATTCCACTTAGCGCGCGTTCATCTACCGGGGCATTGGCGGCATGCTCAAGCAGAGGACGGGTTTCACGCGGAATCTCGTAGGGCATTTCAGGCAGGGCCTGCACAGCAGCTGCGTTGCTTGGCCGCCCCCAGGCCCCAAGCAACTTGCGTGGCAATCCGCCACCCTGCAAGCCTGAGCGCTGTAGAGGTTGCCACTGGCCGTCCGCTGTCATATGGATGGGCAGGTTGCGATAGAACGAGTACGGATTCTGCGGGTCGATGACCACCCAGCTGCCCATCTGCTGCACATAACGGACCTCGAAGGGTTGCTGGTCAATCAGCGTATAGAACTTGCCATCCTGCAGATAGATACCCTCCTGCCCGCCACTCCCAGACTGGGCGCTGAGGATGATGTTGGTTTCAAAAGGTGCCAGCAGGTCTTCATGGCCAACCGGGCGGAACGGCTCAGGGACCCAGGCTTCAATTTCGGCGGGTGTCGCCGGGGCCGCCTCCTCTTGCTCAACGGCCAGGGTGCTGCCCTCAGGCACCTGTGGATCAATCAGCGTTTCCTCGGCGCCTGCACCTACGGCACCGGCCAGCATGGCGGCGTTGAACAAGGTGTCGATGGCCGCCAAGATCGCGCCGGTCACACCGGCCTGCCGCTCGCTCGTGGTATGACCGTTGACAGCCTGGTCGATGTTCAGCCCCATATCGGCAAGCCCTGCGCCGACCACAGCCAGTGCGATCGGCCAGTCGACAGCTGCCATGGGCCCTGCTACTTGGCCGAACGCCTTGAGATAGCCGATCCACAGCTGTTTGCGCAGGTCCGCGTTGCTGCGCAGGGCGAACTGTGCGTCGTCGGTCATGCGCTGGCGCGCGGCGTCGCGCAGGTGACTGAACGCATCGCCCGGCAGGGTGGCATCGAGCTGATTGAGGCACTCGTGATCATCACCGCCCCAATTGAAGAACAGTAGATCGATCAGGTGATTGAGGCCAAGGCGATCATCTTTTTGGGCACGGCTGGACAACGGAAAGTGCGCTACGAAGCGCGCCCGGTTTTCGGCTTCGTTGGTATTGTTCAACACCCACCAGTAGAGGTCCTTGCGCGTTGGGAAAAGATGCAGTGCGTCCGTTTCACCTGGGGTGTACAGCAGTTGCGAACCATCCTCCAGCACAATGCGCAGAAAGTCGCTCGCAATGTGCCCGCCAATGTCGAAGGTACACACGCGATAACCCGCGGCCGGCAGTACAACCGCCTGAAGTTGCTCCAATGTGGGTGATGCAATATCAAGACCTGTCAGCGCAGTGGCGACGCGGCGAACATGCTGGGCCAGCGCCGTGCTGCTGTCGGCCGCGCAAATTTCGATCACCTTGGCGAGGAAGTTGACTTTCGCCAGTACACGATAGTGCTCAGCATGTTCTTGCCAAAACGCCTGAAGCCGATGGTGAAATTGGGTACTGAAATCGATTTGCCAGAAATCCTCGAGCACAGCCTGGGGCTCCAGACGGATCTCATTGTGCTCGTCATAAAAACCGGGGCCAGGGCCATTACTGTAAAAGCCGGTCAGGTAACTGAGCAGGTCGCTGTTATCCTGGTCATGGACGTCGAAACGGTGCATGACCAACTGCGGCAGTGTGAAGGATTGGACAGGCGGGTCCAGGTGCTGCCACCCACTGAAGGTGCGAGGACTGCTCTGGGCGGTTTCGAAACGGTTGAGGTAGACCTGGTCAGGGTCAAG
>NZ_OCMQ01000021.1:0-15609 GCF_900230165.1 Pseudomonas sp. URMO17WK12:I9 | reverse complement strand
ACCCTGATCAAGACCATCGCAATGGAAGACGGTCTGCGCTTCGCTATCCGTGAAGGCGGTCGTACCGTCGGCGCCGGCGTCGTAGCCAAAATCATTGAATAAGTAGTTGATTTACTTGATTGGGCCGGTATAATAGCCGGCCTGATACAGCGTTACAGGTCAGTAGCTCAATTGGCAGAGCGACGGTCTCCAAAACCGTAGGTTGGGGGTTCGATTCCCTCCTGACCTGCCATTTCACCTCGGTGTGATGGCTTTCTTCTTACAGGATCCTCCTCGATGACCCCCAAAACTGAAGCCCAAGAATCGCGTTTTGATCTGTTCAAGTGGCTGGCTGTAGTGGCTTTGGTGGTTGTTGGTGTAGTGGGTAATCAGTATTACTCCGCTGCTCCAATTCTGTACCGCGTACTCGCACTTCTTGCTCTGGCTGCTGTTGCAGGCTTCGTTGCCTTGCAGACCGCGAAGGGTAAGTCGTTCTTTACGCTGGCCAAGGAAGCGCGTACCGAGATTCGTAAAGTCGTATGGCCGACCCGCCAAGAAACCACCCAGACCACGCTGATTGTTGTGGCTGTCGTGCTGGTTATGGCTCTGCTGTTGTGGGGGCTCGATTCCCTGCTCGGCTGGGCGGTCTCCTTGATCGTAGGCTAAAGGTGCCCCGTGGCTAAGCGTTGGTATGTTGTGCATGCTTACTCGGGTTACGAGAAGCATGTGATGCGCTCCCTGATCGAGCGCGTCAAGCTGGCTGGCATGGAAGACGGTTTCGGCGAGATCCTGGTTCCGACCGAAGAAGTCGTTGAAATGCGTAACGGCCAGAAGCGCAAGAGTGAACGCAAGTTCTTCCCGGGCTACGTGTTGGTCCAGATGGAAATGAACGAAGGGACTTGGCACTTGGTCAAGGATACCCCGCGCGTGATGGGCTTTATCGGTGGTACGGCAGACAAGCCCGCACCCATCACTGATAAAGAAGCTGAGGCAATCCTGCGTCGCGTTGCCGACGGCAGTGACAAGCCGAAGCCTAAGACGCTGTTCGAGCCAGGTGAAGTGGTTCGAGTCATTGACGGTCCGTTCGCAGACTTCAATGGTAGTGTCGAAGAGGTTAACTACGAAAAGAGCCGCCTGCAGGTTGCAGTGCTTATTTTCGGTCGCTCTACGCCTGTGGAGCTCGAGTTCAGCCAGGTCGAAAAGGTCTAGGCGGACGAAGCATCCCATACCCCGCAGCCCTGTGTGCTGCGGGGTTTTGTCGTCACTGGGATAAAACGCAAGTCATCCGGGGAGCCAATAGGCGTTCGTACCCGATATTGGAGTAGCTCATGGCTAAGAAGATTCAGGCTTACATCAAGCTGCAAGTTAAGGCCGGCCAGGCCAACCCAAGCCCACCCGTTGGTCCAGCACTGGGCCAACATGGTGTGAACATCATGGAATTCTGCAAGGCCTTCAACGCCCGTACCCAGGGTCAAGAAGCCGGCCTGCCGACTCCAGTGATCATCACTGTATACAGCGACCGTAGCTTCACCTTCGAGACCAAGAGCACCCCTGCCTCGGTTCTGCTGAAGAAAGCTGCTGGCCTGACCAGTGGTTCGGCTCGCCCGAACACCGTTAAAGTCGGTACCGTTACCCGCGCTCAGCTGGAAGAAATCGCCAAGGCTAAACAAGCCGACCTGACTTCCGCTGACCTGGACGCAGCTGTACGCACCATCGCTGGCTCTGCCCGCAGCATGGGCTTGAACGTGGAGGGTGTGTAATGGCTAAGCTGACCAAGCGCCAAAAGGCAATCGCCGAAAAAATCGAAGCAGGCAAGGCCTACAACTTCGAAGAAGCGGCAACTCTGCTGGCTTCCCTGCCAGCCGCCAAGTTCGTCGAGTCTTACGACATCGCGGTAAACCTCGGTGTAGACCCACGTAAATCCGACCAGGTCGTTCGTAGCGCTACCGTGCTGCCACACGGCACTGGCAAGACTGTACGTGTTGCTGTCTTCACCCAGGGTCCAGCTGCTGAAGCCGCTCTGGCTGCCGGCGCTGACCGCGTAGGTATGGACGATCTGGCTGCTGAAATGAAAGGCGGCGACCTGAACTATGACGTCGTCATCGCATCGCCTGATGCCATGCGTGTCGTAGGTCAGCTGGGTCAGGTTCTGGGCCCACGTGGCCTGATGCCTAACCCGAAGGTTGGTACCGTAACTCCAGACGTAGCCACTGCCGTGAAAAACGCCAAGGCTGGTCAGGTTCGCTACCGTACCGACAAGAACGGTATCATTCACACTTCCGTTGGCAAAATCGGCTTCGAAGCCGGCAAGCTGAAGGAAAACGTTGAAGCACTGATCGCTGACCTCAAGCGTATCAAGCCAGCTTCTTCGAAAGGTATCTACGTCAAGCGCGTTACCCTGAGCACCACTATGGGCCCAGGTCTGGTCATCGATCAGAGCTCGCTGGACGTGTAAGAACATGGTGGTGTGACCTGTCACGCCACCAGCAAAAATTGGGGTCCCTGCCTGGCGGGGGCTATCCAAGACCGTAGGCGGCGCAAGCCTTAAAACACCAGCCCACGCAGATGGTGCTCCCGATTCGTTACCGAATCAGACACCAAAACGACATCCGGCTTCGGCCAGATGAAACGGTAAAAACCAGGAGTAAACCCGTGGCAATTAAACTCGAAGACAAGAAGGCCATCGTCGCTGAAGTCAACGAGGCTGCCAAAGTCGCTCTGTCCGCTGTCGTGGCCGATGCCCGTGGTGTGACTGTAAGCGCAATGACCGGACTCCGTAAAGAGGCCCGCGAAGCTGGCGTATACGTGCGTGTCGTACGTAACACCCTGCTCAAGCGCGCTGTTGAAGGCACCGAATTTTCGATCCTCAACGATGCGTTCAAAGGCCCGACCCTGATTGCTTTCTCCAACGAACACCCGGGCGCTGCTGCTCGTCTGTTCAAAGAGTTCGCCAAGGGTCAGGACAAGTTCGAGATCAAGGCAGCTGCGTTTGACGGCAATTTCATTGCAGCGAACCAGATCGACGTGTTGGCTACCCTGCCGACCCGCGACGAAGCTATTGCAAAACTGATGAGCGTGATCCAAGGCGCTACCAGCAAGCTGGCTCGTACTCTGGCAGCCATTCGCGACCAGAAAGAAGCTACCGCTGCCTAAGGCAAGCGAAACTCTTTCAAAATCATTCGTTTAATTTGATGGCTGCGTAGGCTGTCACCCCAATACAGGATTTAAGTCATGTCCCTGACTAACGAGCAAATCATCGAAGCAATCGGCCAGAAAACCGTTCTGGAAGTTGTTGAGCTGATCAAAGCTATGGAAGAAACCTTCGGCGTTACCGCTGCTGTTGCCGCTGCTGGCCCAGCTGCTGCTGCTGCCGTTGTTGAAGAGCAGACCGAGTTCAACGTTGTTCTGGTTGAAGCTGGCGACAAGAAAGTGAACGTGATCAAGGCCGTTCGCGAACTGACCGGTCTGGGCCTGAAAGAAGCCAAAGAGAAAGTCGATGGCGCTCCTCAGGTTGTAGCTGAAGGCGTTTCGAAAGAAGCCGCTGAAGACGCTAAGAAGAAGCTGGAAGAAGCAGGCGCTAAAGTCGAGCTGAAGTAATCTCGACCTTGCGACGCCAGTCCGAGCGTTGAGCAAAGGGCTGATGGCTGGTGGCTTATGCCACCGGCCTTTTTCCGTTATTGGCGGTCGGTCAGGCCGGCCCCGATAACAAGCTGCAAGACACCCATGTGGGTGGCGCAAACCAAGGGTTTGCACGATTTTCTGGCTGCTCCCGCCGGGAGAAGCCAAACAAGCAGGTGACCAAGCTGGGGAACGCTGATGGCTTACTCATACACTGAGAAAAAACGTATCCGCAAGGACTTTAGCAAGTTGCCGGACGTGATGGATGTGCCTTACCTCCTGGCCATCCAGCTGGATTCGTATCGCGAATTCCTGCAAGCGGGAGCATCCAAGGATCAGTTCCGCGACGTCGGTCTGCATGCGGCCTTCAAATCGGTATTCCCGATCATCAGCTACTCCGGCAATGCTGCCTTGGAGTACGTAGGCTATCGCCTGGGCGAACCCGCCTTCGATGTGAAGGAATGTGTCCTGCGTGGCGTGACCTTCGCGGTCCCACTGCGGGTCAAGGTGCGCCTGATCATCTTCGACAAGGAATCGTCGAACAAAGCGATCAAGGACATCAAAGAGCAAGAAGTCTACATGGGTGAAATTCCCCTGATGACTGAGAACGGTACCTTCGTGATCAACGGTACCGAGCGTGTGATCGTTTCCCAGCTGCACCGCTCGCCGGGTGTGTTCTTCGACCACGACCGTGGCAAGACTCACAGCTCGGGCAAGCTGCTGTATTCCGCTCGCATCATTCCTTACCGCGGTTCCTGGTTGGACTTCGAGTTCGACCCGAAGGACTGCGTATTCGTGCGTATCGACCGTCGCCGCAAACTGCCGGCTTCCGTCCTGCTGCGCGCGCTGGGCTACAGCACTGAAGAAGTGCTGAACACCTTCTACACCACCAACGTGTTCCATGTTTCCGGCGAGAACCTCAGCCTGGAACTGGTGCCACAGCGTCTGCGTGGTGAAGTCGCGGTCATGGACATCCATGACGAAAACGGCAAGGTCATCGTCGAGCAAGGCCGCCGCATCACCGCGCGCCATATCAATCAGCTCGAAAAAGCCGGTGTCAAACAGCTCGACGTGCCGATGGAATACGTCCTGGGCCGTACGACTGCCAAGGCCATCGTGCACCCTGCAACCGGCGAGATCATTGCCGAGTGCAACACCGAGCTGACGACCGAACTGCTGGTCAAAGTCGCCAAGGCACAGGTAGTCCGTATCGAGACCCTGTACACCAACGACATCGATTGCGGTCCGTTCATCTCCGATACCTTGAAGATCGACACCACCAGCAACCAACTGGAAGCTCTGGTCGAAATCTACCGCATGATGCGTCCAGGTGAGCCGCCGACCAAGGATGCTGCCGAGACCCTGTTCAACAACCTGTTCTTCAGTGCCGAGCGTTACGACCTGTCCGCCGTCGGCCGTATGAAGTTCAACCGTCGTATCGGTCGCACCGAAATCGAAGGTTCGGGCGTGCTGAGCAAGGAAGATATCGTCGAGGTTCTGAAGACCCTGGTCGATATCCGTAACGGCAAAGGCATCGTCGACGACATCGACCACCTGGGTAACCGTCGCGTACGTTGCGTCGGCGAAATGGCCGAGAACCAGTTCCGTGTAGGCCTGGTGCGTGTAGAGCGTGCGGTCAAGGAACGTCTGTCGATGGCTGAAAGCGAAGGCCTGATGCCTCAGGACCTGATCAACGCCAAGCCGGTTGCGGCGGCGGTGAAAGAGTTCTTCGGTTCCAGCCAGCTTTCGCAGTTCATGGACCAGAACAACCCGCTCTCCGAGATCACCCACAAGCGCCGTGTTTCCGCACTCGGCCCTGGCGGTCTGACCCGTGAGCGTGCTGGCTTCGAAGTTCGTGACGTACACCCGACCCACTACGGCCGCGTATGCCCGATCGAAACCCCTGAAGGTCCGAACATCGGTCTGATCAATTCCCTGGCTGCGTATGCTCGCACCAACCAGTACGGCTTCCTGGAAAGCCCGTACCGTGTGGTGAAGGAAGGCGTTGTCAGCGACGACATCGTATTCCTGTCCGCCATCGAAGAGGCCGATCACGTGATCGCCCAGGCTTCGGCCGCGATGAACGACAAGAAGCAGCTGATCGATGAGCTGGTCGCTGTGCGTCACCTGAACGAATTCACCGTCAAGGCGCCGGAAGACGTCACCCTGATGGACGTTTCGCCCAAGCAGGTAGTCTCGGTCGCCGCGTCGCTGATTCCATTCCTCGAGCACGACGACGCCAACCGTGCATTGATGGGCTCGAACATGCAGCGTCAGGCTGTACCGACCCTGCGTGCCGACAAGCCGCTGGTAGGTACCGGCATGGAGCGCAACGTTGCCCGTGACTCCGGTGTCTGCGTAGTTGCCCGCCGCGGTGGCGTGATCGACTCGGTCGACGCCAGCCGTATCGTGGTCCGTGTAGCGGATGACGAAGTGGAAACCGGCGAGGCAGGTGTAGATATCTACAACCTGACCAAGTACACCCGTTCGAACCAGAACACCTGCATCAACCAGCGTCCGCTGGTGAGCAAAGGTGACAAGGTGCAGCGCGGCGATATCATGGCCGATGGCCCGTCCACCGACATGGGTGAGCTGGCGCTGGGTCAGAACATGCGCATCGCGTTCATGGCGTGGAACGGCTTCAACTTCGAAGACTCCATCTGCCTTTCCGAGCGTGTGGTTCAGGAAGATCGCTTCACCACGATCCACATCCAGGAACTGACCTGTGTGGCCCGTGACACCAAGCTTGGCCCAGAAGAGATCACTGCAGACATCCCGAACGTGGGTGAGGCTGCACTGAACAAGCTGGACGAAGCCGGTATCGTTTATGTAGGTGCCGAAGTTGGCGCTGGTGACATCCTGGTCGGCAAGGTAACGCCAAAAGGCGAAACCCAGCTCACCCCTGAAGAAAAACTGCTGCGCGCGATCTTCGGCGAAAAAGCCAGCGACGTTAAAGACACTTCCCTGCGCGTGCCTACCGGCACCAAGGGTACTGTCATCGACGTTCAGGTCTTCACCCGTGATGGCGTCGAGCGTGACAGCCGTGCGCTGGCCATCGAGAAGATGCAGCTCGACGAGATCCGCAAGGACCTCAACGAGGAATTCCGCATCGTCGAAGGCGCGACCTTCGAGCGTCTGCGCTCTGCGCTGGATGGTCAGGTGGTCGACGGTGGTGCAGGCCTCAAAAAAGGCACTGTCATCACTGATGAAGTCCTCGCCGGTCTGGAGCACGGTCAGTGGTTCAAACTGCGCATGGCCGAGGATGCACTGAACGAGCAGCTGGAAAAAGCTCAGCAGTACATCGTCGACCGTCGCCGACTGCTGGACGACAAGTTCGAAGACAAGAAGCGCAAGCTGCAACAGGGCGATGACCTGGCACCAGGCGTTCTGAAAATCGTCAAGGTTTACCTGGCAATCCGCCGTCGCATCCAGCCGGGTGACAAGATGGCCGGTCGTCACGGTAACAAAGGTGTCGTCTCGGTGATCATGCCGGTCGAAGACATGCCGCATGACGCCAATGGCACACCGGTCGATGTCGTACTGAACCCGCTGGGTGTACCTTCGCGTATGAACGTGGGTCAGATTCTGGAAACCCACCTGGGCCTCGCGGCCAAGGGTCTGGGTGAAAAGATCGATCGCATGATCGAAGAACAGCGCAAGGCCGCAGAGCTGCGCGTGTTCCTGACCGAGGTCTACAACGAGATCGGTGGTCGTCAGGAAAGCCTCGACGAGTTCAGCGATGAAGAAATTCTCGCCCTGGCTCACAACCTGAAGAAAGGCGTGCCAATGGCAACGCCAGTATTCGACGGTGCGAAAGAGAGCGAGATCAAGGCCATGCTGAAGCTGGCCGATCTGCCTGAGAGCGGCCAGATGGTGCTGTTCGATGGCCGTACCGGCAACAAGTTCGAGCGTCCTGTGACCGTTGGTTACATGTACATGCTGAAGCTGAACCACTTGGTGGACGACAAGATGCACGCGCGTTCCACTGGTTCTTACAGCCTGGTTACCCAGCAGCCGCTGGGTGGTAAGGCGCAGTTCGGTGGTCAGCGTTTCGGGGAGATGGAAGTGTGGGCGCTGGAAGCATACGGCGCGGCATACACCCTGCAAGAAATGCTCACAGTGAAGTCGGACGACGTGAACGGCCGTACCAAGATGTACAAGAACATCGTGGATGGCGATCACCGTATGGAGCCGGGCATGCCCGAGTCCTTCAACGTGTTGATCAAAGAGATCCGTTCGCTCGGTATCGATATCGATCTGGAAACCGAATAACACGTGACGTGAAGGGGAGTGGGGCAGGCAGTGCCCGCTCCCTGCTCCGCCAGGAGGAAAGGCCTTGAAAGACCTACTGAATTTGCTGAAAAACCAGGGTCAAGTCGAAGAGTTCGACGCCATCCGCATCGGTCTGGCGTCACCAGAGATGATCCGTTCGTGGTCGTTCGGTGAAGTTAAGAAGCCGGAAACCATCAACTACCGTACGTTCAAACCAGAACGTGACGGCCTGTTCTGCGCCAAGATCTTTGGCCCAGTCAAGGACTACGAGTGCCTGTGCGGTAAGTACAAGCGCCTGAAGCATCGTGGCGTTATCTGCGAGAAGTGCGGCGTTGAAGTTGCCCTCGCCAAGGTCCGTCGTGAGCGCATGGCTCACATCGAGCTGGCTTCGCCTGTCGCACACATCTGGTTCCTGAAGTCGCTGCCGTCCCGTATCGGCTTGCTGATGGACATGACCCTGCGTGATATCGAGCGCGTGCTCTACTTCGAGAGCTACGTCGTTATCGATCCAGGTATGACTACGCTTGAAAAAGGCCAGCTGCTCAACGACGAGCAGTACTTCGAAGCGCTGGAAGAGTTCGGTGACGACTTCGACGCCCGCATGGGTGCCGAGGCTGTCCGCGAGCTGCTGCACGCTATCGACCTGGAGCACGAGATCGGTCGCCTGCGTGAAGAGATTCCGCAGACCAACTCGGAAACCAAGATCAAGAAGCTGTCCAAGCGCCTGAAGCTCATGGAAGCCTTCCAGGGCTCCGGCAACCTGCCTGAGTGGATGGTCCTGACCGTCCTGCCAGTGCTGCCGCCGGACCTGCGTCCGCTGGTACCGTTGGATGGCGGCCGCTTCGCGACCTCCGACCTGAACGACCTGTACCGTCGGGTGATCAACCGTAACAACCGTCTCAAGCGCCTGCTGGATCTATCGGCGCCGGACATCATCGTGCGCAACGAAAAGCGTATGCTGCAGGAAGCGGTCGACGCCCTGCTGGACAACGGCCGTCGCGGTCGCGCCATCACTGGCTCGAACAAGCGTCCGCTGAAGTCCCTGGCCGACATGATCAAAGGTAAGCAAGGTCGCTTCCGTCAGAACCTGCTCGGTAAGCGTGTGGACTACTCCGGTCGTTCGGTCATTACCGTAGGCCCGACCCTGCGTCTGCACCAGTGCGGTCTGCCGAAGAAAATGGCCCTGGAGCTGTTCAAGCCGTTCATTTTCGGCAAGCTGGAAATGCGTGGTCTGGCGACCACCATCAAGGCTGCCAAGAAGATGGTCGAGCGCGAGCTGCCAGAGGTGTGGGACGTTCTCGCCGAAGTGATTCGCGAGCACCCCGTATTGCTGAACCGTGCACCGACCCTGCACCGTCTGGGTATCCAGGCATTCGAGCCGGTCCTGATCGAAGGCAAGGCCATCCAGCTCCACCCGCTGGTCTGCGCTGCGTACAACGCCGACTTCGACGGTGACCAGATGGCCGTTCACGTGCCGCTGACGCTGGAAGCTCAGCTCGAAGCGCGTGCGCTGATGATGTCGACCAACAACATCCTGTCGCCAGCCAACGGTGAGCCAATCATCGTTCCGTCGCAGGACGTCGTACTGGGTCTGTACTACATGACCCGTGAGGCCATCAACGCCAAGGGCGAGGGTCGTGTCTTTGCCGACCTGCAGGAAGTCGACCGCGTATTCCGCGCTGGCGAAGCTGCCCTGCACGCGAAAATCAAGGTTCGTATCAACGAGACCGTGAAAGACCGTGATGGCAGCGTCACCAAGAACACCCGCATCGTCGACACCACCGTTGGCCGTGCGCTGCTGTTCCAGGTTGTACCTGCTGGCCTGCCTTACGATGTCGTCAACCAGCCAATGAAGAAAAAGGCGATCTCCAAGCTGATCAACCAGTGCTACCGCGTGGTTGGTCTGAAAGAGACCGTCATCTTCGCTGACCAGCTGATGTACACCGGTTTCGCCTACTCGACCATCTCCGGTGTTTCCATCGGTGTGAACGACTTCGTCATTCCGGATGAGAAGGCGCGCATCATCGGTACGGCTACCGATGAAGTGAAGGAAATCGAAAGTCAGTACGCCTCCGGCCTGGTCACCCAGGGCGAGAAGTACAACAAGGTCATCGACTTGTGGTCCAAGGCGAACGACGAAGTGTCCAAGGCGATGATGGCCAACCTCTCGAAAGAGAAGGTCATCGACCGCGAGGGCAATGAAGTCGACCAGGAATCGTTCAACTCGATGTACATGATGGCTGACTCGGGTGCGCGTGGTTCTGCTGCCCAGATCCGTCAGCTGGCGGGTATGCGTGGTCTGATGGCCAAGCCGGACGGCTCCATCATCGAGACGCCGATCACCGCGAACTTCCGTGAAGGTCTGAGCGTACTCCAGTACTTCATCTCGACTCACGGTGCTCGTAAGGGTCTGGCGGATACCGCACTGAAGACCGCGAACTCCGGTTACCTGACCCGTCGTCTGGTAGACGTGGCGCAGGACCTGGTGGTGACCGAGATCGATTGCGGCACCGACCAAGGCCTGGTCATGACCCCGCACATCGAAGGCGGCGACGTTGTCGAGCCGCTGGGTGAGCGTGTTCTGGGTCGTGTCATCGCCCGTGACGTGTTCAAGCCGGGCACCGAGGACGTCATCGTTCCTGCCGGTACGCTGGTAGACGAGAAATGGGTCGAGTTCATCGAGCTGAACAGCATCGACGAAGTGGTCGTGCGCTCGCCGATCAGCTGCGAAACCCGCTTCGGTATTTGCGCCAAGTGCTACGGTCGTGACCTGGCGCGCGGTCACCAGGTGAACATCGGTGAAGCGGTCGGCGTCATCGCCGCCCAGTCCATCGGTGAGCCTGGTACCCAGCTGACCATGCGTACGTTCCACATCGGTGGTGCTGCAAGCCGGACCTCGGCTGCTGACAGCGTTCAGGTGAAGAATGGCGGTATGGTACGTCTGCATAACCTGAAGCAGGTTGAGCGCGCAGACGGTAACCTGGTTGCCGTATCGCGTTCGGGCGAGTTGGCCATTGCCGACGAATTTGGTCGTGAGCGTGAGCGTTACAAGCTGCCGTACGGCGCTGTGATTTCGGTCAAGGAAGGTGACAAGGTCGAAGCTGGCGCCATCGTCGCCAAGTGGGACCCGCACACCCACCCGATCGTGACTGAACTCAAAGGTACCGTGACCTTCGTGGGCATGGAAGAAAACATCACCATCAAGCGTCAGACCGATGAACTCACCGGCCTGACCAACATTGAAGTGTTGGACGTCAAGGATCGCCCTGCCGCAGGCAAGGAAATCCGTCCGGCCATCAAGATGGTGGATGCGTCTGGTAAGGACCTGTACCTGCCGGGTACCGATGTACCTGCCCAGTACTTCCTGCCGGCTAACGCCTTGGTTGGCGTGGCCGACGGTGCACAGATCGGTGTCGGTGACGTTATTGCGCGTATTCCGCAAGAAACGTCCAAAACCCGTGACATCACCGGTGGTCTGCCACGTGTTGCCGACTTGTTCGAAGCGCGTCGTCCGAAGGAAGCGTCGATTCTGGCTGAAGTCAGCGGTACCATCGCCTTCGGTAAAGAAACCAAGGGCAAGCGTCGCCTGGTGATCACTCCGACCGACGGTAGCGATCCTTACGAAGAGCTGATTCCGAAGTGGCGTCACCTGAACGTCTTCGAAGGTGAGCAGGTAAACCGCGGCGAAGTTATCTCCGACGGCCCAAGCGATCCGCACGACATCCTCCGTCTGCTGGGTGTCAGCGCACTCGCCAAGTACATCGTCAACGAGATTCAGGACGTTTATCGTCTGCAAGGCGTTAAGATCAACGACAAGCACATCGAGACCATCCTGCGCCAGATGCTGCGCAAGGTCGAGATTTCCGAGTCGGGCGATTCCAGCTTCATCAAGGGCGACCAGATGGAACTGACTCAGGTACTGGTAGAGAACGAGCGTCTCGCCGGCGAGGACAAGTTCATCTCCAAGTTCACCCGTGTGCTGCTGGGTATCACCAAGGCGTCGCTGTCGACCGAGTCGTTCATTTCCGCGGCTTCCTTCCAGGAAACCACCCGCGTACTGACCGAAGCGGCCGTGACTGGCAAGCGCGACTACCTGCGTGGTCTGAAAGAGAACGTGGTCGTGGGTCGCCTGATCCCGGCTGGTACGGGTCTGGCTTACCACAGCGAGCGCAAGCGTCGCCGTGATGCAGACAAGCCGCTGCGTGTGAGCGCCAGTGAGGTGGAAGCCGCACTGACCGAAGCACTGAACTCCAGCGGTAACTGAGTACAGGGCAGGGCCCCGGTTTACCCCGGACGGTCGTCGGCGACATGAAATGTTGCCGATGATCGGGCGGGGAGGGCCGGGGCCTTGTCTTGACTGGGTGCAAGATCCTCTTTAGACTTTTGTACCCTTAAATTTGGTGAGGCTCCGTCTCGCCAATTTTTGGCTTTCTTGCAAGACAATAGAGTCGCAAGACAATCAGTGGAGCTAGTAGATGGCAACTATCAACCAGCTGGTACGTCAGCCGCGTAAGCGTTCGGTCGAGAAGTCCGACGTTCCTGCGCTGCAGAACTGCCCGCAACGTCGTGGCGTGTGCACCCGTGTGTACACCACTACGCCGAAAAAACCTAACTCGGCACTGCGTAAAGTATGCCGTGTGCGTCTGACCAACGGTTTCGAGGTTTCCTCGTACATCGGCGGTGAAGGCCACAACCTGCAAGAGCACAGCGTCGTCCTGATCCGTGGCGGCCGTGTAAAAGACTTGCCAGGTGTTCGTTACCACACCGTTCGCGGCTCTCTGGATACCTCGGGCGTTAAAGGCCGTAACCAGGGTCGTTCGAAGTACGGTACCAAGCGTCCGAAGTAATCGGCCGTTTGCAGACATCCATTTTTTTGAGTCGATAAGAGTAAGGTCGGGCGGGGGTCGTAGACCCAGGTCCCGGGCTAACCTGAAGACCGTTTGAGGGCTTATCATGCCAAGACGTCGTGTAGCAGCAAAACGTGAGATCCTTGACGATCCTAAGTACGGATCGCAGATTCTCGCCAAGTTCATGAACCACGTGATGGAAAGCGGCAAGAAGGCCGTAGCCGAGCGCATCGTTTATGGTGCCCTGGATACCGTCAAAGCACGCAAGAACAGCGACCCCCTGGAAATCTTCGAGAAAGCTCTCGACGCCATCGCTCCGCTGGTCGAAGTTAAGTCCCGTCGTGTCGGCGGTGCCACTTACCAGGTTCCGGTTGAAGTTCGTCCATCCCGTCGTAACGCTCTGGCAATGCGCTGGCTCGTAGACTACGCCCGTAAGCGCGGCGAGAAGTCGATGGCCCTGCGCCTGGCCGGTGAACTGCTGGATGCTGCCGAAGGCAAGGGTGCTGCAGTGAAGAAGCGTGAAGACGTTCACCGTATGGCTGAAGCCAACAAAGCGTTCTCGCACTACCGCTTCTAATTCAAGCATCAATCACTTTGCGAGGGCTTTATGGCTCGTACTACAGCAATTAACCGCTACCGTAACATTGGTATCTGTGCCCACGTTGACGCGGGCAAGACCACCACTACCGAGCGGATCCTGTTCTACACAGGTCTGAGCCACAAGATGGGCGAGGTGCACGACGGCGCCGCGACCACCGACTGGATGGTGCAGGAGCAGGAGCGCGGTATCACCATTACCTCCGCTGCCGTGACCACCTTCTGGAAAGGTTCTGTTGGTCAGTACGACAACTACCGCGTAAACGTCATCGATACCCCCGGCCACGTTGACTTCACCATTGAAGTAGAACGTTCGCTGCGCGTACTCGACGGCGCGGTCGTTGTGTTCTGCGGCACCTCCGGTGTCGAGCCTCAGTCCGAAACCGTATGGCGTCAAGCCAACAAGTACGGTGTTCCACGTGTTGTTTACGTGAACAAGATGGACCGTGCCGGTGCCAACTTCCTGCGCGTCGTAGGTCAGATCAAGAACCGTCTGGGTCACACCCCGGTTCCGGTTCAGCTGGCCATCGGTTCGGAAGATAACTTCCAGGGTCAGGTCGACCTGATCAAGATGAAGGCTATCTACTGGAACGACGACGACAAGGGCACCACCTACCGCGAGGAAGAAATTCCTGCGGACATGCTTGAGCTGGCTGAAGAGTGGCGCAACAACATGGTTGAAGCTGCCGCTGAAGCCAACGAAGAGCTGATGAACAAGTACCTGGAAGGCGGTGAGCTCACCGTTGACGAGATCAAGGCAGGCCTGCGCGCGCGCACCCTGGCCAGCGAAATCGTTCCAGCTGTTTGCGGTTCGTCGTTCAAGAACAAGGGTGTTCCCCTGGTTCTCGACGCCGTCATCGACTACCTGCCTGCTCCTACCGAGATTCCTGCCATCCAGGGTATCAACCCGGACGACAAGGATCTGGACAAGGAAGACCCGGCTGTTCGTAAAGACGAGCGTCACGCCGACGACAACGAGCCGTTCTCGGCCCTGGCGTTCAAGATCGCGACCGACCCGTTCGTAGGTACTCTGACCTTCGTTCGCGTCTACTCGGGTGTTCTGAGCTCCGGCGACTCCGTGATCAACTCGGTCAAAGGCAAGAAAGAGCGCGTTGGTCGTATGGTGCAGATGCACGCCAACCAGCGTGAAGAGATCAAGGAAGTGCGCGCTGGCGACATCGCCGCTCTGATCGGCATGAAAGACGTGACCACCGGTGAAACCCTGTGCAACGCCGATCATCCAATCATCCTTGAGCGTATGGACTTCCCGGAGCCGGTAATCTCCCTGTCCGTCGAGCCGAAAACCAAGGCCGACCAGGAGAAGATGGGTATCGCACTGGGCAAGCTGGCCCAGGAAGACCCGTCGTTCCGCGTCAAGACCGACGAAGAAACCGGCCAGACCATCATCTCCGGTATGGGTGAACTGCACCTGGACATCCTCGTTGACCGCATGAAGCGCGAATTCAACGTCGAAGCCAACATCGGTAAGCCTCAGGTTTCGTACCGCGAGAAGATCACCAAGTCCAACGTTGAGATCGAAGGCAAATTCGTTCGTCAGTCGGGTGGTCGTGGTCAGTTCGGTCACTGCTGGATCCGTTTCTCGGAGCCGGAAGTGGACGAGAAAGGCAACATCACCGAAGGTCTGGTGTTTACCAACGAAGTCGTTGGTGGTGTGATTCCGAAGGAATTCATCGCCCCGATCCAGAAGGGTATCGAAGAGCAGATGAAGAACGGCGTCGTTGCCGGCTATCCTCTGATCGGCCTGAAGGCCACGGTATTCGACGGTTCGTACCACGACGTCGACTCCAACGAAATGGCGTTCAAGATCGCTGCATCGATGGCAACCAAGCAGCTGGCCCAGAAGGGCGGCGGCGTGGTTCTCGAGCCGATCATGAAGGTCGAAGTTGTAACCCCGGAAGACTACCTGGGTGACGTGATGGGTGACCTGAACCGTCGTCGTGGTCTGGTACAGGGTATGGATGAGTCGGTCTCTGGCCGCGTCGTCCGCGCTGAAGTTCCGCTCGGGGAAATGTTCGGTTACGCGACCGACGTTCGTTCCATGTCTCAGGGTCGCGCAAGCTACTCCATGGAATTCTCCAAGTACGCTGAAGCTCCGTCGAACATCGTCGAAGCTCTCATTAAAAAACAAGGCTGATTCAGCCCCTTTAGGCTAGGAGTTCACTGTCGTGGCTAAAGAAAAATTTGATCGTTCCCTTCCCCACGTTAACGTCGGCACTATCGGCCACGTTGACCACGGTAAGACCACTCTGACCGCAGCTCTGACTCGCGTCTGCTC
>NZ_OCMQ01000019.1:0-17903 GCF_900230165.1 Pseudomonas sp. URMO17WK12:I9 | reverse complement strand
GGCAGCCGTCAGTTCCGCCAGAGACTGTGGCGCTACCGCATACGCCAGAGCATGAGCCGCCGAGGCAACTGTTGGGATAATGCACCGATGGAGCGAGTCTTCCGCAGCTTGAAATCAGAGTGGATACCGACCACGGGCTACCTGACCGGGCAGCAAGCTCAACGAGACATTGGCCAATACCTAATGGGCCATTACAACTGGATCCGGCCTCATCAGTTCAACGATGGACTAGCTCCAGCGAAAGCAGAAGAAAAACTCAAAACCGTGTCCGGGATGAGTTGACCACTACACAGTGGTTGCTGCCTCGTAATTGATTATTACAGTGAGGCTTATAAATGGCATGTATATGAAGCGCCCTTTGTAGGAGCGGGCTTGTCCCGCGATGGAGTGCGAAGCGCTCCCTCATCGCCATCCAGGTAGCACGGCATTATAGTTTCTAAGGTTACCGTTGCCTTGCAGTAAACATGTTCCCGAATCTACCCGCGCTGCTCAAACTCGCGCCTAGGCCTTCAGACGCAAGCACCGGCCGGCGGATTGTAAGCAGCGAATGCCAACGCCACCCCATTTTGCTGTTGCTCAAGGCGACGCTGCGCCTTAGACTGCCGCCCCTTGTTGAAGAGTGCCGACTGGCGCTTGAAAAAATTCCGCTGCCGATGCCTAGGCGTCGGCGGCAAACGAATCGCCTAAATGCACCTATTTTCATAGAGAAATCGATGACCAAGGAACAGTTGCTGGCCATGCCGGCCGATGACTACATGAATGCTGAACAGCTGAGCTTCTTCACTCAGCTGCTACAAGCAATGAAAGTCGAGACCCATGAACGCATCGAGCTGAGCCGTGCCACCATCGAAGGCCTGGATACCCCCTCGGATCCTGCCGATGTAGCATCGGTCGAAGAAGAGCGTAGCTGGCTGGTGAATGCCATCGATCGCGATCAGCGCCTGCTTCCCCAACTGGAGATGGCGCTGGACCGTATCGCCGACGAGAGCTTCGGCTGGTGCGACGACAGCGGTGAACCGATCGGTCTCAAGCGTTTGCTGATCAGCCCAACCACCAAATACTGCATCGAAGCACAAGAGCGCCACGAGCAGCTTGATCGCCATCAGCGTCAGGCCTGAGCCGCTCAGGTTGCCAAGCCCCATGGAGCGATTCGTGGGGCTTTTTGCATTTCAGGCATCAAACCGCAACGCCCCATGCAATTCGCCTGGAGCAGTTGCGCAGTAACCGGCAAGCCTGTTAAAACATGGCGTCTCTCTAGGATTTCACTGTTTTCGGATATCCCGCCGATGATAGTGTGTGAGCCGCCATCAGGCTCCAAGGCCATGCACCCATCCGGAATCGCATTTTCATGGGCATGCAATGTCAGACGTTACGCCGGCAGCGCTTGGGCATGGCCCAAGGGTATGTAAGCGACAACAACGCCGGCCGTTAGAGTAAAAAATCCTGCACGCTGCATCGTCAGCGGGCACAGACATGTCGCCCAGCGTTTTATTAATCTCATTGCCTATCGATTTGAAATGGCCGTGCTTCGCGAGCTCCTGCGAGGGCGGGTTGTAAACGGTTGAGGATTACTTCATTGGCAGTCAGCACTCTTGATACACACGCGTTGTTCGTCCTTGGCGATTTGCGCGGGAAACTGGCCCAGTTGTTCCAGGGTCGATTCGTCTATGTCACCGAGCAAAACCCCGAAGGCCTCTACATGGCCGAGATCGACACGGAAAGTGCGCTGGTGGTCGACGACAAGCAGCGCCTTGAGTTGAAAGTCGGCGATCATTTTCGTGCCGCCGTGCTGCCCAGCCGCGAAGGCGGCAAGCTGGAAATGCGCTTTCGCGATATCAAGCTCAATGTGTATGGGATAGGCGACTACGCGTTCGTATCGGTCCCGGAAGGCGAGGGGGTCGTACTGCGTGAAGGCCATGGCGTGATGCTGGTGTTTGCCGCCGAGCAGCAAATTCAGGAAGGGCTCGGCAAGCTGTTGAAAGCCGTAACCGGCAAGGTTGCTAAATGGCGCAAGGGTGAGCTGACGACGTTCAAGGCAAGCGAGTGACGCTGCCAGAACAAGCGCCTGGATCACGGGAACGCTATCACCGTGAGCACCAGGCGCGCGCCATGGCCGAGGCGCAGCGGCTGCTCGCAGCCCGTGAAGCGATGCGCGGGCGATGGTTGGATTGGGTAGCTGCCCAATTGTATACCCAAGGCCCGCCTCATTACGTCGCCATGGTCAGACGCGCACTGCAGCAGTTGAGTGAGCAACCAGGCTAACTGCGGTCAATTGCCACGGTCCAGACCGCTGCTGACCTCCTCGGGTACCGGCTCTTTGGCCTGACGCTTGCGAAACAGCCCGGCGCGCGCCAGTAACAACGTAGTCACGGGCACCGTGATCGACAGCAGCACGGGAATCAGCCATGCGTGCAGCACCAATGACTCTTTCAGCCATGAAAAGTAGATGATCGAGCCAAGCGCGACGCACCAGGCCCCGATGGTCGAGGCCAGCGCTGGGGGGTGCATGCGTTGGAAATAGTCTTTCAGGCGCAGCAGGCCAATTGCACCGATCAGTGCGAAAAGGCTGCCAGCTACCAGCAGTATGGCTGTGATCATCTCAAGCCAGAACGGCAGATTGAGTGCCTCGGTCATTCGATCACCTCACCACGCAGCAGGAACTTGGCCAAGGCGAAGGAGCCAACGAAACCGAACAACGCAATGAGCAAGGCCCCTTCGAAATAGGTGTCACTGGCATACCTGATGCCCAGTACCAGCATGGTCAGCATTGCCAGAATGTACAGGTAATCCAGGGCCAGAACCCTGTCCTGCGCCGAAGGGCCTCGGAATAGCCGAAGCAGGGTAAGGCACATAGCCAGCGCAAAGATGAACAAGCTGGCGAGAACAGCGTTGGCGAGCAGTCCACTCATTGAAAGATCTCCATCAAGGGACGTTCGTAGACTTCCTTGAAATGCTGGATGAATGCCGCTTCATCATCCAGATCGAATACGTGCAGCAGTAGCACGCTACGGTCCAGGGCCAGTTCCGACCAGATTGTTCCAGGGATCACCGTCGTGATCATGGACAGCGCCGCAAGCCCATGGGGCTCGTGCAGATCCAGGGGAATGTGGACGAAGCCTGAGCGAGGCGGTCGCCTTCCAGCACCCAGAACGCCGCGAGCGACCTGCAGGTTGGACAGGATGACGTCCACCCCAACCCGGCCGATCAGCTTGACGATCACCCAGGGCCGTCGGACGTGGGCATGCTGCGGCCGTAATGGCGCCATCAGCAGCGGAGCCAGTGTCCCCAACACAGCGGCCAGGATGAGGTTACCCGGACTCAGCGAAAGGTTGAGCAACAGCCACAGGCCGAACAGGCATGCCGATAGCAGGGGGGCAGGAAAGAGTCGGCTCATGGCTGCACCTGAACGTCGAGCGAGGTGGGGCCAGGTTTCGGCTGCGCCGCCATGACTGCATCGATATAGGCATCAGGCGCCTGAAGGCTGGCGGCGGTGTCGAGGCTATAACGCAGCAGCGGCTCGGCCTTGAAGCTGAGCAGCATGCACAGGCCCAGCAATATCACGATCGGAAGGCATTCGAAACGCCTGAGCACCGGCGAGGGCCGCTCTTCGGGTTTCCAGAAACGTTGAATGCCGACGCGTCCGAAAGCGATCAGCGATGCCATTCCCGACAAGACCAGCAAGGCCACAAGGCCCCAGCCAGCGGCGCCCAGTGTGTATGGGCTCGGAACCCCCAGACCGTTGGGGTTGAACAGGGCACTGATCAAGTTGAGCTTGGCAACGAAGCCTGAAAGCGGTGGCATGCCGATGATCAGCAGCGCGCAAGCGATGAAGCTCAAGCCCAGAAATGCCATGGTCCATGGAATGACCTGCCCGATGACGGCTTTCTGATTGTCATCGAGGTTGATGCCTTTTGGGGGGTGAAGCGATTCCAGCAAGGCCGGCATGGCGTCTTCTTCCTCGTCCAATGGCAACTCATTGGCAGACCGCGAGCGCTCGATGAGTTCGGCCAGAAGGAACAAGGCGCACAAGGCCAGGGTAGAATTCACCAAGTAGAACAGCGCTGCTCCGGTCAACGCCAATTGTGAGAAGCCCACCGCCCCCAACAAGGTCCCAGCCGATACCAGAATACTCAACGCCGCCATGCGTTCCAGGCGCTGCGCTGCCAGGATCGACACCGCCGCCATGGCCAGGGTCGCCAGGCCTCCGTAAACCAGCCAATCCCCGCCGAAGTGGGCCGATGCCCCCGCTTGCCCGGAGAACAGCAGCGTCCATACCCGCAGCACGGCATACAGCCCTACCTTGGTCATGATCGCAAAGAGTGCAGCCACTGGCGCGCTGGCAGACGCATAGGCTGGGACGAGCCAGAAGTTCAAGGGCCAGATGCCTGCTTTGACCAGAAACGCCATGGCGAGGATCGCTGCGCCTGCATGCAGCAAGCCGCGGTCGGCCTCGGGTACGAGCGGAATCTTCAGGGCCAGGTCCGCAAGGCTCAATGTACCCGTCACGCCATACAGCATTGCCGCGCCAATCAGGAACAACGACGACGCGAAAAGGTTGACGGCGATGTAATGCAAGCCGGCCCGCACGCGTGCGCGGCCGGACCCGTGCAGCAGAAGACCGTATGAAGCTGCCAGCAGCACTTCGAAGAACACGAACAGGTTGAACAGGTCTGCCGTCAGGAATGCGCCGTACAGCCCCATCAGCTGGATCTGGAACAGCGCATGAAAACTTGCACCGGCGCCATCCCAGCGTGCCCGTGCGAACAGCAGGGCGCTTAGCCCGATGATGCCGGTCAGGGTTAGCATCAGCGCCGACAGGTGGTCTAATACCAGCACGATGCCGAACGGGGCTGGCCAGTTGCCCGGCAGGTAGACGCCGATCGATTCTGCCTGGCCCTGGGTACGCACCCAGAGCAGCAGGCTGACGGCGATGCCAAGACCGGCGAAGGTCGACAGCAGGTTCAGCCGTGCCTTGATCAATCGATGCTTTTCGCCCAGCAGCAACATGACTGCCGCTGTAATCAACGGCAGCAGGATAGGGGCAACGATCAGTTGGCTCATGCCGCTCATTCCTCACGCTCCCGGCCATCTACGTGGTCGGTGCCGGTCAGGCCGCGCGATGCCAGCAGCACCACGAGGAACAGGGCGGTCATGGCGAAGCTGATGACGATTGCCGTGAGTACCAGGGCCTGTGGCAGCGGATCGGTGTAGTGCAACAGGTCCTGGGTCACGCCTTCCTTGATGATGGGCTCCTTGCCGATGAACAGGCTGCCCATGCTGAAGATGAAAAGGTTGACCCCATAGGAAAGCAGGCACAAGCCCATGATCACCTGATAGGTGCGCGGGCGTAGCACCAACCAGACCCCGGAGGCGGCAAGCACGCCAATGGCCACTGCGATCACTTCTTCCATCAGGCGGCTCCTGCTTTACGGGTCTTGCCTGGACTGGCCGGGCGATAGGCACGTACCGACTGGTGGGCCAGGGCCGTGAGTATCAAAAGGGTCGAGCCGACGACCACGGTGAACACACCGACGTCGAAGAACAATGCGCTTGCCAGATGGATGTCTCCGAGCAGAGGAAGGTGCAGGTGCGCCGTATGGGTGGTCAGGAACGGGTAGCCGAACACGATGGCGCCGCCACCGGTCAAGGTTGCGCAGAGCAGGCCGGTGCCCATCCAGCGCAAGGGCCGCAGGCGCATCTGCGCTTCTACCCACTGGGTGCCTGCGACCATGTATTGCAGGATGAACGCCACCGAAGTCACCAACCCGGCGACGAAGCCGCCGCCTGGCTGATTGTGACCACGCATGAACAGGTACATCGACACCAGCAGCGCGATTGGCAGCAACAGGCGCACCAGTACAGCGGGCACCATCATGAAGCCCAGTGCGGTATCGGCAGCGTGGCGCGGGTTGATCAGGTCGGTGACGACATCTGGTGCCAACTGGCGCTGCTGGGTCGGCAATTGCATGCTTTCCTTGGGTGGGCGGAAGCGACGCAGAAGCGCGAAAACCGTCAACCCCACCGCGACCAGCACGGTGATTTCGCCCAGGGTATCGAAGCCGCGGAAATCCACCAGCATCACATTGACCACATTGGTACCACCACCTTGTGGCAGCGCGCGGCTCAAGTAGAACGATGAGATGTCATTGGGCGTAGGGCGGGTGAGCATGGCGTAGGACAGCACGGCCATCCCTGCGCCAACCAACACCGCCAGTAGCAGGTCGCGCAAGCGACGCACGCGGGCGCGGTCGAACCTGCCGGGCAGAGGCGACACACCTTCGATACGACGTGGAAGCCAACGCAGACCAAGAAGGATCAGGACAGTGGTCACCACTTCGACGACCAACTGGGTCAGGGCCAGATCAGGCGCGGAGAACCACACAAAGGTGATACAGGTCATCAAGCCGCACACACTGACCATGGTCAGGGCCGCCAGACGGTGGTACTTGGCTTGGTACGCCGCACCGATCGCACAGGCAATGGCGATCACCCAGAGTGCGACGAATACCCCTGACCCCGGGATCTTGGGCCGTTCGCCCCAGGTAAGGCCACTGTAAAGCATGGGTGTCAGGCCGGCGAGGAAGGCGGCTACCACTAGCATGAACAGCTGCGCCTGCAGGCGCCGGCTGGTAAGCAGGTGCTCGATGCGCCGCGCCATCAGCATCAGCTGCACCTGGCCGTACTCAAACAGGCGTTTGCCGTCGAATCGGCCCATCACGGGAGGGCAGGGGAAGCGGCCCCGTCGCAGTTGCTTGCGCAACAGCAGGTACAGAACCACGCCGCCACTCATGGCCACAAGGCTCATGATCAAAGGCGCATTCCAGCCGTGCCAGATGGCCAGGCTGTACTCGGGTAGCGTACCCCCTACCACCGGCAGTGCCGCAGCGGCCAGCAACGGGCCTACGGACTGGGCGGGGAAAATGCCGACCACCAGGCATGTCAGCACCAGCAGCTCGACCGGCGCGCGCATCCAGCGCGGGGGTTCGTGTGGCGTATGCGGCAGGTCTTGGGCGGTGGGGCCGAAGAACACATCGACCGTGAAGCGCAGCGCGTAGGCCACGCTGAAAGTGCCGGCCAGGGTGGCGATCACCGGAAGCATGGCTTCGACCCAGGCGCTGGAAGTGATGAACACGGTTTCGGCGAAGAACATTTCCTTGGACAGGAAGCCGTTCATCAGCGGCACCCCCGCCATGGAGGCGCTGGCGACCATGGCCAGGGTGGCTGTGTAGGGAACCAGCCGGACCAGGCCGCTCAGGCGCCGGATGTCACGCGTACCACTTTCGTGGTCGATGATGCCAGCGGCCATGAACAACGACGCCTTGAAGGTTGCATGGTTGAGAATGTGGAAGACCGCCGCGACGGCGGCCAGCGAGCTGTTCAGGCCCAGCAACAGCGTGATGAGGCCCAGATGGCTGATGGTCGAGTAGGCCAGGAGGCCTTTGAGGTCATTCTGGAACATCGCTGCAAAAGCACCGAGCAGCAGCGTCAGCGCACCAGCACCCCCGACGATCCAGAACCATTCGTCGGTACCCGACAGCACTGGCCACAGGCGCGCCAGCAAAAATACGCCGGCCTTGACCATGGTTGCCGAATGCAAATACGCCGACACCGGCGTGGGTGCTGCCATGGCATGCGGTAGCCAGAAATGGAAGGGAAATTGCGCGCTCTTGCTCAGGGCGCCGATCAGGATCAGGGGCAACAGCACTGGGTAAAGCGCATGCTGGCGTATGGTGTCACCTGCAGCCAGGACCTTGTCCAGGTCATAGCTGCCCACCACATGGCCGAGCAGCAGCGCCCCCACCAGCAGGCACAAGCCTCCGGCACCGGTAACCATCAGCGCCATGTAGGCGCCACGGCGCGCGTCGGCCCGATGATGCCAGTAGCCGATCAAGAGGAAGGAGAAGAGGCTGGTGAGCTCCCAGAAAAACACCAGTTGTAAAAGGTTGCCCGACAGCACCAGCCCCAGCATTGCGCCCATGAATGCAAGGAAGAAGGCAAAAAATCGCGGCACCGGGTCCTGTGGCGACATGTAGTAGCGCGCGTACAGAGACACCAACGTACCGATGCCCAGCACCAGCAGTGAGAACAGCCAGGCAAAGCCGTCCATGCGCAGCACGAAGTTGAGCCCGAGGCTGGGCAGCCACAGGAATTCTTCACGGATGACACCGCCATGGGCCACCTGTGGATAGAGAAGTGCTACCTGGACGGTGCCGACCAAGGCCACGAGCCCGGCGAGTATGGACTCGGCGTTACGTGCGTTGTGCGGCAGCGCGGCTGCCAGCAAACTGCCCACGAACGGCAGAAGCAATAGCACTATCAAAGACATAGAGTTCTATTCTGAGAGGTTTTCCAAGGATCATACGTGCCGGACGGGTCATCGACCAACACACAACCTGTCGCAGAATCCTACAAAAGGGCTGTGACAGGCTGTTTTTTTATAACAGTTTTTTACAAAGGACAGTCGGACCTTTAGAGACCGGTCTTGAGTTGACGTTCATTCTGTGCAAGTTCGGTATCAGCAGGTTCTGGCCTGCGGCGCACTCGCAACTCGCTGATGACCACGGCGATGACGATCAGCAGGCCGCCTAACAGTGCCAATCCCGGCAGGCGTTCTCCCGCTATCCGTCCGACCAGGCCGGCCCAGACTGGCTCACCGGCGTAGATCAGCGTAGCCCGTGTGGGTGATACCGATTTCTGTGCCCAATTCATCGCCACTTGGATCACCGCGCTCATCAGGCCCAAGCCAATCGCACTGCTCAGCAAAAGCCAGGAGAAGTCAGGTACCGATTCCTGGGTAGGCAGCATCATCATGAATGCCAGCACCGAGGCCGTTGCCAGTTGCACCACGGTAACGCGGCGAACGTCGACGCGCCCGGCAAAGCGACTGATCAGAATGATTTCGCCCGCGATGGCGATGGCGCTGACCAGTGTAACCAGCTCGCCTTCGCTCATGTGCAGGCTACCGGCCTGCGGGCCGGCAAGCAGCACCAGGCCAACGAACGCCAGGCCGATCCCAAGGCTGGGCATCAGGCCCGGGCGCCGGCCCAGTACCAGCCATTGCAGCAAGGGTACGAAGGGCACGTAAAGCGCCGTGATGAACGCTGATTGGCTGCTGCTGATCGTCTGCAGGCCCATGGTCTGCAAGCCGTAGCCCAACATGATCAACACGCCAATGCACAGGCCCGCCTTGAATTCGACAAGGGTCAACCCTTGCAAGGCGCGCGCCGAGACCATGCCGACGAACAGGGCAGCCGCGGCAAAGCGCAAACCCACGAAGAACATGGGGCCGCTGACGGCCATCACGTTGTGCACCAGCAGGAAGGTACCGCCCCAGAGCATGGTGATGAACACCAGCACCCACTCGGCTTTGCTGAGACGGAACGAAAACGTGGGGCGTTGCGGGCGTGACTGATTCATGCGGTTGCAGGCTCGTAGGACAGGGCGCACAATCGGCGCAAAGTGGGCAGTATACTGCGCAACAACTAGGGATGAGCAATATAGTGCACAACGACACTTCGCATCGCGCTTCGGTGCTGCAACACGTGAGCTTGAACGTTCGCAGGCTGCGCAATGTGGCTGGCATCAGCCAGGCAACCTTGGCCGAGCGTTCAGGTGTCAGTCGTCGCATGCTGGTGGCGATTGAGGCGGGCGAAAAAAATGTCAGCCTAACCACGCTCGACCTCATCGCCGAGGCGCTCGGGGTGGCGTTCAGTACATTGATCCAGGCGCCTGACCAGCGTAACCCTGGTCGTATCGAAGAGTTGGCCTGGGCGGGTGAACATCCGCAAAGCCGGGCCATCCTGCTGGCAAGCAGCATGGCCCGTCGTGAAGTCGAGCTGTGGGAATGGACGCTGGCGGTCGGCGAGCACTATCGCAGCGAGGCGGATGCCGAAGGCTGGAGCGAGCAGATCTACGTGGTCGAAGGTGTACTGACGCTGATCATCGAGGGTGTCGAGCACCGACTCGAGCAGGGCCGCTTTCACGTATTCGCCAGCAATTGCCGTTACGCCTATCGCAACGATGGCGCGACGGCAGTGAAGTTCGTGCGCAACGTTGTAATCTGAGGGCCGTACTGGCCGAAAGCCGCTCAGGTGCGACCGGCAGTCTCTTCGAGCAGTGCATCAGTGCTGCGCACCGAGGCATAGGCGAACGCCAGGGCCGCCATCGATGCGTCATGCACCTGTGCAGCAGGTACCCATTTCCCGTTGAACTCCAGGGCCAGGGTGGCGCAGGCATCATGGGCGACCGTGACGACATACCCGAGGTCGGCTGCTGCGCGCACCGCCGCATCGATGCACATGTGGCTCATGCTGCCCACGACGGTCAGCGACTTGATACCCTGGCGTTCGAGCGTCGGCGCAAGATCGGTCGAGAGAAAAGCGTTGACCTTGTGCTTGAGAATCACAGCCTCTCCAGGTAACGGGTGAACACGCGGGTGAATGGCTGCGCCCGAAGAGCCTGGGGCAAAGAAGGGAGCGTCGGCGCTGTCGAACTCGTGGCGTACGTGCACGACGAAGTCTTTCGCATCGCGCGCAGCCTGGAGCAGGCGGGCCGCATTTTCAGCGGCGCGCTCGGCGCCCTCCAGTGGCCACCTTCCGCCTGGGAAATAGTCGTTCTGGATATCGATGATGATCAGTGCATGGGTGCTCATGTTGCCTCCAAGGGCAGTGGTTTTGGCGGTTGCTTAGTTATAGGCTGTCGCGCGATAGGCGTGAATCGGCGCGAAAGACACTATGCGGGGCAAAACTGACATGGCTCGTTTTCTGGAGATTGGCCTGCTTCGCTATCCCGATGCACAAGAGGCAGCGATCCACGGCCTGCAAGACCTGTTCGCCGTGGCTAACCGCATGGCTGACACCTTGGGTGCGGCCCAGGCGCCTCGTGTACGTATCAGCGTATGGCGTGTGGGTGCGGAGGGGGAGCTGCTGGCTGAGCCCCCACTAGGGGATGCCAGTGATGCTCGACTGCGTGTTCTGATCATCCCGCCAAGCCTGCATGCCATTCCCGACGACGCCTGCTTGGTTCGCCATCGTTCGGCTTTGTGCCGATTGCATCAGGAGGGCACCGTACTGGCCTGCGTGTGCATCGGGGTATTCTTCATTGCGGCCTGTGGTCTGCTGGATGGACGCACTGCATGCGCTCACCGCAATCATGTGCAGATACTCGAGGCGCGTTACCCGCACACCAGGGCCGAGGTTCAACAGGCGTTGCTCGATGACGGCGATATCGTCAGCTCCGCTGGCCTGATGGCATGGACCACTTTGGGCCTGTGCCTGGTGCAACGATTTATGGGCAATACCGTTGCAGCCGACACCGCGAACTTCCTGGCAGTAGAACCGGTACCTGACGCTTTGCCCGGTACTCGCCTCAACCCGTTGCTCGATCATGGCGATGAAGCCGTCCTGAAGGTTCAGCACTGGTTACAAGCTACAGGCGCACGCACGGCGGACCTCGCAGCGATGGCGGCGCGCGCCTGCCTGGAACCACGCACGTTCTTGAGGCGGTTTCGCTTGGCCACAGCGTTGCGCCCTACCGAGTACTGTCAGCAGATAAGGGTGTGCCGGGCAGCACGTCTGCTGGAGTTCACGCGCAGGACAGTCGACCAGATCGCCTGGGATGTGGGTTATCGGGACCCGGGGGCGTTTCGCAAGGTCTTTCAGCGCGCTACAGGTGTCACCCCCAGTGCGTTTCGGCGGCAGGTGGTGGCACCACAGCCTGGAGGGCAGGTTGAAATGGACAGCGAACCTCTTGACCTCGAGATTGGTTGAGGTTTTAACCTTCCGGGCATTGCGATGTGTATCCCTTGTCAGGAGGTTGTTGATGTCAGGAAGTGTCCCTGCCATCTGGTACACCCAGATGATCGAATATCGGGTCGCCGTCGTCTTTCAGCAGGCATTGGCCCAGGCACTGGTGCTGCGCAGTGAGTCATTGGCAGCAGGCTGTGAAGACCTGCGGGCGGTCAGTGTCCAGGCCAGCGAAGATGGCTGCCGTGTGTTGCAGTCGCTGCAGTGGACCAACCGGGAGGCCAGTGAGGCGGCCATCGAGCAAGTGCTGGACGGGTCGTTTCTGAGCATGCTCCAGCAGTATCATGCCAGCGCCGTGAACTTCACTGCCTTCACGGCGCTGCGGAGTCTGGCTCGCCATCCTGACGGAGCGTTGTACTGCCAGATGGTGTGAGCTTCATGCGTACCAGGGCGCGTAGTGGGGATAGCGGTCCAGGCGAGCACCAATGACCATTTCGCTGATCCATGCCGCCAGCAGTGCGCTGTAGGCCTTCTGGCTTTCTTCGGTGGACAGGCCGTGGTCGGCGCCGTCGACGATCCGGTGGGTGAGCGAGTGGGCACTGCTGAAGGCTGAGCGGTAACTCATCAGCGTGCTGTGGGGGACGTAATCATCGTGCTCGGACTCCACCAGCAGAACATCGCCGCCAAACCCGGCGCAAGCGGCCAGTGCGCGGTTGTCAGATGGCGCCAGGGGGCGACGGCGATAGTCATTGAGCCGTTGTCGGTCCAGGGACTGCTTGGGCGTATTCCACTCCTCGTCCCAGTACATGGCCGGTACCCGCAGGGCCAGCCAGCGGACCGGGCGCATTGATGTCAACAAGGTGGCCAGGTAGCCGCCGTAGCTGCTGCCGATCACGGCGATGGCGTTGGCGTCCACGGTGGGGTGACTGACCAGCCGGTCGTAGGCCGTCAGCAGGTCCTGCAGATTCTGCTCTCGCGTCACTGTCAGACGCTGACTTTGGGTTTTTTCATGGCCACGAAGATCGAAGGTCATGCAGACGCAGCCAAGTCCTGTGATGTGCCGCGCCCTGGCAAGATCGCGTTGCTGGCTACCGCCCCAGCCGTGGACGAACAGGATGCCGGGGATTTTGCTGCCGGGGCTGACCAGGGTCGCGCAGATGGTATCCCCGTTCACCGGCAACTCGATCGTCTCACTCTGAATGGCCAACGTGTCGGAGCTGCGCGTATTTGGTGAGTTGTCCGAGTTCACTGTCATTTCCTTGATAAAAGAGAGTAGCGTGCGCGGGTAGCGCGGGCGTGCCAAACACTTCGTGGGTGCTAGCGCGCACTCGATTGACCAGGCCGTTGGCAGCGAATGCCTGCAGGGCGAGCAATTCGGCGCTGCTGGCACCGCCCATCCGCCAGGATTGCTCCAGCACGCCACTGCGGATCTGACCTTTGGTGTCGGTGCCGCGGGCAATGTCATAATTGCGGCGTGAGGCGATGAAGCCAGGTAAGTGTCGTTCGGCAGCCTGGTCATAAGCCATTGCCTGCTCGATCGCCAGGCGAACGCTGTCTTCCAAGGGCTCGCCCAGCAGAGACGCAAAGCCTCCTCGTACGAAGGTCAGGTCAGAGCCGCCGTACACCTCGATACCTTGGTGATCCTGGGTCAGTTGTTGTGTGCCGTAATAGCTGCACACCAATCCTGCAACCCGTACCTGGCCGACGCTGAACGTCTCGACGTTGTTCAGGTTCTGCTCCAGCACCAAGCCCCAGGTCATGAGTTCTTCGTCATCCACTGAACAGAGCAGGGGTTCGAATTCCTCAAGCGTAGAAAACACCACTTGCCCTCGACCCGCGCATGCGCGCACGGGTTTGAGTCGTGCGGGCCCCTCCACCAAAAGTAGTTGAGCCGCGCGCCGTGCGGTGGCCTTGTCAAACACGGTGTAGCCCTTGAGCAGCGCCTCGCACGCCTGCCGCGCAAATGCTTCAGGCCAATCAGGCTTCGGTGGAGCACCTGGCGGCAGAGGATGCGAAATGGCTTTGGTGGCCATGAAGGGGTGGGCGACGGCACCGCCGAAAAAGTCGGCCTCGCTCTCTATGCCAAGGGCTGTCAGATGGGCCGGGTCAACCAACGGTTGTGTGAGCATGTAGTAATAGGAGGCGTGCGCTTCTGGCGGTCCGTTCAGGTCAACCACGGGGCAACCCAGCAGCTGTGCGAAGCCTTCCGATAGCTTGCGGTAGACGGCGTGCTCGTGATCGGGGGTATGGGGGCGAGTGTCGAGTATCACGACGCCTTGTTTGTGCTGACAGGCATTGGGCATGGCGATCCGCCTTGCAGGGAGACTGTACTGCCTATGAATCCGGGACCTTGGTTAAGTTCAGCATGGCAGGATCGGCGGTACAGTCCGGCGTAGGACCTTTCCCAGAGGCGTGTAGCCCAGCAATTGCTGATTGCAGTACGCGGGTAGCTATTCCATCATCAATTGCTCAGGCATAACCGATGTCGCCACAGAAAAGGGCATGATCGTGCACACCACTCCCCAACAGACCACGGCCCAGCGTCTTGCCGCGATGCGTGCGACCATGGCCGCAGAAGAGCTTGATGCCCTGCTGGTTCCATCGGCCGACCCTCATCTTTCCGAGTATCTGCCAGGGTATTGGCAAGGTCGCCAATGGCTGTCGGGCTTCACCGGTTCGGTTGGCACCCTGATCATCACCCAGCAGTTTGCCGGGCTATGGGTCGATAGCCGCTATTGGGAGCAGGCTGAGCGAGAGCTGGCAGGTAGCGGCATCGAATTGATGAAATTGTCACCCGGGCAGCCGGGCGCGCTGGACTGGTTGGCTGAACAGGTTCAACCACAAGGTTGCGCCGGTGTGGATGGTCGTGCGATGGCCTTGGCTTCGGCGCGCCAATTGCGAGAGCGCCTTGGCCAACGAGGCGCAAGGCTGGTGACTGACCAGGATCTGCTGGGCCGCGTCTGGAGCGACCGGCCGGCGCTACCGTCCAGCCCGGTGTACTCACATCTTGCGCCATACGCGGTGGTGGGCCGTGCGCAGAAGCTGGCACGGGTGCGGCAGGCGATGCAGGCTAAAGGCGCGGACAGTCATTTCATCGCCACCTTGGATGACATTGCCTGGTTGTTCAACTTGCGCGGCAGTGATGTGTCCTACAATCCGGTGTTTCTGGCGTTTGCCCTGATCGATGCGCAGCGTGCGCAGCTTTTCATCGCCTCGGCAAAAGTCGATGAGCCCCTTCGTCAGGCGCTGCGCCAGGATGGCATCGAAGTACGAGACTACAGCGAGGCCGCCCGCGCGCTTGGTCAACTGTCACCTGGAAATCGCTTGTTGGTGGACCCGGCGCGGGTGACGTGCGGATTGCTTGAGCCGCTTGCAGAAGGCGTAGTGCTCGTGGAAGGCCCGAATCCCAGCACCCTGAGCAAAGCGTGCAAGGCTGAGGGCGAGCTTGAGCATGTTCGTCGGGCGATGGAACAGGACGGCGCCGCCTTGTGTGAGTTTTTCGCCTGGTTTGAAGAAGCGCGAGGGAGCCAGGTGGTGACCGAGCTGACCGTCGATGAGCAACTCACTGCGGCGCGCGCCCGGCGGCCGGGCTTCGTCTCACTGAGTTTCTCGACCATTGCGGCGTTTAATGCCAATGGTGCGATGCCCCACTACCGGGCCACCGATCAGTCACACGCGGTGATCGAGGGCGACGGCCTGCTGCTCATCGACTCAGGCGGCCAATACCTCGGTGGGACGACGGATATCACGCGTATGGTCCCCATCGGGCAACCGAGCGATTTGCAGAAGCTCGACTGTACCCGTGTGCTCAAGGGCATGATTGCGCTGTCGCGGGCGACCTTCCCGCGTGGCGTGTTGTCGCCCATGCTTGATGCCATAGCCCGTGCGCCAATCTGGGCCGACCAGGTCGATTACGGCCACGGCACAGGCCATGGCGTGGGCTATTTCCTCAATGTTCATGAAGGGCCCCAGGTGATCGCCTATCTGGCAGCGCCCACGCCCCAGACCGCCATGCAGGAAGGCATGATCAGCTCAATCGAGCCTGGCACCTACCGCCCTGGGCAATGGGGGGTACGTATTGAAAACCTGGTAGCCGCGCGAAGCGTCGGGCGCAGTGCATTCGGTGAATTTCTCGATTTCGAGACGTTGACGCTGTGCCCCATCGATACGCGTTGTCTGTTGTTGGAGCGGCTGACTGAGCAAGAGGTTTGCTGGCTCAATACGTACCACTCCACGGTGCGAGAGCGATTGGCTCCGCTCCTGGAAGGAAAGGCGCTGGCCTGGCTGCTGTCACGTACCGTGGCAATTTAGTGGATGAGGGCAGCCAACAGGCTGCCCCGGTCATTTGCAAATGACGATCATGCTGCGGCTGGTGTAGCCGGCAGGGTTGATGCCGAATAGATAATCGCCGTCCTCTTCGTCGCTGTCGCCTGAGCGGGCGACGACGCGGTACCCGCGGGTGGTGCAGGCGCTCGCGGCCTTGCTGTAGCAGTTGTCCCATGAAGAAGACAGGCCAGAGCAATTGATATGCAGGCCTTTCTTGCCCCGTTTGACCTCGGTCTTAGCCGTGGCGGCACATCCAGCAATAGCCAAGATGGCCAGGATGAGCAAAATACGTTTCATTCCTGTCCTTAAATGCAGGACGGATCAGCTGGCTGGGTCCGTCGTTTTCGCTCGGGTTCGTCCTGAAGAGTACAGCGTCCCTATTCGACTGCGCTGGGACAGCTTAATCAGCGAGCGGTGACGCCACAACACCCACGCAGCCTCCGATGAAAGTTTTTCCCTGTCAATCGGCAACTATCGCGGGTCCTGGGCCATGGCGCATGGACAGAGTCGTGCCCACGGAGGCCGCGATGATTGCGCCGATGGCGAGCCATTGCGTAAATGACAGCACTTCGCCCAGGAACAGCAGCCCGGACAAGGCGCCGAAGGCAGGCTCGATGCTCATCAGGGTGCCGAAGGTGCGCGCGGGCATGCGCGTGAGCGCAACCATTTCCAGGCTATAGGGAAGGGCGGTAGACAATACCGCCACAGCGATCGCCATGGGGATGACCGCGGGCGTCAGCAGCAGGCTACCGGCATGCACGATGCCAATCGGTGCGATGAACAGTGCTGCGACCAGCACCCCCAGCGCTGCGCTTTGCACGCCATGTTCAGCACCAGCCCGTTGGCCGAAGACTATATAGAGTGCCCAGCACGCCCCCGCGCCGATTGCGTAGCACGCGCCCAGTGGGTCCAGCGCCTCTCCGCCATGGCCTGCGGGCAGCAACATCAGTAGACCGAAAATGGCCAGCGCGATCCAGATGAAGTCGATCGCGCGGCGTGAGGCAAATATTGCCACTGCCAGTGGTCCGGTGAACTCGAGGGCCACCGCGATGCCAATCGGCACCGTCTGCAAGGACATATAGAAGAGGAAATTCATGCCGCCGAGCGCCAAGCCATAGATCACGACGTTGCGCAGGGTGCGAGTATTGAAGCGCGCCCGCCATGGCCTTAAGAGTGCAATCATGATCAGGCTGGCGAAAATCAGGCGCAGTGAGGTCGTGCCTTGTGCGCCAATGAGCGGGAACATGCTTTTGGCGATTGAAGCGCCGGTCTGAATCGATGCCATGGCGATGAGCAGCAGGCCTATTGGGAATAGCACCGAAGCCAGGCTGCGAGGCGGTTTTGTCATGAGGGCGAATTACCTGAGGGTGTTTTTTGCGCACTATAGTGCGCAATGGTGAGAGAGACAGCAACAGCGCGTTGGGCGTTCCCCTGAAATGACATCCGGAGAAGATTAATGCTTGACGCTGAGAAATTAGTGTCTATAATTCGCCCCACTCCAGCGCAGTCGGGCATCAACTTGACGCGCTGGACGACTGCAAGCCTTTGAAGTTGAACGAGTTTCTCGAAACAAACTTCAAAATAAACGCTTGACAGGCAGTGAGGAAAGCGTAGAATGCGCGCCTCGGTTGAGACGAAACACTCTCAGCCAAACGCTCTTTAACAAATCGAATCAAGCAATTCGTGTGGGTGCTTGTGAGTACGGACTGATAGTCAGAAAGATTATCAGCATCACAAGTGACCATGCGAGAAATCACATAGTCATTTGAGATTGCTGAGCCAAGTTTAGGGTTTCTTAAAAACCCAAGCAGTATTGAACTGAAGAGTTTGATC
>NZ_OCMQ01000002.1:0-628206 GCF_900230165.1 Pseudomonas sp. URMO17WK12:I9 | reverse complement strand
GATCAAACTCTTCAGTTCAATACTGCTTGGGTTTTTAAGAAACCCTAAACTTGGCTCAGCAATCTCAAATGACTATGTGATTTCTCGCATGGTCACTTGTGATGCTGATAATCTTTCTGACTATCAGTCCGTACTCACAAGCACCCACACGAATTGCTTGATTCGATTTGTTAAAGAGCGTTTGGCTGAGAGTGTTTCGTCTCAACCGAGGCGCGCATTCTACGCTTTCCTCACTGCCTGTCAAGCGTTTATTTTGAAGTTTGTTTCGAGAAACTCGTTCAACTTCAACCACTTGACTCGCTTCGATCTCTCGTAGCGGGATGCGAATTCTACAGCGTTTCAACACGCTGTCAACCTTCTTCTCAACCGCCGCCGATCTATTCGATCGTAGCCCTTTCAGCACCACCTGAACTAGCTAACTCATTGAATCTCAAGGAGTTTTGCGTTCCGATGTCGCTGGAAGTGGGGCGCATTATAAGGGGATTCGAAACCGCGTCAACCTTTAATTTCATATAAATCAAAAGCAAAGCGGGGGGCTGCCGCCCCCCGCTTATTCATAGCCGCCGTCACCTGCTAGATCACCCCGGCCACCCGCAACCGTTTCACCTCGGCATCCGGCATGCTTAGCAGTGCCTTCAACACGCTCTCTGTATGCTCACCTAGTAGAGGTGGCGCATGCCTGTACTCAACAGGCGTCTGCGACAAGCGAATCGGCGAAGCGACCTGGGGCACTGTGCCTGCCAGTGGGTGCGCCATGCTCACTGCCAGTTCTCGCGCCACTACCTGTGGATCCTCAAACACCTGCGCCAGGTCATTGACCGGCCCACACGGCACGCCTACTGCTTCCAGGTCACTCACCCACTGCGCCGTCGTCCTGAACACCGTCACCTGGCGAATCAACGGTACTAGCTCGCCCCTGTTGGCTACACGTGCCTTGTTGGTTGCGAACCGCGGGTCATCAGCCCACTGTACCTGCCCAGCCACCTCTGCAAACTTTCGGAACTGACCATCGTTGCCCACAGTGAGAATGAAGTCGCCATCGGCCGTGGGAAAGTTCTGGTAAGGCACGATATTCGGGTGCGCATTGCCCAGGCGACGCGGCGGCACGCCCGTTGTGAGGTAATTCATCGCCTGATTGGCCAGGCACGCCACCTGGACATCCAGCAGAGCCATGTCGATGTGCTGACCCTCACCACGCTGCTCCCGATGAGACAGCGCCGCCAGAATCGCCACCGTCGAATACAGCCCGGTAAGAATGTCCGTCAGCGCCACCCCAACCTTCACAGGCCCCGCACCCACCTCACCCTCCGGCAGCCCTGTCAGGCTCATGAGCCCGCCAAGCCCCTGAATCATGAAGTCATAGCCCGCACGCTGCGCATAGGGGCCTGTCTGCCCGAACCCGGTGATCGAGCAGTAGATGAGCTTCGGATTGATAGCCTTCAGGCATGGATAATCCAGCCCATAAGCCGCCAAGCCGCCTACCTTGAAGTTTTCAATGACGATATCGCTCTTGGCAGCCAGTTCGCGGATCAGTCGCTGACCATCGGCCTGGGTGAAGTCGATCGTGATAGAGCGCTTGTTGCGGTTGGCTGCCAGATAATAAGCCGCTTCGCCAGTACTGCCACCCGCGCTGTCCTTGAGATAAGGCGGCCCCCACGCCCTCGTGTCATCGCCCTTGCCAGGACGCTCGACCTTGATGACATCGGCACCAAGGTCCGCAAGGATCTGACCAGCCCACGGCCCCGCCAGTACCCGCGACAGGTCCAGCACGCGCAGATGCGAAAGCGCTCCCATGACAGCCTCCTTATTAATAGAAAGCCTGAATACCTGTCTGCGCACGCCCCAGAATCAGAGCATGCACGTCATGGGTGCCTTCATAAGTGTTCACCACCTCGAGGTTGACCAGATGACGCGCCACGCCGAATTCGTCCGAGATGCCATTACCGCCCAACATGTCACGCGCCATGCGGGCGATGTCCAGCGCCTTGCCACATGAGTTGCGCTTCATGATCGACGTGATCTCGACAGCGGCAGTGCCCTCGTCTTTCATGCGCCCCAGACGCAAGCAGCCTTGCAGTGCCAAGGTGATCTCTGTCTGCATGTCAGCGAGCTTCTTCTGAATCAGCTGGTTGGCAGCCAGCGGCCTGCCAAATTGCTGCCGGTCCAGGGTGTACTGACGCGCTGTATGCCAGCAGGCCTCGGCAGCGCCCAGCGCTCCCCATGAAATGCCGTAGCGTGCGGAGTTCAGGCAAGTGAAAGGCCCCTTGAGCCCGCGCACCTCAGGGAACATGTTCTCCTCGGGCACAAACACATTGTCCATGACAATCTCACCCGTCACGGAGGCGCGCAGCCCGACCTTGCCATGAATCGCCGGTGCACTCAGGCCCTCCCAGCCCTTTTCCAAAACGAAACCACGGATGTCACCTGCATCGTCCTTGCCCCACACCACGAACACATCAGCGATAGGACTGTTGGTGATCCACATCTTGCTGCCGGTCAACCGATAGCCGCCTTCGACTTTCCGGGCACGAGTGACCATCGACCCCGGGTCAGACCCATGATTGGGTTCAGTAAGGCCAAAGCAACCAATCCACTCGCCACTGGCAAGCTTGGGCAAGTACTTCTGTTTCTGTGCCTCGGAGCCAAATTCATTGATCGGCACCATCACCAACGACGACTGCACACTCATCATCGAGCGATACCCCGAGTCGATGCGCTCTACCTCGCGAGCAATGAGCCCGTAACACACGTAGTTCAGACCGCTCCCACCGTACTGCTCCGGGATCGTAGCGCCCAGCAGGCCCACTTCACCCATCTCGCGAAAGATCGCTACATCTGTCTTTTCGTGACGGAACGCTTCAAGCACGCGCGGAGCCAGCTTGTCCTGGGCGAACTGATAGGCACTGTCTCGAACCATGCGCTCTTCTTCACTGAGCTGTTGATCCAGCAAGAGGGGGTCGATCCAGCTGAAGCTTGCTTTGGCGGCCATGAATGCATTTCTCCCAGAACGGTGGATGACTTATGACGTGATCCTAGGCCGGGCAAGCGGCGACGACAAACGACGTTTCTGCACCTATGAGTGCTATTTTCTCACTCAGAGAGCATTGAAACCCCAAAACCAAATGTCCACGAGTGAGGGATAGGCATGCGTCGGAAGATACCCAGCACTACAGCCCTGGTTTGCTTCGAGGCTGCCGCCCGCCACGAAAGCTTCACCAAGGCTGCTCAGGAACTGTCGCTGACCCAGGGCGCTGTGTGCAGGCAGATCGGCAGCCTTGAGGGCTTTTTGAACGTTGAGTTGTTCCGCCGCTCACACCGGGGCGTGAAGCTGACCGAAGCAGGGCTGTCCTACAGCCGGCAAGTGGCCGCGCAACTCGATGCGGTAGAGCGCGATACGCTGTCGGTGATGCGTCAGCAGGGCGCCAGCGTGATCGAGCTGGCAGTGGTGCCCACGTTCGGCACTCAATGGTTGCTGCCGCGGTTGATGGACTTCCAGCAGCGTCAACCCGATGTCACGGTCAACCTGACCAATCGCACACGACCTTTTCTATTTGCCGATACCAGCTTCGATGCCGCCATCTACTTTGGTGACGGTGACTGGTCAGGTACCCGCTCGCACAGGCTGATGGGTGAAAATCCTGTCCCTGTCTGCAGCCCGGCGTTGCTTGGTGATAGGCACACCCTCCAGGCGCACGACATTGCACAACTCCCCCTGCTGCAACAAAGCACCCGGCCCTATGCATGGCGCCAGTGGTTCAGCAGCATCGGCATTTCTGTAGCAACCGACATGACCGGCCCCCGCCTTGAGCTCTTTTCAATGCTCGCACAAGCGGCCATGCATGGAATGGGGGTTGCGCTCATTCCCCCCTTTCTCATTCAACGCGAGCTCGGCGAGGGTAGGCTGGTGGTCGCTAACAGGCATGTTCTACGTAGCGACAGGGCCTACTATCTAATGATTCCGGAGCGCAGGGTCGAATCAACCACGCTGGATGCGTTTCGGGAATGGCTGGTGGCACAGGCGGCGGATTACGCTGACACCAAGGAAAGCTGACCCCGTAGTCAATTATAATTTACACCTACAGATATAATGATCTGTCGCATTTAAATAACTATATTGCAGGGCTTCTGACAGTGATAGAGTGCTTCAGCGATCTGTTATCAAGCCTCTGTTTGCGACATTCGCCTGCTTAAACACGAAAAATTCAGATTTTCCGCTGAAAACTGTCCTAGCTTGACGAATAAAGGCGCTTGAGCGTTCGCAACAGATCAGCTGCGACATCTGGTCACATGGTGACTTGTAGTTATTGGTTAGTTTCGCTCCAGATTCTATTGAAGCTCGTCTGGTTCGTCTGCAAAATGCTGTGCCCGCCTAGGATCGGGTGGTTGGGCCCTAAGCCGCTCCGGCGCACCCTACGAAGTGCGCTGGCCTCACAAATATAAAAAAGGTCATCGCAGGAGAAATAGTCGTGCACATTGGTGTTCCGCTCGAGACGCAGACCGGCGAGACAAGGGTCGCCGCGACGCCTGAAACCATCAAGAAACTGATAGGTCAGGGTCATCAGGTTACGGTCCAGCAAGGTGCTGGGGTCAATGCCAGCATTCCGGACAGCGCCTATGAATCTGTCGGTGCCCGCCTGGGCTCGGCGGCTGAAGCCTATGGCACCCAGTTGGTGCTCAAGGTAGTCGCGCCAACCGATGGTGAATTGGCGCTGATGAGCAGCGGCAGCCTTCTGGTCGGCATGCTCAACCCGTTCAACAACGACGTTATCGCCAAGATGGCCGCGCGCGGCCTCACGGCATTTGCGCTGGAGGCCGCGCCGCGAACGTCTCGGGCACAAAGCCTGGACGTACTTTCATCCCAAGCCAACATCGCCGGCTACAAGGCCGTATTACTGGCTGCCCATCACTATCCGCGCTTCATGCCGATGCTGATGACGGCCGCCGGTACGGTGAAGGCAGCACGCGTCTTGATCCTGGGTGCAGGTGTAGCGGGGTTGCAAGCGATTGCGACGGCCAAGCGTCTTGGCGCAGTCATCGAGGCATCGGACGTGCGCCCTGCGGTGAAGGAGCAGATCGAGTCGCTCGGCGCGAAGTTCATCGATGTGCCTTACGAGACCGATGAGGAGCGCGACTGTGCCCAAGGCGTCGGCGGCTACGCTAGGCCCATGCCGGCAAGCTGGATGCAGCGTCAGGCTCAGGCCGTACACGAGCGTGCCCGGCAAGCGGATATCGTCATTACCACCGCACTGATCCCTGGCCGCAAGGCGCCTACGCTATTAAGCGCCGAAACGGTCGCCCACATGAAACCAGGTTCGGTAGTCATCGACCTGGCAGCGGCTCAGGGCGGCAACTGCCCACTGACCGTGGCCGACGAGGTCGTGCATGCCCATGGCGTCACCATCGTGGGCCCAACTAACCTACCCGCCCTGGTCGCAGCGGACGCTTCCGCCCTTTACGCACGCAACCTGCTGGACTTCACAAAACTGCTGTTCGACAAGGACGGCGCCCTGACCATCAACCTCGAAGACGACATCGTCGCGGCCTGCCTCATGTGCCGCGACGGTCAAATCGTCCGCAAGAACGGCTGAGGAGCACGACAAATGGAAGACATGCTGATTTCCCATGGCATTTATAACCTCATCATTTTCGTGCTGGCCATTTATGTGGGTTACCACGTGGTCTGGAATGTCACACCGGCGTTGCACACCCCGCTGATGGCAGTCACCAACGCGATATCGGCCATCGTTATCGTCGGTGCCATGCTTGCCGCTGCGCTGACGGTCACGCCTGCCGGAAAGGTGATGGGCACGCTCGCCGTTGCTCTGGCTGCAGTCAACGTATTTGGCGGGTTCCTGGTCACCCGCCGCATGCTTGAAATGTTCAAGAAAAAGGTCAAGAACGAGGGGCAGAAGTCAGCATGAGCATGAATCTGGTAACACTTCTGTATCTGGTCGCCTCGGTGTGTTTCATCCAGGCGCTCAAGGGCCTGTCGCACCCCACTACATCCCGGCGTGGCAACCTGTTCGGCATGATCGGTATGGGTATCGCGATCCTCACCACGGTCGGTCTCATTTATAAGCTCGGTGCTGAGCTGGCCACGGCCGGCATCGGCTATGTGATCGTCGGGCTGCTGGTGGGCGGCACCGCAGGCTCGGTGATGGCCAAACGCGTCGAGATGACCAAGATGCCTGAGCTGGTCGCCTTCATGCACAGCATGATCGGCCTTGCCGCGGTATTCATCGCCATTGCCGCAGTGCTCGAGCCCCAGTCGATGGGAATCGTCGCCGCCATCAGCGATCCAATCCCTACGGGTAACCGCCTGGAGCTGTTCCTGGGGGCTGCCATTGGTGCCATTACCTTCTCGGGCTCGGTGATCGCCTTCGGCAAGCTATCGGGCAAATACAAGTTTCGCCTGTTCCAAGGCGCGCCGGTGCAGTTTGCCGGTCAGCACAAACTCAACCTCATTCTCGGCCTGACCACCATCGCGCTGGGGTTGCTGTTCACCTTCACCGGCCACTACAGCGCCTTCACCCTCATGCTGGTGCTGGCGTTCATCATGGGCGTGCTGATCATCATCCCGATCGGCGGTGCCGACATGCCGGTGGTGGTGTCGATGCTCAACAGCTACTCGGGCTGGGCTGCAGCAGGGATCGGCTTCTCGCTGAACAACTCCATGTTGATCATCGCCGGCTCGCTGGTAGGTTCGTCCGGGGCGATTCTGTCCTACATCATGTGCAAGGCCATGAACCGCTCGTTCTTCAATGTCATCCTGGGCGGCTTTGGTGGCGATGCCGAAGCGGGTGCTGCCCAAGGCTCCACAGAACAGCGTCCGGTGAAGTCCGGCTCGGCCGACGATGCGACCTTCCTGCTCAGCAACGCCGACAGCGTGATCATCGTTCCCGGCTATGGCCTTGCCGTCGCACGTGCCCAGCATGCGCTCAAGGAGCTGACCGAGAAGCTCACGCACAACGGTGTCACCGTCAAATACGCCATTCACCCGGTGGCAGGGCGTATGCCTGGTCACATGAACGTGCTGTTGGCAGAAGCCGAGGTCCCCTACGACCAGGTCTTCGAGATGGAAGACATCAATGCCGAGTTCGGCCAGGCCGACGTAGTCCTGGTATTGGGCGCAAACGACGTGGTCAACCCGGCCGCCAAGAATGACCCCAAGTCACCGATCGCCGGCATGCCGATTCTCGAAGCCTTCAAAGCCAAGACCATCATCGTCAACAAGCGCTCCATGGCCAGCGGCTATGCAGGCCTGGACAACGAGCTGTTCTACCTCGACAAGACCATGATGGTATTCGGCGACGCCAAGAAGGTCATCGAAGACATGGTCAAGGCCGTGGAGTGAGGCAGGTTCTGTTCTGATCCTGTGAACAAGAAGAGCCCTGGTCGATAACGGCCAGGGCTTTTTCGTTAATTGATCCGGATCAACGGCCATGAAGCGGCGGGGGTAATACGACCATGGTCGCGGGACGGCACCGGTCTAAATCACTAGACTGCGCAGCAGTAGCTTAGTAGCCCGAGATAACAATCCATGTACCGTGATCGCATCCGCTTGTCCTCCCTGCATAGCAAGGTAATGAGTGCGGCCGACGCCGCTGGCCTGATCGAGGACGGCATGACCGTCGGCATGAGCGGCTTCACCCGCGCCGGTGAAGCCAAGGCCGTCCCTCACGCGCTGGCCGAACGCGCCAAGCAGTCGCCGCTGCAAATCAGCCTGATGACCGGCGCGAGCCTTGGCAACGACCTGGACAAACAGCTGACCGAAGCCGGTGTACTGGCCCGCCGCATGCCGTTCCAGGTGGACAGTACGCTGCGCAAGGCCATCAACGATGGCAAGGTCATGTTCATCGACCAGCACTTGTCGGAGACCGTCGAGCAACTGCGCAACCAGCAACTGAAGCTCCCCGACATTGCCGTGATCGAAGCGGTGGCCATCACCGAGCAAGGGCATATTGTACCGACCACATCGGTCGGCAACTCGGCGAGCTTTGCGATCTTTGCCAAGAAAGTTATCGTCGAGATCAATTTGTCGCACAACCCGAATCTGGAAGGGCTGCACGACATCTATATACCTACGTACCGTCCTACCCGCACGCCCATCCCATTGGTAAAGGTGGATGACCGCATCGGCAGTACCGCCATTGCCATCGACCCTGCCAAGATCGTAGGCATCGTCATCAGTGACCAACCCGATTCGCCCTCCACGGTGCTGCCACCCGATAACGAAACCCAAGGCATTGCCGACCACCTGATCAGCTTCCTGAAGAAAGAGGTTGAAGCAGGGCGCATGACTAACCGGTTGGGGCCCCTGCAGGCGGGGATCGGCAGCATTGCCAACGCCGTGATGTGCGGGCTCATCGACTCGCCGTTCGAAGACCTGACCATGTACTCCGAGGTGCTGCAGGACTCCACGTTCGATTTGATCGATGCGGGCAAACTGCGCTTCGCCTCGGGCAGTTCCATCACCCTGTCCAGTCGCCGCAACACCGACGTGTTCGGCAACCTGGAAAAGTACAAGGACAAGCTGGTTCTGCGCCCGCAGGAAATCTCCAACCACCCCGAAGTGGTTCGGCGTCTAGGTATCATCGGTATCAACACTGCCCTGGAATTCGACCTCTACGGCAACGTCAACTCCACGCACGTCTGCGGCACCCGGATGATGAACGGCATTGGCGGTTCCGGCGACTTCGCCCGTAATGCACACCTGGCCGTATTCGTGACCAAATCGATTGCCAAAGGCGGCGCCATCTCAAGCGTGGTACCCATGGTCAGCCATGTGGACCATACCGAGCATGACGTGGACATCCTGGTCACCGAGCAAGGCCTGGCAGACTTGCGGGGCCTGGCCCCTCGGGAGCGCGCCAGGGCGATCATCGACAACTGCGTGCACCCCGACTATCGCGCGGCCTTGAACGATTACTTCGAGCGCGCTTGCCAGCGGGGCGGGCACACGCCGCACATCTTGCGTGAAGCACTGGCATGGCATGAAAACCTGGAAGAGACAGGTCGCATGCTTGCCCTGTAACGCGTCCTGAAGTAAGCACAAACCTCGAAGGGTCGCTTGGCGACCCTTTTGTACGCCACTGAGAAAGCAGCAACAGGGAAAGACCTGAATGAACTGTACTACTGTACTGCTTTTCACCAGATGATCTCTTCGAAATGCAGAAGAACCATCTAAATATGCACCATATTCGCGCACACCAGTACAGTTTAGCCACTTTCGAGTGCAACAGTAGCATTACACAGTTAACTGGCTCGCCCTCTTTACCTGCAACTGTATCTACTGTTATGGACAAGAGGGGAGGATCATTGGCATCAGTTAAATCACTATCTAATGCCGCCATAAGCGGGAGGATGATCATCATGGAACGTACCCTCAGTTCCGGTCTGGTTTTTGAAAGCACCGCCAAACAATCCAACGCCTCGTTCCCCCTGCGCGTAGCCTCTACCTTGTTGCTTTGGCAGCGTCGTATGGCAAGCCGTCGTCAATTGGCTCGCTTGGATGCGCGTCTGCTGGCAGACGCCGGTATCAGCGAATCGCAGCGTTACGAAGAGTTGAGCAAGCCTTTCTGGCGCTAAGCGCCTGTGCCAGCCTGACTGGCAACGTGAATTTCGAAAACCCGTCGCAGAGCCCTGCGACGGGTTTTTTATTTGTGTTTCAAATAAAATCTCCGTCACCGGTACAGTTACCGTGAGCTCTTCTGTAAGGCATAACAGTTCAACGCCGCTCTATCATTAACATCTTGATACAGCACCGCGTGATACGCTTCGCTTAACTGTCTGGTAGAACCGACTGTCATAGTCTAGGCAAGGGCCGTTGCCCACGTTCCCAGCTGGATCCCCTTACACCAGGAGCTTACGTTCATGACCCGTACTTACCTGATCGGCGCTGCGCTGATGCTTGGCCTGGCTGGTACAGCCAGTGCCAGCAGTTTTGTCGTCACCACCGACACCGTGGTACGAGGCGTCGCTGCCTCAACCAACGCCACGTCCGATGCGTCTTCATCCCTGCGCGATAACAAGATCGTGCAAGCAGCCCGCGACGACGCCGCCAGCTTCGTCGCCAGCCAGGGCAGCATCCGGGGCGCCAAGCTCGAAAGCGCGCTGGTTCACATCCGTGCCCAGGCACCTGCCTTGCACGCCAGCGACGAGCAACTGGCTCAAGCCATCCTGGCTCTTTGAGTCAGCAAGCCGTCTCCAGCCGATCGCTCATGCGTTTTCTGCTATTACCCCTGCTCTGGATCGCGGGCATAGCCACGGCTCACGCGCTGGACGCCACCACCCAAGGCCTGGTGATCTCGGGTTACGTCACGACCCAGGTCACCACTGCACCTTTTGATCGAAAGCTCATAAGCGCAGCGCGCGACGATGCGGCAATGTTCGTCGCCACCGAGGGTCGTGTGCGCGGTGCACGCCTTGAGGCAGCCCTTGAAGCCATTCGCGTGCATAAACCCGCGCGCACTGCCAGCGACCTGGAACTGGCGCGAGCAATCCTCGTCGAATGACTATCCTTTTCCTCCCAGTATTTTCGGAGATGCTCCATGCGTAAACCGCTGATTGCCGCTACTCTCGGCATGTTCCTGTTGGCCGACCTGGCCCAGGCTCAGACCTTGGTGGCCACCAGCAACATCATCGTGCGCGCCTTTGGCCGCTCGATCGACTTCACATCGGATACCACGACATCCATTCGCGATTCGAAAGTGGTACGTGAAGCTCACGACGATGCAGCCAGCTTCGTGGCCAGCGACGGCGATATCCGTGGCGCGCAACTGGAAGCGGCGTTCACGACGTTGCGCGAGCGTGTGCCGCAGGCACGCGATGCCAGTGACCAGGTATTGGCCGAAGCTATTCTCGCGCTGTGAAGTCACTGCGTGCCGGGTGGTTCGGCTGTCTTCTGACACTGCTCGGCACGCCCGCGCTTGCAGACTTGCACCTGGATCTGCAAACCGCCGACCTGACCCCGCAGCAGGTCAGCGCCAGCCAGGCGCTGCTCGACCAAGCGATGGCCAGCCTGCCACCCTCGTTCAAGCAGCGGCTTGATCGCACCGTCAGCGTCAGTTGGAGTGACCAGATGCCGCCTGACGCCTACGGCCAGGCATCACTGGTGTCCAGCCTGATGCTCAATCGGCGCCTGCTGCCCAGCCTTGCCGACGGCACCGCGACCACAGAGCTGACGCATCGGCCCCATGGCACTGTGCGCAACGAACTGTTGGCGACCGTGGTCCATGAGCTCACTCATATCTACGACCGCGCCCGGTTGTGGCCGGGGCAGCAGAACGCATTGCTCACTCGATGCAACCGCCTGCAAGGCACTGTCGGGAATATAGGCCTGCCCGGCGAATGCCGCGGCCAGGCGGGGCGACGGTTCACCCTCAGCGATGACCCACGCCTGCTGGACCTCGCCGGCTGGCCCCAGTACGTAGGCCGGCGCGGCGAGCGCGAACAGCATAACGGCCAGTTCGTGCGTAGCCCCGACCGCTACGAGCTGAGCAGCCCGAAAGAATACGTCGCGGTCAATATGGAGTACTTCCTTCTCGACCCCAGCTATGGCTGTCGCCGCCCCGCGCTCAATCGATACCTGACTCAACATTTTGGCTGGAGCCCTCCCCAGGACGCCTGCGCCAAAGGCCTGCCGTTCATCAATGCCGGTAGCGACTTCGCGCGCCAGCCGCTGGGTGAGGTCGACCCCGAGCGGGTGTACGAAGTGGATTACCTGCTGGCCGAGGCCAATCAGAACCTGGTCAGCCGCTGGGGGCACAGCATGCTGCGCCTGGTCATCTGCAAGCCCGGCCGTCCGCGAGGCCCGGACTGCCGCCTGGACCTTGATCAAAGCCTGGTGCTTTCGTACCGCGCTTTCGTCAACGACGTCCAGTTGTCCAGCTGGGATGGACTGGTCGGCGTCTATCCCTCCCGGTTGTTCGTGCTGCCGCTGGGGCAGGTCATCGATGAATACACCAAGACCGAACTGCGCAGCCTGGCCTCGGTGCCACTCAAGCTCAATCGTGAGGAGATCGAGAACCTGGTCCGCCAGGCCGCCGAAATGCACTGGAGCTACGACGGCAACTACTGGTTCCTGTCCAATAACTGCGCCGTGGAATCGCTGAAGCTGCTGCGTAGCGGTACCGCCAACCCAAAACTCAACGACCTTGACAGCATCATGCCCAATGGCCTGCTTGCCGTGCTCGACGGCCGTGGGCTGGCTGACACCAGCGTGCTGGACGATCCGCGAGAGGCACTGCGCCTGGGCTACCGCTTTGACTCGTACCGCGACCGCTACCAGGCCATGTTCGATGTGCTCAAGAAGCAACTGCCGGTAAAGCAAACCAAGGTAGAGGATTGGTTGGCCCTGGACGCCGAGCAACGCAAGCCCTGGTTCGACCAGGCTGACCTGCGCACCAGTGCCGCCTTGCTGCTTCTGGAACAGGCGGGCTTGCGACGGCAACTGCTGTTGGCACAGGACGAGGTCAAGCAGCGCTATCTCAATGCCGCAGCGCTCAAGGATGGTAGCGTCGACAAGGCCGATGCCACCCTCAAGCAGATGCTCGCCAACAGCGGTTTCCTGAGTCGCCCGGCGGAATTGCTCGACACCACAGGCTACGGGCTGCCGCAGCGAGAAGAGCGGGTTCACCTGGAAAAGGTCAGCAGCGAACGCCAGGCGCAGTTGCTGCGCTTGAGTACCAACCTGGACAAAGAGGTGAGGGCGCTGCTCGAACCTTCCCGGGCCAGGCAGATAGCGGAAGTTGAAGCCAACGTGAAGCACATCGGAGAGCATCTTCGCGCACTGCATAAGGCAGCGGGTGGGCTACAGCTGTAGCGGCTCAACAGCCCATCCACCCGCTTTACCTACCTTTTGTCACCCTTGATCGAGCGAAAGCTGGCTGAAAGCTTGCCCGCTTAGGATAGCCCCATTGCCGGCACAGACCGGTCAGCCAGGGCGAGGTACGTGCCGCGCCCGGCGCAACCAACAACAACAATGGTGATACCGATGCCTTTCCGTGCCCGACTTCTCTTAGTCCCGTCCTACCTACTCCACGCGCAGCGTCCTGCACGCTGACCCGCCCGAACCGTCCTCTTTTTCGTCGCGCCTCGCCTGGAGTATTGCCATGCTGACCTTCCTCGGCTTCGCCATGGTCGTCACGTTCATGTACCTGATCATGACCAAGCGTCTGTCGGCCTTGATCGCCCTGATCCTGGTGCCCATTCTGTTCGCCCTCTTTGGCGGTTTCGCCAGCAAGATCGGCCCCATGATGCTCGAAGGCATCAGCAAGTTGGCGCCCACCGGCGTCATGCTGATGTTCGCTATTCTCTACTTTGCCTTGATGATCGACTCCGGCCTTTTCGACCCTGCGGTGCGAAAAATCCTCAAGCTGGTCAAGGGCGACCCGCTCAAGGTGTCGGTAGGCACCGCCGTGCTGGCCCTGGTGGTATCGCTGGACGGTGACGGCGCTACCACCTACATGATCTGCTGCGCGGCCATGCTGCCCATGTACAGCCGCCTGGGCATGAGCCCGCGCATCATGGCGGGGCTCATCATTCTTGCCGGCGGGGTCATGAACATGACGCCATGGGGTGGGCCCACCGCGCGGGCGGCCAGCGCCTTGCACGTGGACCCTTCCGATATCTTCGTGCCCATGATTCCAGCGATGTTGTTCGGCGTGGTCGCGATCCTGGCCATCGCCTACCTGTACGGCAAACGCGAACGTGCCCGCCTGGGCGAGCTGCACCTGCCAACTGACGATATCGATCACAGCGACATCAGTGTTTCGCAATATCCAGAGGCACGCCGGCCAAAGCTGCTGTACTTCAATGGCGCACTGACCGCTGCATTGATGGCGGCCCTCATAGCCGGCCTGCTGCCGTTGCCAGTGCTGTTCATGATCGCCTTCAGCATCGCGATGATCGTCAACTACCCCTGCCTGCAACAACAGAAAGACCGTATCGCCGCCCACGCCGGCAGCGTGCTGGCGGTTACCGGCCTGATCTTCGCCGCAGGCATCTTCACCGGCATCCTGTCGGGCACGGGCATGGTCGATGCCATGTCCAAAAGCCTGCTGGCTGTCATTCCCGAAGCGTTGGGCCCGTACCTGGCGGTGATCACGGCGATCGTGAGCATGCCGTTCACCTTCTTCATGTCCAACGACGCCTTCTATTACGGTGTTCTCCCCGTACTGGCCGAAGCGGCAAGCCACTATGGCATCAGTCCGGTCGAGATGGCCCGTGCATCCATCGTCGGGCAGCCGGTGCACCTGCTCAGCCCGCTGGTACCCTCGACTTACCTGCTGGTCGCCCTGGCCGGCATCGAATTCGGGGATCACCAACGCTTTACGCTCAAGTGGGCAGTACTGGTGTGCCTGTGCATAATGTTCGCCGCGCTGACCATGGGCATTTTCCCGCTGTTCAGTAGTCTCTGATAACAGACCTCTCTCCACCGCAATGCGCCTCGATGCAGGCGCATCGCCCATACCGCTCAAAGGAAAACACATGGAATGGCTGACCAGCCCGGAAATCTGGGTTGCCTTCTTCACCCTGACCGCGCTTGAAATCGTTCTGGGCATCGACAACATCATCATGATCTCGATCCTGGTCAGCCGCATGCCCAAGCACATGCAGCCGCGTACCCGGATCTTCGGCCTGGCCCTGGCCATGGTCACTCGCATCATGCTGCTGCTGTCCATCACTTGGGTAATGCGCCTGACCGACGATCTGTTCGTGGTGCTAGGGCAGGGTATATCCGGACGTGACCTGATCTTGTTCTTCGGTGGCTTGTTCCTGCTCTGGAAGAGCTCGCAGGAGATCTACCACGGCCTGGAAGGCGAAGAAGAAAACGCCGACGAACCCAAGGGCTCTGGCGGCAAGTTCTTGTACACCATCATCCAGATCGCGATCATCGATATCGTCTTCTCCCTGGATTCGGTGATTACCGCTGTGGGGATGGTGTCGCACGTGCCGGTGATGATCGCCGCAATCATCGTCGCCGTGCTGGTCATGATGGCTTGTGCCGGTACCATCGCCGACTTCATCGACAAGCACCCTTCATTGAAGATGCTCGCGCTGTCGTTCCTGATCGTGGTAGGTACCGTGCTGATCGCCGAAGCATTCGATGTGCATGTTCCTAAAGGCTACGTTTATTTCGCCATGGCCTTCTCCCTGGCGGTCGAAGCCATCAACATCCGCATGCGTACGTCGTTGGCACGCAAGGCTGGCAAGGAGCACGAGGCCGTGAAGCTGCGCAAGGACGTGCCGGGTCAATAACCTCACACGTCACGGAGAAAAGGGCCCTGCGGGGCCCTTTGCGCATGCCGCCAGTACGTCCCAAGGATGTTTCAAAATGATGACAGCCATGCGAAGCTGGCGGCAGCGGCATAATAGAACTAAAGCTTGAACAGGCCTTTGCAAACGGCACTGCGCCCGCGTCTTTTCGACCGGCCACCTTGGCCGGTGCACTCAGGGGGCTCTCGTCATGCTGACCCTACTCAATCTGCTTTCGGCAGTCACCTTGCTGGTGTGGGGCACGCACATCGTGCGAACCGGCATTTTACGGGTGTTCGGTTCGGATCTGCGACGCATCATCGGCCAGAACATGGACAAACGCCCGCTTGCCTTCATCGCGGGCATTCTGGTCACTGCAATGGTGCAGAGCAGCAACGCAACCGCAATGCTGGTCACCTCATTCGTAGGTCAGGGCCTGATGGCCATGACCCCGGCGCTGGCCATCATGTTAGGGGCCGACGTGGGCACGGCGCTCATGGCCCGTGTACTGACCTTCGACTTGTCCTGGCTTTCGCCCCTGCTGATTTTCCTGGGGGTGATCTTTTTCCTTTCACGCAAGCAGACCCGTGCTGGCCAACTCGGCCGCGTCGGCATCGGCCTGGGCCTGATCATCCTGGCGCTGGAACTGATCGTCCAGGCAGCCGCCCCCATCACCCATGCCCAAGGCGTGAAGGTGCTTTTCGCCTCGCTGACCGGCGACATTCTGCTCGACGCCCTGGTCGGTGCATTGTTTGCCATGGTGTCGTATTCGAGCCTGGCCGCCGTCCTGCTCACCGCCACACTGGCAGGTGCCGAGGTGATCAGCCTGCCGGTGGCCATAGGCCTGGTGGTCGGCGCCAACATTGGTAGCGGCCTGCTGGCGTTCATCAGCACCAGCATGCAGAACGCCGCCGGCCGCCGCGTGGCGCTGGGCAGCCTGCTGTACAAGCTGATCGGCCTGCTGTTGATCATCCCCGTGCTCCACCCGCTGGTGGACTGGATGGACTCACTGAGTTTCAGTCCGCAAGAACTGGTCATTGGCTTCCACTTGCTCTACAACACGGCCCGCTGCCTGATCATGCTGCCTACGGTCAAGCCCATGGGAAGGCTGTGCAACAGCCTGTTGCCAGAGCGCGAGCGCGACAACGGGCAGATACGCCCGCGCCATCTCGACGCCTCGGCCTTGGAAACGCCCAGCCTGGCGCTGGCCAATGCTGCCCGGGAGACGCTGCGCCTGGGCGATATCGTCGACAACTTGCTTGAAGCCATGCTTGGCGCCCTGCGCGGCACTCAGGCTGCATTGCCTCAGCAGGTACGCGCACTGGGTGAGGATGCCGAGGCCCTGTACAGCGCCATCAAGTTATACCTGGCGCAGATGACCCGCGAGGACCTCAGCGAACACGACAACCGTCGCTGGGCCGAGATCATCGAGCTGGCCGTCAACCTCAAGCTGGCCTGCGACCTGATCGAACGCATGTTGCGCAAAGTCCAGCAGCAGAAGACAAGCCAACGCCGTGCCTTTTCTCAGATGGGGCTGGAGGAACTGACCGGATTGCAGGAGCAATTGCTGGCCAACTTGCGCCTCGGCCTCTCGGTATTCCTCAGCGCCGACCCGGAAAGCGCGCGTTTGCTGCTGCGCGAGAAACGTCGTTTTCGCGCCCAGGAACGGCGCCTGGCCCACGCCCATGTCAGCCGCCTGCAGCGCAAAGTGGTACAGAGCATCGAGACCAGCTCCATCCACCTGGAGCTTATCGCCGACATGAAGCGGTTGAACTCTTTGTTCTGCAGCAGTGCCTATGTGGTACTGGGCGGCTCGGACACGGGCGGGCTGATGCTCGACAGCGTGCCGGACGAAGCCCCTCTGCCGTGATGTCGCCGACCTGAGGACCCCCGCTCACCCATGCGTTGCCTGATGTTCGTCTGCCTGCTGATGTGTAGCTTCTGCTCCTTTGCCCTGGACCGCGCTCGCGTGGAGGGCTATCTGCTGCCCAACGGCCTGCAGGTCATCCTCAAGGACGGCTACGAACGCGACCATGTGTCCATTCGCCTGGTCGTGGGGGTGGGCCTGGACGACTTCGGCTGCGACCAGAAAGAGCTGCCGCACCTGCTGGAGCACCTGCTGTTCAGTGGGGTGGATGACACGGGCGAAGGGGGTCTGGAAGAGCGCCTGCAGGCGCTGGGTGGCGAATGGAATGCGTTCACGGGCAATGCCGACACCACGTTCGTGATTGAGGCGCCCGCACGCAATCAGCGCAAGGTACTCGATCTGTTGCTGTCGATCATTCGCGACACCCAGATCGACGCCAAGGCCCTGGCGACTGCCAAGCGCATCATCGAGCGTGAGGACGGTGGCCATTACGGGCACCTGCAGCGCTGGCTCGACCGGCAGGATATCGGCCACCCCGCCGGGCAGCAATTGGCCACGGAATTGGGCTTGAAATGCCCCGAGCGCTCCAACCTCGACGACATGACCCTCGAGCAGGTCCAAGGCCTGCGCGAGCGTTGGTACGCGGCCAACAACATGACACTGATCATGGTGGGTGGCCTTGACCGCCTGTTGCCCGCCTACCTGGAAAGAACCTTCGGCGAACTCCCGGCCACCGAGCCGGAAGACCGCCGTGATCTGGAATCGATCAGCCACGAGGCCAAGCAACGGCGCGGCCTGATGCACGGCTGGCTGGGCGATACCGCCAAACTCCACTGGCTGTTCATCGAGCCCGTGTTGGACAACGACCATCAGGCCACCCTGGATCTGCTCTCCCGTTATCTGGATTGGGCAGTGTACGACCAGCTGCGCCTGCGCAACGGCCTGTCCTACGGGCCCTCGGTCCAGCGCGAGAGCTTCGGTGATACCGGCCTGCTCAGCCTCAACGCCGACCTTGAGCGCGATGATATAGGAAGGGCCATCGAGGTCATGCGGCGCTTGTTCGATCATTTGCGCAAGCAGGGCCTGGACCCGGACACCTTTGCCCGCATCAAGCAAGCGAGCATCGCCAAGGAAAGTTGGGCAACCCAAGGTAACAGTGCCCTTGCCGATTATTACTGGGGCGCATTGAACGACTACACCGACGGCCGCTTCACCAGCCCTGTGCGTCAGCTGCGACGAGTGACACTGGAGCAAGCCAACCAGGCGCTCGAGCAGTTGCTCGCCCACGAAGGCTACATTCGTATCGAAAAACCGCTGCTTGGGTACGACGAGCTCTACGGTCTGTCGTTCCTGCTGGCAGGGTTGCTGCTCGCCGCGTGCCTTCTGCGCTGGCGTCGACAAACTCCTGACAAGCCAAGCGGTGCTACTCGGCACATGTGAAACGGCGGTATCCTTTCAATGCCCGCGTCGTGCATGCAAGGGCCGCCCCCTAGCCACTCCAAGCATTGCAGCCCCCATGCCCCCAATACCCAAGATCGCCCAGCGCATCATCGAACTGCTCAAACGCTATCCGGGCGTCATTGCCTTGGGGGGCTTTCTATCGGGTGTAGGCAGCTTCATCCTGGTCGACCGGCAGGCGGGGCTTGCCAGCTGGATCGCCGTCATGCTGCTGGTCAGCTGGGTCTGGCTGATGCTCGAAAGCACGCTCACTCGCCTGTTCACGCGTACGTTCAAGCGTGAAATACCCCAGCCGCTGTTGCGCTATGCCACGCAGATGATCCACCAGGAATCCCTGTTTTTCGTGCTGCCGTTTTTCTTCATCACTACCACCTGGAACAGCGGCCAGTCGATCTTTACAGGCTTGCTGGGCGCCGCCGGGCTGGTCTCGATCATCGACCCGCTGTACTACCGCTGGCTCGCGCCGCGGCGCTGGCTGTTCATGGCGCTGCACACCCTGACCCTGTTCGCCGCCTTGCTGACGGCCTTGCCGATCATCCTGCACCTCACCACCGCGCAAAGCTTCAAGCTGGCCCTGATCATCGCCATGGCCTTGTCCTTCCCAAGCCTGGTCAGCAGCTTCCCGGTCAGCAACTGGCGACGCGGTGTCGGCCTGGTGGTGATCACGCTGGCAGTCGGTGGCGGTGGTTGGTTGTTGCGCTCCTGGGTGCCGCCGGCCACCTTGTGGATGACCGAGGTCGCCGTGAGTACCGAGGTCATCAACCGTGAGCCGGGAGATTCACTGGATAAAATCGCTGCCAGCCGTATTCGCAGCAGCGGCCTGTACGCCTACACCGCCATCAACGCGCCGCGCGGCCTGAATGAGCGGATCTACCATGTGTGGCAGAAAGACGGGCAGGAGGTGGACCGTATCGCCCTGGACATTCACGGTGGGCGCAAGGAAGGCTATCGGGCCTGGACCCACAAGCAGAACTTCCCGCCCAACCCGGTGGGGCGTTGGCAGGTGAGGGTGCTGACCGAAGATGGCCAGGTGATAGGCGTACTGCGCTTCAAGGTAGTCGAGGATGGCGCCGCTTCATGAGCGACGCACCCTGTAGCACCTGAAACGCCGTTCAGCCAAAGAACCAGTAGCAAACGCAGATCGCTGCCACCACACCGGAAAACTCGGCCAACAGTGCACACCCCACGGCATGGCGCACCCGTTGAATGCCCACGGCACCGAAGTACACCGCGAGGACGTAGAACGTGGTTTCGGTACTACCCTGAATGGTCGCAGCGACCAAGGCAGGGAAGCTGTCCACACCCTGGGCCTGCATGGTCTCGATCAGCATCGCCCGTGCGGCACTGCCGGAAAACGGCTTGACCAGGGCAGTTGGCAGCCCTTCGACGAAGCGCGTATCCAGGCCCATCCAGTTCACCGCATGGCGAATACCGTCCAACGCCACCTCAAGCGCCCCTGATGCGCGCAGCACACCGACCGCCACCAGCATCGCCACCAGGTAGGGCAGCAGGCTCTTGGCAACGTCGAAGCCTTCCTTCGCCCCTTCGACGAACGCTTCGTAGACCTGGACCCGCTTAAGCGCGCCGATGATCAAAAAAACGATGATCACCCCGAACAGCGTGAGGTTGCCCAGGATTGAGGACAAGCTGGCCAGCGCAGCTGCCGACAACGTGCCGAGAAAGGCCATGAAGCCCCCCAGCAGCAACGCACCGGGCACCAGGTAAGCCAGCACCACAGGGTCCCATAGCCGCAAACGCTGCATCACCGCGACCGACAGCAGCCCTACCAGCGTCGACACACTGGTGGCCAGCAGGATAGGCAGGAACACCATGGTTGGGTCGGGCGCGCCTTGCTGAGCCCGGTACATGAAGACGGTCACAGGGAGCAGGGTCAAGGAAGACGCATTGAGCACCAGGAACAGGATCTGTGCATTGCTGGCCGTGGTGCTGCTGGGGTTGAGCGTCTGCAGGGCACGCATGGCCTTCAAGCCGATAGGGGTAGCAGCGTTGTCCAGGCCCAGACCGTTGGCCGCAAAGTTCATGGTGATCAGCCCCAGCGCGGGGTGCCCAGGCGGCACTTCTGGCATCAGCCGTGCGAACAAGGGGCCCAACACCTTGGCCAGCCATTCGACGATACCCGCCTGCTCGGCAATCTTCAGAAAGCCCAGCCACAGCGTCAGGGTGCCGAACAGCAATACCATGACCTCGACGGAAAGTTTCGCCATGGCGAAGATGCTTTCGACCATGGCCGCGAAGATGCCAGCGTTGCCACCCACTAGCCATTGAGCCATGGCAGATATGGCCGCTACCAGGAAAAAGCCGAGCCACAAGCCGTTGAGCATTCACGTACCTCCCCCGAAATGCCCGAATCATAACGTATCGAACACCGCCCTGGCTGCGGCCCGCCGTGAGTGTAGATGCCGCAGACAACAAAAAGCCCCGACATGTCGGGGCTTTGTGTCCAACAGGCTTAGCCTCAGCGCTTGGCTGCTTCACCCACCATGGCAGCTTCAGGCTTCTCGGCGATCAGCGAGGCGTAGTACAGCTCGCCCTTGGCTGCGTCGTACATACCTTCCCAGCGGGAGATGACCAGCGCGGCCAGGGCATTACCGATCACGTTGAGTGCCGTGCGGGCCATGTCCATGATGCGGTCGACACCGGCAATGAACGCCAGACCTTCCAGCGGGATACCCACGCTACCCAGGGTGGCCAGCAGTACCACGAACGAAACACCCGGTACTCCGGCAATACCTTTGGAGGTCACCATCAAGGTCAGTACCAGCAGCAGCTGCTGGCTCCACGACAGGTCGATGCCGTAGAGCTGGGCGATGAAGATGGCCGCGATGCTCTGGTACAGGGTAGAGCCGTCGAGGTTGAACGAGTAGCCGGTAGGCACCACGAACGAGCAGATCGATTTGGGCGCACCGTATTTCTCCATCTTCTCGATAACCCGTGGCAGGACGGTTTCCGAGCTTGAGGTGGAGTAGGCCAGGATCAGCTCATCTTTCATGATGCGCATGATCTTGATCACCGAGAAGCCGAACAGGCGCGCTACCAGCCCCAGCACCATGAAGGCGAAGAAGGCGATGGCGAAATACACCAGCAGGACCAGCTTGGCCAGTGGCAGCAATGAGCTGAAGCCAAAGTTGGCAACGGTCACCGCGATCAGCGCGAACACACCGATCGGCGCGTACTTCATGATCATGTGAGTGACTTTGAACATGGTTTCCGATACGGCCTGGAAGGTGCGTACCAGCGGATCGCGCAGCTCGGCTTGCAGGCTGGAGAGGCCAAGGCCGAACATGACCGAGAAGAAGATGATCGGCAGCATCTCACCGCGCATCAGCGCCGCGAAGATGTTCGACGGAATCAGATTGAGCAGGGTCTCGATGAAGGCATGCTCATGCTGCACCTCGGCGGCGGTCGCCTGGTACTTGGAGATGTCCACGGTGCCGAGGGTGCTCATGTCGATGCCGGCGCCCGGATGGAACAGGTTGGCAAGCACCAGGCCCACGACAATGGCGATGGTCGTGACGACTTCGAAGTAAAGGATGGTCTTCAGGCCAATACTGCCAAGCTTCTTGGCGTCGCCAACCCCGGCGATGCCCACGATCAGCGATGAGATCACGATCGGGACCACGATCATCTTGATCAGGCGAATGAAGATATCACCAGCAGGCTGAAGGACGTTGCTGATCCACCAGGCCTTTTCCGCACTGAAGTGGTTCAGGAGCGCGCCGATTGCAACGCCCAAGACCAGACCGATGACGATCTGCCAGGCGAGGCTCAGTTTTGCCTTCTTCATGTCTTTACCCTTTGTTGTAGTGGTCATGTCAACTAACGGCTACCGGAAAACTGTGGAAACAACCCCGGGCGAATGCGCCGATCAGCGACGTGTTGTAAGGACAGCGCAGACGAGCGCAGGGCTCGGTCGGCGAAAAAGGCCGCAACTATTGCGATGGGAAAGAGGGAAATCTAATGCCGGAAACGCATACCCCATACCGATCAAGCATGGGAAAGTGGAGGCATTTCGAGGGAAATAACTGACATGCGGTGCGCCGTTCGGAAACCCGAATAGGACATAAACGCCAAATGGCGGCTGGAATAGTCGCAAAAGCACGTAGGAAAAATCAGGTTGTTCGACAATCCGAATGCTTCAAACGCAGCTCGTATTGATAGCACGGCTGAGGAAAAAAAAGACATGCGGTTGAGACAAAATGTGTCCCGAGAGGGAATTCGTGCATCGTGCACTGATATTTGGATGGCTCCTCGGAAGCCAGGTCCACCCTGAAGATCGTTCAGGGCTCTACTGACCTGGAACTTCCGATTCTGCCTTACCTGACCCGGCCCAACAGGTGGAGGCACTCCCTGTACCCCTAGGCCACTCCGATCCTGTAGCGATCAGAACAGCCCGGCCCCTTGGTCATGTGCTGCTCCTCCTCGGAGCGGCGCATCATAGAAGGCTGCAAGCCTACGGCCGTTCAGCTTCTATTTCATGACAGTGCCGGACCTGAACCACACTGGTCTTGCGACTCAGTACCAGTTCGGGTCCTGCTTGAGTTGCTCCTGAAGCAGGGCTTTCATGCCATCATCAGGTTCGCCAAGCCACCGGTACTGCGCATGGCGGGTAGGCGACTTGTCGCTGGGCAGGCCTTCCGGTACCTCCACCAGCATCCCGTAGGCGTCATCCTTGTCCCAGCTGAATGCCACGATCAAACGCTTGTAAGTGCATTTTTCCGCGGCTTCGCAGAGCGGGCCCACGAGGTACTTATTACCGTCTTCCGTGACCGCCGACATCTGCTGAGGCGAACTCCCCGTGAGGTTCAATACCCAATCGGGCAGGCGTTCTTCGCCTTTGACAGCATCCTGCCAAGATTCCCGGTATTCGGCATCGCTACCCAGCAATTGATCGACGCGTTGCTGGCCATCATTGGCCGCAAACGCTGCTGCAGTGGCGCTCATCATCAGAACGCCAGCTACGGCATTGCGCAACAGCCTGCTCATCTGCGACCGCGTCCAAAGAAGAACGAAGCCACGAAAAGAACCAGGAAGACGATGAACAGGATCTTGGCGATACCCGTTGCAGCGCCAGCGATACCACCAAAGCCCAGAACTGCAGCGACGATGGCGATGATGAGGAAAGTGATAGCCCAGCTCAGCATGGTGATTCTCCTTTGTTTTTCAAAAGCAGGGTGATCAGAACACCCAACGGTCCTGTGGTACGACATGTTCAACGGTTGCAGGGGACTCGGCCTTACCCTTCGATGGCAGCGGCTCGGCTGCCTGAACGAGGTTACTGGCGCGGGTGTTCTGGATCTGCGACAGCAGGGCGGTTTGCGCCGCTACCTGATCGGCCAACCGGGCGGTTTGCACACTGTAGTAGAACAGCCCTGCTGCCAAGGTCAGCATGACCGCGATGCCAAGCGACATGATCTGACGCAGTGGCAGGGCGGTAACTTGCAAACGGTTGACAGATGGGCGGTTCATGCCGGCTTCTCCTGCTGTAATTTTTGTCCAGACTTGAACAAGTAATTGCAGCCTGCGTGCCAGCTTTCAAATTAGAAAAAATCCTTATTTTTCAATGATTTAAAAGATTGAACCATTAGGACCTACCACGTATCCTGCACGATGCACCCTGGGGGGCCGTGCGAAATGCACGATCACCCCTCAACCTTGGTTGCCACCTTGAGCATGTCGGCATCTACGCCACGTACTCCGATGATCTGCCTGGCGATGTCCATCGCGATATTTTTCTGCTCGGGGCTAACGACTTCGCCGGAGAGTCGTACCAAGCCATCCTGGCTCACCACCTTCAGATTCAGCCCGTCGAGGTTGCGGCTGAAGCTGTAACTGCTTTGGACTTTATCCACGATCCAGGCATCGCTTGGCTGTGGTCCGCTCGGGGCATCCACGGGCTGGCCCTTGGCTTTGATCATGGCGGCGGTGTCCAGGCTGATCAGGTTGTTGACCAGGTACACCCCCTCGGTGGTACGTGCCACGACGCCCGCAAGCTCCTTGGCCTCGGGATTGTCTACCCGACCCCGGAGCGTGATGACACCGCTGTCACTTTGCACTTCTATAGATGCCTTCTCGGTCAGGCGGCTCCACAACAGCCGTGACCGTATGACCGCCGTCAGCGTCACGTCTTCCGTGCGCCGGGCATAGGCTCGCAACGCCAGCGGTCGCTCAACCAGCTCAGGATTGACCTTTACCTGATTGTCGACCTTCTCGATACCTGAAGTGGCCAAGGCCACTTCCTCGACCAAACGGCGCTCAACCTCATTTTCGACCTCCCCAGCCAAACGCGCCGATGCGCCGTCGACCTCAACGGTGATCCGATAAGGGTTGAGGATCCGGTTCAGGGACACTGCCGTCTGCAGCGAACCTTCCAAGCGAGCATCGTGAACAGGATCTCCACTCGCCACAGCGACGAAGGGCAGCAAACTGACCGCTAGCGCAAGCGCGCGAAAGGGGAAGGGCATGTCGTACTCTCCTTTTGTAGGCAAAATCTGAAACTCTTCGCAACCAATGTGCCAACCACCCTCTCTAAGCAAATCGCCAGTCCCCCGGGACTTTTGAGCATGCTGGTCGACTCGCTGGCGTGCAAAGGGCAGAATCCTTCAGAATTGACCATGCAACTTGCCCGATTTTTCCCACACTAAACAAAGATATTTCCCAAAGGAGCGCAGGTACATGGAATCAGCCCAGGACAAGCAAGGCCGCATTCTGCTGGTGGATGACGAGTCCGCGATCCTGCGCACCTTCCGCTACTGCCTGGAAGACGAGGGCTATAGCGTGGCGACCGCCAACAGCGCCACTCAGGCGGAGAGCCTGCTGCAGCGCCAGGTGTTCGACCTGTGCTTCCTTGACCTGCGCCTTGGCGAAGACAATGGCCTGGACGTGTTGGCCCAGATGCGCGTTCAGGCGCCGTGGATGCGTGTAGTCATCGTGACCGCCCACTCCGCCATCGATACAGCGGTCGATGCCATCCAGGCCGGCGCCGCCGACTACCTGGTCAAGCCTTGCAGTCCTGACCAGTTGCGCCTGGCCACAGCCAAGCAACTGGAGGTGCGCCAGCTTTCCGCCCGCCTGGAAGCCTTGGAAGGCGAAGTGCGCAAGCCCAAGGATGGCCTCGACTCCCACAGCCCGGCCATGATGGTCGTACTGGAAACAGCCCGCCAGGTGGCAACCACTGATGCCAACATCCTGATCCTGGGCGAATCCGGGACCGGCAAGGGTGAGTTGGCTCGCGCCATCCACGGCTGGAGCAAGCGCGCACGCAAGGCCTGCGTGACCATCAACTGCCCGTCGCTGAATGCCGAGCTGATGGAAAGCGAATTGTTCGGTCACACGCGAGGGGCCTTTACCGGCGCCAGCGAAAGCACCCTTGGCCGAGTCAACCAGGCGGACGGCGGCACCTTGTTCCTCGATGAAATCGGTGATTTCCCCCTGACCCTGCAACCCAAGTTGCTGCGCTTTATCCAGGACAAGGAATATGAGCGTGTTGGCGACCCGGTCACCCGCCGGGCCGATGTGCGCATTCTCGCCGCCACCAACCTCAACCTTGAAGAAATGGTGCGCGAGGGTCGTTTCCGCGAAGACCTGCTCTACCGCCTGAACGTCATTACCTTGCACCTGCCGCCCCTGCGCGAGCGCAGTGAAGACATCCTCACGCTTGCCGACCGCTTTCTGGCGCGCTTCGTCAAGGAATACTCAAGGCCGGCCCGCGGTTTCAGTGAGGAAGCACGTGCAGCGCTGCTCAATTATCGCTGGCCGGGCAACATTCGCGAATTGCGTAACGTGATCGAGCGGGCCAGCATCATCTGCCCCCAGGAAAAGGTCGAGATCAGCCATCTGGGCATGGGCGAGCAACCGGCCAGCAACGCGCCGCGCGTAGGGGCCGCCTTGAGCCTGGATGAGCTTGAGCGCGCGCACATCGGCGCTGTGCTGGCCGCCAGCGACACGCTCGACCAAGCCGCCAAGACCCTCGGGATCGACGCATCGACCCTGTATCGCAAGCGTAAGCAGTACAACCTGTGAAGTGGCCGACCATGAAGCTGCGCACGCGGCTCTTTCTCAGCATCTCGGCGCTGGTCACGGTCGCCCTGTTGGGGTTGCTACTCGGCCTGGTCAGTGTCCTGCAGATGGCTTCGGCCCAGCAGGCGCTGGTTCGCGACACCAACCACTCGCTGGATGTAGGGCTAAAGCTACGCCAGAACCTGGGTGAGCAGCTTATCCTGCTGCTGGATACGGACACGGCTCCAGGTCAGTTGCAAACGCTGCAAGACGACTTCCAACGCCTGCTCGACCAAGGCCTGGCCGACGGTGGCCAGCGGCCAGGGTTCAGCGAAGCCCGCGACCACTACCAGGCATTTCTCGAGGCTTACCACGCCACCCCGGCGCCCTCGCGCAGCCTGGCCGTGGACCAGCCACTGGGCGCCGCATTCAATCAAGTGCGTACCGACCTGATCGATTCCCACAAACAAGCGCTGGCCAACATCGCTCGCAGCGAAGAACAAAGCCGTGCCCGCGCACTGCTGGTAGGCGGCGTGCTGGGCCTGATGGGCCTGGTGGTCCTGGTTTTGGGCTTCATCACGGCCCACAACATTGCCCGCCGATTCGGCCAGCCCATCGAGGCCCTGGCCAAGGCAGCCGATCAGCTGGGCAAGGGCAATTTCGATGTCACACTCCCGATCACTCAAGCCAGCGAACTGAACCAGCTCACGCGTCGCTTCGGGATCATGGCCGACGCCCTGCGCAAGCACCAGGCCACCAATGTCGACGAATTGCTCGCCGGGCAGCAGCGCCTGCAAGCCGTGCTCGACAGTATCGATGATGGCCTGCTGATCATCGACCGACAGGGCCTGCTTGAGCACCTGAACCCGGTTGCTCAACGCCAACTGGGCTGGAACGACAGCCGCGTTGGCAGCAGCCTGGCCGAAGCCCTGGAACGACCTGAACTGGAACAGCAACTGTGCCAGGTGCTACGCGGCGGCAGTCTGGACCGTCAACCGGACGACCTTCACATCGACGTTGACGAGGAAACGCGTCTGCTGACCTATAGCTTGACGCCCGTCAGCCATCCTCAGGGCCCGATCCTGGGCGCCGTGATGGTGCTGCACGATGTGACCGAACAGCGTGCCTTCGAGCGGGTGCGCAGCGAGTTCGTGCTACGCGCCTCCCACGAGCTGCGTACGCCTGTCACCGGTATGCACATGGCGTTCGGCTTGCTGCGCGAACGGGTCAAGTTTCCCGAGGAAGCGCGTGAATACGATCTGCTGGAAACCATCGGCGAAGAAATGCAGCGCCTGACCCAGTTGATCAACGACCTGCTCAACTTCAGCCGCTATCAAAGCGGTCTGCAAAAGCTCGAGCTGGCGCCCTGTGCCATCGATGAATTGCTGGAGCGGGCGCAATTGCGCTTCGCCGATCAGGCGGGCCAGAAGCAGATCGAACTGGTCTTGGCCCTGGAACCGCCACTGCCGCGCATCCAGGCTGACGTTGCTCAGCTCGACCGCGTGCTGGACAACCTGCTGCACAATGCGGTCAGGCACACCCCCCAGGGCGGGCGCATCCGCCTGCATGCGCGCCGCCATGCCGAACGCGTGATCATCAGTGTCGAGGACACGGGCGAGGGTATCGCCTATGGTCAGCAGGGCCGCATCTTCGAGCCGTTCGTGCAAGTGGGCCGCAAGAAGGGCGGGGCCGGCCTGGGACTGGCCCTGTGCAAGGAAATCGTGCAGTTGCACGGTGGGCGCATGGGCGTCTTCTCGCGACCAGGTGAAGGTACCCAGTTCTACCTGGCCCTGCCGGTCTGACGCTCGCAAGGCCTGTCAGGCCTGTCTGCCCCGTGGCAACTTATCCCGCGTGACCAGCTCGGCAAACTGCCGGGCCGTCAGGGCCTTGGCGAACAGCCAGCCCTGGCCGTACTTCACCCCTTCGCCAAGCAGCAGCAGCGCCTGGTCCTCACGCTCGATACCTTCGGCGATCACCCGTAGATGCAGGTCGTGGGCCATGCGGATGATATGGGGTGCCACACCGCTGCTGGCGGCATCGTGGCCCAGCGCATCGATGAATGCCTTGTCGATTTTCAGGCAATCCACGGGCAAGGTCTGAAGGTAGGCCAGGCTGCAATAACCCGTGCCGAAATCGTCGATCAGCACTTGATGGCCCTCGGCGCGCAACGCTTGCAGGTTTTCGCGCGCCACCACCACATCGATCAGGCCCCGTTCGGTCACCTCGAAAGCGATCTGCCTCGGGGCCACCCGGTGCAGCGCCAGCAGGCGCGCCGCCACTTCCCCAACACGCGGAACCATCACGTCGCACGCCGCCAGGTTCACCGAGATGTAGAGCATGGGCCTTGAGCGCAACAGAGGGCCGAGTTGCTCAAGGACGCGTCGCAGGACGAAGTCGGTGATTTCACGGATCTGCCCGGTATTCTCGGCCAGCGGTATGAACAGCTCAGGGCTGGTCAGGCTGCCATCGGGACGACGCCAGCGCACCAATGCCTCGGCGCCGACACAGCGCCTGCTGTCGAGCTCGAAAATCGGCTGGTAGAGCACTTGCAGCTGGCCACGACTCAGCGCTTGCTGAAGCTCGGAGCTCATGGAGCGTCGCTGTTGAGCCAATTGCAGGACCAGCCAGCCAATGCAACAAGCTCCCAGTACGCTGCCTGGAAACAGCAGCCACAGGGCGCCATTCATGCGCAGGGGGAGACTTGCGCGTGGTGCGATCAGAACCAACTGGTAATCAGGAGACTTGGTGGGCATGCGATAGATGAGACGATCGCTGAACTCCAGCAACGTTTTGTGACTGGTCGACCACACAGAAGGCGGTGGCCACACCTGGGGCGGGCCCAGCACCGGGATCGCCCGAGCACCGTTGTCCAGCACGACCAACAAGCTCCCGCCCGGAGGCAAATCCACTACATCGGTCAGATGCCCACGGGACGTGGACACCAGAAACCGGCCACGCCCCAACATCAGGGCGGCAAGGTTTTCGTCGGGCTCGGTGGTGGTGTTGAGCCAGTAGCTGTAGACCGGCCCTTTAATGTCTGGTGGGCGCAGCGGCACGAAAGCCCGCTCGTCACCTCGGTTCGAGCAGGCAACATTACCGTCGACATAGGCCGCCTCGTAAATGAACCGTGAACTCAACCCGATCTGCTGCAAGGCCGTCAGCATGGCGGGGCCGCAGCCACGCAAAGGTTGCGTCTCCAATAAGTCCACACCTTCGCGCAACTGCCCGAACACCTGTTCCAGTCGTTCCAGAAAACGCTCGCCCTGAGCATTCATCTGTTCGCTTTCACTTTGCTTCATCTGCTGCAACGCAATGGCGATGCTGGCGGTTAGCAATAGGGCGGCACTGGCGATTGCCGCCAAAGCGGCAAGCATCCAGGGGCGGTAGAAAAATTGGCGCAAGGCCGCTAGGCGATCAGGCATCGAAGGCATCCAGTTGATTACCAAGGTATAGCAACTCAATGGACAATTACCTTTGCCGTTTAGCGCTTCGCTTGCGCGAGGACCAAACGGCAGCCGTCAACGCTTTACCGCATGCGGTTGAGCACCTCGAGCATGGCGGCCGTCTGCGCATCGGGCTGGCCGTCGAAGCGTTGAGGTCGGAAGCGCATCTGGAACGCCGCGATCACGTGCCGAGTCTGGACATCGAGCACGCCCGTCTGCTCGATGGCGTAGCCAAATCGGGCAAGCGCCTGCTGGTACCATCCAACCGTAGGAGGATTGACCTCGAAGTAGGCCTGCTGGCGAGCCACGCTAGAGGCGTCAGGCCACACACCCAGGCCGGCGTCGGCCAAACGTTTCCACGGGAACAGCGGGCCGGGGTCCTGCTTGCGCAGTGGGGCGATGTCGCTATGGCCAATGATGTGCCGTGGCTCGATGCCATTACGCTTGACGATATCCTTGAGCAGCGCGATCAGCGACTGGATCTGCGCTTCGCTGTAGGGGTGCCATACCCGCCCGGCAGGCGTATCGGTAAAGCCAGCGTTGACGATCTCGATACCGATGGACGATGAATTCAACCAGGTTCTGCCTTGCCACTGGCTGTCGCCAGCGTGCCAGGCCCGCCTGCTTTCATCCACCAATTGGTAGACAGTTGCGGGGCCATCACCGATCAGGTAGTGGCTGCTGACCTCGCCATGGGTCAGCAACGCCAACGAGCGCTCCAGTGAAGCATTGGTATAGTGCAGCACCACGAACTGAATGCGGTTGTCTTGGTTGGCTGACGGGTGGCTGCGGTCGATGCGCAAGCCCGTGGAGCAACCGGCGACAGTCAGCAGCAGCAGGGTGATCAGTGATTTTTTCAGCGTGGAAAGCACGGCAGTGGCCTCAGCGAATGAGCGCTACAGTATAACGCTCTCCCCGCATCTGCGCTCGCCCTTGCCAGGCGCTCGGTCAGTGCTGCTCCACGCAGTTGCGCCCCCGTTGCTTGGCACGGTAAAGCGCTGCGTCGGCACGCTTGAGCACCTGATCGGCCACCTCGCCAGGCCTGAACGCGCTCAGCCCGATGGACGTGGATACCACCACCCGCTCCCCCTTGAAGTGAAACGGGCAGGCCTCTACGGCAAGGCGCATCGTTTCGACGACCTGTAACGCGTCTGCCGGGGAGGTGTCGGGCAGCAGCAGCACGAACTCCTCGCCCCCGAAGCGGGCAATGAAATCCTGGCCTCGCAGCCGTTTGCGCAACTGTTCGGCCACGATCTTCAGTACCTTGTCACCGGCCAGATGCCCATAGCCGTCGTTGATCTGCTTGAAATGATCCAGGTCCAGAATCGCCATGGCCAAGTCGCCGCCGTTTTCCTGCCAGCGCTGCATCTCGCGCTCGATTTGCTCGCTCCAGGCCGCACGATTGGGCAAGCCGGTCAGTGGGTCGAGCAACGCCTTCTGCCGCTGCTCCTCCAGGTGCTCACGGTAACCCAGCGCTTCCTGCTCCATGCTGGCCACGCGCTCGGACAGCCCCTGCAGACGCCCAGCCAGCGCCTGCTCGCGGCGATCGCGCTCGTGCTGGTGCTGGTCCATCGTCATCAGCAAGCCTTCGAGCCGGCTTTCGAGCAGGTGCTTCAAGCTCGATACGTCTGCGGCGCCTTGCATGTCGGTTTGCAGCCCGTCCACCTGCTCACGCAATTGCGTATCCAGTTCGCGTGCCGCACTGCTGTTGTCGGCGTGACCTGCGCTGGCGGCCTGCAAGTGGCCGTGGAAACCCTCGAGCCGCTCATTGAGCAATTGCAGATAGGTTTCGAACTCATGCTGGCCGCTGTCGGTGATCGCCAGCAACAACACGGCAAGATCATCCAGCACCGGAATCAACTCGTACCAGTTCATGCCGCGCGCCACCCGTTCGCGCATCGCCTGCGCCTGCGCCTTGTGGCGGTCCGGCAGGCTCAGGTCATCCAGCAGACCGAGCAGCGTCTGCTCGATATGGGCGGCCACCTGGCTGTATGGCGGCTCGACTGCGTAGGGCAGGGCATAGGCCTCTTGGTCAGACAACGTGACATCAGCCAAAGGGGTCGAATCATCCTCACCCCCACTTTGCAATGGCACGCCCATTGCCGGACCAGGTGCCTGGGGCACGGGCGGCGGCTCGCCACCCGACATTTGTTCAGACTCGATCAGTGACGGGGACGCATCGCTGTCCTCATGCCCATCGTGCTGAGGGACAATGGACGCTTCCTGAACCAGGGGCTGCGAGGCAGCAGGGACGAGGCCCGGCGCCTGCTCGCTGGCGGCCTCGACAGGCGCCAGGTCATCGCGACCTTTGAACAACCGCTGCAAAAAGCCGCCCCGCGAACTGGCTTCGGGCCTGTCCAGCGCGGCCAGCGCACGCCCTTGCAGCCCACTGAGTTCCCCCAGCAGCGGCGGCAGATCGCGAGACTGGGTTACACCGGCCTCCAGCCGCTTGGCAAGCTTCTTCAACGGCCTGGAGACATCGCTGGTCAACGGCAGGCCTTGCAACTGATCAACCAGTGCCGTCAGCGCATCGCCCACTTGGTTCATGCGGGTTTCGCGGCGCTGCTCAGACTCCAGTACCGCTTTTTCAAGACGGGGGATAAGGCCGGCAAGCCCGGCATCCATGTTGTCACTGCGAATGACCTCGCGCATTTCCTTCATGCACTGGTCGACGACCTTGTCGCTGCCCTCAGCGGCTAACGTACTGCGAACCAGGCCTCGGCGCAGCAAGTCCAGGCGCGCCTCCCAGCGACGTTCGAGCTTCTCCTGTTGCTCAATGCTTATCAGGTATTTTTCTTTCCAGCGCTCGGCTTCTTCGGTCATGCCTGTGTCCGCACGGGTGATACAACTGGGGCTGTCTGATACACACTGTCGGCGCGTGCCCGGGACACTTGAGGGCAAGCGAGGCGTCAGTTGATTCAGCTCAAGGCCGGCAGCGTATCCACAGTCAATGCATCAGGCAATCGGATCTCGACGGCCACAGGAAGATGGTCGGAAATCGGCTGGGCCAGCACCTCGACCCTTTCCAGGGTAAGGCTCGGGCTGAGCAGGATATGGTCCAGGCAGCGCTGTGGTCGCCAACTGGGGAAGGTGGCCTCCACCTGAGGCGCAATCAGGCCAAGGTCGCGCAACGGTGAATGCTCGAGCAGGTCGGTAGCATGGGTGTTCATGTCCCCCATCAACACCTGATGGCGATACCCGCCGATCAGTTCGCGGATGTAGGCCAGCTGCAGTGCACGGGTCTTGGCGCCCAAGGCCAAGTGCATCATGACTACGATCAGCGCATCCTCACCCTCGCCGAAGCGCACCAGGATAGCCCCGCGCCCTGCTGGGCCAGGCAGTGGGTGATCCTCGAGTTGGTGAGGCTTCAAGCGACTGAGTACGCCATTACTGTGCTGAGCGAAGCGCCCAAGGTTGCGATTGAGCTGTTGGTACCAATAGGGGAAGGCACCCAGTTGGGCCAGATGCTCGACCTGATTGACATAGCCCGAGCGCAAGCTGCCCCCATCCGCCTCTTGCAGGGCCACCAGATCGAAGTCCCCAAGCAACTTACCGATTTTCTGCAAGTTGCTGGCTCGGCCAGTGTGCGGCAGCAGGTGCTGCCAGCTGCGCGTCAGGTAATGCCGATAGCGCTCGGTACTAATGCCCACCTGGATGTTGAAGCTGAGCAGCCGCAGACGACCATCTTCTGGCAAGCCGGGGGCTTGCAGGTGATGCTCGTTGACCTGCGGCTGGGGCAGGGCAACGCCGCGCGTGACCCGTAGGCGAGGCATGGGTGCGCTGCCTATTTGGCAGCGCGCTCCTTGTCGATCAGCTGGTCGGCCACGTTGAGGACGCCCTCTGGTCCGCCAGCGGTGCCCAGGTCGAAGCGGTACTTACCGTTGACCACCATGCTGGGAACGCCCGTGATTTCATACTTCTTGGCCAGTTCTTTCGCCTGGTTGACCTGGCCCTTGATGGCGAAAGAGTTGTAGGTGGCCAGGAACTTGTCCTTGTCCACCCCCTGCGTTGCCAGGAAAGCGGCCATGTCTTCTGGGTCTGTCAGGCGCTTGTGCTGGTTCTGGATGGCGTCGAATACCGCCGCGTGCACCTTGTGCTCGACGCCCATCGCTTCCAGAGTCAGGAACATCTGGCCATGGGCATCCCAAGGGCCACCGAACATGGCAGGCACACGCTTGAAGTTGACGTCCTCGGGCAGCTTGTCGACCCACGGGTTGATGACAGGCTCGAAGTGATAGCAATGCGGGCAGCCATACCAGAACAACTCGACCACTTCGATCTTGCCAGGCACGGAAACCGGAACCGGGTTGCTCAGCTCGACATACTCCTTGCCGGCTACAGGCTCTGCGGCCTGAACGGAAGTCATACCAAGTACGCTGGCAGCGACCAGCGCAGCGCTGAGAATCAGTTTACGCATGCTTTACTCCTGAGCAGTCATGGGTCGCCACGGCACGACCTGGATTGAGACAGGCCGGGAAGGGCTCTAGTTCTGTAGTGTAACGGCTGCGGACGAAAAAAAGGGCAGCCGCGCCGCCCTTTCATCTTTGGCTTTCAACATTAACCGGGCATTAATGCAGGCCCTGGATGTAGCTGGCCAATGCCTCGATGTCATGGTTACTGAGCTTCCCGGCGATGGTGCGCATGGTCATGGCATCCCCATCGTTGGTGCGATTGCCTTCACGGAAGTCCGTCAGCTGCTTGCTCACGTACTGGGCATGCTGCCCGCTCAGGTGAGGGAACCCGGCCAGTGCGATACCCGCCCCGTCAGGCGAGTGGCAGCCCGTGCAGGCCGGCATGCCCTTGTCCAGGTCGCCACCGTTGAACAGCGCACGCCCGCGCTCGACCAGCGCAGGGTCGGCCGCGCCCACGCTGCTTTTCTGGCTAGCGAAATATGCCGCAATGTCGGCCAGGTCCTGGTCGTTGAAACCGGCCAGCATGCCGGTCATCTCCAGCACGACGCGTTTGCCGGACTTGATATCGTGCATTTGTTTTTCGAGGTAGCGCTGGCCTTGACCTGCCAGCTTGGGGAAGTTCGGTGCCAGGCTATTGCCATCTGGGTTGTGGCAGGCCCCGCAGACGGCCGTCTTGGCCTGACCTGCGGCGGCATCGCCTTTGACGGGCTGCGCAGCAGTGGCCGCACCTGCGACACCCAGGCTCAACAGCAGACTCACGACTAGTTTGTTCATCAGCTAATCCAACACGGCTAGGGGTGAAATGTTATGTATCGGGACTGCCATTCATCCAAAGGATGACCAGACGGTAGTCCTCGGCACTGCAGTCCATGCACAATCCACGCGGCGGCATAGCCTTGAAACCCTGAGCATTGTGCCGTGCCGAGATATTCATGCATTGCGCCAGATCAGGATTCAGGTTGCCCGATCGCCCCTCTGGGCTCATGGAGCAGGCGTTCGCTGTACCCGCCGCGCACACGCGGTTGTACAACACCTCGGAATCCTGTGTAGCCTGTGCGCTGAAAACCGGCAGGAACAGACCGACAGCAAGCGGCCATTGCGTATTGCGCCATGACGTTCAGGGTTGGGGGCCGCGCTGCGTTCTAATGCGCAAGCTCATGTTCGACACCCCATGCTCGTTCCCCAAAGCCGGGAGAAAGAGCACACAAAAACTGGGGCATTATATACTTCCGCCACCCAAACGGAAACGACACCGCTTGCCAGGCCCCGCTCAACAGGGGGCTGGCATCACCACATCGGATATCCCATGCAAGTCAAGAACCCCATCCTCGGCCTGTGCCAGAAAGCCAAATTCGCCCTCAGCGCTGCCAAGGTCGAACAATGCCCGGACGACCAGGGTTACGAGGTGGCCTTCGCCGGCCGCTCCAACGCCGGTAAATCCAGCGCGCTGAATACGCTGACCCACGCCAGCCTGGCCCGCACCTCGAAAACGCCCGGCCGCACCCAGTTGCTGAACTTCTTCAGCCTGGATGACGAACGCCGCCTGGTCGACTTACCGGGCTACGGCTACGCCAAGGTGCCCATCCCCCTCAAGCAGCACTGGCAGCGCCACCTGGAAGCTTACCTGGGCAGCCGCGAATGCCTGCGTGGCGTGATCCTGATGATGGATGTCCGCCACCCGATGACGGATTTCGACAAGATGATGCTCGATTGGGCCAAGGCCAGCGGCATGCCCATGCATATCTTGCTGACCAAGGCCGACAAGCTCACCCATGGCGCCGCCAAGAACACCTTGCTCAAGGTGCAATCGGAGATCAGGAAAGGCTGGGGCGAAGGCGTGACCATCCAACTGTTCTCGGCCCCCAAGCGCCTGGGCCTTGAAGACGCCTACCGCGTGCTGGCCGACTGGATGGAGCTCGAAGACAAGCCTGTCGCCTGAGGGCCAAGGCCCGCGCCAGGCAAATTTCAGGCAAAAAAAACCCCGGACTTCGTATGGGGAGGGGGAAGTTCGGGGTCCAAGCCCGGACCGCTAGGGCGGGGTCCGGATATCTGCCAACACTTAACACAACATAGGAGCATCGAACGGCTTCACCAGCCATTCAGGTACTCTGAGTTGCAGTTCACTGCTTTAGTTCCTGGGGCCTGGAACTATTTGCGACAGTTTCATGAAACCGGTTGTGACAGCCCAGGGCGACTGTGACGGCAAACCGCACCACAACGCCCCTTGGCCCGCGCAATCAGTGGGCTTCGTCCCAGTTTGCGCCCACACCGGCCTCGACCAGCAACGGCACGTCCAGTTGCGCCGCCTGACTCATGTGCTTTCGAATTTCATCTTTCACCAGATCCACGAGGTCTTCGCGCACCTCAAGAACAAGTTCGTCGTGCACCTGCAGGATCACCCGCGCATCCAGTGCGCTTTCGGTCAGCCAGTTGTCCACATTGACCATGGCGCGCTTGATGATGTCGGCAGCCGTACCCTGCATCGGCGCGTTGATCGCCGTGCGCTCGGCTCCCCGGCGCAAGGCTGGGTTCTTGGCGTTGATATCAGGCAGGTAGAGCCGGCGACCAAACAGGGTTTCCACGAACCCCTGCTCTGCGGCCTGGGCACGGGTACGCTCCATGTAGGCCAACACCCCTGGATAGCGTGTGAAGTAACGATCGATGTAATCCTGGGACTGCTTGCGGTCCACCCCGATCTGCTTGGCGAGACCAAAGGCGCTCATGCCGTAGATCAGCCCGAAGTTGATCGCCTTGGCGCTGCGCCGCTGGTCATGGGTGACCTGTTCGAGCGCAACGCCAAATACTTCGGCCGCCGTCGCCCGGTGCACGTCCAGATCGTTCTGGAACGCGTGCAGCAAGCCTTCGTCCTTGGCCAGGTGCGCCATGATGCGCAGCTCGATCTGGGAATAGTCGGCGGCCAGCAGCTTGTAGCCAGGGCTTGCGATGAAGGCCTGGCGGATTCGCCGGCCTTCGGCCGTGCGGATCGGAATGTTCTGCAGGTTCGGGTCACTGGACGACAACCGGCCCGTGGCCGCCACTGCCTGCTGGTACGACGTGTGGATTCGCCCCGTGCGAGGGTTGATCTGCCCCGGCAGCTTGTCGGTGTAGGTGCTCTTGAGCTTGCTCAGGCTGCGGTACTGCATCAGCACTTCAGGCAGTGGGTACCCTTGCTCGGCCAGCTCGTCCAGCACAGCTTCTGCCGTCGATGGCTGGCCCTTGGCCGTCTTGCTGATCACCGGCATGCCCAGCTTGTCGTACAGGATCGCGCCCAGCTGCTTGGGCGAACCCAGGTTGAATTCCTCACCAGCCAGTTCGAAGGCCCGCTGTTCCAGCTCGGCCATCTTCACACCCAGCTCGCCGCTCTGGACGTGCAACAGCGCCGCATCGACCAACGCGCCCTGGCGCTCGATCTTGGCCAGCACCGGCACCAGCGGCATTTCGATGTCCGTGAGCACCGACTGCACACTGGGGGTCTTGGCCATGTGCGCCTGCAATGCCTGGTGCAGGCGCAGGGTGATGTCGGCATCTTCGGCCGCGTAGGGGCCGGCCTTGTCCAGATGGATCTGGTTGAAGGTCAGCTGCTTGGCACCTTTGCCTGCGATGTCCTCGAACGCAATGGTGGTATGCCCAAGGTACTTTTGCGCCAGGCTGTCCATGTCGTGCCGCGTGCCGGTCGAGTTGAACACGTACGATTCAAGCATGGTGTCATAGGCCACCCCCTGCACCTGGATCGCGGGAGAACCATTGGCAAGGATGTTGATGTCGTACTTGGCGTTCTGGCCGACCTTGGCTTTTGCCGGGTCCTCCAACAAGGGCTTGAGCGCGAGCAGAACGGCCTCACGGTCCAACTGGGCAGGGGCGCCTTCGTAGTCGTGCATCAAGGGGACGTAGGCCGCTTCATGGGGCTCGACGGCGAAGGAAATCCCTACCAGCTGGGCGCGCTGCGCATCGAGGCCGGTGGTTTCGGTATCGAACGCGAACAGCGGTGCCTGGCGCAGTTTCTCAAGCCAGGCGTCGAAGCGGTCCTGGTCAAGGATGGTTTCATAGCGGGCCTCGACCATGGCCGCCGGGGCCTCTACCGGGGGCAACTGGTCCCCTTCCCGAGCCGCATCGCGCTGCAGGTCGGCAATCCAGCTCTTGAACTCCATTTCGGTATACAGCGCCAGCAGCGCCTCGCGGTCTGGTTCGCCGCACACCAGCGCATCGACTTCGATGTCCAGCGGCACATCGATCTTGATGGTGGCCAGCTCGTACGACATGAAAGCCGCTTCACGGTGTTCTTCAAGCTTGGCGGGCAGGCTCTTGGCGCCTCGAATGGGCAGCGCAGGCACCTTGTCCAGGTTCGCGTACAGGTCGCTGAGCCCCCCGCCGATCCCGGTCAACAGCCCGACGGCGGTCTTTTCACCCACACCAGGCACACCTGGAATGTTGTCCACCTTGTCGCCCATCAGCGCCAGGAAGTCGATGATGTGCTCGGGGCCGACCCCGAATTTCTCGTGCACGCCAGCCACGTCCAGCACGCTACCGGTCATGGTGTTGACCAGGGTAATGTGCCCGTCGACCAGTTGCGCCATGTCCTTGTCGCCGGTGGAAATGATGACCGGCCGGTCCAGCGCCGCGCTGCTGCGTGCCAAGGTACCGATGACATCGTCAGCTTCGACCCCTTCGACGCACAACAGTGGGTAGCCCATGGCCTTGACGCTGGCATGCAGCGGCTCGATCTGCACCCGCAGATCGTTAGGCATGCTGGGGCGGTTGGCCTTGTAGTCGGCGAACAGAGTGTCGCGGAACGTGCCGCCCTTGGCGTCGAACACCACGGCGAACAAGCTGTCTGGGTACTGCCTGCGCAGGCTCTTGAGCATGTTGAGCACACCCTTCACCGCACCGGTTGGCATGCCCTTGGACGTGGTCAGCGGGGGCAAGGCATGGAAGGCGCGATAAAGGTAGGAGGAACCGTCCACGAGGACGAGGGGCGCTTGGCTCATGAGCAGAATCAACCTTTTCGACGGGTCCGGCGCTAGAATAGCCAGAATCATTGACGACAAAGGGACTAGGTTATCATGCGTACACTCAATCGCCTGTTACTGCTCTGCCTGATGGCAGGTCTGCCCGTCGTTACCTTGGCGGCGGATGACGCGCCCTCGGCCGATCCCGAGGTGACCATTCGCACGGAAGGCGACAAGACCATCCAGGAATATCGCCAAAACGGCTTCCTGTATGCGATCAAGATCACGCCCAAACATGGCAAGCCTTACTTTCTGGTACGCGCCGATGGCTCCGATGGCAATTTCATTCGTTCCGACCAGCCGGACATGCTGATTCCGTCCTGGAAGATCTTCGAGTGGTAATCTGACGCGCACCGTTCACATCAACCCGGCACTTCGGCCAGAAGTGCCTGCATGGGCAATCTTTCATCATGTCAGTCTTCACCCCCGTGACCCGGCCTGAGCTGGAAACCTTTCTGGCACCTTATGAGCTGGGTCGCCTGCTCGATTTCCAGGGTATCGCCGCCGGCACCGAGAACAGCAACTTCTTCGTCAGCCTCGAACAGGGGGAGTTCGTGCTGACGCTGATCGAGCGTGGGCCCAGCGAGGACATGCCGTTCTTCATCGAGCTGCTCGATACCCTGCACACGGCCCGGATGCCAGTGCCCTACGCCATTCGTGACCGTGACGGCCATGGCCTGCGCGAACTATGCGGCAAACCGGCGTTGCTGCAACCCAGGCTCTCGGGCAAACACATCAAGGCGCCCAATGCCCAGCATTGTGCCCAGGTCGGTGAACTGCTCGCACACATTCACCTGGCCACCCGTGAACACATCATCGAGCGCCGCACGGACCGAGGCCTTGAGTGGATGCTGGCCGCCGGGGCTGAACTGCTGCCGCGCCTGAACGCCGAGCAGGCGAGCCTGCTGCAACCGGCGCTGGATGAAATCGCCGCCCACCAGGCGCAGATCCTGGCACTGCCCCGGGCGAACCTGCATGCCGACCTGTTCCGCGACAACGTGATGTTCGAAGGCACCCATCTGTCCGGGGTCATCGACTTCTACAACGCCTGCTCGGGGCCGATGCTGTATGACATTGCCATTACCCTGAACGACTGGTGCCTGGATGCGCAGGCCGGCATCGATGTACCGCGCGCCCAGGCCTTGCTTGCCGCCTACGCCGCATTACGGCCGTTCACAGCAGCCGAAGCCGAACTCTGGCCACAGATGTTGCGCGTTGCCTGCGTGCGGTTCTGGCTGTCTCGCTTGATCGCGGCGGAGTCCTTTGCTGGCATGGATGTGATGATCCACGACCCAAGCGAGTTCGAGGTGCGCCTGGCGCAGCGCCAGCAGGTGGCCGTGAAGCTGCCGTTCGCCCTCTGATCCAAACCCTGGCGGCAGGCCCTGTGCGCCTGCCCATGGGGCAGAAGGCATCAGGCGCTGCCCCGGGCGCCCACCCAGATATGCAGCCGCAGCGTACCTTTACAGCTGCTCCAGGCAGCTCGCCAGGTCGCCCCCTAGCTTGTCGAGCAATCGCTCGTAGCCTTGCGCATCTACCGGATCGGTGCCACCCAGCGCATCGAGCTCGGCCAGGCGCACCGGCAGACCGGCTGTCAGGGTTTCGGCCAGCCGGGGGCGCAAGGGCGGCTCGCTGAAGACGCAAGTCTTGCCCACTTCCTGCAGCCGCTTACGCATGGCGGCCACGTGCTGAGCGCCGGGCTGCACTTCGGACGCCACGCTGAACACGCCGGTATGCTTGAGGCCATACTCAGCCTCGAAATAATCGAAGGCCTCGTGGAACACGAAGTAAGGCTTACCGGCCACACCCGCCACCCGAGCCTTGATGCGGGTGTCGAGCGCGTCCAGGCGCTGGGTGAAGGTCGCCAGGTTACGCGTGTAGCGGTCGGCATTGGCAGGGTCCACGCTGGCGAGATCGGCGGCCATTTTCCCGGCGATCACCCGGGCGTTCACCGAAGACAACCACAAGTGCGCATCCAGGCTGCCTGGGCGGTGATCATGGTCATGGTCGTCGTGGTCTTCGTCGTGGGAATGGCTGTCCTCGCCAAAGTGACGCAGCTTCATGCCCGGCAGCGACTGTACCGCGACGGTCGTCTTGCTGCGGCTGGTCAGCACCTTGGGCAAAAAGCCCTCCATGTCCGGGCCTATCCAGTACAGCAAATCCGCCTCCGCGACCCTGCGCACGTCCGAGGGACGCAGTGCGTAATGGTGAGGCGAGGCACCCGGCGGCAACAGCACTTCAGGGCTGCCGACGCCTTCCTGCACAGCAGCGGCGATCTGTTGCAGAGGCTTGATGCTGGTCAGCACATGCACGTCAGCGTGGGCGGAAAATGCGATGAAAGCGACAAACAGGGTAAGGAATCGGGCCACGGTAGGTACTCGAATCGTCAGAAACAGGTAACATAATAACGTCTCTATCCAGAATCGTCGCTGCCCATGTCCATTACGCCGCTGGCCACCCGTCCTCATGACCATTCCCATTGCGTGCACAGCGCCCTGGCTGAAGCCGACGCTCTGTGCGCTCGTCAAGGGCTGCGCCTGACGGCGCTGCGCCGCCGGGTACTGGAGCTGGTGTGGCAGAGCCACAAACCGCTGGGCGCCTACGACATCCTGGCGGTGCTGAGCGAACAGGATGGCCGTCGCGCGGCGCCGCCAACGGTGTACCGCGCGCTGGACTTCCTTCTGGAAAACGGTCTCGTGCACCGCATCGCTTCGCTCAACGCCTTTATCGGTTGTAGCCATCCCGAGCATACGCACCAGGGGCAGTTTCTCATTTGCCGACTGTGCCATATCGCCATTGAGCTGGAGCAGGCGAGTATCAGCGATGCCATCGTCGGCAGCGCCAGGCATGTAGGTTTCACGGTCGAGAACCAAACCGTCGAGGTCGTGGGCGTGTGCAGCAACTGCAAGGACGCGGCATGAGCGACGCGCTGATCCGCCTGGAGCAGGTTGGCGTCACCTATGGCGGGGAGGCCGTGCTCGACAGCATCGACTTGGCAGTCGCACCCGGCCAGATCGTCACCCTGATCGGGCCCAATGGAGCGGGCAAGACCACGCTGGTCCGCGCCGTGCTGGGGCTACTCAAGCCACACCGCGGCTCGGTATGGCGCAAACCCCGGCTGCGCATTGGCTACATGCCGCAAAAAATCCAGGTCGACGCCACGCTGCCGTTGTCGGTGCTGCGCTTTCTGCGCTTGGTACCTGGCGTGGATCGCGCAGCGGCCCTGTCGGCGCTTCAGGAGGTCGGCGCCGAGCACGTGATCGACAGTCCCATCCAGACTGTGTCCGGGGGTGAAATGCAGCGTGTGCTGCTGGCCCGTGCGCTGCTGCGAGAGCCGCAGTTGCTGGTGCTGGACGAGCCGGTCCAAGGCGTTGACGTAGTAGGGCAAACGGAGCTGTACAACCTCATCACCCGACTGCGCGACCGCCTGGGTTGCGGCGTATTGATGGTTTCCCACGACCTGCACCTGGTCATGAGTGCGACCGATCAGGTGGTGTGCCTGAACCGCCATGTGTGCTGCTCCGGTCATCCCGAACAGGTCAGCGGTGACCCGGCATTCGTCGAACTGTTCGGCCAGACCGCACCCAGCCTGGCCATTTATCACCATCATCATGACCACAGTCACGACCTGCACGGTTCGGTGGTCGCCCCAGCCCCCCATGTTCACGGAGCGCACTGCAAGCATGGCTGATTTTCTTCTCTACGCCCTGCTCGCTGGTCTGTCCCTCGCGCTGGTAGCTGGCCCCCTTGGCTCGTTCGTCGTCTGGCGGCGCATGGCCTACTTTGGCGACACCCTGTCCCATGCTGCTTTGCTGGGTGTGGCCCTGGGCTTCGTGCTGGATGTCAGCCCCACATTGGCCGTCACCGTGGGCTGCCTGTTGCTGGCGATTTTGCTGGTGACCTTGCAGCAACGCCAGCCTCTGGCATCCGACACGCTGCTCGGTATCCTGGCACCCAGTACCTTGTCCTTGGGCCTGGTGGTGCTGAGCTTCATGCACGACGTGCGCATCGACCTGATGGCTTACCTGTTCGGGGATCTGCTGGCCATCAGCCCGACCGATCTTGCCTGGATTTTGGGCGGCAGCGCCCTGGTACTCGTACTGATCGCCGTCTTGTGGCGCCCCTTGCTCGCCGTCACCGTCCACGAAGAACTGGCAACGGTCGAAGGGCTACCGGTTGCAGCGTTGCGCATGGCGCTGATGCTGCTCATCGCCGTGGTCATCGCGGTGGCCATGAAGATCGTCGGCGTCTTGCTGATCACCTCTTTGCTGATCATTCCGGCGGCAGCCGCTCAGCGGCATGCGCGCTCTCCCGAGCAGATGGCCGTAGGCGCCAGCGTCATAGGCGTGGTAGCGGTCTGCGGCGGGCTGGCCTTGTCATGGTTCAAGGACACGCCTGCCGGTCCATCCATTGTGGTGTGCGCTGCGGTGCTATTCTTGCTGAGTCTGGCCCTGCCCAAACGGTGAGCGACAGGCGTCCAAGTCCTGCCTTGCAACCTTCGGCGGAGTAAAGGGTCTGTAAGACCAGTTTTCGAGCGTGCGCACCTGGGTGTAGACTTGCTCGCTTTTTGCGCAAATAGAGAGCCGCAGGAATGAAGCCGTTTGCCTCCCGTTGTCTGCTTGTTGGCGTCTTTTCCCTGTTCCTTGCCGCGTGCTCCCATGCACCGGTCGAACAGGCCAGCACGCCTGCCCAGCCTGATGCATGGCAGCAGTTGCAACAAAATATCGCCAGCAACGAGCTGGCCACCGCAGAAGACCAACTGGTCTCCCTGCAAGCGCAGTCGCCTGGCGATGGCCGCGTCGAGCAATACCAGCGCGAGCTGGCCGAAGCCTACCTGCAACGCAGCCAGATCATGTTGCAGAAGGGTGACGTGAATGCGGCGGTCACAGCCCTGGCGCGCGCGCGCGCACTGATGCCACAGGCACCGGCGGTCACTGGCGGTGATGCCGTTTCACAAGCGCGCAAGGCCGAGCTGGCCAAGGCCGAAGCCGCACTCAAGGCTGCCGAAGCCAAACCCAAGGCTCGAGTGATCGACCCCAGTGCGCCCAGTACGGTGATTGCGTTGGAAACCACCGACATCCAAGCCATGCGCCAGCAGCTCGATGACATCGCCGCCGACGTGGTCAATTATGGTTGCGATGTGGTGTTCCAGGTGCCACGCAGCGCGGATGCGCCGTGGCTGAAGACATTGCTGGCCAAGCGTGTTCGCAAGATCGACAGCACCTTCGACCTGAAACAAAAGCACGACATCCAGCGCGCGTTGCCCGCTCAGGTGGTGCTGGTACCCCACCAGCGCTAGGCCCGTGGATAGGGGCTGCAATGCAGCCCCTGACACGCGGAGGGTTTAAGCAGGAACCGCTTCGGCAGCCGCTTCACGCTCCCATACGCGATGCCCTTCCACTGCCTTGACGAACGCGTCCATGGCCTTCTGGTCGTCGCCGGTCAGCAGACCCTTGTCTTCCTTCAGGCCCAGCGTTGCAAGCAGTTCCTGGGTCAGCACCATCGCCTTGAGATGCTTGTAGCCCTCAAGCAGGAAGTGCTTGGCCAGGCCACTGGCCGCCATGGCATCGGTGGACGCCTTGCCAGCGGGTACGACGATGCCATCGAACATGATCGACGGCATGCCTTCCATGGAGGCATCTACCGGCAGTTGCGTACCGTCGGCGGCCTTCACAGGCGCCGAGGTCGGGCCCAGCAGCATGGGGCGAGCGCTCTGCGCCTCCAGGGCCTTGACCATCTTGTCGACGCTGGCGGCATCCACGCCGTTGGCGATCAGTACAGCGATCTTGCGACCCTTGATCCCGACCTTGCCCGGATGGTTCATCTGGCTCAAGGCTGGCGATTCGGCCAGCTGGCTGCCCTTGACCTTGACGGTACCGGCTTTAGGGGCTGGCAGGCCCAGGTTTTCCGCCACGGCTGCTGCCAGCTTCAGGTCGATGTTGGCGAGAATCTCATTCACCTGGCGTGCACGTATGTGCTCACGCTCAACCTTGCCCAATTCGAAGCTGTAGGCTTTGATGATGTGCTGCTGCTCGGTCGGGCTCATGCTCTGGAAGAACAGGCGTGCCTGGGAGAAGTGATCACCGAACGAATCGCTGCGCTGGCGAATCTTGTGCGCATCGACGCGCTCCTGATACGTCTCGAAACCGCCGTCGCGTGGGCCGGGCGGGGTTTCCTTCGGCCAGCCGCCGTCGATGGAGTTGGGCTCGTAGGCGGCGCGGCCTTTGTGCACGATATGCTGGTGCATCGCATCGCGCTGGTTGTTGTGGTTCGGGGCAACCGGGCGATTGATCGGGATCTGGTGGAAGTTTGGGCCACCCAGGCGGCTGATCTGAGTATCGGTGTAGGAGAACAGGCGACCCTGCAGTAACGGGTCATTGGTGAAGTCGATGCCCGGCACGATGTGGCCTGGGCAGAAAGCGATCTGCTCGACCTCGGAGAAGAAGTTGTCCGGGTTGCGATTGAGCACCATCTTGCCCAGCGGGGTGACCGGGACCAGCTCTTCAGGGATGATCTTGGTCGGGTCCAGCAGGTCGAAGTCGAACTTGTGCTCGTCGGCCTCAGGCACGATCTGCACGCCGAGTTCCCATTCCGGGTAGTCGCCGGTTTCGATGGCTTCCCACAGGTCACGACGGTGGTAGTCGGTGTCCTTGCCCGCCAGTTTCTGCGCCTCGTCCCACAGCACGGAATGCACGCCCTCGCTGGGCTTCCAGTGGAACTTGACGAAGTGGGCCACGCCTTCGGCGTTGACCAGACGGAAGGTGTGCACGCCGAAACCTTCCATCATGCGCAGGCTGCGTGGGATGGCGCGGTCCGACATGGCCCAGACGACCATGTGCGCCGATTCAGGCACCAACGAGACAAAGTCCCAGAAGGTGTCGTGGGCCGAACCGCCGGTGGGGATCTCGTTATGCGGCTCGGGCTTGACGGCGTGTACGAAGTCCGGGAACTTGATGGCGTCCTGGATAAAGAACACCGGCATGTTGTTGCCGACCAGGTCGAAGTTGCCTTCATCGGTATAGAACTTCACGGCAAAGCCGCGCACGTCGCGCACCGTGTCACCGGAGCCGCGCGGCCCCTGAACGGTGGAAAAGCGCACAAATACCGGGGTGATCTTCTCCGGATCTTGCAGGAAACCGGCCTTGGTCAGTTCGGCGTGGCAGCCATAGCTCTGGAAATAACCATGGGCACCGGTGCCTCGTGCATGGACGATCCGCTCCGGGATGCGCTCATGGTCAAAATGGGTGATTTTCTCGCGCATGATGAAGTCTTCAAGCAGCGAGGGGCCGCGGTCGCCGGCCTTCAAGGTGTTCTGGTTGTCCGAAATGCGCACACCCTGGTTGGTGCGCAGCGCCTGCCCGGTGGCATCGCTGCGGTCTGCTTCCAGGCTCTGCAACTTGGCATTGGTATTGGCCCGATCCGGGGTCTGAGTACCTGCGGCCTCGCTGTGCTTCGGCGCATCCTTGTTCTTGCTGGGCATGGTTGGCTTTCCTCATCAGTCTTCGGGCGCCCGATCGGGCTTGTCCAGTTAGTGACCCGGGCACAAGAGCGAGCGTTCCATCGGGATGACCAGCTGTCGCCATATAGCGTTCTGATTGGTCAGAGGCAAAATAAATGCTAAGAACAGCGGTTATAAAAGGCTAAAATGCGGCCCCCAGCCCACCGCTGAATCAATTTCCATGCGCCCCACAAGGTTCGCTACGTGATCGAGTTCCAACAGGTACACAAAACTTACCGCGTTGCCGGTAGAGAAATTCCCGCCCTGAATCCGACGACCCTGACGATCGAGGATGGCCAGGTGTTTGGCCTGATCGGCCACTCCGGGGCCGGCAAGAGCACCATGCTGCGCCTGATCAACCGCCTGGAAGAGCCTTCCGGCGGCAAGATCATCGTCGACGGTGAAGAAGTGACCGCGTTCAATGCCACCCAATTGCGCGGCTTTCGCCAGCAGGTCGGCATGATTTTCCAGCATTTCAACCTGCTGGCGTCCAAGACCGTCGCCGACAATGTCGCCCTGCCACTCACCCTCGCTGGCCAATTGTCGCGCGCCGAGATCGACAAACGCGTGGTCGAGCTTCTGGCCAGGGTCGGTCTGTCGGACCATGCGCGCAAGTACCCTGCGCAGTTGTCGGGCGGTCAAAAGCAGCGCGTCGGCATTGCCCGTGCGTTGTCCACCAACCCGAAGATTCTGCTGTGTGACGAAGCAACCAGCGCCCTGGACCCGCAGACCACCGCCTCGGTACTGCAGCTGCTGGCCGAGATCAACCGTGAGCTGAAGCTCACCATTGTGCTGATCACCCATGAAATGGACGTGATCCGCCGTGTCTGCGACCGGGTGGCAGTAATGGACGCCGGCCAGATCGTCGAGCAGGGCTCGGTGGCGGACGTGTTCCTCCATCCGCAGCACCCCACCACCAAACGCTTCGTGCAGGAAGACGAGCAAGTCGACGAAGGCGAGCAGCGCGACGATTTCGCCCATGTGCCAGGCCGCATCGTGCGACTGACCTTCCAGGGTGACGCGACCTATGCACCGCTGCTGGGCACCGTCGCCCGTGAAACCGGCGTCGACTACAGCATCCTTGCCGGGCGTATCGATCGCATCAAGGACGTCCCCTACGGCCAGCTCACACTTGCCCTGATCGGCGGCGACATGGAAGCGGCCTTTGCCTGCTTCAAGGCTGCTGATGTTCATATGGAGGTATTGCGTTGATGGACGCCCTGAGTTTCTTCGCTAACGTCGACTGGGCCGAAATCTGGCTGGCAACCGTCGATACCATGATCATGCTGTTCGGCTCGCTGTTCTTCACCGTACTGCTCGGCCTGCCACTCGGTGTGCTGTTGTTCCTGTGCGGCCCGCGGCAAATGTTCGAACAAAAGGGCGTGTACGCGTTGCTGTCGCTGGTGGTCAACATCCTGCGCTCGCTGCCGTTCATCATCCTGCTGATCGTAATGATCCCTATCACCGTGCTGATCACGGGTACATCGCTAGGCGTGGCAGGTGCGATCCCGCCGCTGGTGGTGGGTGCTACCCCGTTCTTTGCACGTCTGGTCGAAACCGCCCTGCGCGAAGTGGACCGCGGCATCATCGAAGCTACCCAGTCGATGGGCGCCACCACGCGCCAGATCATCACCAGCGCGCTGTTGCCTGAGGCCCGGCCAGGGATCTTCGCCGCGATCACCGTCACGGCCATCACGTTGGTTTCCTACACCGCCATGGCCGGTGTCGTGGGTGCCGGTGGCCTGGGGGACCTGGCGATTCGTTTCGGCTACCAGCGCTTCCAGACCGACGTCATGGTCGTGACCGTGGTGCTGCTGCTGGTGCTGGTGCAGGTCCTGCAAAGTGTCGGCGACCGGCTGGTTGTGCATTTTTCCCGTAAGTAACCCCAATGGGGTCGGCTCGACCGACCCGTTCGGGGGCCGTCGCGGCCCTCACAAGGAGTGATCAATGAAGAAGCTGCTTGCTGTCGCTGCCGCCATCGCGGCCTTCTCGGCCCAGGCCGATACCCTCACCGTCGCCGCTACGCCGGTGCCGCATGCCGAGATTCTCAATGTGGTCAAGCCGCTGCTGGCCAAGCAAGGGGTGGAGCTGAAGGTGAAGGAATTCACCGACTACATCCAGCCAAACGTACAGGTGGCGGAAAAGCGTCTGGACGCCAACTTCTTCCAGCACCAGCCTTACCTCGATGAGTTCAACAAGGCCAAGGGCACTGACCTGGTGAGCGTGACTGGCGTGCACATCGAACCGCTGGGCGTTTACTCCACCAAGATCAAGAAGCTCGACGAACTCCCGTCCGGCGCCACCGTAGTCATCCCCAACGATGCCACCAACGGTGGCCGTGCTCTGCTGCTGCTGGACAAGGCTGGTGTCATCAAGCTCAAGGACAACACCAACATCCTCTCCACTGTGAAAGACGTTGCCGAGAACCCGAAGAACATCAAGTTCCGCGAACTTGAAGCGGCCACCATCCCGCGCGTGCTGACCCAGGTCGATGCCGCCCTGATCAACACCAACTATGCACTGGAAGCCAAGCTGAACCCGGAAAAGGATGCGCTGGCCATCGAGGGCAGCGATTCGCCTTACGTGAACATCCTCGTCGCGCGTCCGGACAACAAGGACAGCGAGGACATGAAGAAGCTGGCAGCCGCTCTGCATTCGCCTGAGGTGAAGCAGTTCATCACCGAGAAGTACAAAGGCGCTGTAGTACCCGCGTTCTGAGCCTGCGCCCTGGGTCGCCTGGCGACCCAGGGTAAGGTTGCTACTGGCGCGTGACACAAGCACGGGGGCAATGCGCCTGTGCTATCGCCCCAGAGGCCAGGCTCCGCGCAGGGCCCTGAGCGATGCTCAGTCGCCCTGGACCAGACCAGGTAGGCGGGCCACCAATTTCTGGCTGTCGAACGGCGCACGAATGAAGCCACGCTGACGGCCGTCCGGGCCGACGATGGCCAGGTTGCCGCTGTGGTCCACGGTGTAACCGGGCTTGCTGGTATCGGCTGGGATGAAGGGAATGCTGAGCGCATTGGCCAGCTTCTGAGTGTCTTCCACGGAACCGGCCAGCCCCATGAAGTCCTTGTCGAAATAACCCAGGTACTGCTTGAGCTGGTTCGGCGTGTCGCGGTTGGGGTCCACGCTCACCAATACCACCTGCAAGCGGTCCAGCGCCTGCTTGGGCAGTTCACTCTTTACCTGCCGCAGCTGCGCCAACGTGGTGGGGCAGATGTCCGGGCAGTAGGTATAGCCGAAGAACAGCAGCGACCACTTGCCTTTCAGCTGGTCCAGCTGCACCGGCTGGCCATCCTGGTTGGTCATGGTCACGCCAGCCACCGTCCGGCTTTGCGGCAGCAGGATGATGCCAGCATCGATAAGCTCGGTGGCGCTCGGGGCGCGTTTGGCGTTGAGCACATTGTTGAGGATCAGGCCCATGATCACAACGATCAGGGCAGCGATGATGAAGACGGCTTTCTGGGTTCGGGTCATGGGCTCGGTAACAGGTTGAGGTCGACGATCGCTGTGGCGAACAGCGCACAAGGTAGGCAGTAGGGTACGCGATGCCGACATGCTGCGCATGCGGCGCGGCGCCACGGCCTGCACTGGCCTTTTCAGGCTGCCCGGAAGGATCAGCACGGTGGGCGAGGCTCTTCATGAAATGAACTTCATCCGCCGCCTCAAGGCTCTAAACCGGTGTAATTGAAGGAAAACCGTCAGGCAGGGAACGCCATATATGCTGGATGCCACAGGGATTGGATCCGTTTATAACAAATGGATCTTAACTTAATTGAATATCCAGCTAAGTTAGTGTCTTCCGTTTGAAACGTTTTGTCCTTGGAGTTGTCATGAACATCGCTGCTGTACGCGAGCAGGTGAATCAAGCCCATCAACATGAAGGCCAGACCGGCCAGCTGAAAAAACGTCTCGCGCTGCAACTGCCGCACCTGCACCCGTCCATTCAATTGCCGGAGCAGGGTGCTCAGGACACGCTGGCGCGCTTTGTGGGTGCCTACATCGATCAAGTGCCGGAACTGCTCGAAGCGGCTCATGAGGTGGCGCGTGAAGCCGGCATCGAGTCGCAGATCACGCCGGTGCTGAAGATTGCCGAGGCTTACTTCCTGCAGCCGCCCAGCGTGATGCAAGGGCATGTCGGCCTGGACTGCCTGTTGGATGAGGCCTATCTGGCCCATCGCCTGGTGGAGGAGGTGAACGACCTGTACATCCGGCACTTCCAGCAGCCGCTCATCCCCGTCGATACCACCGTTGCCAACCTGATCGCTCACCAGCTGATCGGCGAGGCGTTCGCCAATCAGCTCGACGAAGTGGTGCACCATTCGGTCGATGAAATGCTCGACGACGAGAGCTTCGCCGCCGAATCCGTAGAGGCCTACCGCGAGAAGCTGAGCAGCCCTGAAACCGGCGCCGCCTGGAAACGTTGGCCTTGCTTGTCACGTCAGCTGGGCGTGGAGCTCGGCCAGCCAGCCTGAGCAGGGCCAGGCTGGCTGTTCTTGCGATGGCCGGCCTGGGCCACGGCCCGCTGTCAGGCGCCGACGCCGGACGTGGTACGTAACCGTCCCTCTACCCGCCGTTTCAAGCGCTTGTGCTCGACGCGAAGCTTGGAGCCATTGGCTGCATTGCTGCGGCTCCAGTCTTCGAGCAACTCCAGGCAGGCGTGGTCGATGTAACTGAGGTTGCCCAGCGGCACATGCAAGGTGGTGCCGGCCGGTACGCCGTCGAGCACCTTGGTCAGCGCCGGCACCTTGAGGAAGGTGGCCGCGCCGCTCAGGCGAAGTTCCATGTGCCCGGCCTTGGGCAGGTCCACCAGGTTGATCTTCAGGCGTGCTGCCTTTAAGGCGAGCTTGAGCAACGTCAGGGCAAAGCCCAGCAAGACGCCCGTGAGCAGGTCGGTGAAGATGATCGCCAAGGCGGTGGCCGCATAGGTGAACATCGGCATCCGGCCATAGCGTCCAAGGCCCCGGAAGGCTTTGAGATCGACCAGTTTTATCCCGGTAAACACCAGCACCCCGGCCAGGCTTGCAATCGGGATCTGCTGCAAGATGCTGCTGAGCACCACCACGAACGCCAACAGCCACACGCCATGCAGAATCGCCGAAGCCCGGGTTTGTGCGCCGGCCTGAACGTTGGCCGAGCTACGCACGATCACGCCGGTCATGGGCAGCGCGCCCAGTACGCCACACAGCATGTTGCCGATGCCTTGGGCCGAGAGTTCCCGGTCGAAATTCGAGCGCTGGCCACTGTGCATGCGGTCCACCGCTGCGGCGGACAACAAGGTTTCGGCGCTGGCGATGAATGCCAGTGCGAAGGCAGCCACCAGCAGGCTAGGGTCGGTCAGTTTCATCAGGTCATCGAGCCGAATCCAGTCGATGGCCTCGGACAAGTCCGCCGGTACCTCCACGCGATTCACCGGCAGCGCCAGCCACAGGCTGATGGCAGTCATGGCCGTCACACCCAGCAATGCCCCCGGAATGAAGCGCAAACGCTGTGGCCGCAACCGTTCCCAGCCCCACATGATGACCATGGTACCCAACCCCAATGCACCGGCCTGCCAACCCATGCCTGCGCTTTGCAGGGGCAATGCCCCAGCGACGGTTGCCGGGAACGCCAGCAGGTTCTGCATGCCCGACGGCTGAGGCGCCGTGTCGAACATCACATGGACCTGCGACAGCACGATCAGTACCCCGATACCCGCCAGCATGCCGTACACCACCGCAGGCGCCGTCACTCGAAACCAGCAGCCCAGGCGCAGGCGCCCGGCCAGCAACTGCAGTATCCCTGCCAGGAGCAGAATCGGCCCGAGCATGGCCATGCCGTGCTGGCGCACCAACTCAAAGACCAACACCGCCAGCCCAGCTGCCGGTCCGCTGACCTGCAACGGGGAACCGGCAAGAAAACCGACGACAATGCCGCCGATGATACCGGTGATCAGTCCCTTGGCCGGCGGCATACCGGAGGCAATCGCAATGCCCATGCACAAGGGCAGGGCCACCAGAAAGACCACTACCGAGGCCAGCAACTCACGCGGCAGGGCCGCTTTCAGCTGTGTAATGTTCACCGTATTACTCCTTTCTCTATCGCACGGCCATTCCTCTGGCCGCGGGCACGTTTAGCCCCGACAGGCGCGCGGCAGCAAGCCGCCAGCGCAGAAGCCGGCACACCAGTCAGGGAATTCAGGGCAGCAGACGGCCACGCCACACCCCAGCGGGGTGTAGCCGGCCATCAAGGTTCAGCGGTGGTCGGGTCGCTTAGTAGCGGCCTCTCGGCGTAGCGCAGGGCACTGGCTGGTCTGCCGACAGCGGCAGGAAGCTGTCGCTCAAGGCGTCGTAGGCTTCGATCTTGCTCGTCTCGATGTCGTACACCCAACCATGGATATACAGCTCGCCAGCGGCAAGGCGCGAAGCAACGGAGGGGTGCGTACGCAGGTGATGCAGCTGGGCGATGACGTTTTCCTTGGTCAGCACCTGCATGTTCTCGTGCTCGGTTTCGCACGTGCAGTTGTTCTCGACCACGGTGCGGGCTACTTCGGCATGACGCAGCCATGCGCTGACGGTCGGCATCTTGGCCAGCGACTGCGGGTTGAGCACGGCGCGCATGGCGCCGCAGTCGGAGTGACCGCACACGATGATGTGATGCACCTTCAACGCCATGACGGCGTATTCGATGGCGCTGGAAACGCCGCCGTTCATCTGGCCATAAGGCGGGACCACGTTGCCGACGTTGCGAGTAACGAACAGATCGCCCGGCGAGCTTTGCGTGATCAGCTCCGGCACGATGCGCGAGTCGGCGCAGGTAATGAACATGGCGCGCGGCGTTTGCGCCGTGGCGAGCTTCTTGAACAGCTCTTGCTGCTCAGGAAAAACGTCATGATGAAAGCGCAGGAAGCCGTCGACAATGTGCTTCAGGGCGGCATCGGCGCTCTCCGCAGGGACCTGCGGCACGACCTTGGATGGGTCCTTTACGGGCATGATTCATCCTCTTGACGGTGAGTAGGCAAATCCATTTTACCGGTGAAAGATTCTGGCAATGCTGGGATTTAGATGACAGGCATTGAGCATAAATCACAGTCGGTGTGGACTGATTTCCTACGCTAGCCGGGAAAACTTAACTGAAACTTAATTCGGAGGCTCTAGAACGGGCGTTCCAGATGATCAGGAGGGAGTTTCAATAGTAGCAAAAAAGCATCAATTGCCAAGTACCATGACTGCAATTATTTGCTCGGATTAGTGAGGCTGGGGATTAAGGCCCCAGCGCTCAACGTGGCTCGCGCTGCCATACCAGCCAAGGCCTGACCACTTCGTTCACTTGCTTGCGTGGCAAGACACCGAAATAGCGACCGTCGAACGACAGGCTGCTGTAGTCGGAGAGCAGAAGCACCTCGCTGCCCGCCAGGCGCAGGTGAGCCTGAGGCGGGCGTGGCAGGCTCCGCCCACTGGGGTCCTTGGCCAGCGGCTGGCTGCGCACCTGCAACTGACCATTGACCCGCACGCCCGTCTCGGCGAAGTCCACCTCGTCATCCGCCACGGCCACAAGGCGCTTGAGCATGTGCATGTAGCCGCCAGGGCATGTCCCGCTGCCCACATAGCCACGGCTATGGGCCAAATCGAACAAGGGCTGCTCTGGCGGGCAGAACATCACCAAGTCGCCCTTGGCCGGCGTCTTGTCGACTACCCAATAGATACCGGGCGGGAAACTGCTGGTCACATTGATCCTGGCGCCGCAGTGCAGCGCCAGGGGCAGCAACAGGAAACACAGGATGGCCAAGGCGGCGGCCACGCTCAGCGGACGTTTCATGCCGGGGTCACAGTGTCCCGTAGATCGATGGTGCGATCGCTCTCGCGCGGCGCAGGCACCTTGGCGCGGGCCAGGAAGATCGGGTCCTGGAAGTACAACGGCTGCTTGCCGTAGAAGGCTGGGTAACCTGCGCAGTACACCACCATGTCCCCGGCTTCCTGAATGTTGCCTTGGCTGTCCTTGCGCGGGCCGGGCATGCGCAGGGCTTCGTCGGTGGTGAGCAAGGGGCGCTGGACCTCCTGGATGGTGCGCGAAACCTGCCCGAGCAACGCACTGGAGCGGCGCCCGCTGGTGGTGATCTGCTCTTTCACGATGGTGGTCTGGCCTGTCAGCTTGGACAGGTGCTCGGCCGTTTCCACGCGGTTAGGCGGGTAGGCGTTCTGGATATGGCAGTTGGAGGTGATGCTCTCGTTCTGCCCGTAGAACTCCTGCAACTGCGACAAGTCCTGGATGATCAGGTAGCACTTGATGCCGTAACCGGCCACGAACGCCAACGACTCCTGCATGATGTCCAGCTTGCCCAGGCTTGGGAACTCATCGAGCATCATCAACAGGCGGTGCTTGTAATGGGCCTTGGGCCGGCCGTCCTCGAAGTCCATCTTGTCGGCCAGCAGCCGCACGATCATGTTCACCAGGATTCGCACCAGCGGGCGCAGGCGCGCCTTGTCGTTGGGCTGGGTGATGATGAACAGGCTGACCGGGTCGTCGTGGTTCATCAGGTCGCGGATCTTGAACTCCGAGCGCGCCACGTTGCGGGCCACGATCGGGTCGCGGAACAGCGACAGGTAGGACTTGGCGGTAGACAGCACCGAGCCGGCTTCCTCGGCCGGCCGATCGAGCATGTCGCGCGCGGCAGAGCCCACCAGCGGGTGGTTTTCGCCGTCCAGGTGACCGTAATGGGTCATCTCTTCCCACAACTCCGCAATGGGCCGGGAGGGATCGGCCAGCATGGCATCGAGCATCGGCAGGCTGGCCACGCCCCCTTCATCCTGGGCGCGGTAGCACAGGTGCAGGATGCAGCCGACCAGCATGGCCTGGGAGGTCTTCTGCCAGTGGTCGTTCAGGCCCTTGCCGTCAGGGTCGACGATCAGCGTGGCCAGGTTCTGCACATCACCCACCTCGAACTCGGTGCCCAGGCGGATCTCTTCCAGCGGGTTCCAACCCACACAGCCATTGGCGGTTGCCGGTTCGAACCGTAGCACGCGGTTGCCCGCATGCTGTTGACGCCACCCTGCGGTCAACGCCCACAGCTCACCCTTCAAGTCAGTGATCACGGCGCTGTGCTTCCACGACAGCAAGGTAGGAATCACCAGCCCCACGCCCTTACCACTGCGCGTGGGGGCAAAGGTGAGGATGTGTTCCGGCCCGTTGTGACGCAGGTAATGCAGCTTGTTGCGCTTGTCGAGCCAGGCGCCGACGTACACGCCTTCATCGGCCAGCAAACCCGCGCTCTGGATGTCCTTGTGCCCCCCCCAGCGCGCCGAACCGTGCAGGAAGGCGTTGGCCTGGGCACTGTTGTTGGTGATCATGCGCACCACCACCACGGCAATCAGGCCAACCCCTGTGACCAGTACCCCGACGGAGCCTGCGGTCATCAGCGCGTCCTGCTGTTCGGTCGACCAGCGAGCGGCCCACACCAGGATCATCCAAGGGGCATAGACCCCGTTGAGGTTAGGCCCAAGGGCGGCGTGATAGTTGAACAGATAGGCGAAATATTGCGTGGCAGTGGCCAACCCGGCGAGCAAAAACGCCAGCGCCAGCAAAGCTTGCCAACGGCTGGCGCCGCCGCGCCTCTCGCCGCGAATTTGCGGCCCAACGGCGTTGTTGTGCTTCATGGATGGGCTCCGGAAAGGATGAAGTGAGTGGGAAAAAGGGTTGGCGTCATGGTGATGGCGTCCGACCACGGCTCAGCTCTTGGGTGAGGCTGCGGCGCTGTGTTTCGGTCAAGCTGCGCTCGGCCTGGCGTTGCAGGCTCCATTGCTCGACCAGTTCAGGTTGCTCGGCTCGCAACTGGCGCGCCGCCATCTCCTCGATACGCGGAGAGTACAGACCCATGCCATGGTGCAGGTCCTGTACCCGTTCCAGGCGCGCCTGCAACTGTTGCAAACGTGCCTGGCAGCGCTGGTTCGCCTGTTCCCAGGCAGCACGTGTGGAGGGCAGGGCGATCATGCCTGGGCGTGAGGCCATGTTCTGCTGCAATTGCGCCTGCTGACGATCGAGCATGTTCTCCAGCCGCTGTTCCAGCGCACCCGCCTGATCGGCTTTCTGCTCCACCAGTTCGCCGAGGGCCTGATCGTAGCGGGCCTGTACCGAACTGCCCTGCAGCAGCGCAGCCTGCTCGGCGGCCAATGCCTGGGCCTGCGCCTCGATACCTTGGCCAGCATCATCCGCCGGCGGGTTGATGGGGGTGGGCATTTTCATCAAGCACTCCTCAAATCAGGAACAGGTAACCGACCTTGGCCATGGGGATACGGATCAGCCAAAGCGCCGCAAGGTGCAGGGGGTAATAGGCATAGAACAGCCAGCGCCACCGCGGTACGTTCAGTGACAGGCCGCGCGCCAGCAGCACGATGGGCAGGGCAGCCATGGCCCAGGCATTGCCATTGATATAGGTAAGCGATGCCAACGAGAGCACTGCGCCCAGTGCGGCTATCGGATTGGGACGACGGACGAACCAAGTCGTACACAGCCCCAGCAGTACCGCCGGCCACCAGAACTCCACCAGTGCGCCGCCGAGCACGAACACCATCAGTGCCACGAACCACGCCCAGCGTTGGCCTGCCAAGGCGCGCTCGCAGGCGGCCAGGGTAAGCGTGATGACCAGCAGGGTGAAGAGGATGTTCAACGGGTAGTAGCCATACCACAGCCCGCCCAAGGCGATGAACGGCGGCGTGGCGAGCAGGCCGACGCCCAGTAGGCGCCAGGCGGTACGCCGGTGGCCGCCATTGTGCCAAGTCGTCGGGCGCGCCAGGTTGTAGCTCAGCACCATCACGAACAGCGGCATCGCGACACGGCCAGCTTCGAACAGATAGGGGAGCGTCTCGTTGAACAGGTACTTGTTCACGTGATCGCCGGTCATCAACAACAATGCCAGCCACTTCAACGCTTCAAGCGCACCGGTCTGAAATCGAACGCCCGGCGCTGCCACCTGATCGGCAGGTGCAGGGGCGCAATGCGCGCTGGTGTGCGTCATCTGCGCATCGCCTGGCCCAGTCCTGTTTCGAGGGAGAGTTTGGGTGTCATGTCGCGCGCGACCTCGCCGAGCCCCTTCTCGTTGACGATGGCCGTGCTTTTACCAATCTGGAAATTACGGTTGGGGTCCACATCACGACGGTCGTGAATCACGAATTGATCGGAGCGCCCCACCTTCTGCAAGATGTGGTGATCATCCATGTCCACGACCATGCCACTGGTGGCAGAGCGGCCCTCTTGCCCAGCGTCGCGAATACTGGCCCCAGGGTTTAGCGACTTAGCCTTTTCCTCCATTGCTTTGTGGGATTCACCACGTTGGCGGGCCTGAGTATCTTCCTCGCCCGGGCGGTTTTTCTGACCGGGTATGGGAACAGGTTGCAGGTTCAGGCTAGAGATGTAGGCCTGGTCGGGCCTGGACTGCGTCATCGCAGCCTTCATGGCTTGGCTCTGCGCCGTAGACTGCGCATTCAACTGCTTGAGCTGCTTTTCGAAGAGGTCGTCGCCCATCTTGTCGACAGTTTGACTGACTTCGGGACGCTTACCCACGAATTCCGCAGCCCGGTTCTTGAGTTGATCGCCGGCTTTCTCAAACCATGTCCCGACCGTCTCCACGCCACGCTGGATCCGCGTTTTGCTCAGCGAGTCGTCATTTTCAAAAATCACGCCTCGACCATTCGTCTCGTGATCGAACGGCCGAGTCTGGCGATTAGAGCTCAGCACCGTGCCTCGCTCACCGATGAACGGCGTATTGTCCAAGACAATATACGAGCCGTCTTCACCCCGTCCGAATGCCAGATTCCCATCCTTGAGTCGAGAATCGATCAGGGCCTCCTGAACCTTGGCAGGATCTTGAATAATGTCGTTATAGCGTCCGACGCGCTGGAGGTCCTCTTGCAACATTGGCTTGAGATCAAAGCCGGCGTCCTCAAGGCTGTTGTACATATGGGCAAGTGGCCCAGCCGCTAGGTCGTCATCCCTGTACCCGCCACCCACCTGCGAATGCGCACCAGGGAATTTCACCTCTTCGATCTTGGAGTTGTCATCATTGCGCAGTGCACTGGTCAACCGGAACGTACCGCGGTATTCGTTACTGGCCACCAGATGAGTGGTGGAGTCGACGTTCTTGCTGATTTCCAGGTTCTTGCCCAAGTGCTCGTCGGACAAGGCGTTCCCATAGGAAGCAACGGTATCGAAGATCGCCAACTTGTGAACGTGAGCTTGTCCGGGAGGAATCAGATATTCGCCCGTGCTTTTGCCTTGGTCATCGAGCTTGGGCACACCACGATCAATGAACTCATTGGCCAAGGCACGCGACTGGGCAGCACCACGGCTGAAACCGACGATGTTTACATCGACTTTCTGATCCGGGTATTTGTTGTGGAACGCCACGATGGCGTTGTACGCCTGCTCAACCCGCTCCTGCCCGCCCAGGCCCGTCCCACCTTCCAGTGCCGAGCGAACGGACGTCTGTGCCTGACTGCCGACGCCGTCGAAGTACACCTTCTCGGACTGTCCCGTACGCAAGGTACTGTCGTACTGAGCGGGCTCGTGACCGGAGTTTCTGGCCAAGTTGGTACCTTGGGCATTATCCAGGTCGTACAGGCGAGCCACGTTCGTGTGCATGCCTTTAGGTTGGTCCAGGTCTTTGTTATTCCCGGTGCCATCAAAAAAGACCGAAAATCGCAGAGCGTCGCTCATGTCACGTCCCTATGCAGTTGTAAGGCTTGAGTGTTCGCGAGCCGGCGTGCATACCACGCCGGTACGCGGTCAGGCGTCTCGTTTGTTCAGCGTGATGATGAGATCACGAACTGCATCACCTGCCGCCCCGATGTAACCTTTGTAGAACTCCCTGCCCTGATGCAGTAATGGCGAACCGTCCATCGATTCTGCGGCGGCTTCGACGGTCGCAGAACCGTACTCTTCGCTCATCGCCTCGACACTGCGCGCTCGTGCGGCAGGATCGTCGTAGGGTTTCTGATACCAGCTCGACACTTGGTATTCGACGCCTTCACGTTCGAACTTTTCATTCATGTGCGCCGCCAGTGCGATCAACGACTCACGTATCAGCGTCGGGTCGATATCGTGCGCTTTCATGTACGCCTCAACGCGGACCTGAGCGGCTGCGATCAGGTCACCATGGGTGTAACCCTCCATGGGCGGGAAGACACCGTCGGGGAGCTTCATGCCAGGGGTGTAGGGGTGGTAGGTGTAGTCTTTATCAGCCATGGTTGGCTCCTTTGCTTGAACAGGGGAATTGATCAGCAGCGCTACCAGACTGGTAGTCAGTGCAAAGCCCAGTAGGCCGCCGCGCATTAGTCCACAGCGTCCTTGAGGCCAACGTTTTTTTTGGTTCATCACTCTCCTCCATAATGAGGAATGAAATTCAATGGTATTTTCCATGGTTGAAGTTTGGTCGTTGAGTGGCCTGCGTCCTTCTGAAGTGTTTTTCTGTTGATGCGTTGGCCTCACAAGACAGGCGAAGCCGAGAAGTTATGAGGCTCAGCAGACCAATGTTGCACCAGAACAGGGTGCCTACCTCGACTAAGTCGTGAGAGAACGTTCGACGAGCTTGGTGTCCTCATTCACTCGGCCTGGTGACCCTACACATCCGGTGTGGCGTCTGGCCGTTCCAAGCCAGCGATCAGGTCGTGCACGCCGTCCCCCGCGTTGCTGATGTACTCACGGATAAAATCCCAGTCTTTGTCCAATAACGCAGAGCCTCGCAGAGATTCGGTGGTGGCTCGCACCGCGAGAGCGCCAAAGGTTTCGGCCATGTCAGCAACGCTTCTGCCACGATCCGCCGGGTCCGCATATGGTTTTTGGTACCACGTCGAGATCTGGTACTCGACGTTTTGGGCCTCGAATGCTGGCTTGAGGTAGTTTGCCATTGCCAATAGCGACTCCCGAATCAGCGTGGGGTCCATACCATCCTTGGTCAGTACCGCTTCGGCACGGACTGCCGCCGCGCTTATCAAGTCCTCATGGGTATATCCCTGCATAGGGGGGAAGACCCCATCGGGCAGCTTCATGCCGCGTGTATCGCACGAATAGGCATCGTTTTTTTCAGTCATTTTGGACTCTCAGGTTTGTGGGGTAGCGCCTGCGATCAGGCCGGCAACTGACTGCCGAGCGACGCGTACAACACGTGAACTGGCAAGGTCTGCAGGTCGAGATGGATTTATCTACGCATCGCCTGACCTAGCCCCACATCAAGTTCGATCTTGGGTGGGGTACTACGCCCCAGCTCACCAATACCTTTCTCGTTGACGATGGCTGTACTTTTGCCTACCTGGAAGTTTCGGTTAGGGTCGACGTCACGCCGGTCATGGATCACGAATTGATCAGTCTGACCGACCTTTTGAAGGATATGGTGTTCGTCCATGCCAACGACCATACCGCTGGTAGCCTTGCGCTCGGATTGGGAAGCCTCATTAATAGTTGCTGATGGGCTCATGGCACGAGCCTTATCTTCCATCGCTTTGAACGACTCGTTACGTGGCTGCGAGAGAGGATCCAGTTCCTGGGCGTGCGAAGCAGTTTTGGGAATTGGGACAGGTTGTAATTTTATGCCTTCGATGTAAGTCGCGTTGGGGCGCGATGCCTTCAGGTCGCCCGTCAAATCAGAAACTTGCTTCTGCGCAGCCGCTGCTCTTTCCGCCTGCAGCTGATCAATGACGTCAAGCCCGTCTTGCTTGGCCTGCTTGCGCGTATCAAGCCCGACAAAACGCGATGTGGCTTCCAGCGCATTCTGGCCCAACGCCTTAAGACTGCCACCAAGCCCTTCCAGGCCACGGGTGACGCTGCTGCGGCTCAGGCTGTCGTCGTTCTCGAAAATCACGCCCCTGCCATCGGGTTCGTGATCGAAAGGCCGGCTTTGGCGATCAAAGACATTGAGCGTCCCTCTTTCCAGAGGAAAGGGCTGATTGTCGAGGGTTTTGTAGGCGCCGTTCTCGTCTTGGGAAAATGCCTTTTCACCTTTTATCAGGCGTGAATCAATGAGCGCTGCTTGGACCTTCTGCGGATCCTTTATCAATTCATTGTACTGCTCGACGCGTTGCACATCTTCCTGGTGCATCGGTTTGAGTTCGATGCCTGCCGACTGCAAGCGATCGTACATCACGGCAAGAGGACCCGCGGCCAGCACGTCATTCTGATAGCCACCACCGACCTGCGAGTGGGCGCCTGCGAACTTCAGCTCCTCGATTTTGCCGTTATTGTCATTGCGCAGCGCACTGGTCAACCTGAACGTATCTCGGTATTCGTTCATGGCCACCAAGTGGGTAGTCGAATCGACGTTCTTGCCGATTTCGAGATTCTTGCCCAGGTGCGTGTCTGTAATGGACAGGCCATCGGTGGCCACAGTGTCGAAGATCCCCAGCTTGTTGACGTGCGCTTGCCCAGGGGGAATCAGAAAATCCCCAGTAGGCTTGCCTTGCCCGTCGAGCTTAGGCACGCCGCTTTCAATGAATTTGTTAGCGAGCGCCCTGGACTGCGATGCACCCCTGCTGAAGCCAACGATATTTACGTCAACCTGCTCACCGGGATACTTGTTATGAAAGGCCACGATAGCGTCGTAGGCCTGGTCAACGCGCTCCTGTGCGCCGCGCCCGGTAGCGCCTTCGATGAGCGAGCGCCCTGATGTCTGGCCTTGGCTGCCCACGCCATCGAAATAGATTTTCTCAGACTGGCCCGAACGCTCCTGCGTGTCGTACTGCTGCGGAACATGCCCTGAGTTGCGTGCCAAGTTGGTGCCCTTGGCCGTATCAAGTTCAAAAAGGCGCGCGACGTTAGTCTGCGTACCTTCCGGCGTATTTAGGTCTTTGTTATTCCCGGTGCCATCGAAGTACACCGTAAAGCGCTTGGCATCACTCATTTCATGTCCCTATGGTGCTCGTAGCGCGGTACGGGCTCTCGGTACCGCTCTGGATAACGATCAGGCGCCTGGCTTTTCCAGGCCAGCGATCAAATCGTGAACGCCATCCCCGGCACTGCTGATGTATTCACCAAGCAGCTCCCTGTCTTGGTCCAGCAACGGCGACCCCTTGAGAGATTCAGTTGCGGCCCGGACGGCCAGTGCGCCGAAGGTCTCCGCCATGTCAGCGACGCTTTTGTCGCGATCGGCAGGGTTTGCATAAGGTTTCTGATACCAGGTCGATATCTGGTACTCGACATTCTGGGCTTCAAGCGCCTGGTTGAAGTGCTTGGCTAGCGCTATCAACGATTCGCGTACCAGTGTTGGATCCACGCCACCACGCTTGAGCACGGCCTCGGCACGCTTGGCTGCAGCGCCTACCAAATCTTCGTGTGTATAACCCTGCATAGGTGGGAACACACCCTCTGGTAGCTTCATGCCAGGTGTGTAGGGTTGGTATTGGCCTTGATTGTCTTGCATGGAAATCTCCTTGGCTTGGAGTGCAGAGGAAGTAGCCGGCAGGAGCACGAACGCTCCCAGGACCAGCGTGGCGAGCCAGCTCAGACGCAGGCGAGACCAGCAGCCTTGAATGGCGCTATTTGCAGCGGCGGGAACCCATGTACTCAGAATGTCGGTTCTACTCATTTATCCTCCGTGACCTCCGTCTCCGGATGGCTCTTGACAGGTTGTATTCGCATGGGTCATCCGGCTAAGTTGATCGAAGAATACTGATAAATCCCGAAATTGGGGCCACTACACGCGTATCCAACAACGTGAACAACTCACGGTTTGCGCTGATTGAAATGTCACCGCACAGTACATTCACTATCATTTGCCGCCCAGCACCAGACCTCGCGGCACATACGCGGTCGTTGCCTTAGGCTGGGCCACGGCTGGCTGCGTTTCAACGACCGGCGTCGCTTCAAAAGAGGTGCTCGCCGCAACGACAGGCGCTTGGCCCGGGGCAGTAGACAAGACGGCGCCTTGTGCTACTTGCTGCGTGGCGAAGCGCTCATCCAGCCAATCGGCCCACCAGGCCGCCCGACGCATCACTTGCTGGCGATAACGGGCATTGATGGCGGGGGTGCGCGAGTGGTAGTTGGCGACCCGCGTCCACAAGTCGCCACGGTCGTTGCGCACATGGCCGCGCAAGCGCCAAGCCGCCAAGTCGTAGGCATAGCAGCCACCTTGCTCCACATCCTGGGCAGTGATGCCGTAACGGGCGAGCTCGCGTAGGTAGCTGGTGTTGAACTGCATGGGGCCTACGTCGTAGGTGCCATTGGTATTGCGCACCCATTGGCCCGGCTTGCCGCCTTCCTGAGCTGCCACCGCGAGCACGATGTTCACGGGCAGCTCGTACTTAACGGCGGCCATGACCGAGCACACGATCGGCTCTTCGAGTGGCGGGAGCGGAGGCGGGGCGTCGATGGGCATGCGCGTAGGCCTAGATCACTTTGCCAAATTTGTTGTTAATTTCTTTGGTCTTATCCGAGTCAGCTGCTGGGCAGCTATCCAGGAAAGACTGCCTGGCGTTAGCGGTATCGTTCCACTTGATACCACCATGCTTTTTTCTCTTAACGATATTGAAATAGTCGGCTACTGGACCCTCGCAGCCTTCAACGACACCGGCGCCTTTGAGCTTGCCGAACATGCACAGTACTGTGGCGCATGGGTCACCGGCTTGGGCTGGGCTCACAACAGCCAGTGCAAGCGTGGCGGCCAACAGTATTTGAGTTGAGCGTATTGAGTTCTTCACAACGACCTCCAGGTCAGGACAAATCTTGTTTGCGCTCGCTGAAGCTCTTCACTTCTGCGTCGGGGTTGAAGTCACGGCTTTTTGACTGCGTGTCCAAGTTGCCTGATGTACGCTGGCCGCTATTGCTCACTGCCTGAGCCAGCTTACCGCCCGAGCTTTTGTCTACGCGCGCCTGCGCCACACGGCCTGAACCTGAGATTAGATTCGCTGTGGTTTGCAAAGCGACACGTCCCGCATTACCCAACTTACTTGAGGAGGTCTGAGCTGAACCGCTGCCAGCGGTGCTGCCTGCAGCGTCTTTTGAGGCGGAAGAGGTGCTAGCCCCCTGAGCAACCGCAGCGCCAGCGGCGGTTGCAGAGTCGTTACTGCCCCCAGCTGTGCTTCCACCTCCAGCGTCAGCGACACTCTCTTGCGCCCCGCCAGCAGATGAACCAAACGACTCTGCACCTGCACTGGTCAAGGACTGTTCGCCTCCGCTAGAGGAGGCGCTTTGTACGCTTCCCGCACTCGATGATGAGGACAGGCCCATCACTGAGCTGAGAGGACTTGATTCCGAACTACTACTTTTGCCGCCAGGTGAACCCGCTTGGCCCCCATTGGTGCCGCCACCCAACATGCCGGAAAGACCGCTAGCCATGCGCGAGCCAATGTCGGAGCCAGATGCGACGCTTGATTGCGCTCCTTTGAATGCGGCATGCACAGCCTGCGCACCACCTATCAGGTTTGCCCCGCCGCTGGCGACTGCAGATGCACCCTTTCCAGCCATCGAAACAGCGGTAGTTGCCGCACCCACTACCGCGCCTGCGCTAAAGTTTCCGATGCCCGATGAAGCACTGCCTGCGCCACCTACCAGCGCTGCAATCATGGGCGGAATTTTGTGAACAAGTAAAAGTAGCAGCACAGAGACTACGAGCATCACAGCCAGCTCTTGCACTGCCATTTTGTCGCTAATGCGGTTAGCGAAGTCTTCAATGAAACGTTTGCCAATGGCGACAAGAAGGACCATCGAAAACAGCTGGGCCCCGACACCTAATACCGCTCGGTAATAGTTCAAGGCGATATCAGAAGTCCATCGCGAGCCGCCGAAGCCCAAGAAAAACACACCGGCATACAATAAGAACCAACTCGATGCCAGAAGTATTAGCAGGTTGATACCCACTACGGCCAGGACGACCAGAACAACGATTGCCATTAGTTCCATAGTGATCTGCCGGCCCATTTGGTACCAGCTCAGCTTATCAGTCGCTTTAACTGTCCGGTCATAGAGTTCGAACCCTATGTCGACAATGGTAGACGGCTGGAGATCAGTAGTACCAATATTACCGGTTGTCGATCCCAGTTCGCTCAATGATCTCACGATGCTCTCAGCCAATTGGAGGCCCTGCATGGCATTTCTCAGTAACCACCAAAACAACCCGAACACCACCAGAAACCGGATCAGCTCTGCGAAAAACTCGCCAATGTCGGCTTTTTTGAGCAGCATGAGCCCAAACGTCCACACCATGGAAATCACGGTCAGTGCCAAAAACAGCCGTTCAGCAGCAGCCTGAATGGCGGGCAACCATTCCTGGGTGGCATCACGGAAGCGATGGAGCACTTCGTTCATGATTCCCGAGCTGCCTAACCCGGGGCCCGCCGCTTGAGCCACCGCCGGGATTGACAGAATGGCGAGGATAGCCAAGGCGTTTACGAACAAATCCCGACGTTTGCCAAGCATAAAACTCATTCCTTACTAGAAATCGTCTTTCGGACTTTTCTTAAATTCCCAATCCGTCATTTTTTTGGAAGACAAGAAACTATCACAGTTGGCTTTGAACTCATTTTTACTGGCCTCTTTCGAAAGTTCTGCAAGGACTTTTTCGTACATAACGGGCGAGCAGTTTTCAGCCGTAGCCTGCGGTACGTCTTCGCCAAAGCAACCTGCCAGCAACCCGGCAGTGACCAGCACGAGGGCAGCTTTTACGCTAAACACTTCCATAACTTCTCCATTAAAAATCATCTTTAGGGCTCTTTTTATAAGTCCAATCGGTGAGCCTGCGATTCTGGGCTTCGCCACGTGCTCGCTCATCGAGCTCTGCAGCATGACGGTTGGCTTCGGCGGTTTGCTGCGCCAGCATCAAGGTACGCAGTTGAAGTAGCTGATTGGCCTGCTGGCTAGACAGTTGGTTGGCATATTGAATGGCCTTCACTTGTCCATCGGCAGTGGTGGCAGCCTGTTGGAGCCTCTCAAGCTGCCGAGCGTCCGCTTTCAGGTTTTCTTGCTGCTGTTTGATGCTCTTGAACATCCCATCGTTTGCGTTTTTCTGGGATGCAGTGGCCATGTCCTGTTGTTTCTGAATGGCCGCCTCGTCTTCAGCTGAGCATCCGCCGCTCCCATAGCAGGGGGAGTTCCTGTAGTAGCTTGTATCCTGGAACTTATCCAAATAGGAATCGAAACTACCCGCCTGATTGGTGTAGTAGTCCAGCATATCCTGGGCACGCATCAGTTTGTTGATCGTGTTGTTCGCTTCATCCCAGATATAAGCTGCAGGGGCGACAGTATTCTTGATCATGTTTTCGTACTGATCAAGCTGTGTCTTGTATTGGTTAACCTGCGTTGCATACTCTTCGATCTGCTTTGCAGTCTGGGCAATGCTTTCAATAGAAGTGACCTTATTAAGCGCCACATTCGCTCCATCGATCACTGGAATCCCAGCATGGGCTTGCAGGGCGAGCCCGATACCAGCCACTAAGCCCAGAGCCGATTTAAACGCGGTAGGTCTGTTCATAGTCCTCTCCTTGACTTAGTCCATCAGTAGTCAAACGATTGATAAGGCTTGGAAAACGTAAGGTCTTTGGTGACCATCACGTTGAAACGGAATCCAGGGCGAATCTCGAGGGTGGGGGCGATATTCAGGTTCTTGGCGATCATCTGGGCCGTCACCTGACCCAACTGCTGACCCAGTGCTTCGCTCATGGCGCTGCTGGCACTCTCGCGCTGATTGCCGCCACCAAAACTGCTGCTGTTGTTCTGGTCTTGGCTCAAGCTGATCCCGGCCACTACGCCGGACATCAGGAAGGCAGACCCGAAGAGTCGCACATAGTGGTTATTGACTTGATCGCTCAGACCGGAATAGCCCAGGCCGTCCGCTCCAGGCATCGCGCCGATATCCATCGCCTTGCCATCTGGAAAAATGATGCGCTGCCAGGCAACCAGTACTCGCGCCTGACCATAGGCCACCTCGCTGGAGTACGACCCCACCAGCCGCGCGCCCTGAGGCACCAACAAGTGCTTGCCGGTCGCAGTGTCATAGACGCCCTGAGTGACCTGCCCAATGATCTGCCCTGGCAAGTCGGAGTTGATCCCAGACACCAGCATCGCGGGAATAATGAAGCCGGCGCGCAACTCGTAAGGGCTTCTCGGTGCCTCCACTTTCGAATTCAGTGCCCAACGGTCTTCGCTCCCACCTGCGGCGAACTGGTCGTAGCCCGCATTGCGAGCGGATGAAGGCGTTACTCTAAACGGCGAGTCATCGTCGCCGTCAGCGCCACCACCGACGCCGCCCATGCCTGCACGACGCAGTTCGGCCATGCGGGCCTTGAAGGCGCTGTTTGGATCACTTCGCGCCTGTTCATCCAACCGTTGGCGTGCAGCCGCAATGTTTGCGAGCGCGTCCTGAGGGCCCAGCGGACCATGAGTCGGTTGAGAGGATGCTGCGCTACGCGGTGCTTGCACCTGAACGGTGCTCCTGGCCCGCACTGCCTCCTGGAACTGCTGCGCCTTCATTACGCGAATGCGTTGCAACTCGTCCGCATTCACATCTGGCTGCGACGCACGCGGAGGCAATGGCGGCGCATCAAGGTTGTCCGGGCGCACCACCTGAAGCCGCTCAGGTTCGCGCGCGGGCGCGTTGTCGAGCACTGGCACTTTTGGCGGTTCTGCCTTGCTTGGGATGATCCCGTCCGAGTCCATACCGCTGATCTGACTGGCAAACAGGCTACTGTTGCCCGTTTTTTCACTCTTCTTGTCCTTCGGCTCGCTCTGCTCACCCGACCGATCCGCTGCCACCAGCATCATGATCAGCAGGAAGATAGCGGTCGCAGCACCGATGATGTACATCGGCCAGTTGTTCACGCGGCGCACACCGCTGCTGCGGTTCAGCTTGCCAGGGGAGGCATCCGGGGACATGGCATCGTTAGCTTTACTCATCCCATGTCACTCCTTGCGAACCCAGACGCCAGCAGCCAGCAGGCGATCGTTCTGTACGCCATAGGCACGGCTCAGGGTTTCAGGGCCGACCCGCAGGATCACCCGCAGTAGCTGGGTGTCTTTGGGGGTGTCGACCACGTAGTTCAGCGGCAGCGCAGGTACCACGCCGCGCGCAGCAGGCGCTGGCTGCGCCTTGGGGTCGAACTCCTGCACGGAATAGCCCGAGGCGCGCAGAGTGCTCAACAGGGCAGTACCGAAGCCATCACGGGTTTCCTGAGCAAACCGCAAGCGGGTGCTGGCAGGCGGGTGCACCACCGCCAACTGGCGAACGGTGGCCTGCGCCAGCTGCTGGTTGACCGCAGGCGATGTGCGCTCGGCGAAGTTGCCATAAGGCCCGTTGGCACAGGCGGCCAGCCACAGGGTGGCGAACAGTGCTAGACAAGCGCGCATGCTCATTTACCCCGCTGGATGGTGACACGGTCCTGGGACTTGCCCACGCCGGCAATCAGGATGGCTTTGTCGAACACGGTGTCAACAATGTAACGGTCGCCCTGGATGCGGTAGTTGACCATCACGGTCTCATCATCCCGGAACCAGCCGCCGTCCTTGCGCACCACCATCAGCGACGGGGCCTCGGTTTGGGCTACGGTTTGCGGCATCTGGATGATGGTCTTGCTGCCATCGTTATAAACCCGCACGGGTTTCCAGGCAGTGTCGCCTTCGACGGTGTAGTCGAAGCTCAGGTTACCCAGGTATTCGCCGGTTTCGGGGATGGTCGCGCGCTTGCGCTCGGTGGTTTCGCGCTGCTTGATCATGTTCCACTTCGCCAGCGCTTCTTCCGGATAGGTGAAGGCCACCTGCGGCATGTACTGGGTGCGGTGCGAGCGGAGCTTGAAGTGGTAGGTGCGGCGGTTGGTGGTGACCACCAGCGACGTCTCCAGCCCCACGTCCATGGGCTTGATGATCAGGTGTTGTACTTCGCTCGGGCCCACACCGGTGATGGCCGGCTCGACGGTCCAGCGTGCAGTGTCACCCAGGTTGATCGAGTTGACCTGCTCACCGGCTTGCAGGGCGATGTCGCACACCTGCAACACGGCGCAGACGATGCTCGGCTGCTGGGCACCGAAGATGAAGCGGGCAGTACCATCGCCGCCATCGACCGGCTTGATGCCAGTGGCACTGGCCTGCTGCCAACGCTGGGAAATGGCCAGGGCGGCCTTTTCCTGCGGGGTCAAGGTGGGGTTGGCGTCCGAGAAGTACAGGTCGGCCTGACTGGTGCCGGGCGCGGCCTGAACGAACGCAGGCAGTGCGGCGGCGAGCAAAGCGCAAAGATAACGGTTCATGGTCGGTCCTTCAGAGTTGCTTAGACCAGGAGAAGTCGCGCACATAGGTCCCGATCGGGTTCATCCGCAGTTGCTCTTCGCTGGTTTGAGTAGTGGGTTCGGCGGTATAGGTGGTTACCAGGGCACGCCAGTTGACTTTGCTCTTGACCAGGCCTTGCCGATCACGAGTGACTTCTTCCCAGTCCACCTGCCATGTCTCCGGGGTCTGCTGCATGACCGAACGGATGTCGACGCTGACGGTTTCCTCTGCAGCGCGCACGAACGGGCTCGAGTCCTTGGTGCCGTTGAGCCATTCGTTCATTTTCTGCGTAGCCGGATCGTTCTGGCTGAGCAGCGCATAAATGCGGAAGATCGATTTGCGCAACAGCGCCACGTCCGGCGTGACGGTGCGGGCATCGGCAATGAAGCTGGCGATTTGCGATTTCACAACGCGTTGATCGACTGGCTGCGCCACCTGCGCCGGCGCTACCGCCAATGGCTGCCCAAGCTTGTCCACTTCAACCACGTAGGGCACGAACTTGGACTGGCTGCCGATATGAATCAGCCCGCCCACACAGGCCAGGGCGATCATCATCGACAGGATCGCAACCACCTGCCACATCAGGCGCGAGGTCACGACGCTGCCGACATGGTCATTCCAGGTACGGCGGGCCGTCAGGTAGGGGTTGTCGAGTACTGCGCCTTGCGGCGACGGGGCGCCGGTAACGGTATCGACAGATTCAGCGGGGCGTTTGCGCACCATCGCTTTCATGCGTTCAGCGAAGCTCATGCGGCCACTCCATAATCATTCAGTCTGAGGCCACGGGCGGCCAGCCATTCGTCCACCCAACCGTTGCCATACTTGGCTTCCAGTCGCTTGATGGCGGCCACCGACTCTTTGTCGGAGGCGCCGACGAACGCCAGGGCGAGCGGACCCAGGGCAAGGTCATATAACCGGCGGCCGTTTTCCGAGACGTAGTAGTACTGACGCTTGGGTACGGCGGTGGCGAGGATTTCGATCTGCCGGGCGTTCAAGCCCATGCGCCGGTACAGCAACGAAGTGTCTTCATCACGTGCATAGACGTTAGGCAGGAAGATCTTGGTGGCCGTCGACTCGACGATGACATCGAGAATGCCGGAGTTGGCGGCATCCGACAGGCTCTGGGTAGCCATCAGTACCAGGCAGTTGGCCTTACGCAACACTTTGAGCCACTCACGGATTTTCTCGCGGAAAGCGGGGTGGCCAAGCATCAGCCAGGCTTCGTCGAGAATGATCACCGCCGGCTGCCCCTTGAGCGCGCGTTCGATACGGCGGAACAGATAAAGCAGCACTGGCAAGGCGTACTTGTCGCCCAGGTTCATCAGTTCTTCGATCTCGAAGACGGTGAAGTCGGACAGTGTCAAACCATCCTCATCGGCATCGAGCAGGTGCCCCATGGTTCCGTCGACGGTGTACTGGCGCAGGGTTTCACGCACGTTCTCGTCCTGCACCACCAGGCAGAACTCGGAGAGGGTGCGCGAACCGTCGCGGTACATGCTCATCACCGCATGGCCAATTTCGTTACGCTGTGCAGCGGTGGTCTCAAGGCCGTTCAGCGCCAGTATGGTATCGAGCCATTCCATCGCCCACGCGCGGTCACCCTTGGTTTCCAGGAACTGCAGCGGGCAGAAGGCAAGACGCTCGTCGTCGGCCGCTACGGTGAAGTGAAGCCCGGAGCTCCCGGCACTTTCTGCCCGGATACCTGCTGCGAGGGGGTACATGGACATGCCTTTGTCGAAGGCGAAAATCGACATGCCCTGGTAGCGGCGCAGTTGTGCAGCGATCAGCGCCAGGTGCGTGGACTTACCCGCACCCGTGGGGCCGAACATGAATGTGTGACCCAGATCGCGCACGTGCAGATTCAGACGGAACGGCGTGGCACCGCTGGTTACACAGTGCATCAGCGCCGGCGAAAGCGGCGGGTAGAGTGGGCAGGGGGCTTCGGCGCTGCCTGTCCAGATGCTGCTGGTGGGCAGCATGTCAGCCAGGTTCAGCGTATTCATCAACGGGCGACGGACGTTTTCAACGCCATGGCCCGGCAGGCTTCCCAGATACGCGTCCAGCGTATTGATGGTCTCGATACGAGCGGCAAAGCCAAGCCGCTCGATGGCCTTCTCCACACCACGGGCGGCTTCTTCAAGTTGCTGGCGGTCCTCATCCATCAAGACGACGACGCTGGTGTAATAGCCCTGAGCGATCAAGCCACTGTTGACCTCGGCGATCGCGTCAGCCGCATCCTGCACCATCGAGAGCGCGTCCTGGTCGATATTGCCGCTGTTTGTGTTGAAGACTTGATCGAAAAAGCCACGAACCTTCTGCTTCCATTTCTTGCGGTATTTATCCAGGTGTCGCACGGCCTCATGGGTATCCATGAATATGAAGCGACTGGACCACCGGTATTCGCAGGGCAGCTCGGCAAGCGCGGCCAGGATGCCGGGCGCAGACTCCAGCGGAAAACCTTCTATCGCCACCACCTGAATGAAGTTGCGGCCGATCTTCGGTACCACGCCCCCCCACAGTTCCTTGCCGCCAAGAATGGCATCCAGGTACATGGGGTTGCTTGGTAACTGTACGGGTTGGCTTATACCGGTCACGCAGAACTGGACCCAGCTGAGCAGATCCTCATGGGTGATCTGTGCGCCTTCCTCTGTCACCAGCGTATTGGCCTTCAAACGTGTCATCTTGAGCACCGACGACAGGCTGCCCTCGACACTGGTGCAATCGCGCTTGAATTGCTCGATAAGGTTACGCGTGCGCGCCTTGTGGTCTGGCGGCGGTGTGTCATCGTCGAACATCAGCTCGACGAACTTCTGCTGCGCCAGCATGGGTGGGAAGTAAGTCAGCGTCAGGACGAAATAACCTTCATACAACGATCCCAATGACTCGAAGAAGCTGCGTCGCTCTTCGTCCATCGCTTCGGTGAGCCGATCCGGGAAATGCGAGAAACCCTTGCTGGAATAATTGACCGCAGGACGCCGCACGGCATCGACGTGGATCATCCACCCACTGCCCAACCCAACCAAGGCCTGGTTGATACGCAGCGATACCAACTCGCGCTGGGCGTCGGTGCTGCTGGCGTTATCGTCACCTCGATACAACCACGCAGCCATGAATGCGCCGTTCTTGCCGACGATCACACCGTCGTCGACCAGCGCCGCATGGTTCAGCAGATCTGAGAGGCCCGCATCTTTGGAGCGGTGCTTTTTGAGCTTGAGCTCGGCATCGACCTGCAGGAGACGCTGGACCAGCAGCAGGACCAGCAACGCACCGAGGGCTGCGATGGCATACGCAATACCTTCGATCATTTGTATTGATTTCCCTGACTTGGCGGGTTGTCCCTGTACGGGGTACTACGCGCCGGGTAGTAAGACTTGTAGCGTCGATGACGCAGGTACACCGGGCGCATCTTCGGGTCGGCCTTGGCCATGACCCGCAGAATGAAAAGTGCGGCAAACCACAGCACCAGCCCGACTACCGTGGCGCGCAATTCCTGGGCGCTGAAGATCAGGGCGAATGCCAGCAGGCCGGAGAACATCACCAGCTCGCGGTCGCCACCCATGAACAGATTGTCGCGGTTTCCCGCACGGCGAATAGGGATGGTGCGCAGCGCCATGGTTCAGACCTGCCCTTGTACCGAGTGGGCAGTCATCATCGGTACCGATTGGGCCAGTTCAGCCGAGGTGCCGAAGAATTTCTGCATGATGTTGTTGGCGCCCACGATCAGTGCCATAACCAGCACCAGGAAGATCAGCGTGCGGAAGAAGCCGTTGAGGTCGCCACCGAAGATCAGCACGCCGCCTGCGACCACGATGCCGATCAGCGACAGGGCAAAGGCGACTGGGCCAGTCACCGATTTCTGCAGAGACTCCAACCAGCTCTCGTAGGGCAAGCTGCCGCTACCGGCAGTAGAGGCGAATGCATTTTCCGGGGTGACCATTACGTAGAGCATCAACAGGCAGAGCGCCAGGTAGCCAAACGTTTGGGCATTGATGCGGGACAGAGAAATGTTGGCTTGCATGTGCGATGTTTTCCTAGAGGTTGCGCATGATGTAACGGCCGTTTTCGTACCCGGAAACCTCGAGGATTTCCTGGATGCGGCGGCCTTCTGGGGTTCTGGCGATGGAGATGACGACGTGAACCGCTTCGCCAATCAGCGGCTCGATGTCGGCCGGGGCCGACTTGTTGCGAGAAACCAGGGATTTAAGACGGGTCAGCCCTTCACTGGCGCTGTTGGCATGCAAGGTCGCAGCACCGCCAGGGTGACCAGTGTTCCAGGCGTCGATCAGGTCGAGTGCCTCTTCGCCACGCACCTCACCGACCAAGATGCGGTCAGGCCGCATGCGCAAGGAGGTCTTGAGCAGGTGGGTCATGCTTACGTCGACGGTGGTGTGGTACTGCACGAAGTTCTTGGCAGCGCACTGAATCTCACCGGTGTCCTCGATGATGAATACCCGCTCACTGGGAAACTCGATGACCATCTCGTTGATGACCGCGTTGACCAGGGTGGTCTTGCCGGTACCCGTACCGCCGATAACGAGGATATTGCGGTGATCGCGGATGGCCCGCTTGATGGCATCGCACTGGGCCGGCGTCATGATCGCCGACTCCACATACTGGTCCAGGGTGTAGATGGCGACCGCTTTTTTTCGGATCGCAAACGTGGCGGCGCGCACCACTGGCGGAAGCTGGCCCGCGAAGCGCGACCCATCGAGGGGCCATTCGCCTTCGAGCAGCGGTTTGCTGCGGGTCACTTCCTTGCCATGGAAGCCGGCCACGGTCTTGATGATGGACTCGGCCTGCGCCGGGCGCAGGTCGCCAATGTGCCTCATCGGTTGGCCCAATTGTTCGAGCCACAGCTTACCGTCGCCGTTACACATCAACTCGACGGTCTGCGGATGGTTGAGCGCGTCGATAATCAGCGGGCCGGCATCGCGTTCAAGTTTTTTCTTGGCGCGATCTTTCAGGCTGACAGTTTCTGCAATATCCACACTATTCGTCCATGAATTAAACGCTGACCCAATCGCAAGGTATTCCACCGAGCGTGTGTTACAGATCTTCAACTACTGATGAGGGGCAAAACGCGCCTCGCTCGAAATATCCACCTGGGCTGACCAGATGCTTTCAAGTTACGAGAGGCGATCCACAATGGCGCGGAGGTTACCGGAGCAACAATTGCTAACGAAATGGTAAATCTCTTACAGCCATGTAAGTCTTTTCCTACAAAATTGGTACGAGCGTTCTTCGAATTGACCGCACGCGTGCCTCTGAAACCCGCGCCGTAGCTGGTCTCTACCATGAGCGCCAGTAATGCTGGCAGCTAAACGCCACTACCGCTGACTGATCGCCTTTCACAAAAAATGAGAGGCAATTCACAATTAGCCAAAACATTTTTTTGTGGCCCAGTTCACAATTGCCTCCTGCGCAAACATCGCTTCTGTTGGCTGTGAGTTGATATAAGACAGCCATACGATGATGGCACTTAGATATCAACGAGCAAGCCAGACAGCATCTACGTTAATTGGTTCAAAGCAATTGAAGTTGTCTGCCGGGTGGGCTGAACAATGAGCAATCAAGTTGCAGAGATTCACGGCCCTCCAGGTTCAGCTTGCGTACAGCCCTGTCAAAACGCTGCGCCAACAACTGCGCAAAAATACCCTCGCCCTGCATACGAGCACCGAAACGGCTGTCATAAAGCGCTCCACCCCGGCTTTGCCGAATAAGGCTGATTACATGGGCTGCACGCTGCGGGTAGTGATCGTGCAACCACTGCTCAAACAGAGGGGCCACCTCAAGCGGTAAGCGAAGCATCATGTAGGCTGCGCTTTGCGCCCCAGCCTCTTGCGCCGACTCCAGCAACTGCTCCAGTTCACAGTCGTTGATCATGGGAATGATCGGCGAGCACAGGACGCCTACGGGTACGCCGGCATCGCGCAGCAGGCGTATGGCCCGCAAGCGTGCAGCAGGCGAAGCGGCACGGGGCTCCAGAATGCGCTTGAGGCCGGCATCAAGGGTGGTATGGCTGATCATCACGCGCACGAGCCGCAAGCTGGCCATTTCAGTCAACAGGTCAAGGTCACGCAGAACCAAGGCGCCCTTGGTAACGATGGTCACTGGGTGGCGAAACTTCAGCAGTACCTCCAGCAAACGCCGGGTCAGCATGTATTCGCGCTCTATGGGCTGATAAGGGTCGGTGTTCGCCCCCAGGTTGATTGGCGCACACACGTACCCAGGTTTGCTCAGCTGTTGCGCCAGCACATCGGCTGCATTGGTCTTGGCAATCAGCTTGGTTTCGAAATCCAGACCAGGCGACAAATCCCAATAGGCGTGCGAAGGGCGTGCATAGCAGTAGATGCACCCGTGCTCGCAACCGCGATAAGGGTTTATCGACCGGTCGAAGGGCAGATCGGGTGAGGTATTGCGGCTGATAACCGTCTTGGCCGTCTCGATCCGCACTTCGGTCCCTTGCGTGACCGGTACATCTTGGTACCAGCCATCGTCCTCATGCGAAGAGTGGGTAGGGCCGAAGCGGTTATGCGGGTTATGCGCAGTGCCGCGGCCCTTCAACGGAGGTGAATATGACATGGCTACACCCTTTACTGTATGCATGTACAGTAAAGGGCCTGGCGACTAATTGCCAGCCCGATCATCCGACGGCCTGAAGCCACTGGAGGTAGGGGTGTAGGTTTGTCTCACGGCCAAGAAACTGCATCACTCCTTCACGCAATGGGCGCGATGCTCCGGGGGCAATCAATGACTCGAACAGCGCCTGTCCAAGTGCACGATCAAGTAGCCCTGTTTGCTCGAAGCGGGTGAAGATATCCACAGCACATACATCTGCCCAGAGGTACGCGTAATAACCGGCGTCATAGCCGGTAACCAGGTGGTCGAAGGCGTGGGCTGGGTGCTCTAGGGCGTTCAAAGGCCAGTAACCACATTGCTCGCGCGATCGAGTAAATCGCTGGCGAAGGGTTTTCCCGTCAGCTGGGTTCGTGTGCAGATCCACATCGAACAAGGCCTTGCTCAGCTCAAGCGCGGCTTCGCCGATGGCTTCGCGTCTGTAGCGCTCGACGCACTGCTCGACCTGCGCCCTGTCAATCTGACGCCCATCCGAATAGTGCGAGGAAATGCTGACGAGATAGGCGGCGTTCCACACCCAACGTTCGAACAGCTTGCCGAAGAGCTCCGTACCGTCCGTACCGAGTTCGACTACGCCCGACTGGATCTGATTGTCCGTGCGCACCAAGAGGTGGTGCAAGGCATGGCCGAACTCGTGATACAGCTTGCGCAACGCGAGGTGATCCAACAGTGGCTGCGCACCTGCACTACCTTCGGGCACATCGCTGAAGACGATCACCACCGCTTGCTGGAAAATACCTTCCGCGTCGATCCGGCGGTTACGCACATACGTTGTGAACACCGCCTCTGCCTGCTTACCGGCGTGCTGCACGGCATCGAGGTAGAGCAAGCCAATCCGTGCGTCGTCCTGGAATGCCTCGAACACCAGTACCGAGGGTGCCCATACGGGGGCAGGGGTTGGCCTCAACTCCAGGTCAAAGAGCCGCTTGGCCAGCTGGACCAACGCGTCGATGACGGCAGCCATCGGGAAAAATTCGCGCAGCGCGTCCTTTGGCACTATCTTGGCCGCGTCTCGCAGTTGCTTTTGGGCAAAGCGTAGGTCCCAGGGCTGCATGTCTTCCAGCCCCAATGCCTGAGCGTCACGCTCAAAGTCTGAGCGCCACTGCAGCATCACGGGCTTCATGCCAGCAGCCAAGCTTTGCAGGAAGGCGCGAACCTGGTCTGGCGAACCAGCACTTTTACGCGCCAAGCTCAGGGTCATGTGATCGGAGAACGCCAATAGCGTCGCTCGTTCATGGCGCAGAAGGGCCAGTTGCTGCAGCACTTGACCATTATCTTGCGACAGGTCGGTATTGACGCCACGTCCATGAAAAGCCTGATACACCTGCTCACGGAGAGCACCCAGCTCGGCCTCTTCCAGCACACGCTCGGCAGCCCAGCTTTCGCAAGGTATGGACCATCCGTTACTGCCACGCTGCCTTGCTCGCTCGCTCAACTCATCGAGACTGCGTTGGGACAGACCACGCAGCTGAGTGACGTCATCGACGATCATGTCCGGCTGGTCGAGATTAATCAGATACTGCTCTTCAAGCTCGGTTATCCGACGTTGCAGGTCGAGCAGCCGCGCCTTGTCGCTCGTGGGCAGGGAAGCGCCACTCACGCGAAACCTTTCCAAGTGCCAGCGCAGTGTTGCCCGCTGGCGATCATCGAGGTTAACGCCGATATCGCTGTGCGCCAGCTGTTCATACAGCGATTGAAGCTGCTCGTTGCTAAACCTTGAGTCCAACGCAGCGCTGGCCGCGATATGAAACGCCAGGATAGGGTCACTCCAGGTCTGCCCTTTGCCCAGAAAGGGCATTACCCCATAAAGCACTGCGTACACCTGGGCGTCCAGATCATCCATGGCCAGCACCAGGTCATCCCATGTTGGCATCGATGGCTGGCTGTTGATCACGCGCTCAATGCCCTGTGCATACTGCTCAAGGACCTGGTCGAACGCATCCTGCATGCTTTCGACTGTAATGGAGGGGTAGTCGACGGGCACATTGCCGTCTTGCAGAAGCGGGTTGCTCATCACGCGTTACCTTGCTCAATGATGGGAGCATGCAAGCGTGGACGACTGCGCAAGCGTGCAGGTCGCTCTTAATTACCACCAGCCGCCACCGCCCGGGCCTTGCACCCGGGCGGTGCGGTGGTCAATCGGCCGGTTTCTTCAGCTTCGGATTGGGAAAGAACTGCACGGTCTGCACTTTCGCCGCTGCCGGCTTGGGCGCTTGTTGGTTGACCCGCGTGCCCAGTTCACTGGGTACCGACAAGCCCTGCTCATTGAGCGTATCGGTAAAACCACACGCCACGCACTCGCGGTGCGGCACACCGTCTTCGTTCCACATCGTCAGCTTGTCAGCTTCACTGCACGCCGGGCATACCGCGCCGGCGATGAAGCGCTTCTTGGTCTTGTTCACGGCATCCTCGCTCATGCTGCCGACTCTTCGGCCAGACCGCTGTGGCGCAGCAAGGCGTCAATGGACGGCTCGCGACCGCGGAAGTCGACGAACAATACCATCGGCGCACGCGAGCCGCCGCGTGCCAGCACCGCTTCGCGGAACGCCCGGCCTGTTTCGGCATTGAAAACGCCTTCTTCCTCGAACCGCGAGAAGGCATCGGCCGACAACACTTCAGCCCATTTATAGCTGTAGTAGCCTGCGGCATAACCGCCCGCGAAGATGTGCGCAAAACTGTTGGGGAAGCGGTTATAGGCCGGTGGGCGCATGACCGACACTTCATCGCGCACCCCTTCGAGCACCTGCAGTACCGTACGGCCGTCACCGTGGCTGGCGTGAAGCTCAAAGTCGAACAGCGAGAACTCGAGCTGGCGCACCATCATCATGCCCGACTGGAAGTTCTTCGCAGCCAGCATCTTGTCCAGCAGGTCCTGCGGCAGCGCCTCGCCAGTTTCGTAATGGCCGGAGATCAAGGCAAGGCCTTCGGGCTCCCAGCACCAGTTCTCCATGAACTGGCTGGGCAGTTCTACCGCATCCCATGCCACGCCGTTGATGCCGGACACTCCCGCGTGGTCGATGCGGGTCAACAGGTGGTGCAAGCCATGGCCGAACTCATGGAACAGCGTCGTGACCTCGTCATGGGTCAGCAAGGCAGGTTTGCCCGGCGCGGCAGGGGTGAAGTTGCACACCAGGTTGGCCACCGGGCTTTGCAGTTTGCCCTGAGCCGTTACGCGACGGTCACGCGCACCGTCCATCCAGGCACCGCCACGCTTGTTGGCGCGGGCATAGAGGTCGAAGAAGAAACGCCCCACATGCTGGCCGTTCTCCTTGATCTCGAACAGACGTACATCCGGGTGCCAGGCATCGAACTGCTTGAGCTCGTTGATCTCGATGCCGTACAGGCGCTGCACGATGCTGAACAGACCGCCTAGCACCTTGTCGATGGGGAAGTAGGCGCGCAGTGCTTCCTGGGACACGCTGTAGCGCTGCTCTCGCAGCTTCTCGCCAAAGTAGCCGGCATCCCAGCTGGCCAGCTCAGGACAACCCTGTTCGGCAGCATAGGCCTTGAGCTGGGCCAGGTCGCGGGCGGCGAAGGGCTTGGAGCGCTTGGCCAGATCGCGCAGGAAGCTCAACACCTGGTCGCTGGACTCGGCCATCTTGGTCGCCAGGCTGAGCTCGGCGTAGTTCTTGTAGCCCAGTAATTCGGCAAGCTCCTGGCGCAGATCGAGAATCTGCTGCATCACCGGACCGTTATCGAACTGCCCCGCGTTCGGGCCCTGATCCGAAGCGCGGGTACAGTAGGCCGCATACAGCTCTTCGCGCAGCGCGCGGTCGCTGGCGTAGGTCATCACCGCGTAATAGCTGGGGAACTCTAGCGTGATCAGCCAGCCCTCGAGGTCCTTGGCGGCGGCAGCGGCGGCCATCTGGGCCTTGGCCGAGTCGGGCAGGCCGTCGAGCGTGGTTTCGTCGGTGACGTGCTTGCTCCATGCCTGGGTGGCATCCAACAGCTGGTTGGAGAAACGGCTGCCCAGCTCGCTGAGTTTGCTCTGCACCTCAGCGTAGCGCTGCTGTTCTGCGGCGGGCAGGTCGATGCCCGACAGGCGGAAGTCGCGCAATGCATGTTCAAGGATGGTCTTTTGCGCCACATCGAACGAGGCAGCTTCAGGGCTTGCAGCCAGTGCCTGGTAGGCATCGAACAGCGCGCGGTTCTGCCCAAGCTCCGTGGAGTAGGCACTCAGCGCTGGCAGGCAGGCCTCATAGGCTTCACGCAACGCTGGGCTATTGCACACCGCATTGAGGTGGCTCACCGGGCTCCAGGCGGCCCCGAGGCGGTCGTTCAGTTCGTCCATCGCCAGCACCAGGCCTGCCCATGTAGGCGCTGCGCCTTGTTCTTCAAGAATCCTGGCAATGGCTTTACGGTTGTCGGCCAGGATCGCTTCGATCGCCGGCAGCACGTGCTCTGCACGGATTTGCGAGAAGGGCGGCAGATCGTGGGATTGCAGAAGCGGGTTGTTCGCAGTCACGGTTTGGATACCTTGGCAGAAGAAACACGGCCCCATCTTAATTACAATCGACGCCGACCGCAGCAGCCAGCCAGCCTATCGGCACACATGAGGAACACTATCATGGCCATTCGAAGCTTCCAGCAACACCATCCCAAGCTCGGAGCGCGGGCCTTCGTCGACCGCTCGGCGGTGGTACTGGGCGATGTGGAGATCGGCGAAGACAGTTCGGTCTGGCCATTGGTGGTCGTGCGAGGCGACATGCACCGCATCCGTATCGGCGCGCGGACCAGTGTGCAGGACGCCAGTGTGCTGCACATCACCCACGCCAGCCCGTTCAACCCTGATGGCTTTGCGCTGATCATCGGTGACGAAGTCACCATCGGGCACAAGGTCATGCTGCACGGCTGCACATTGGGCAACCGCATCCTGGTTGGCATGGGCAGTACCGTCATGGACGGCGCCATCGTCGAGGACGAGGTGATCATTGGCGCCGCCAGCCTGGTGCCACCGGGCAAGCGCCTGGTCAGTGGCTACCTGTACATGGGCAGCCCAGTCAGGCAGGTCCGGTTGTTGAACGACCAGGAACGTGCCTTCTTCGCCTACAGCGCTGGCAACTATGTGAAGCTCAAGGACCAGCACCTGGCCGAGGGCTTCGATCAGCCAGACTGATCGTTTTTCCACAGCCATGCGGGCACGGCTTGCCCGCCAGCATGCGGCGCAGCACTCAAGCGGAAACCTTCCCTATGCACCAGCAAAACATTTTGTTCGACCTTGATGGCACCCTGACCGACCCACGCCTGGGTATCACCCGCTCCATCCAGTACGCCTTGGCGAAACTGGGTATCGACGAGCCAGACCTCTCACGCCTTGAACACTTCATCGGCCCACCGTTGTTGCAGGCGTTCATGCAGTTCTACGGTTTCGACGAAGCCAAGGCCTGGGAGGCGGTCAACTTCTACCGTGAGCGCTTTCGCGTCACGGGCCTGTACGAAAACCTCGTGTTCGACGGGGTGCCGCAGCTGCTCGAGACCCTCAATGGCCAAGGCCGCACGCTCTACATAGCGACTTCCAAGCCGTGGGAATTCGCGCGCGAAATTGCCCGCCACTTCGCCTTCGATCAGCATTTCAAAATGATCTACGGCAGCGAGCTGGACGGTACGCGAACCAACAAGGTCGAGCTGATTCGCCACTTGCTGGACGAAGAAGGGCTGGACCCGGCGCACACGCTCATGATCGGCGATCGCAAGCATGACCTGATCGGAGCCCGTAGCAACGGTTTGCAGGCCGTGGCAGTAGGGTATGGGTTCGGAAGCCGCGAGGAACTGATGGCAGAAGCGCCGGCGTTCCATTTCGCCTCCCTGGCCGAGATGCACGAGGCGTTCAACAGGCAACCTCGCTGAAGGGCTGGGCAACCGGCTAGCGCGACCTAGCCCTTGGGCATCAACCCTTGCAAGGCTGCAGTACGCGCTGCGAGGGGCAATGAAGCCAGTTGCCCGACGCGCTCATAAAAGCGTTCCCAGTCACCTTCGACCTGGCGAAACAAAACCGAAAAAGCAGGCACCCACTGGTCGTACAGTCCGAATGGCAGCAATTTCGCATTGTTCATCGGCCCATAGACCCAAGCGTCGTAACGCCTGTCGCCTCCCCATGGGCCATCGCGCAGCGAATGGTAATCGCGCCGCAACCGCTCGAACTCGGCCCGCTTGGCCAAGCGCTTGGTTTGATCATCGGTGGGCGCCGCATAAAGGGCCTGTAGCCGTGCCCGCGTGGCCAGCACCAAGCGAATGAACTGCTCGCGCTGCGGACCATGGTCGTCGCCGGTGGCCGCCAGCCCACGGCTGAGCCGCCATTGCCGCGTGCCTTGCTGCTCCACGAACGACGCGAATGACTCGTTGAAGGCCGTATCGTCTTGCACATAGACACGCTGATGAGCCAGCTCGTGAAAGATCAGTGTGGCCAGGCGCTCTTCACCCCAGCCCATCATCGATGACAGGATGGGGTCATCGAACCAGCCCAGGGTCGAATAGGTTTCAACGCCGCCCACATAGACGTCAAGGTGCTGCTGGCGCATCAACGCCGCTGCACCCCGTGCTGCGTCCTGACGATAATAGCCGCGGTAAGCCACGCACCCGGCAATGGGAAAACAGTGGGTGACTGGCTGAAGCGACAACTCGGGGGTGGCGAAAACATTCCACACGACGTAGGGGCGGCCCAAGTCGGCGTACATCGTGTAGCTTCGGTTGTCGGGCAATTTCAGCTGCTGGGTGGCGAACGCTCGCGCTTGTTGGGCGTACTCCAGCCGAGCGCGCAATGGCACAGACGTGGCAGGATCAGCCATCACCTTCGTCACGGGCCGACGCGCCTGCAGCAGCTCCCACTGGCCGGCTGCCAGCTGGCCATAGTAGCCAGCGCTGCTGCAACCGTTGAGCAGCGCGGCGACCAGTAGCGGAACAAACCGGGTGAAAACACGGTCGAGTGCCCCAGGGTCTGAGCGCTGCGCAAGCACTATTCCAAGCATCGTTTACCGTCTTATTCGCTCAACCCCATTCGCCTAAAGATTATCGTGCCGAAGGGGAGTTTCGCCATGCGCGCATTGTGGGTTACCGGTTCCTTGCTGCTGACAACGGCCTGTTCGACATTGCCCGACCCCGACCCCTCTCAGGCGTGGGTCGACCTTGAACCAGGCCAGCAGACCTCCCTGGACGCGGTGAAAGTCGACGCACGCGACTGGGACGACAACCGTTATTTCCAGGTACCGCCTGGCAACCATGAGCTGACCGTGCGCTATCAATTCCCGGTGGCGCCCAGCAACATCGGTCCCGTCGACGCCCCGCTATGGCGTGATTGCCAGGTCAAGGTAGCCTTCAAGGGCTTCGATGCTGGCGAGCGTTACCAACTGCAGGCTGGCAGCATCGGCTTCCGTCCCTGGATCAAGCTCTATGATCAGCAACAGAAACTGGTCAGCCAGGGCGAACCGGCAGGCTGCCAACGGACGTAAAGCATCCAAAACAGCGCTATGCTTGTCACATATTCACTGCAAGTGGAAAACCCTGCCATGCGCCAGCCCATGATGCTGATCGCCCTCAGTGCACTGGGAGCTTGTGCCAGCCCCCTACCGCCCAAAGATCCCAAACAGGCCTGGGTAGACCTATACACCATGACACCCGGCAGGGTCATCATGGCCGATCGCCTCGATGGCAAGCGCCTGGACGATGGCCGTTATTTTCAGGTGACGCCCGGCAAGCACGAACTGATCGTACGTTTCGACTATGAGATCTACGCGGGCGGGTTCTCTACCGACCCCAGGGACCGTACGTGCTACCTGACGGTGCGTTACGATCACTTCGAGGCAGGGGAGCGTTATCGGCTTGAGGCAAGAGCGCCGGTGATGGAGCCACAGGTGCTGCTGTATGACTCAGCCAGGACCGTGGTCGTCAACGAACCTAGCAGGGTCTTCTGCATTCCTTAGGTTTCCTTAATGACCCGCTGTTGGCAGGCTTACTGATCATTCTTCTGATAAATGATCTTGCGGGCACCGCCATCGCAGCTGCCGACCACCATATTAGGGTCCTGCACTTCGCTGTTGGGCACGATTTCAAGGGTATAGGACGGCACGCCCTGGGCCTGGATCTTGGCCTCGATTTCTGCCTTCAACTCCTCGCATGGCTTGATTGCTGCCAGTGCCGAAGTTGTCATCAGGGAGACCAGTAAAGTTGTAGCGATGCGAATCATGGGCGGCTCCAGTAAAGGCAGCGAGGCTGCCGGGTTTTCAGATTACCGCAAACCGCCCACGGCTGGAGCGATCAGCTTACCAGCTTGGCATCCAGGGTAATGTCGGCGTTGAGCACCTTGGACACGGGGCAGCCTTGCTTGGCCTTATTGGCGATTTCCTGGAACTGCTCTTCGCTCGCCCCTGGTACCTTGGCGCGGAGCACCAAGTGCACTGCGGTGATGGCAAAACCATCGCTTTGCTTGTCCAAGGTGACTTCTGCCGCTGTGTCGATACGCTCGGGCGTCAGCTTGGCTTCGCCCAGCATCATCGACAGCGCCATCGAGAAGCACCCAGCGTGGGCGGCGCCGATCAGTTCTTCCGGGTTGGTGCCCGGCGTATCTTCGAAACGGGTGTTGAACCCATAAGGATTGTTCTTGAGCGCGCCGCTTTCAGTGGAGATCTGGCCCTTGCCGTCCTTGAGACCACCTTCCCAGATTGCCGATGCTGTCTTCTTCATGATGCCTCCCGGTCATTGGTTAAGTACCTATCTATTCAGAGGCTGGTAGCCTGATGAGAGTTCAGCTCAATCCGACAGGGGACATTGAATCCAACGATTGCGCCCATACAGAGTCAAAAGGCCTCAGGCCAACCATCATTGCGGAGGCTTCATGACGCAGTTGCGAAATCTGAAAATATCCACCCTTGATCTGGTGCCAGTGCGCGCCGACCAAGGGCCCGCGCAATCACTGCGCAATTCGCTGGACCTGGCGCAACAGGTCGAGCGTTTCGGTTACAACCGTTTCTGGGTAGCCGAGCACCACAACATGGACGGCATCGCCAGCTCGGCCACCTCAGTGCTGATCGGTTACCTCGCAGGCGGTACATCGCGTATCAGGGTAGGTTCCGGGGGCGTCATGCTGCCCAACCACGCGCCGCTCGTTGTGGCCGAGCAGTTTGGCACCCTGGCCAGCCTCTACCCCGGCCGTATCGACTTGGGCCTGGGCCGCGCTCCAGGGTCCGACCAGATGACCGCCCATGCACTGCGCCGCGACCGCGCCGGCAGTGCGGATGATTTCCCGGATGACGTCGAAGAGTTGTCGCGCTACCTGGGCCCACGCACCGATGATCAGAAGGTGATTGCCGTACCGGGATACGACACCGAAGTGCCTATCTGGTTGCTGGGCTCTAGCTTGTTCAGTGCCCAGCTGGCCGGCATGCGTGGTATGCCCTATGCCTTCGCATCGCATTTTGCGCCGCGCTACATGCACGAGGCCATTCGGGTCTACCGCAACCACTTCAAGCCCTCTACCACGCTGGACAAGCCCTACGTCATGCTCGGCATCCCCATGGTAGTGGCCGAGACCGATGAGAAAGCCGAGTACCTGGCCACATCGGTTTATCAACGCATCCTGGCCCTAATTCGCGGTCAGAGCCTGATGCAGAAGCCCCCGGTAGAAACCATGAATGGCTTGTGGTTGCCGCATGAGCGCGATGCAGTGGGCAGCTTCATGGGGCTGGCGATGATCGGGAGCCCAGACAAGGTCCGTACCAAAGTCGACGTGTTGCTGGAGCAGACAGGGGCCGATGAACTGATCTTTACCTGCGACCTGTACGAGCACGCAGACCGGATACGCTCCTACGAGTTGCTGGCTCAGGCACTGCAGCCAGCCTAGCGGTTGAGCAGGGCGCGCCGTGGAGCGAAACTGGGCTGGGCTGGCCTCTTGATGGGTGGCCGGTAGCCGAGCAAACGGCCGTATGCCCGAACCCCGTGGTCAACCCACGGGGTTCGGTGGCCCTTAGTTGCGGCTGTAAACGATTTCCTTGGTACCGCCTTCACAACTGCCCACCACCTTGCCAGCGGGATCACCCTTGTCCACGACCGTCAGCGTGTAATTTTGCACGCCCTTGGCATCGAGCTTGGCAGCGATTTCCGCTTTCAGCTCTTCGCACGGCTTGCCGGCCGCCATCGCGCCGCCCGCCAGGGTCATCAGGCCCAACGCCAGAACCACTTTGTTCATCACTTGCTTCCCTTGTGCAGATGAAATCGCAAAAGGCGCCCATCAGGCGCCTCGTCTAAGTCTTACCCCATGGCGCCAGGCACATCCAGCCCGGACCTGTATCAGCTGTTGGTGATACGGAAGCCGACCTTCAGGGTCACCTGGAAGTGCTCGACTTTGTTGTCGCGAATATGGCCGCGGGTGCTGACGACTTCGAACCACTCCATCATCTGCACGCTTTTGGAGGCTTCGGCCAGGGCATTCTGGATTGCATCTTCGATACCGGTGGTGGAAGAACCTACCAGTTCGAGCATTTTGTACGTGTGGTGATCGGACATGTGTTGACTCCTTGGATGGCGATAACGTTGAGCCTAGCAGCGCAGTGCTCGTTTACCTGCGAGCAGGCGCAGCGGCAGAAAGTTCGATCGCACTTTCGCTTCGCTTGATAGTCGCACTCTCTAGAGCCCATAACGCGAAGGAGAGTCAACATGCCCCGCAACTCGCTGCGTAAAACATCACTGGAAAGCATGGAAGCCGAGATCGAGAGCCTCCTGAAGAGCCTGGAAAGCCTCAAGAACGACGCCTCCGAGGAATCCCAGAAGTCCCTCAAGGCTATCCGCAGCAATGCCGAGACGGCCCTGAAGCACTCGCGCAGCCTACTGAGCGACGCTTACGAAGAAGTCAAAGACCGCACGGTCAAGACCAGCATCGCTACTCGCGACTATGCCCAGGAACACCCCTACACCACCGCTGGCGTGGCAGTAGGCGCACTGGGCCTGCTGGCTGCCTACCTGCTGTGCAAGCGCAACTAAACGCTCTGCCCAGCCAACTCGGCGCGTAACCACTGCGCCAGCTGCTCGGCGCGCCCATCCGCGGCGCGCCGTGGCACCCACAGCGCCAACGCTGCAGGCGTTGCGCTAAAGCCCCATGGCGCGATCAGGCGCCCTGCACGCAAGTCATCGGCCACCAGTGGCTCCGGCGCGATGGCCACCCCCAATCCTGCGACTGCGGCTTCCAACAAGTAATACAGGTGCTCGAACGACTGCCCATACTTTACTGCCTGGGCATCGAGGTCATTGGCCAACGCCCAGGTAGGCCAGGCTTGCGGGCGCGAGGTGGTGTGCAGCAAGGATTCTTCCAATAGCTGGCTGACAGCCGCTTTGCGCAGTCGCCCAGCGCCCTCGAAGTGCGGGCTGACGACTGGACCGATACGTTCCTGCGCCAGTACATGAACCTGCATGTCCGCTGGCCACGGCGGTTCGGCATAGACCAGCAACGCATCCAGCCCAGGGCGACGCGGGTCCAGGTCACCCTCACCGGCAGAAAGATGCAGGCGAAGCTCAGGCAAGTCGGCATTCAGCCGTCCCAGGCGCGGGATGAACCAACGCGCCAGCAAGCTTCCGGAACAGCCAAGCACGAAAGGGGCGTGCTCCACTTCGCGGGTCAGCTCCCGGCATACCCCACGCAGCCGATCAAAGACCTCACCACTGACGTCACGCAACCTGGCGCCTGCATCTGTGAGTTTGACACCTCGCCCATCCTTGGCGAACAGGGCCACGCCAAGGTGCGCTTCGAGCGCTTTGATTTGCCGGCTAACTGCGCCGTGGGTGACGTGCAGCGCCTCGGCTGCCTGGCTGACGCTGTTGAGCCGGGCAGTTGCCTCGAAGGCGCGCAACGCATTGAGAGGAGGGAGATCACTGGCCATTACGTGTGAGTTTTCCTGACAAGTCAGAGCAATCTTATCGGTTTTCATCGGGGCAGGTCATGGTTACAGTAAAGCCCATCACTCATTCGTTATGCCTTGGAGCGTCTCATGACCCAGTCCCAATATCGCCCCGGCCCCGATGCCAATGGCCTGTTCGGCTCGTTCGGCGGCCGCTACGTGGCCGAAACCCTGATGCCACTGGTACTGGACCTGGCCCGTGAATACGAAGCGGCCAAGGCAGACCCTGCATTTCTCGAAGAGCTGGCTTATTTTCAACGCGACTACATCGGCCGTCCCAACCCGTTGTACTTCGCCGAGCGCCTGACCGAGCACTGCGGTGGCGCCAAAATCTACTTCAAGCGCGAGGAACTCAACCACACCGGCGCGCACAAGGTGAACAATTGCATCGGTCAGGTATTGCTGGCCAAGCGCATGGGCAAGAAGCGCCTGATCGCTGAAACCGGTGCCGGCATGCATGGCGTCGCGACCGCCACCGTGGCGGCGCGTTTCGGGTTGCCTTGCGTGATTTACATGGGCGCTACCGACATCGAGCGGCAGCAGGCCAACGTGTTCCGCATGAAACTGCTGGGCGCTGAAATCGTGCCGGTCACCGCTGGCACCGGCACCTTGAAAGACGCCATGAACGAGGCTCTGCGCGACTGGGTCACCAATGTCGACGACACCTTCTACCTGATCGGCACCGTGGCCGGCCCGCACCCCTATCCAGCCATGGTCCGGGACTTCCAGTCGATCATCGGCAAGGAAACCCGCGCCCAGATGCAGGAAAAGGAAGGCCGCCTGCCGGACAGCCTGGTGGCATGCGTGGGTGGCGGGTCCAATGCCATGGGCCTGTTCCACGAGTTTCTCGAAGAGCCGAGCGTTCAGATCATCGGTGTCGAGGCGGGCGGGCACGGCGTGCAGACCGACAAGCACGCAGCCAGCCTGAACGGCGGGGTGCCTGGGGTACTGCACGGCAACCGTACCTACTTGCTGCAGGATGCCGACGGCCAGATCACCGATGCCCATTCGATCTCTGCAGGCCTGGACTATCCGGGCATCGGCCCCGAGCACGCCTACCTGCACGAAGTGAAGCGGGTCGAATACGTCAGCATCACCGATGACGAGGCCCTGGATGCCTTCCACGCATCCTGCCGGCTCGAAGGCATCATTCCAGCGCTGGAAAGCGCCCACGCGCTGGCCGAAGCCATCAAGCGCGCTCCGTCCTTGCCCAAGGACCACCTGATGGTGATCTGCCTGTCGGGGCGCGGAGACAAGGATATGCACACCGTCATGAACCACATGGCCGCCCAGGAGAAACAGGCATGAGCCGTCTTGAACAACGTTTCGCCGAGCTGAAAACCGAAGGCCGCGCAGCACTGGTCACCTTCGTCACCGCAGGTGATCCAGGCTATGACGCCTCGCTCCAGATTCTCAAGGGCCTGCCAGCGGCAGGTGCCGATGTGATCGAACTGGGCATGCCATTCACCGACCCCATGGCCGACGGCGTGGCCATCCAACTGGCCACCCTGCGCGCGCTTGAGGCTGGCCAGACCTTGGCCAAGACGCTCCAGATGGTCCGCGAATTCCGAGTGGATGACCAGACCACGCCGATCGTGCTGATGGGTTACTACAACCCGATCCACCGCTTTGGCGTGGAAGCGTTCGTGGCCCAGGCCAACGAAGCCGGTGTCGATGGCCTGATCATCGTCGACCTGCCACCTGAGCATGACGACGAACTGGCCAGCCCGGCCCAGGCTGCGGGTATCGACTTCATTCGCCTGACGACCCCGACCACCGACGACGCGCGCCTGCCCCGCGTGCTGCAGCGTAGCTCCGGCTTCGTCTACTACGTGTCGGTGGCCGGTGTGACCGGTGCAGGCTCGGCGACTACCGAACATGTGACCGAAGCCATTGCACGCTTGCGTCGCCATACGGATTTGCCGATCAGTGTAGGGTTCGGCATTCGCACCCCCGAGCAGGCGGCCAATATCGCCCGCCTTGCCGACGGTGTGGTGGTAGGCTCGGCCCTGGTCGACAAGATTGCCCACGCGCAGAACCCCGGTCAGGCGGTAGACGATGTGTTGAGCCTGTGCTCGGCGTTGGCAGAAGGGGTGCGTGGCGCTCGGCGCTAACCGATGGTTGTCGCTTCAAGGGTTGCTCGGTGCCCGAAGCTATCCTGGGACTGCTTTGCAGTCCCAGGATTTCAACTTTCCACAGAGGTTTCCGGACACGCTCCGCGACTCATCGGCGCCAGTCCGGCGCCCCGGCAAGAACGTTCCTGAGATTGGGATCGCCCAATCAACGCCCTTCGCCAAAGCCCGACAAGTCCAGAGGCCGCAACGCTCCCATCCAGATCGCATGATCGCGGTGGTCTGCCAGCTCATCCCCGGTCAGCGGGTGCAGAAACACCACCAGCCCCTTGCGGTGCAGCGCCAACCAGGGCAGCACCACGCCAATGAGCTCCGGCTCGAACGCCAGCTGGCAGCTCCAGTCGGGATGCGGCCCTACCGCCCTGGTGTGCATACGCCCCATGACGACCGGGAACAGCGCCGCTGCCTCCTCGCACAAGGCTCGCGCCTGCTCCTGGGTCGAGGCATCGTAGTACACGTGGGCGTGATAACCCTTGATTCTCTGCACAGCTACTCCTGATGTGCGTCGATTCTGACAACATGCAACAAGCGGGCCCAGCATCTCAGAGGCTACGCTCGTGCTCAAGCCAATCCACGAAGCGTCCGATCAACGCCCCGCGACGCTTGCGCGGCGGCAGTACGGCGTAATAGCCACGCGCCGACCGTAAGCTGCCCTCCAACGGTCGACACAACAACCCTTGATCGACCAGCCCATCCACCAGATGCCGCCAGCCAATCGCCATGCCCTGGCCCGCGATGGCAGCCTGGATCAACAACGTGTAGTTGTCGAACCGTAGCTGCCCCGCAGGCGGTGCGCTGGTCACCCCTAAGCCGCGAAATACACCTGCCCAGTCGAACCACCGGCTGGCCTGTTCACCCTTGAGATGCAGCAGCGGCAAACGCTGCAAGGCCGCAGCAGACAAGGATTTGCCATGGATCAGACGAGGGCTGCATACCGGGAAAACTTCCTCGTCGAACAGCCAACGGCTCTCGCCTTGATGAAAACGCCCATCGCCGAACAGCACCGCCACGTCGATATCCGGGCGCAACATGCCTTGGCTTCGCTCACCTGTCACCAGGCTCACATCGACCTGAGGATACGCTTCATGAAAGCGCTGCAGTCGGGGCATCAACCAGAACGCAGCGAACGCAAAATCCGTTGCCACCTGTAGGACTTCACGCTGTGTGCGCCCGCTTGCGCGGGCCACGCCATCGTCCATGGTGTGCAGCCCCTGGCCGACATATTCCAACAACACCTGGCCCGCTTCGGTCAGCTCGATGCCCCGGTAGATACGGTCGAACAGCCGCGTGCCCAGCTGCGCCTCCAGGCGTTTTATCTGCTGACTGATCGCCGGCTGCGTGGTGCCCAGCTCCAAGGCAGCTGCCGTAAAGCTGCGCAAGCGCGCGGCGGCCTCGAACACGCGCAACGTATCCAACGACAATCCCGCAAGGTGCTCGAACATAAGCCTGGCTAATCCCACACATTGCCCGACAGGGGCTTTACCCCCGTTATGCACCGCCTCATCGTGGTAGGCAAGCATTCCGCATAACCTTCAACGATGGAAGCTTGCATGAAACGCCCTAATATCCTGTTCATCATGGCCGACCAGATGGCAGCGCCGCTGCTGCCCATCTACGCTGACTCACCCCTTCAAATGCCTCACCTCACTCGCCTGGCCGCTCAGGCCGTGGTGTTCGATTCGGCTTACTGCAACAGCCCGCTGTGCGCGCCCTCGCGCTTCACCCTCGTCAGCGGTCAGCTCCCCAGCCGCATTGGGGCCTATGACAATGCAGCAGATTTCCCCGCCGATATCCCCACCTACGCCCATTATCTGCGCCGCCTGGGTTACCGAACGGCACTGTCAGGCAAGATGCACTTCTGTGGGCCTGATCAATTGCACGGCTACGAGGAACGCCTGACCAGTGATATCTACCCGGCCGACTACGGCTGGGCCGTGAACTGGGATGAGCCTGACGTGCGACCAAGCTGGTACCACAACATGTCCTCGGTGCTGCAGGCAGGGCCATGCGTGCGTACGAACCAGCTGGATTTCGACGAGGAAGTGGTGTTCAAGGCGCGTCAGTATTTGTATGACCATGTCCGTGAAAACGACGGCCGTCCGTTCTGTCTGACAGTGTCCATGACCCACCCCCACGACCCTTACACCATTCCCAAACGCTACTGGGATCGCTACGAAGGTGTGGATATTCCGTTGCCCAGGCACACCGATAGCCAGGCGTCACTCGATCCCCACTCCCAGCGATTGCTCAAGGTCTACGACCTTTGGAACAAACCGCTTCCTGTGGACAAAATCCGCGATGCTCGGCGGGCCTACTTCGGCGCATGCAGCTATATCGACGACAATATCGGTCAATTGCTGCAAACCCTCGAGGAATGCAACCTCGCCGACGATACTTTGATCGTGTTCTCGGGCGACCATGGCGACATGCTGGGTGAGCGTGGCCTCTGGTACAAGATGCACTGGTTCGAGATGTCAGCCCGTGTACCGCTACTGATCCATGCCCCGCAGCGCTTCGCGCCCGGACGCGTGAGTGCGTCCGTCTCGACCTGCGACTTGCTGCCCACCCTGGTCGAGTTGGCAGGTGGGGCTGTGGATAAATCCCTTCACCTGGATGGCCGCTCTCTGCTTGGTCATTTGCAAGGGCAGGGCGGTCACGACGAGGTCATTGGTGAATACATGGCCGAGGGTACCGTCGGCCCGCTCATGATGATTCGCCGTGGTTCCTACAAGTTCGTGTACAGCGAGGACGACCCCTGTCTACTCTATGACCTGAGCCGCGACCCGTACGAGCGGGAGAATCTGGCTACCAGCCCGGATCATCAGGCATTGATGCAGGCGTTCGTCACCGAGGCGCGCCAGCGCTGGGACATACCCGGCCTGCGCCAGCAAGTGCTGGCCAGCCAGCGACGTCGCCGTCTGGTGGCCCAGGCACTGGCCATTGGCAAGTTGAGCAGCTGGGACCACCAACCTTGGGTGGACGCCAGTCAGCAGTACATGCGCAACCACATCGATCTTGATGACCTTGAGCGCAAGGCACGTTATCCACAGCCCGCCCCACTGGATTGAAAAGAGAGCCCGCCATGCATACGTTCGCTGCTACCTTGTTCGCGCTAGCCGTCAGCCTGGGCACACTGAGCGCCCAGGCCGCCGATGACAACGCGCAGTGCTCAACCGTCAAGCTGGCCGACCCTGGGTGGAGTGACATCGCCACCACCAACGCAGTGGCCCGCCTGCTGCTTGAACCCCTGGGGTACCAGGTCAAGGTGGACAGCCTGGCGGTGCCGATCATCTATGGCGGGCTCAAGGACGGCCAGGTCGATGCCTTTCTTGGAAGCTGGATGCCTGCGCACCAAGGCTTCCATGACAAATTCGTCGCCAACGGGGATGTGCAGCAGCTCTCGCGCAATCTGCAAGGAACCGAATTCACCCTGGCGGTGCCGGACTACGTGTGGAATGGCGGGGTACGCGATTTCGCAGACCTGAACAAACACGCCGATCAGTTTGGCAGGAAGCTCTACGGCATTGGCTCAGGCGCGCCGGCCAACCTCTCGCTACAAGCGATCATCAAGGATGATGCCTTCGGCCTGGGCAAATGGAAGCTGGTGGAGTCCAGTGAGCAGGCCATGCTGGCCCAGGTGGACCGAGCGGTCAAGAAACAGCAGTACATCGCCTTCCTCGGCTGGACGCCTCACCCCATGAACGTGAAGCTGAACATGCATTACTTGACCGGTGGAGAGAAGTGGTTCGGCAGCAAAGGCGACGTGTTCACGCTGACACGCAAGGGTTATCCACAAGCCTGCCCGAACGCGGCAAAGTTGCTGAGCAACTTGAGCTTCACGCTGGACATGGAAAACACCATCATGGCCGAGGTTGTGGATAAGAAGATCAGCTTCGACGATGCCGCCAAGGCCTGGGTGAGAGCACATCCCGAAGCACTGGATGGTTGGCTGACCGGCGTGACCACCAAAGAGGGTGCGGACGCCGTTGCGGCCGTAAGAAGAACGCTGTAACGCGTTAATGGGGAGCGGGTCTGTCTGCGGTTGATTCGTGAAATAGATCGCTTCTCCAGAACAGACCCATTCGGGGGATTTTGATCGCACTATGCATCGCCTCATACGTCTGCTGCCCTTTCTGGGCTGGCTGCCGCGCCAGACGCGCCACAGTTTGCGTCAGGACCTGCTGGTGGGTTTGAGCGGCGCCATCCTTGCGCTGCCGCAATCCATCGCGTACGCCCTGATCGCCGGCCTGCCAGCAGCATATGGGCTGTACGCGGCCATCGTCCCCGTGCTGGTCGCCTGCCTGTGGGGATCCTCCTGGCACCTGATCTGCGGGCCGACGGCGGCCATTTCCATCGTGCTGTACGCCAGTGTCAGCCCGTTGGCGGTCGCGGGCAGCGATGACTACATCACCCTTGTGCTGCTGCTGACCTTTTTAGGCGGTGTCTTCCAGCTACTGCTGGGGCTTTTGCGTTTCGGGGCCTTGGTCAATTTCGTCTCGCATTCGGTAGTGATCGGCTTCACCCTCGGGGCCGCCGTGGTCATCGCGCTGGGGCAGCTGCCCAACCTGCTTGGGCTGGACTTGCCCAGCCAGGCCACCGCCTTGAAGACAGCTCAAGACCTGGCCAGCCATGCCGGTGAGATGGACGTGCCGTCCTTGATACTGGGAGCGCTCACCGTGGTAATGGGCATAGCGCTGAAACTATGGCGTCCCCGCTGGCCCAGCCTGTTGATAAGTCTGTTGGCCGTCAGCCTGCTGGCGTGGCTGCTGCCCGGCGTGTTCGGGCACGTGCCGCGTGTACCGGCGTTCGAGGGGCGCCTGCCCCCCTTGAGTGCCGTGCCGCTGCTGGACGTGGACCTGATACTGCGTCTGCTCCCCAGCGCCGTGGCCGTTGGCATGCTGGGGCTGGTGACCAGCTTGTCCATCGCACGTTCGTTGTCTGCGCGCTCCGAGCAACTGATTGACGCCGACCAGGAAATACGTGCCCAAGGGCTCTCCAACATCGTCGGTGCGTTCTTTTCCGGCTACCTCTCATCGGGCTCGTTCACCCGATCGGGCCTGAACTATGACGCAGGCGCACGCTCGCCCATGGCCGGCGTGTTCTCGGCGCTGTGGGTAGCGGTGTTCGCTGTCGCCGGTGCCGGCCTGATCGCGCACCTGCCGATTCCGGCGATGGCAGGCAGCATCCTGTTGATTTGCTGGGGGCTGATTGATCGCAAGGCCATTGGCGCATTGCTGCGTGTCAGCCGTGCCGAGTTCGCAGTCATGGCGCTGACGGCAGCGGCCACCTTGCTCTTGGAATTACAGACGGCCATCTATGCCGGTGTGCTGGTTTCCCTGTTCTTCTACCTCAAGCGCACCTCGCGCCCGCGGATTCACCAGAGCCGCGAAGGCGATGCGGACATCTTGCGTGTAGGCGGGTCGATCTTCTTCGGTGCTGCGCATTACCTGCAAGTACGCCTGCAAGGCTGCCAAGGCCCGCAGGTGGTCATGGATGCGCGGCAGGTGAACTTCATCGACTATTCAGGGGTGGACATGCTGCACCGCGAGGCGAGGCGGCTGGCGCGAACAGGCGGTAGCCTGACCTTGCGCGGCGCCAGGCCACAGGTGATCGAAGAGCTGCACAAGCTCGAAGGCCCGGCGCGTTGCCCAATCCGGTTCGAGGACTGAGCAGCCACACCCAGCGCCGCTCAATAGCCCAACTGGCGGTCAGCCCCGCGCCAGTTGGCGGCGCAGTTCAGCGAGAACCGGTGCAGTGTCCGGCCGCACGCCGCGCCACACATAAAAGGCTTCGGCTGCTTGTTCGGCCAGCATCCCCAGGCCGTCCAGCACCTTGGCGGCGCCATGTTGGGCGGCCCACTGGCAGAACGGCGTTGGCGCCTTGCCATACATCATGTCGTAGCACACCGTGCGCCCGGGTTCGATCAGGCTGCTGGCAATCGGTGGCAGCTCACCGGCCAGGCTGGCCGAGGTTGCATTGATGATCAGGTCCACTGGCTCTTGCAACCAGGCGAACCCACTGGCCACCACCGGCCCCAGTTCATCGAACGCCTCGGCCAGGCGTTCGGCCTTCTCCACCGTGCGGTTGGCGATCACCAGTGACTGCGGGTTGTGTGCCAGCAGCGGCTCCAGCACCCCGCGCACGGCGCCGCCGGCACCTAGGACAAGGATGCGTTTACCTGCCAGTTCAACACCGGCATTGACGGTGAGGTCACGGACCAGCCCCGCGCCGTCGGTGTTGTCACCCTGCAAGGTACCGTCGGCCAGCTTGCTGAGCGTGTTCACCGCACCTGCGCGACGTGCGCGCGGGGTAAGGCTGTCGCACAGGCGATAGGCTTCTTCCTTGAATGGCACGGTAACGTTGCCACCGCTGCCTTGCTTGAAGAAGCCGCGCGCGCAGTCACTGAAGTCATCCAGCGGCGCCAGCAGCGTGGCGTACTCCAGCTCCTGGCCGGTCTGTTCGGCGAACAGGCGGTGAATCAGCGGCGACTTGCTGTGGCCGATCGGGTTGCCAAAAACGACGTACTGGTCCATGACGGCTCCTTGAATGGTTACAGGCTTACTGGCCGAGCCAGTCACGGTCTTGCAGGAAGTACTCGGTCAGCCGTGCCTCTTCGCTGCCTGGCGCGGGTTTCCAGTCGTAGCCCCAGCGTACCTGCGGTGGCAGCGACATGAGGATGGACTCGGTGCGCCCACCAGACTGCAGCCCGAATAGCGTGCCACGGTCATAGACCAGGTTGAACTCGACGTAGCGGCCCCGGCGAAACTCCTGGAATTCACGTTGCTGTGGGGTATAGGCCGTCCCTTTTCGGCGCTGCACGATGGGCAGGTACGCGTCGATGTACGCGTCGCCGATGGCACGGATGAAGGCGAAGCAAGTATCGAAGTCCCATTCGTTCAAGTCATCGAAGAACAGCCCGCCGATGCCACGGGGCTCACCCCGGTGCTTGAGATGGAAATACCGGTCGCACCAGGCCTTGTAGCGTGGGTACACATCGGCGCCGAAGGGGGCGCAGGCCTGTTCAGCGATTCGATGCCAGTGCACGCAGTCTTCCTCCACGCCGTAATACGGCGTCAGATCGAAGCCACCGCCGAACCACCAGACAGGCTCTTCGCCTTCCTTTTCGGCGATGAAAAACCGAACGTTGGCGTGGGAAGTAGGCACGTGCGGGTTGTGCGGGTGGATCACCAGCGACACCCCGAGCGCCTGGAAACCGCGCCCAGCCAACTCCGGCCGATGGGCGCTGGCCGAAGGCGGCAACCCGGTGCCGAACACATGGGAGAAGTTCACCCCGCCTTTTTCGATGACGGTGCCTTCGCCGATCACCCGCGTACGGCCCCCGCCACCGGCTTCGCGCACCCAGGCGTCCTCGACGAAGCGGGCGCCGCCGTCTTCGCGTTCCAGGGCTGAGCAGATGCGGTCTTGCAAATCGAGCAGATAGGCTTTCACAGCCTCGGTGCGGCTAATCATCGGGTCACCAGGAGCGGGCAGGAAACAAGTGGCGCGTAGCATAACACCGCCTGCCAGCGCCCCGCAGTTGACGGCAGTCAAGCAAAGGCGTCCGATAGAAGCCCCTTTCCCGATCCCCAATCCAGGAGTACGAGATGGCCAAGCGTATCCAGTTCAGCCAGCACGGCGGCCCCGAAGTGCTGCAGTGGGTGGACTTCGAACCCGCCGACCTTGGGCCTCAGCACGTGCGCGTGCGCAACCATGCTGTGGGCTTGAACTTCATCGATACCTATTTCCGCAGCGGGTTGTACGCGCCGCCGTCCCTGCCTTCGGGCCTGGGCACCGAAGGCGCAGGGGTGGTCGAGGCCGTGGGCCAGGGCGTGTCACGGTTGAAGGTCGGCGACCGTGTGGCGTATGGCGGGGGCCCATTGGGCGCCTATGGCGAGGTGCACACGCTGCCTGAGGCCAACCTGGTCAAATTGCCAGAGGCCATCAGCTTCGAGCAGGCTGCCGCCGTCATGCTCAAGGGCATGACCGTGCAGTACCTGCTCAAGCAGACCTACGCTGTGCAGCCTGGCGATGTGATCCTGTTCCATGCGGCCGCAGGCGGCGTTGGTTCGCTGGCCTGCCAGTGGGCAAAAGCGCTGGGCGCCAAGCTCATCGGCACCGTGAGCTCTGCCGGAAAGGCCGAGCGGGCCAAGGCCTTGGGCGCCTGGGCCACCATCGACTACAGCCACGAGGATGTCGCCAAACGGGTGCTGGAGCTGACCGACGGCAAGAAATGCCCAGTCGTGTATGACGGCGTGGGCGCCGACACCTGGCTGACGTCGCTCGATTGCCTGCAACCGCGGGGGTTGATGGTAAGCTTCGGCAATGCCTCGGGCGCGGTGAGTGGGGTGAACCTGGGGATTCTGGCGCAGAAGGGCTCGCTGTACGTCACTCGGCCGACCCTGGCGACTTACGCCAACAACGCCGAGAACACCCAGGCCATGGCCGATGACCTCTTTGCCATGATTGCCAGCGGCCAACTGACGGTGGATATCCAGCAACGCTACCCGCTCAGCGAAGCGGCCAAGGCCCAGAGCGAGCTGTCGGCGCGGCGGACCGTGGGGTCTACTATTTTGTTGCCTTGATTGGCAGAAGGTCGCGTTATGGCGACCAGGTGCTTGCCTTGGTTTTTGTAGATCGAGCGCCGCCCACGCGGCGCTTCGCGGGACAAGCCCGCTCCTACATCCGTTGCAACGCGACCACGCCTGTAAGTCCATGGTTGTCAGCCTTGCTGGCATGACTGGATTTCAAGGCGGGCATTGATGCCGCCGCCTGCCTCAAGCTATACATCAAGGCGGGCAACCATGGCCTGACAGGTTCGGCACGTTGCAACAAATGTGGGAGCGGGCTTGTCCCGCGAAGCGCCGCGCGGGCGGCGCTCGATCTCACAGGCGCTAAAAACTAAAGGCGGACACCTGTCAGCCCTCACACCTTCTTCTGCGACGGCGGATTCGACTCGATGCCATTCAAGATGGCCTCGACCACACCTTCTGCCATTTCAACGGCATGCAGATTGGACCAGAACAGGCCACGACCTTCTTCGCGCATATGGTCCAGGGCCTTGTAGCCGGCTTCGTACGCACAGCGCAGATACAGGGCGACATGCACCAGGGCGTCTTCAGCGGAGATGTCTGGGTTAACCGCAAACAGCGGCCGGTGACCTGCGTCGCAGCGGCCGAATGGGTGGGTGGAAGTTGAAGGAAGGGGTGGATCAGGGACTATTTTTTTCATTGGAAAATGCTCCTAACGCCGCCACGTACCACTACCACGCGAATAGGTGGCGACTGTACGCGGGGTGGTAGACCCGGGCATTTTCCAATCCAGGCAGGCTCGAAAGCCTCCCACGCACAGTCGCCATAGACTGTCATAGAAAGAATGCATCCGGGCTACCACACCCGATCACCAAGGTATTTGGCGACAGCTGAAGCCTATGGGGAGAGGTTCCTACTGAGAAGGTGATGGCAGGGGACGCGGCTCGTAGGATATTTCCCAAACCGAATATCAAACAACCGCCTTGGCAAAAATCAGAAAAAACCAAGGGGTTATGTGGGGATGGCTCAGGCACTCGGCCCAAGCCTGGTCAGCAAGTGCATCAACCCGGCCGTACTACCTCGCCGGTAGCCAGATTGCGAATCAGGCTCGGGTTCTTCCGCCCACCCAATGCCCCGCCCAGTACCAGATCCAGTTGCCCATGGAAGTACTGCTCCACCCGCAGCCGGGTCTTCGCCGCAGGGCGCCCGCCAGGGTTGCACGACGTGGAGATCAGCGGCCCGACCAAGGCGCACAGCTCGCGTACCACCGGATGGTCGCTGACGCGAAGCGCTACGGTGTCGTGCTGCCCGGTCACCCATTCAGGCAGTAGATCCTGATGCGGCACCAGCCAGGTGTTGGGCCCAGGCCAGGTGCTGGCCATTCGGTCGATCCAGTCTTCGGGGAAGTCTTCGAACAGGAAGTCGAACTGGCGGATGTTGTCGGCGACCAGGATCAACCCTTTATCCACAGGCCGCGACTTCAGTGCCAGCAGCCGATAGACCGCATCCTCGTTCCATGGGTCGCAGCCCAGGCCCCAGACCGCCTCCGTCGGGTAGGCGATCACTGCGCCTGCCCGGATCTCACGTGCGGCTTGTTGCACACGAAAACTGCTCACCATTGATGTTTCTCCACTGGGAATGTTGCCTGGGCGCAGTTTACTCAGCCCGAGCGGGCAAACCAACGCCCCGCTTGATTGCTGACCCGGCCATCGAGCTCCAGTTCGGTGAGCTGCGCCAGCACCTCTGCCAGCGGCTGCTCACTGCAATGGGCCAGGCTTTCGGTGGTCTGCGGTGCAGCGTGCAATAGCGCCAGCAGCGGGTGATCGAACGTGTCCGCACGGGCCGGGGGCAGGTTCTGCCAGCCTTGCAGGGTTTCGAGTATCTGCCCGACGCTTTCGACGAGCAGTGCGCCGTCGCGGATCAGCTGGTGACAACCCTTGGCGCCGGGATGGTGAATGGAGCCTGGAATGGCATAGACCTCCCGGCCCTGCTCGGCGGCGAGCCGCGCCGTGATCAGCGAGCCACTGGCCAAGCTGGCCTCGACCACCAGCACACCCAACGAAAGACCGCTGATGATGCGGTTGCGCCGGGGGAAGTTAGCCGGCAGCGGCCCGGCGTTGAGCGGGTACTCCGACACCAGTGCACTGCCGTTGTCGATCATCGCCTCGGCCAACTGCTTGTGCCGCTGTGGATAAAGTTTTTCGAGCCCTGTGCCCAGTACGCCTATCGTGGCCCCTCCAGCCTGCAGCGCGGCGCGGTGAGCGGCGCCATCAATGCCTACTGCCAGGCCGCTGGTGACGACGAAGCCTGCCTGGGCAAGGTACCTGGCAAACGCTCCAGCCGTGTCCACCGCCGGCGGCGTCGCGCGGCGGCTGCCCACGATCGCCAACTGCGGGCGGCTGAGCAGCGATGCGTTCCCCGTCACGAACAGCAGCGGCGGGGCGTCGTCGATTTCGGCGAGCAGCGGGGGGTAGTCTGGGCTGTCCCACATCAGCAATTGCTGGCCCGGACGCTCTAGCCAGCGCATTGCGGCACTGGCCGCATCCCGCACTTCAGGGCTGCGCCTTGCATCGATACTGGCATGGGGAATGCCCAGTGCGCGCCAGGCCGAGCCGGGGGCACTGAGCGCCGATGAGGCACTTCCGAAGGCCTCGATCAGCGTAGAAAAGCGTCGCAAGCCGGTCTCGGGAAGGCAATGCAGGCGCAAGCGCGCCTCCAGTTCCGCAGGTGGGCAAGTGGATAAGGAGCAATCAGACATCGGCAATCATCCTTGATGCAAAACGGTTGATTCAGGCTGCGCAGCCTGTGGATAACTCTGTGAGTAACACTTTGAAAAGCTGTCCATTGGCTGGGGGCTATCACGCCAATAGTCACCCTAGACGAGCTTGCCAGGTGCCGAAGTCCGCGTTTCCCTTTATTATGTGTGTTCAGTTTTCAACCAAACGCACAGTGACTGCCTGACCTTATGGCCATTTTGAACATTCTCGAATTCCCGGACCCGCGCCTGCGCACCATCGCCAAACCGGTGACGGCGTTCGACGACGCCCTGCGCCAGCTGATCGACGACATGTTTGAAACCATGTACGAAGCCCCTGGCATCGGCCTGGCTGCGACCCAGGTCAACGTGCACCAGCAAGTCGTGGTGATGGACCTCAGCGAAGACCGCAGCGAGCCACGCGTCTTCATCAACCCGTCGGTCGAGGAACTGACCGATGACATGGGCCAGTACCAGGAAGGCTGCCTGTCGGTGCCGGGCTTCTACGAGAACGTAGACCGGCCCCTGCGTGTCAGGGTCAAGGCCCAGGATCGCGACGGCACACCGTTCGAGCTGGAATGCGAAGGCCTGCTGGCGGTGTGCGTGCAGCACGAATTCGATCACCTCAATGGCAAGCTGTTCGTCGACTACCTGTCGCAGCTCAAGCGGGATCGAATCAAGAAGAAGCTGGAAAAACAGCACCGCCAGCAAGCCTGATTCCCACCTCCCAGAAGGCTTGCTCCGGCAAGCCTTTTTCTTTTTGCAGCGAGAACACCATGCGCATCGTCTTTGCAGGCACTCCCGAGTTTGCCGCCGAACACCTCAAGGCCCTGCTCGACAGCCCTTACGAAGTCGTGGCCGTCTACACGCAGCCCGATCGCCCGGCAGGCCGCGGTCAAAAGCTGATGCCCAGCGCCGTCAAGGCGCTGGCCGTAACCCATGACATCCCGGTGATGCAGCCGCCGAGCCTGCGCAATGCCGAGGCCCAGGCACAATTAGCAGCATTGGAACCCGACCTGATGGTCGTGGTTGCCTACGGCCTGATCCTGCCCCAGGCGGTGCTCGACATCCCGCGCCTTGGCTGCATCAACAGCCATGCGTCCCTGCTGCCACGCTGGCGCGGGGCGGCCCCGATTCAGCGGGCCGTGCAGGCGGGCGATGCCGAAAGCGGCGTAACCGTCATGCGCATGGAAGCGGGCCTGGACACCGGCCCCATGCTGCTCAAGGTCGTCACCCCGATCAACGCCATTGATACCGGCGGCAGCCTGCACGATCGCCTGGCGCAAATGGGACCGCCGGCCGTCATCCAGGCCATCGCCGGGCTGGCCGATGGCACCTTGCACGGCGAGGTACAGGACGATGCCCTGGCCACCTATGCGCACAAGCTGAACAAGGACGAGGCGCGTCTGGACTGGTCGCTGCCCGCTGAACAGCTGGAGCGCCTGATCCGGGCATTCAACCCCTGGCCGATTTGCCACAGCACGCTCGACGGGGAAACCGTGAAGGTGCTGGGTGCGTGCCTGGCCACAGGGCAGGGCGCACCCGGTGAAATCCTGGCGGCCAGCAAAGACGGCCTGGTGGTGGCTTGCGGCGAGCAGGCGCTCAGCCTGACCCGCCTGCAGTTGCCTGGCGGTAAAGCCTTGGCCTTCGCTGACCTGTTCAACAGCCGCAAAGAGAAATTCACGCCAGGCAAGGTGCTCGGCCAATGAACCCACGCCTGGCTGCCGCCCGTGCCCTTGCCGCTGTGCTCAGCGGCAAGGCCTCCCTGAACAGCTCCCTGCCCGCGCAACTGGACAAGGTCGAGGACCGCGACCGCGGGCTGACCCAAGACCTGGCCTTTGGTACCGCGCGTTGGCAGCCGCGCCTGGACCTGCTGGCAGCGCAGCTGTTGCAAAAGCCCTTCAAGGCCGCCGATGCCGACGTGCAGGCATTGTTGCTGATTGGCTTGTACCAGTTGTTCTATACACGCATCCCGGCTCACGCCGCCATTGGTGAAACCGTAGGCTGCGCCGACAAGCTGAAAAAACCCTGGGCCAAGGGGCTGCTGAACGCCGTGCTGCGCCGTGCTCAGCGCGACGGCGAAGCGATGCTGGCCGACATGGAGCGCGACCCTGTGGTGCGCACGGCGCACCCACGCTGGCTGCAGAAGGCGCTCAAGGCCTTCTGGCCGGATCAGTGGGAAGCCATCTGCGCCGCCAACAATGCGCACCCGCCGATGATCCTGCGCGTCAACCGCCGCCACCACAGCCGCGACGGCTATCTGAAGCTGCTCGCCGATGCAGGCGTCCAGGCCCAGGCCTGCGCGTACAGCCGTGACGGTATCGTGCTGGCCGAACCGCGGGACGTACGCGGTCTGCCAGGCTTTGCCGAGGGCTGGATCAGTGTCCAGGACGAAGCCGCGCAACTGGCCGCCGACCTGCTGGACCTGGCGCCCGGTCAACGCGTGCTCGACGCATGCTGCGCCCCTGGGGGCAAGACCTGCCATGTGCTTGAAGCCCAAGCCGGGCTCTCTCACGTGGTGGCCATCGACCTTGAAGCCAAGCGCCTGGTACGCGTGCGGGAAAACCTCGACCGCCTGAAGCTCGACGCCGAGCTGATCGCCTGCGATGCCCGCGACACGGCCAGCTGGTGGGACGGCAAACCGTTCCAGCGCATCCTGCTGGACGCGCCTTGCTCGGCGACTGGCGTCATCCGTCGTCATCCAGACATCAAGCTCACCCGCCAGGCCGAAGACATCGCGCCGCTGGCGGCCTTGCAAGGCGAGTTGCTCGATGCCCTGTGGCCGACATTGGAGGTGGGCGGCATGCTCCTGTACGCCACCTGCTCCAGCCTGCCGACCGAGAATACCAAGGTCATCGGCGCGTTCCTGGCACGCACGCCAGGCGCACGCGAGCTGGACCTGGCCACCGAAGCGGGCCTGCGCCAGGCGCATGGACGCCAGTTGTTGGCTCAGGAAGGCGGCCACGACGGTTTCTACTATGCCAAGCTGATCAAGATTGCCGCCTCGCGCGGTTGAGCACACTGGAGAGTAGCGGATGAAGATCATCATCCTGGGCGCCGGCCAGGTGGGCGGGACGCTTGCAGAGCACCTGGCCAGCGAGGCCAACGACATCACCGTGGTCGACACCGATGGCGACCGCCTGCGCGACCTGGGTGATCGCCTGGATATCCGCACCGTGCAGGGGCGCGGGTCGCTGCCGACGGTGTTGCGTCAGGCCGGCGCCGAGGACGCCGACATGCTGGTTGCCGTGACCAACAGCGACGAGACCAACATGGTCGCGTGCCAGGTGGCCTACTCGCTGTTTCACACACCGACCAAGATCGCCCGGGTGCGCGAGTCGGCCTACCTGACCCGTGAAGAGCTGTTCGACAACGACCACATTCCGGTCGATGTGCTGATCAGCCCGGAGCAGGTCGTCACCCACTACATCAAGCGCCTGATCGAACAGCCCGGTTCGTTGCAGGTGATCGACTTCGCCCAGGGCAAGGCGCAGCTAGTGGCCGTGAAGGCCTATTACGGCGGCCCGCTGGTCGGCCAGCAGCTGCGCCAGATACGCGCGCACATGCCCAATGTGGAAACCCGGGTGGCGGCGATCTTCCGCCGTGACCGTTCGATCACACCGCGCGGTGATACGGTGATCGAGGCCGATGACGAGGTGTTCTTCATCGCCGCCAAGAAGGACATCCGGGCGGTCATGGGCGAGCTGCGCCGTATCGATGAAACCAACAAGCGTGTCGTCATCGCCGGCGGCGGGCAGATAGGCGAGCGCCTGGCCGAAGCCATCGAAAGCCGCTACCAGGTGAAGATCATCGAGATGAACCCGGCACGCTGCCGGTACCTGTCCGATACGCTGGACAGTACCGTGGTGCTGCAGGGCAGCGCATCGGATAAAGACCTGATGCTGGAAGAGAACATCGCCGACACCGATATCTTCCTGGCCCTGACCAACGATGACGAAGCCAACATCATGTCGTCCCTGCTGGCCAAGCGCCTGGGTGCGCGCAAGGTCATGACGATCATCAACAACCCGGCCTATGTGGACCTGGTGCAGGGCGGTGAAATCGACATCGCCATCAGCCCGCAATTGGCCACCATCGGTACCTTGCTGGCGCATGTGCGCCGTGGCGATATCGTGAGCGTGCACTCGCTGCGTCGTGGTGCAGCCGAAGCCATCGAGGCTGTGGCCCACGGTGATGCGAAGTCGAGCAAGGTGGTGGGCAAGGCGATCGAGGACATTACCCTGCCCCCGGGGACGACCATAGGTGCCATCATTCGCCACGACAGTGTGCTGATCGCGCACGACACGACAGTCATCGAATCAGGTGACCATGTGATCCTGTTCGTTGTGGACAAGAAACACATTCGGGATGTGGAGAAGCTGTTCCACGTCGGCTTGAGTTTCTTCTAGGAGGCGGGACATGCGCCAATCGTTGGAAAAGATGCTGGCCAAGGGTGTGGATAACCCGTTGTTGCGCTTTGGCCTGGGCAAGGCGTGGCTCGACGAAGGCGATGGTGCCCAGGCTGCCGTGCACCTGGCTCGCTGTGTCGAGCAGGACCCCACCTATTCGGCAGCCTGGAAGCTGTTGGGCAAGGCCTACCAGTTACTAGGGGACCTGCCAGCGGCGCGCAAGGCCTGGGAAGATGGCATCGCGGCGGCGCAGGCCCATGGCGACAAGCAGGCCGAGAAAGAAATGACGGTGTTTCTCAAGAAACTCGACAAACGCTGAGTGCGCTGTCGCCGACACGTCGGCTGCCAGACAGCCGCTGCCGGCGATGCGCGCCTCAATACCAGCGCGCCTCACCCGCCGGACGCTTCTTGAAGCGCTTCATGCTCCACATGTACTGGCTGGGATACTCGCGCACATAGCGCTCGACCACCTTGCTCATCGCGGCCGCCGACTCGTTCACGTCGGTGCTGTACATCGCCTCCGGCGCGGCTTCCAGAAACACCTTGAAGCCTGACCCGTCAGGCAGGCGCAGGGCATGCAGGAAAACCCCGACTGCCTTGCCGCCGGCGAGCATGTTCGGCACGAACTTGCTGGTCAGCGCTTCAGTGCCCAGGAAGGGAACGAATACACCCGCCGATTCGGCCGGCTCGGGATCGGCCGGGATGCCGACCTGGCCGCCGCGCCGAACTTCCTTGATCACGCTGAGGATGCCTTCCTTGGTCGAAGGCGCCACACGGTTGCCCATCTGCACACGCTGCTCGCGCAGCAGGTCGTCCACCGCCTTGAGTTTGGGGGGCCGGTAGAAAATGATCGGCTTGCACTGGTTGCAGTAGAAGTGGTTCAGCACTTCCCAATTGCCCAAATGGCTGGTGATGCCCACAACGCCCTTTCCAGAAGCCAGGGCCTGCTCCAGCACTTCAAGCCCATGCACTTCCTTGACCAACTCCAACGAGCGGTGTGGAGGCCAGATCCAGGCGCAGGCGCTTTCGACGAAGGATTTGCCGATGTCCCGCAGGGCCTGGCCGACCAGTTGCTCACGGGCAACCGGGTCCATCTCGGGGAAGCATTTGGCCAGGTTGATGCGCACCACGTTGCGCGAGCCATTGGGTATTTTCCACATCAGCCAGCCGATGCCGGCCCCGACGCGTTGCACCGCACCCCAAGGCAACTTGGCGAACAGTCGCAGCACCCCGACCATCAGGGCGCCCTTGAACTTTTCCACAGGCGAGTTCCTTATTTCAGCAAGACGGGCATTGTAACCCTTCAGTGGGACAAGTCGGCGTAGCGATCACAGTCGGTGGTGTGGTCCATGACCATGCCGGTCGCCTGCATGAAGGCATAGCAGATGGTCGGGCCGACGAAGGTGAAGCCGGCTTTGCGCAACGCCTTGCTCATGGCTTGGGCTTGTTCGGTGACCGCCGGGACTTCGCTGCGGGTGCTGAAATGGTTGATCTTCGGGGCGCCACCGACGAACGACCACAGCCACTCGGCCGGGTTATCCACAGCCAGCCAGGCCTGGGCATTGCGCCTGGCAGCCTTGAGCTTGAGCCGATTGCGGATGATGCCGGCATCCTGCATTAACGCCTCGATGCGCTCGTCGCTCATCACCGCGAGTTTCGCAGGATCAAAACCCTCCAGCACTTCACGATAGCGCTCGCGCTTGCGCAGCACGGTGATCCAGGAAAGGCCTGCCTGGAACCCTTCGAGCAAAAGCATCTCGAACAGCAACGCCGGGTCACGCTGGGGCGTTCCCCATTCCTGGTCATGGTAGGCCTGGTACAACGGATCGTCGGTACACCAAAAGCAGCGTGGCATAAGGCTCCAATGAGTAGAGGGCGAGGCGAATCAGGTTATACTCCCGCTCTTTACATCCGCATCCCCAGATACAGGTGAATTTCGTGAGCCAGCCTACGCCAGCCGTGCGTACCTTCCAAGACCTGATCCTCGCCCTGCAGAACTACTGGGCCGAGCAAGGTTGTGTGGTGCTTCAGCCCTACGATATGGAAGTAGGCGCCGGCACTTTCCACACCGCCACCTTCCTGCGCGCGGTGGGTCCAGAAACCTGGAACGCCGCCTACGTGCAGCCAAGCCGTCGCCCTGCCGACGGGCGGTACGGCGAAAACCCCAACCGCCTGCAGCACTATTATCAATTCCAGGTAGTGCTCAAGCCCAACCCGGCCAACTTCCAGGAGCTGTACCTCGGCTCGCTGAAAGCCATCGGTCTGGACCCGCTGGTGCACGATATTCGCTTCGTCGAAGACAACTGGGAATCGCCAACCCTCGGGGCCTGGGGCCTGGGCTGGGAAATCTGGCTCAATGGCATGGAAGTGACTCAGTTCACCTACTTCCAGCAGGTCGGTGGTATCGAGTGCTACCCGGTGACCGGTGAAATCACCTATGGTCTGGAGCGCCTGGCCATGTACATCCAGGGCGTGGACTCGGTCTACGACCTGGTATGGGCCGATGGTCCGTTCGGCAAGGTCAGCTACGGCGACGTGTTCCACCAGAACGAAGTGGAGCAGTCGACCTACAACTTCGAGCACGCCAACGTCGAGAAACTGTTCGAGTTGTTCGACTTCTACGAAAGTGAAGCCAACCGCCTGATCAAGCTGGAACTGCCATTGCCGACCTATGAAATGGTCCTCAAGGCATCCCATACGTTCAACCTGCTCGATGCCCGCCGTGCCATCTCGGTGACCGAGCGCCAGCGTTACATCCTGCGGGTGCGCACCCTGGCCCGCGACGTGGCGCAAAGCTACCTGCAGGCCCGTGCGCGCATGGGCTTCCCGATGGCGACCCCCGAACTGCGTGACGAAGTGTTGGTTAAGCTGGAGGCTGCACAATGAGTGCTCAAGATTTCCTGGTAGAACTGGGCACCGAAGAGCTGCCACCCAAGGCCCTTGCGACCCTGGGCGACGCGTTCCTGGCCGGCATCGAAAAAGGCCTGCAAGCTGCAGGCCTGAACTACACCGGCAAATCGGTCTACGCCGCGCCGCGCCGCCTGGCCGTGCTGATCCGCCAACTCGATGTGCAGCAGCCTGACCGCAGCATCAACATCGACGGCCCGCCCCTGCAGGCGGCCTTCAACGCAGAAGGCGAGCCGACCCAGGCTGCACTGGGCTTTGCCAAGAAGTGCGGTGTGGAGCTGGCCGACATCGACCGTAGCGGCCCCAAGCTGCGCTTCTCCCAGCACATCCCCGGCAAAGCGACCGCGGGCCTGCTGCCGACCATCGTCGAAGACTCGCTCAACGACCTGCCTATCCCTAAACGCATGCGCTGGGCGGCAAGCCGTGAAGAGTTCGTGCGTCCGACCCAATGGCTGGTGATGCTGCTGGGCGATCAGGTGGTCGACTGCACCCTCTTGTCCCAGAAGGCCGGCCGCCAATCGCGCGGGCACCGCTTCCACCATCCGGAAAGCGTCACCATCAGCGCCCCGGCCAACTATGTCGAGGACATGCGCAAGGCCTATGTGCTGGCCGATTTCAGCGAGCGTCGCGACCTGATCGCCAAACGTACCGCCGAGCTGGCCATGCAGCAGGAAGGCACCGCCATCGTGCCACCCGCGTTGCTGGACGAAGTGACCGCGCTGGTGGAGTGGCCGGTACCGCTGGTGTGCTCGTTCGAAGAGCGTTTCCTGGAGGTGCCGCAAGAAGCCTTGATCACCACCATGCAGGACAACCAGAAGTACTTCTGCCTGCTCGACAGCGAAGGCAAGTTGCTGCCGCGCTTCATCACCGTGGCCAACGTCGAGAGCCGCGACCCCAAGCAGATCGTGCAGGGTAACGAAAAGGTCGTGCGTCCACGCCTGACCGACGCCGAGTTCTTCTTCAAGCAGGACAAGAAGCAACCGCTGGAAACCTTCAACGAGCGCTTGAAGAACGTGGTGTTCCAGGCCCAGCTGGGTACGGTCTATGACAAGGCCGAGCGGGTATCGAAACTGGCAGCGTTCATTGCGCCCTTGATTGGCGGCGATGCGCAACGAGCCGCGCGTGCCGGCTTGCTGTCCAAGTGCGACCTGGCTACGGAAATGGTCGGTGAGTTCCCAGAGATGCAAGGCGTCGCTGGCTACTACTACGCGCTCAACGACGACGAACCGCAGGATGTGGCGCTGGCGCTGAACGAGCAATACATGCCGCGCGGTGCAGGCGCCGAATTGCCTCAGACCCTGACCGGTGCTGCCGTCGCCATCGCCGACAAGCTCGATACCCTGGTGGGCATCTTCGGCATCGGCATGCTGCCCACCGGCAGCAAGGACCCGTACGCCCTGCGCCGCGCCGCACTGGGCGTGCTGCGCATCCTGATCGAGAAGCAGCTGGACCTGGACCTGACCGGTGCCGTGCAGTTCGCGGTCAAGCAGTACGGGGCCAAGGTCAAGGCTGCCGGGTTGGCTGACCAGGTGCTGGAGTTCATCTTCGACAGGCTGCGTGCCCGTTACGAAGACGAAGGCATCGACGTCGCCACTTACCTCGCGGTTCGCGCGCTTCAGCCAGGTTCCGCACTGGACTTCGATCAGCGCGTCCAGGCGGTCCAGGCCTTCCGCAAGCTGCCCGAAGCCGAGGCACTGGCCGCCGTCAACAAGCGCGTGTCGAACCTGTTGAGCAAGGCAGAAGGCGCCATCGCCGAACAGGTCGAGCCCAAGTACTTCGACAATGCCAACGAGTTCTCGCTGTACTCGGCCATCCAGCAAGCCGATCAGGCTGTGCAACCGATGGCTGCTGCACGTCAGTACAGCGAGTCGCTGGCGCGCCTTGCCGCCCTGCGTGATCCGGTCGATGCCTTCTTCGAGGCTGTGATGGTCAATGCCGAGGACGCCAAGGTACGTGCCAACCGATATGCCCTGCTCAGCCGTCTGCGTGGGCTGTTCCTGGGCGTGGCCGACATTTCGTTGCTGGGGTAAGCCTTGAAACTGCTGATTCTCGATCGTGACGGGGTCATCAACCAGGACTCCGACGCCTACATCAAGTCGCTGGATGAATGGGTGCCCATCCCTGGCGCCATCGAGGCGATCGCGCAGTTGAGCAAAGCGGGCTGGACGGTGGCCGTGGCCACCAACCAGTCCGGTATCGCCCGTGGCTATTACCCGCTCGCGACCCTTGAGGCCATGCATGCGCGCTTGCGCATGCTGGTGGCCGAGCAGGGCGGTGAGGTGGGGCATATCGTGTATTGCCCGCATGGCCCCGATGAAGGCTGCGATTGCCGCAAGCCCAAGCCGGGCCTGTTGCGGGCCATCGCCGAGCACTACCAGGCAAGCCTTGAGGGCATCTGGTTCGTGGGCGATAGCCAAAGTGACCTACAGGCTGCGCTGGCCGTCGATGCACAACCTGTTCTGGTAAAGACAGGCAAAGGCGAACGTACCCTTGAGAAGGGCGTTCCGGCTTCAACCCTGATTTATGACGATCTGGCTGCCATCGCCAGGGCACTTATCTAAACGGTGCGCCCTTGGGCGCACTTTTCTAAAAGCGGGCAGGTCCCGCAATGGTACAAACCACTATGTCGATCCTGCAGGCGATCAGAGTCTTTCTTTTTTACCTGCTGCTGGGTACCAGTTCGCTGCTCTGGTGCTCGCTGAGCTTCTTCATTGCGCCGTTTCTGTCGTTCCCCAAGCGCTACAAATTCATCAATGTGTACTGGTGCCGCTGCGCTATTTTCCTGGCACGCGTCATCGTAGGCATCGATTACAAGATTACCGGCGCTGAAAACGTGCCAGCCGAGCCCTGTGTGATTTTGTCGAATCACCAGAGCACCTGGGAGACATTTTTCCTGTCTCAGTATTTCTCTCCGCTCAGCCAGGTGCTCAAGCGTGAGCTGCTGTATGTGCCGTTCTTCGGCTGGGCCATGGCCATGCTGCGTCCCATTGCCATCGACCGCGACAACCCCAAGGAAGCATTGCGCCAAGTGGCCAAGAAAGGCGATGAACTGCTCAAGCAGAAAACCTGGGTTCTGATCTTCCCGGAGGGCACACGCGTACCCTTTGGCACGGTGGGCAAGTTCTCCCGGGGCGGGACGGCGCTGGCGGTAAACGCTGGGCTCCCGGTGTTGCCCATTGCCCATAATGCCGGCAAGTACTGGCCGAAGAATGGGTGGGGCAAGCACGCTGGCACCATCGAAGTGGTGATCGGCGAACCCATGTACGCCAACGGCACAGGCCCTCGCGCCATTGCCGAGCTCAATGACCGCGCCCAGGCCTGGAACGAAGCCACCCAACGGGCCCTGGGCTCGCTTGCGCAGGTCGAAGAAAGCACGCAAGCCGAGGCCTGAGCGGCTTGTGGATAACATGTGAGCAAATTATGGATTAGCTGTTGCAAAAATAAGCTAACCCTATGAATTAGCTACATATTTACTCTTTGTTGATTTTTCCTAAAAACGTGCATAAGTTTTTTCACGGCATAAAAAAACCGGCTTTTAGAGCCGGTTTTTTTGTGGGGTGGTTCAGCGAATCACACCTTGTCGATATCCACGTCCTTGGTCTCTTTGAGACAGAAGATGCCCACTATCAGGCTGATGCCCGTGACCAGTACCGGGTACCACAACCCGTAAAAGATATCGCCGGTGTAAACCACCAGGGCGAACGATACCGTGGGCAGGAAACCGCCGAACCAGCCATTACCGATGTGATACGGCAAGGACATGGAGGTGTACCGGATACGCGTAGGGAACAGCTCGACCATCACGGCAGCCAGCGGTCCGTAGGTCATCGTGGCGATCAGGATCATGGCCACGATCAACACCACCACCATCACGCTGTTGACTTGGGCCGGGTCAGCCTTGGCGGGGTACCCTGCCTGCTCGACCGCCGCGCGCATGGCCGCCTCGTCATAGCCATTGATGGTCTTGTCGCCGATGCTCACGACCACTTCGCTGCCGTCAACGCTTACCGAGCTATAGGGCAAGCCTTGCTTGACCAGGAAGGTCTTTACTTTGTCGCAGGGGCTATCAAAGCGCGCCTTGCCCACAGGGTCGAACTGGAAGGTGCAGCCTTTCGGGTCAGCGGTCACGACGATGGGGGCCTGGCGGCTGGCGGTGTCGATCTGCGGGTTGGCGTAGAAGCTAAGGGCCTTGAACAACGGGAAGTAGAGCACCGTGGCCAACAGCAGGCCCAGCATCAATATCGGTTTGCGCCCGATCCGATCGGACAGCCAGCCAAAGAACACGAAAAACGGCGCGCCGATCACGACGCTGATGATCAGCAAGGTGTTGGCCTGGGCCGGGTCCATCTTCAACATCTGGGTCATGAAGAACAGCACGTAGAACTGTGCCGTATAGAAGGTGACAGCCTGGCCCGCATTGATACTGAACAGCGCAGTGAGCACGACCTTCAGGTTGGGCCAGGACGTAAACGACTCACGAATCGGCGATTTGCTGATCTTGCCCTGTGCCTTCATTTTCACGAAGGCCGGGGACTCGTGCATGCTCATTCGAATCCAGGTCGAGATCCCCAGCAGCACGATGGACAGCAGAAACGGCAGGCGCCAGCCCCAGGTTTCGAACTGATCGCCACTTACATAACGGCTGCCCAGTACCACCAGCAATGACAGCAACAGTCCCAAGGTGGCGGTGGACTGGATGAACCCAGTATGGAAGCCCCGCTTGCCAGGTGGCGCATGTTCGGCCACGTAGGTGGCTGCACCGCCGTACTCACCGCCCAGCGCCAGGCCTTGCAGCATGCGCAACACGACCAGGATGATCGGCGCCGCGATGCCAATGCTGGCATAGGTGGGCAAAAGGCCAACGGCGAACGTGGACAGCCCCATCAGCACGATGGTGATGAGAAAGGTGTACTTGCGACCGATCATGTCCCCCAAGCGGCCGAATACCAGGGCACCAAACGGTCGCACCAGGAAGCCGGCGGCAAACGCCATCAGTGCGAAGATGAACGCGGTGGTGTCGTTGACGCCCGCGAAGAACTGCTTGCTGATGACGGCAGCCAGGGCGCCGTAGAGGAAAAAGTCGTACCACTCGAACACCGTACCGAGCGATGACGCGAAAATGATCTTGCGCTCTTCACGACGACTGGGGCGGCTGGCGGCCGCATCCTGCTCTTGGATGTAATCCGACATCGTTGCTGTCCTCGGCCCGCAGGCCACAGTGATTATTCTTGTTGTTCCACTGCCGACAGCGTCCGACTACGCGCTGCCGTATTGCACACCCCTTCAGGGTGTTGGTAGTGCATCCTGGTTGAGGAAGGTCGTTGTGGCTGCTCCTTTCAAAATAAGCTGCGCCGCCTTTTCAGCGATCATCAGGGTAGGTGAACAGGTATTGCCCGACGTTATCTGGGGCATGATCGATGCGTCTGCCACACGAAGGCCGGGGATGCCATGGACACGAAGCTGGTCATCGACCACATCCATGGGGCCATTGCCCATGCGGCATGTCCCTACGGGATGGAAAATCGTCGTGCCTATCTTGGCCGCCGCTTCGTGCAGCTGTTCTTCAGTTTGTAGGGCAGGTCCAGGCAGATATTCTTCGGGCGCAAAGGCTGCGAGGGCAGGGGCCTGCACGATGCGCCGGGTGAGACGGATAGCGTCGGCGGCGACACGCAGGTCCTGGGGGTCGCTGAGGTAGTTGGGGTCGATGAGCGGCGCGCTGTGCATGTCTGCACTGCGAATATCGATACGCCCGCGGCTCAGTGGCCGCAAGTTGCACACAGAAGCCGTGAAGGCTGGAAACGGATGCAACGGCTCGCCAAAACGGTCCAGGGACAGAGGCTGCACGTGGTACTGCAAGTTCGCAGTGGCCTGGTCGGGGTTCGAACGCACGAAAGCGCCCAGCTGGCTTGGCGCCATGGCCAGCGGACCGCTGCGATCGTACAGGTAGCGCAGGCCCATGCCCATCTTGCCCCACAGGCTATTGGCCATCTGGTTGAGGGTACGTGCGTTGCCGATCTGGTAGATCAGCCGTAGCTGCAAGTGATCCTGCAGATTGCTGCCTACACCCGGCATGGCATGGCGCACCCCGATACCCAAGTCCTCCAGCAACTGCTGCGGACCAATGCCCGAGCGTTGCAGGATGCCGGGTGAGCCTACTGCACCTGCGCATAGCACAATCTCTCGTCGCGCCGAGAACTCGTGCCAGCGGCCCTGCCAACGGGTTTTGACAGCGCGGGCGCGCGTGTTGCCTAGCAGCACTTGATCCACCTGCACATCGGTCATAACAGTCAGATTGGCGCGGTGCTTAATGGGGCGCAGAAACGCTTTGGATGCGTTCCAGCGAACACCGCTACGCTGGTTGACCTGAAAATATCCACAGCCTTCGTTGTCGCCGGTGTTGAAGTCATCGATTTTGGCAACACCCGCCTGCTCGGCTGCATCGCGGAAGGCGTCGAGGATCGGCCAGCTGTAGCGCTGGCGCTCTACACGCCATTCACCGCTGGCACCATGGTATTCGCTGGCACCGCCATGGTGGCTTTCGCTTTGCTTGAACAGCGGCAACACGTCTTTCCAGGCCCAGCCTCGGTTGCCTAGGCTAGCCCAGTGATCGTAGTCAGCCGCCTGGCCACGCATGTAGATCATGCCGTTGATGGAGGAGCACCCGCCCAGGACCTTGCCACGGGGGTAGCCCAGCGACCGACCTTGCAGCCCAGGCTGCGCCTCGGTCTTGAAGCACCAGTCCGTGCGGGGGTTACCAATGCAGTACAGGTAGCCCACCGGCACGTGTATCCAGGGATAGTTGTCCCGCCCACCGGCTTCGAGTAGCAGTACCCGGCATGACGGGTCGGCAGACAACCGGTTCGCCAGCAAGCAGCCAGCGGGGCCGGCGCCCACGATCACATAGTCGTAGGCAGAATCGACTGATGACATAGAGGACCTCAGGGCCTGTTTTTGTTCTTGTCCCCAACCAGCTTAGTGAGTAATTTCGCGGAAGAAACACGCGATTTCGCGCACCCGTTGTGCGTTTAAGCACAGCGATGCCTCTCGGAGCGTCGGCGCCTCTTACCGGGGTGTTCGATACAGATATGCAAGGACCAGCATGTTCGATTGGAATGATTTGCGGTTTTTCCTGGAGCTGCAGCGCAGCGGGCGCTTGTTGACGGCTGCCAAGCGTCTGGAGACGACCCACAGCACCGTTGCGCGCCACATCGAGCGTATCGAGCAGAGCCTGGGCACTGCGTTGTTCGTCCAGCATGCCCAAGGGTATGAGCTGACGCCTTCCGGACAAGCGCTGCTCAAACATGCCGAAGCCATGGAGAACACCGCCTTGCTGGCGCAGGAGGAAATCACCCAAGCCATCACGCCGCTTGGCAAGATCCGCCTCGGCGTGACCGAGGGGATCGGCATCATGTTCTTCACGCCACGGATGAATGAGTTGTTCGAGCGCTACCCCGGCCTGGAAGTGGAGTTGGTTGCGGTGCCGCGTTTTGTCAGCATCCTCAACCGTGAAGCGGAAATCAGCATTCACCTGGAAAGGCCAAGTGCAGACTTGCTGATCACCCGCAAGCTCACCGACTACCGGCTGGCCCTCTATGCCAGCGCAGCGTACCTGGAGCGTGCCGCGCCCCTGCGCAACCGCGAAGACCTGGCGCGCCACAGTTGGATTGGCTACGTGGACGACTTGCTGTTCAGTCAGGAGCTGCTGTTTCTCAACAGCTTCTGCCGATCGCCGAACGTGGTGTTTCGCAGTACCAGCGTGATAGCCCAGCAAGCGGCGGCGCGTGCAGGGTTGGGTATCGCCGTGCTACCCAACTACATGGCGCGGCATGACCCGACGCTGGTGCGGGTGCTGCCAGGGGAAACCATCCAGCGCAGTTACTGGATCTGCACGCGGCGCGAACTGCATAAATCCGTACGCCTGCGCGTGGTATGGGATTACCTGCTGAACCTGTGTGCTGCCGAGCAGGATGCGCTGCTAGCGCCCTAGCGCTTTGCTGATCAGCAATGCCGCCGCGGCCCACCCTGCGATGGCGAACAGTTGTTGCAGCCGCGGGCCCTCCAGCCTTGCCGCCAGTGGCCGGGCCACCAGCAAGCCCAGTACCGCACCCAGCGCAAACGGCGCACCCACCTGCCAGCGCATGCTCCCTGCAAAGGTGGCGGTGGCAACACTGCCCAAGGCAACCAGCGCGATGACTGCCAGGGAGGTAGAGACGATACTGCCCATACACAAGTTGGTGTAGCGCCGCAGGGCAGGGACGATGACGAAGCCGCCGCCCACGCCCAGCAGGCCTGACAGCAGCCCCGACAACGCCCCGGTGCCGGCGAGCGCCCGCGCGCACGGAAGCGTCCAGCGTAAACGACCCTGCAGGGGGTTGAGTACACAGGGCTCGATGAAGCGATGTGCACCTGGGTTTGCGCCGCTCAATTGCTGACGGGCCTTCAACCAGGTGCGCACGCACGCGTAGATCAGGATGCCTGCAAACATCAGCTGAAGCGGTGCGTTGGGCAAACGATGCGCAAGCATCAGCCCCAGCGGCGTAAACACGATACCCACCGCAGCGATGAACAGGGCCGCACGGTAGCGCACCACGCCCTGGCGCAAGCCCAAGCCGGCACCAACCGCCGCCGACAGCCCCACAGCCAGCAAACCGATCGGGGCAGCCTGCGCCATCGAAAGCCCCAGGCCAAACACCAGCAACGGAACCGCAAGGATGCCACCGCCGGCACCTGTCAGCGCCAAGACCGCGCCGATGATCGTGCCCAGCCCTGTGCTGAGCCACGTCTGATCGATCACTGGGCTGCCTCGGTCGTTCTTGCAACCGGCTTGGCCAGCCACTCACGGCCCTTGAGCATGCCTTGCCAATACAAGGGCGGCAGCAGACGAGCTTTGAGCAGCCAGGCCAAGCGGGTGGGTTTGCGGCCGTCGAGGAGCCACTGAGGGAAGCTCGGCTTGAGCGCGCCACCATAGCCAAATTCGGCCAGCACGATCTTGCCGCGCTCGACGGTCAGCGGACAGGAGCCGTAGCCATCATAGTGCGCCAGGCCCGTGCGTCGACCCAGTGCCACCAATACATTGTTTGCCACCACCGGCGCTTGTTTGCGTGCAGCGGCAGCCGTCTTCGCGTTGCTGGCATTGATCACGTCCCCAAGCGCGTGCACATGGGCGAAGACACGATGGCGCAGGGTAGAGGGGTCCACGTCCACCCAACCAGCGCCATCGGCGAGGCAGCTGTGGCGAATGAAGTCGGGGGCGACCTGTGGCGGTACCACATGCAGCATGTCGAACGGCTCGGTGCGAAGGTGCTGGGTGCCATCCGCAAGCGTATGGGCGAACACCGCCTGCTGGTTTGGTCCATCCACGGCGATCAGCCGATGGCCGAAGTTGAGGTCTACCGAGTACTTGTCGATGTAAGCCATCAAGGCGGGCACGTAGGCGGGCACCCCGAACAAGGCATTGCCGGCATTGAAAAAGCTGGCTTGCACGGCGCCCAGCCGGCCCTGGCGCAGCCAGTGGTCGCAGGACAGGTACAGCGCTTTTTGCGGGGCGCCAGCGCATTTGATGGGCATGGGCGGCTGGCAGAACACGGCGCGGCCTTGCTTGAGGCCCTGCACCAGCTCCCAGGTATAGGGCGCCAGGTCGTAGCGGTAATTGGACGTGACGCCATTCTCGCCCAGGGTGTCTGCCAGCCCCTCGATGCCCGCCCAATCCAGCTTCAGCCCAGGGCAGACCACCAGCTGTTCAAAGGTAAAGGCCCTGCCATCTGCCAGCAGGACCTTGCGACACTGTGCATCGAACCCTTGCACCTGTGACTTGATCCAGCGCACCGCGCGGGGGATGACCGACGACATCGGCCGAGCCGTGCTCGGGGCATCGAAGACCCCGGCACCGACCATGGTCCAGCCGGGTTGGTAGTAATGAACCTCGGCGGGGTCTATCAGGGCGATGTCCAGCGAGGGGTCGCGCTGGAGGAGGCTGGACGCCGTCGCAATGCCGGCAGCACCGGCGCCTATGATGATGACTTGGTGATGAAACGCTGGAACGGAGGAGGGCACGGCGGGCATGGTCGATCCTGACTGTCTGATTATGGGATGTGCCTGACTACAACGTATTGAGGGGAATCTTCAGGTAGCGCACCCCATTGGCCTCAGGGGCTGGGAACTGGCCACTGCGCATGTTCACCTGGACGGCGGGCAGGATCAGGACAGGCATGTCCAACGTTCGATCACGCGCTTCGCGCATGGCCACGAAGCTGTCTTCGTCGATACCTTCATGGATGTGAATGTTCTGAGTGCGCTGCTCGGCCACGGTGGTCATGTAGCGCAGCTCGCGCCCTTCGGGCAGGTAGTCGTGACACATGAACAGCCGGGTGCCATCCCCTAGCGCCAGGAGGCGATGAATCGAGCGGTACAGGGTCCGGGCATCGGCACCAGGGAAGTCGCATCGCGCAGTCCCGTAGTCCGGCATGAACAACGTGTCGCCGACGAAGACTGCCGCCTGGCCTTCATGCTCGATGAGATAGCTCATGCAGGCAGGCGTATGCCCAGGGGTATGCAGGGCTTTAGCCTGCAGATTGCCTATGTGGAAAATTTCTTCATCGTCGAACAGCACGTCGAACTGGCTACCATCACGGGCGAAGCCAGGTTCAGCGTTGAACAAGCTGCCGAAGACTTTCTGGACCTGGGTGATGCAAGCTCCAATTGCAATGCGCCCCCCCAGCGTGTCTTTGAGGTAGGCAGCAGCGGACAGGTGATCTGCATGCACATGGGTTTCCAGTATCCATTGCACCTGAGCACCAAGCGCTTTCACACGTTCGATCAGGCAGTCCGCAGAGGCCGTCGTCACGCGCCCGGCCTTCGGGTCGTAATCCAGAACGCTGTCGATCAAGGCGCAAGCGCGCGTTTCGCCATCCATGACCAGATAGCTGATGGTTGAGGTGGCGCTGTCGAAGAACGCTTCCACGTGAAGGTTTTTGCCAATGATCATTCAAGTCTCCCATTCGGCTAGCCCCGTTTGCTGCACGGTTCAGGGGCGCCACATCTACCCCCCATCAAGATACATGCCACCGCACAGATGCCTGCCTGGGGCCCTGGATTGGCGGGTCATGGGCAGATGGCCGCTTCGTTGGCAGTGAAGAGTGGCAGTGCGGTGTCAGTCGATGGCAGCGGCTGGCAGTCCTTGCTACCCTCGAACACGTTATCCGACTGGTGCCGTCATGTCCGAACCTCACCCCTCAGTGCTTGCCTTGGTGTCTTTTCTGGAGCACGACGTCCTGCCCGCCATCGTGCTGGACACCGACTACAACATTCTGGCCGCCAACACCGCTTATCGACGTCAGTTCGGTCAGGACCAGCAGGCGCCGCTTGGGCAGAAATGTCACAAGGTCTCACACCATTACCACGTTCCCTGCGACCAGGCCGGCGAGGACTGCCCGATGCGCAAGGCCTGGTCCAGCAAGGTGCCCGAGCGCGTGCTGCATGTGCATCACACCCCTCGCGGACCGGAACATGTGGATGTCGAACTTCGGCCGATCCTGGATGAGCAGGGCAGGGTGATTGCTTTCGTCGAACGGCTCACCCGTATCGTCATCGCATCTGCCCAGCCGCAAGAGCAAGGGCTCGTTGGCCAGGCACCTGCATTCACGGCGGCATTGGCCAGCTTGCAACGTGCGGCGCCGGCTGCCATCCCTGTCCTGCTCCAGGGTGAGTCCGGCACGGGCAAGGAACTGTTCGCGCGGGCGTTGCACATGGGCAGCCCCAAGGCCGATGGCCCCTTGGTCGTGGTCGATTGCACCAGCCTGACGGAGGCGCTTTTCGAGAGCGAACTGTTCGGTTACGAGAAGGGTGCATTCACCGGTGCGCACCAGCGCAAGACCGGCCTGGCAGAAGCTGCCCACGGCGGCACGCTGTTCCTGGACGAGATCGGTGAAGTGCCCTTGGCCATGCAGGTCAAGCTGTTGCGCTTGATCGAAACCGGCAGCTTCCGGCCTGTTGGCAGCCTGCGCACCGTGCATTCGGATTTCCGCCTGGTGTCGGCAACCCATAAACCCTTGAGGCAGATGGTGGCCGACGGTACGTTCAGGGAGGACCTGTACTACCGGATCAGTGGGTTCCCTATCCGGATGCCTGCACTGCGCGAGCGTATCGAGGATCTGCCTCTGCTGGTCCAAAGCCTGCTGAAAAGAATCGCAGGGCCCAGCGCGCCCACACTCGGTAATGCTGCTCTCGATCGACTGATGACGTATCCGTTTCCGGGGAACATCCGCGAGTTACGCAACATCCTGGAGCGGGCACGGCTGTTTGCCGATGAAGGCGTCATTCAGCCAGAACACTTGCCCGAAGACGTGGTGTCGCTCCCTGCCCAAGTGCGCGCCCACGGAAGTCGGCCAGCAGATCTCCTACAGGTGCTTAGTCAGTTCAGGGGGTCGCGCAGTGAGCTGGCCAAGCACTTGGGTATCAGCGAACGTACCTTGTATCGGCGTTTGAAAGCGGCGGGCATTGCCGAGGACCATTGATCCCCTACGCACAAGCTCGATCTGGGCCACTGCTCACCCTCGTCGCACGTCGCCCTTGCAGAATCATGTCAGCGATTGGCTGCTTTCAAAACTTGACGCACTCAAGGTCGAGGCGTAAGACCCACTGCAAGTCCGTTCTGAATTACACCCTTGAGGTAACGCGGGGTGAGCGTGCCTACCCGGAGATTGGAAATGAAAAAGCCCGCTAGCGCGGGCTTGATGATGACCGGTTAGGCTCGAATTTCGAAGCTGCCCGGTCGTGCAACGGTCAAGGCTGATCAGAAGTCCAGGTTGGACACCGACAATGCATTGCTTTCGATAAAGTCACGGCGCGGTTCAACGGCGTCACCCATCAGGGTGTTGAAGATCTGGTCAGCCGCGATTGCATCTTCGATGGTGACCTTCAGCATACGGCGCACAGTTGGGTCCATGGTGGTTTCCCACAACTGATCCGGGTTCATCTCACCCAGCCCTTTATAGCGCTGGATGGTATGGCGCTTGGTGGTCTCGTTCATCAACCAATCCAAGCCTTCCTTGAACTCGACGATGGCCTTGCGACGCTCACCACGTTGCACATAAGCGCCTTCACCCAACAGGCTGGACAGCTTGGCACCCACGTTGACCACGGTGCGGTAGTCGTTGCTGCCGAAGAAGTCACGGTTGAACGTGATGTAGCTGGCAAGCCCATGGGAGGTGATTTCCACCTCAGGCAGCCACACATTACGTTCCTTGTCTTCACGCAGGCTGGCCTTGTAGACCAGGCCCGATTTCTGGGTCGAATTCAGGCGCTCATGCAACTGGTTCTTCCAGGCTTCCATCACCGCATGATCACCCAGCTGCTCGAGAGTGACTTCAGGCAGGTAGATGAAATGCTCGGTGAGCTCCTGCGGGTACAGGCGCGACAGACGCTTGAGGGTCTTCATCACACCGCGGAACTCGTTGACCAGGGCTTCCAGTTGCACGCCGGATACCGGCGGCGCGGATTCGTCCAGGTGCAGGCTGGCGTCTTCCAGGGCCGATTGGGTCATGTACTCTTCCATGGCCTCATCGTCCTTGATGTACTGCTCTTGCTTGCCGCGCTTGACCTTGTACAACGGTGGCTGTGCAATGTAGATGTAGCCGCGCTCGACCAGCTCTGGCAACTGACGGAAGAAGAAGGTCAGCAGCAACGTACGAATGTGCGAACCGTCAACGTCAGCATCGGTCATGATGATGATGTTGTGATACCGCAGCTTTTCGATGTTGTACTCTTCCCGGCCAATGCCGCAGCCCAGCGCGGTGATCAAAGTCCCGACTTCCTGGGACGAAATCATCTTGTCGAACCGAGCTTTCTCTACGTTCAGGATCTTGCCTTTGAGTGGCAAGATGGCCTGGGTCCGACGGTTACGCCCCTGTTTCGCAGAGCCGCCTGCAGAGTCACCCTCCACCAGGTAGAGTTCAGACAGGGCAGGGTCCTTCTCCTGGCAGTCAGCCAGCTTGCCTGGCAAGCCCGCAATATCAAGTGCGCCTTTACGGCGAGTCATCTCACGCGCTTTGCGTGCAGCTTCACGGGCGCGCGCAGCATCGATCATCTTGCCGACGACAGCCTTGGCTTCGTTCGGGTTCTCCAGCAGGAAGTCAGAGAAGTACTTGTTCATCTCCTGCTCGACAGCGGTTTTTACTTCCGACGATACCAGCTTGTCTTTAGTCTGCGAGCTGAACTTGGGGTCGGGCACCTTGACCGAAATGATCGCAGTCAGGCCTTCGCGTGCGTCGTCCCCAGTGGTGGAAACCTTGTTCTTCTTAGCCAGGCCTTCCTGCTCGATGTAGCTGTTCAGGCTGCGCGTCAAAGACGAACGGAAACCCACCAGGTGCGTACCGCCATCGCGTTGCGGGATGTTGTTGGTAAAGCACAGCAGGTTCTCGTTGAAGCTGTCGTTCCACTGGAGAGCAACTTCTACACCCACACCGTCTTCGCGCTGTACGCTGAAGTGGAACACCTGGGCGTTCACCGGCGTCTTGTTGGTATTCAGGTATTCGACGAATGCCCGCAGACCGCCTTCGTACTTGAAGAACTCTTCCTTACCACTGCGCTCGTCTTTCAGCAGAATGCCGACGCCCGAGTTCAGGAAAGACAGCTCACGAATACGCTTGGCCAGGATGTCCCAGCTGAAGTGAATATTCTTGAATGTCTCTGCGGATGGCTTGAAGTGAATGTGAGTACCGGTCGTCTCACTTTCACCGACGATGGCCATCGGCGCCTGAGGCACACCGTGTACGTACGTCTGTTCCCAGATCTTGCCGCTGCGACGCACCGTCAGTATCAGTTGCTCGGACAACGCGTTGACGACCGAAACGCCTACCCCGTGCAATCCACCGGATACCTTGTAGGAGTTGTCATCGAACTTACCGCCTGCGTGCAGCACAGTCATGATGACTTCTGCTGCCGAAACGCCTTCTTCTTTATGCACGTCGACCGGAATGCCACGGCCGTTGTCACGCACGCTGATGGATTCATCAGGGTGAATAATTACTGTGATGTCGTCGCAGTGACCGGCCAGGGCTTCGTCGATGGAGTTGTCGACCACCTCGAAGACCATGTGGTGCAGGCCGCTACCATCATCGGTGTCGCCAATGTACATGCCGGGACGCTTGCGCACGGCATCCAAACCTTTTAGCACCTTGATGCTGGAGGAGTCGTACGTCTGATTTTCGCTCATGCCTTCACTCCCGATGGTCGTGGGTCTGGGTGATACGGCCTTGTTCCACGTGGAACAAAGCAACCGGCGTTTCCGTCTGCCAGCCTTCCCTCAATAATTCATGATCTACACAGGTGATGAATACCTGGCAGCGTAATTCTTCAAGCAAGCGACATAGTGCGCGGCGATGTTGCTCATCGAGTTCCGACGGCAAATCGTCCACAAGATAAATGCAGTGGCCGCGTCGTGCTTGGCCAACCAAATGGCCTTGAGCTATCCGCAGTGCGCATACCACCAGTTTTTGCTGGCCGCGGGACAGGATGTCTGCTGCGTTGTTTGCAGCTAATCGAAGTCGCAAATCTGCACGTTGCGGACCCGCCTGCGTGTGTCCCATCTGCTGGTCACGAAGGAGGGAAGTAGCCAACACATCCTGCAGCTCCCGGTCTTTGTCCCAGCCTCGGTAATAGCTCAGGGTAAGACCGTCTAGCTCAAGCAACTCACTCAAAGTCTTTTCGAATACAGGCTTCAGGGCCTTGATGTATTCGCGGCGGTATTCATCTATTTCGGCGCTGGCCAGGCATAACTCCCGGTCCCAAGCGGCTTGCGAAGCTAGGTCAAGTGTACCATGCCGCAACCATGAGTTCCGCTGCCTGAGGGCCCTCTGCAGGCGTTGCCACGCGGGCATGAAGCGAGGTTCCACGTGGAACACGCCCCAGTCGAGAAACTGTCGCCTGATCTTCGGGGCGCCTTCGAGGAGTCGAAAGCTGTCTGGGTTGATGAGCTGTAATGGAAGCAATTCAGCAAGCTGTGCAGCGCTACGCGCATTCTGCCCATCGATCCTGATGGTGAAATCACCCTGCCGTTCGCGAGACACCCCAAGGTTACAGGTACCGCCTTCGGCAAGGAGCACCTCCCCGAATACCGTACAAGAGGCTTGCTCGTACTGGATTACCGGGTTCAAGCGAGTGCTGCGAAAGGATCTAGCCAGCCCGAGTAGATGAACAGCTTCGAGAAGGCTTGTCTTGCCGCTCCCGTTATCGCCAAAGAGCACGTTGATACGCGGGGAAGGGGAGAGCGTCACCGGGTGCAGATTTCGCACCCCGGTGACGATGATACGCCTAAGTGACATTTGGCCTGCTTTGCTTACAGCCGCATCGGCATGACAACGTACGAAGAGTCGTCATTGCCTGCCTCCTGCAGCAGTGCACTGCTGTTGGAGTCCGACAAAATAAGGCGCACCTGCTCAGTGGTCATGACGCCCAGCACATCCAGCAGGTAGCTGACGTTGAAACCGATCTCAAGCGAGCTACCGTCGTAGTCGACGCTGATTTCTTCCTCAGCCTCTTCCTGCTCGGGGTTGTTGGCCTGGATCTTCAACTGGCCGGCAGCGAGCAACAAGCGAATCCCGCGGTACTTTTCGTTGGACAGGATCGCGGTGCGGCTGAACGCCTCGCGCAAAGCTTGGCGATCACCAATCACCAGTTTGTCACCGCCTTTGGGCAGCACACGCTCGTAGTCAGGGAATTTACCGTCGACGAGCTTGGAGGTGAATGTGAACTCACCCGTCGTTGCGCGGATATGGTGTTGCCCAAGAACGATGCTGACCATGCCTTCAGGCTCGGTCAGCAAGCGAGCAAGCTCCAGAATACCTTTGCGCGGCACGATCACCTGGTGGCGGTCGTCCTGTTCGATCGGTGCACTCATCGAGCACAATGCCAGGCGGTGGCCATCAGTGGAAACGGCACGCAGGGTATTGCGCGACACCTCCAGCAGCATACCGTTAAGGTAGTAACGCACGTCTTGCTGGGCCATGGCGAAGCTGGTGCGTTCGATCAATCGACGCAGTTTGCTTTGTTCCAGATTGCACGTGAGCGAGCCTGGCCCTTCTTCCACGGTCGGGAAATCATTGGCAGGCAACGTCGACAGTGTGAAGCGGCTACGCCCGGCCTTGACCAGCAGTTTTTGCTCATCGAGCTTGATGTCGATCAGTACGTCACTGGGCAGGCTTTTGCAGATGTCCATCAGCTTGCGTGCTGGGACAGTGATCTCGCCAGGCTCGGCAGGTTCTTCCAGTTGCACGCGGCCCACCAGTTCAACCTCAAGGTCGGTACCGGTCAGCGACAGTTGCTGGCCTTGAACGACCAGCAACACATTTGAAAGCACCGGCAACGTCTGCCGGCGCTCGACGACACCTGCCACCAGTTGCAGAGGTTTGAGCAAGGCTTCGCGTTGAATCGTGAAATGCATGGTCTAGTCCCTTGCCTTCATATGGCTGCGCTGACGGCCCTCAGGTCGTCAGCGTGCGCAGCAGGTTCTTGTAGTCCTCGCGGATATCCGCGTCGGATTCTTTCAGTTCATTGATCTTTCGGCAGGCATGCAGCACGGTCGTGTGGTCGCGCCCACCAAACATGTCGCCGATTTCTGGCAAGCTGTGGTTGGTCAGCTCCTTGGAGAGCGCCATCGCCACCTGACGTGGACGAGCTACCGAACGGGACCGGCGTTTGGACAACAGATCGGAGATCTTGATCTTGTAGTACTCGGCCACCGTACGCTGGATGTTATCCACACTCACCAGCTTGTCTTGCAGTGCCAGAAGGTCCTTCAGGGATTCGCGGATCAACTCGATGGTGATGTCGCGCCCCATGAAGTGCGAATGGGCGATCACGCGCTTCAGGGCGCCCTCCAGCTCACGCACGTTCGACCGAATACGCTGAGCGATGAAGAAGGCCGCATCGTGCGGCAGTTCCACCTTGGCCTGATCGGCCTTCTTCATCAGGATCGCGACGCGCGTTTCCAGTTCCGGCGGCTCCACGGCAACCGTGAGGCCCCAGCCAAAGCGCGATTTCAAACGTTCCTCGAGCCCTTCGATTTCCTTGGGATATCGATCGGAGGTGAGGATCACCTGCTGGCCACCTTCGAGCAGTGCGTTGAAGGTGTGGAAAAACTCTTCCTGTGAACGCTCCTTGCGCGCAAAGAACTGAATGTCATCGATGAGCAGCGCATCGACCGAACGGTAGAAGCGCTTGAACTCGTTGATTGCATTGAGCTGAAGTGCCTTGACCATATCGGCGACGAAGCGCTCGGAATGCAGGTACACCACCTTGGCATTCGGGTTCTTTCTAAGCAGGTGGTTACCCACGGCATGCATAAGGTGGGTTTTACCCAAGCCCACACCGCCATAGAGAAACAGGGGGTTATAACCATGCTTGGGGTTGTCGGCAACCTGCCAGGCGGCGGCACGGGCCAGCTGGTTCGACTTGCCTTCTACAAATGTGTCGAACGTGAACGTGCGGTTCAGGTAGCTGGTGTGCTTGAGAGCACCTTCCACCTGCACCGTCCGCTGCTCTGTCCTACCCGCGGGGGCCTGAGCAGGTTCGGCCATGGCATCGAAGCTATCCCTCGAAGAAGGCTCGGCCACGTCGTTGGCGTTTGCAGGCGCGGGGTCGGACGAGGCCACTGGAGCGGGCTCGGACGGCGTGATGGAGGGGGCCTTGGGCGTCGTTTGCACCAGAGAGGCTGCCACAGCCGCGCTCACTGGGGCATTAGGTGCCGCACGGGGGGCAGAGCTGCGCCGGCTGCCGATCAGCAGCGACAACGCAGGGGCGATGCCCGTGCCTTTTTCTCCCAAAAGCTCAAGCAAACGCCCCAGGTACTTTTCATTGACCCAATCGAGAACGAAACGGTTAGGCGCATAGACGCGCAACTCGTCGCCTTCGGCTTCGACCTGTAACGGACGGATCCAGGTGTTGAATTGCTGGGCAGGCAGTTCATCGCGCAGAAGCTCCACGCACTGCTGCCAAAGTTCCACTGACACGGATATCCCCTGAGCTTGAAAGCCACGAAGGCTGAAACAAACGGCCATTGTACCGGGCACGCGCTCAGTTATCCACATGCGGACACGCCGGCATGTATGGCAGAACTGTCATTCAATGACCGAAACACCACTTATACGCTGTGCATAAACCATGTGGATAACTAGCCATGAGGGCTATGCACAACCCAGTGAATTGGCCTGTGTATAACCTACCTGTGTATAAATAGCCCTTTTATGCACAGCTTAAATTCAGCTCTAGAACAGTCGCAGCACGGCTTCCGAACAGGGTTTAAAAATGCTGCGAAGCCCTGGCTATGAGGCCTTCAGCACGTTATCCACAGAAAGTTATCCACTTAAGAGTATTAAGATCTTTAGAGAAGCTTTTTATATGTCTTTCTTATTTTTCATGTTGAGCAGTGGTGTGCTGCCCAGCCTCATGGAGGTGTCAGTGCCGCTAGCCAATCCTTACGCCCGTTCATCCCACACCTAAAGGAAAGGTTGGTTGGAAATTGACCTATGGGCTTGCTTTCTCTAGAATCGCCGGTCTCTTAAAAGGGGGCCATCCCGGCCCGTCGTCGACAAACCCAGGTAACACGCCATGAAACGTACTTTCCAACCAAGCACCATCAAGCGCGCGCGCACTCACGGTTTCCGTGCCCGTATGGCTACTAAGAACGGCCGCGCTGTTCTGTCGCGTCGTCGTGCCAAAGGCCGTAAGCGTCTGGCCATTTGATTTTTCGGCACAGGTGGTGAGTCAGGACTTCAGTCGGGAAAAGCGACTGCTTACACCCCGGCATTTCAAAGCGGTCTTCGACTCCCCAACCGGCAAGGTTCCAGGGAAAAACCTGCTGATCCTTGCTCGCGAGAACGGTCTGGATCACCCGCGCCTTGGCCTGGTGATTGGCAAGAAAAGCGTCAAGCTCGCCGTTCAACGCAACCGCCTCAAGCGCTTGATGCGCGATTCCTTTCGTCTGAACCAGCATTCACTTGCCGGATTGGATATCGTGATCGTCGCGCGCAAGGGATTGGGTGAGATAGAAAACCCGGAATTGCACCAACACTTCGGCAAACTCTGGAAGCGCCTGGCGCGTAGCCGACCGGCACCAGCAGTCTCCGCCGATCGCGCAGGGGTAAGCAGCCAAGATGCGTAAACTGGCACTCGTTCCGATCCAGTTTTACCGTTATGCCATTAGTCCTCTGATGGCCAGCCACTGCCGTTTCTACCCCAGTTGCTCTTGTTACGCCTACGAAGCCATCGAAAACCACGGCCTCTGGCGTGGTGGATGGCTAGCCGTTCGTCGCCTGGGGCGTTGTCATCCGTGGAACGACGGCGGTTTCGACCCCGTTCCACCCGCTCCTTCCTCCCGAACTTCTTCGATAGCCGAGTAATCATGGATATTAAACGCACGATCCTGATCGTCGCCCTGGCAATCGTGTCCTACGTCATGGTCCTTAAATGGAACCAGGACTACGGCCAGGCTGCCCTGCCGACTCAGAATACTGCTGCCAGCACGACCAACCCTGGTTTGCCCGATGGCGTACCTGCCGGTGATTCCGGTGCGGGTGCCAGCGCCGATGTGCCAAGCGCCACTGCTGAAACCCACACCGCCGATCAGGCACCCGTGGCTGTCAGCAAGGACCTGATCCGGGTCAAGACCGATGTGCTGGACCTGGCTATCGATCCGGTAGGTGGTGACGTCGTCCAGTTGAACCTGCCGCAGTATCCACGCCGTCAGGACCATCCGGACATTCCATTCCAACTGTTCGACAACGGTGGGGAGCGCGTCTATCTCGCGCAAAGCGGCTTGACTGGTGCCAACGGTCCAGATGCCCGCTCGACCGGTCGCCCCCTCTATGCTGCCGATCAAAAGCGTTATCAGTTGGCCGATGGTCAGGACCAGTTGGTGGTGGACCTGAAGTTCAACGACAACGGGGTCAACTACATCAAGCGCTTCAGCTTCAAGCGCGGCGAATATGACCTGAACGTCAGCTACCTGATCGACAACCAGAGCAGCCAGGCTTGGAGCGGCAACATGTTCGCCCAGCTCAAGCGCGATGCCAGTTCCGATCCATCGTCGAGCACTGCCACGGGTACCGCGACCTACTTGGGTGCGGCCTTGTGGACACCTTCGGAGCCTTACAAAAAGGTCTCGATGAAGGACATCGACAAAGGTAGTTTGAAAGAAAATGTGTCCGGCGGCTGGGTAGCATGGCTTCAGCACTACTTCGTGACCGCATGGATCCCGGCCAAGTCCGACAACAACGTGGTGCAAACCCGCAAGGACAGCCAGGGTAATTACATCATCGGCTACACCGGCCCGGCTATCAGCGTGCCTGCTGGGGGCAAGGCTGAAACCAGCGCCATGCTGTATGCCGGTCCCAAGATCCAGTCCAAGCTCAAGGAGTTGTCCCCAGGCCTGGAACTGACCGTCGACTACGGCTTCTTGTGGTTCATCGCCCAGCCGATCTTCTGGCTTCTGCAACATATCCACAGCCTGCTGGGTAACTGGGGCTGGTCGATCATCGTGCTGACCATGCTCATCAAGGGCCTGTTCTTCCCGCTGTCCGCTGCCAGCTACCGTTCCATGGCACGTATGCGTGCGGTCTCGCCCAAGCTCGCAGCGCTCAAGGAACGCTTCGGCGATGATCGCCAGAAGATGTCCCAGGCGATGATGGAGCTGTACAAGAAAGAGAAGATCAACCCACTGGGCGGTTGCTTGCCGATCCTGGTTCAGATGCCAGTATTCCTGGCCCTTTACTGGGTACTGCTGGAAAGCGTCGAGATGCGTCAGGCACCTTGGATGCTGTGGATTACCGACCTGTCTATCAAGGATCCGTTCTTCATCCTGCCGATCATCATGGGCGCCACCATGTTCATCCAGCAGCGCCTGAACCCGACCCCGCCGGATCCGATGCAGGCCAAGGTGATGAAAATGATGCCGATCATCTTCACCTTCTTCTTCCTGTGGTTCCCAGCAGGTCTGGTGCTGTACTGGGTTGTGAACAACTGCCTGTCCATCACGCAGCAGTGGTACATCACACGCAGCATCGAGGCTGCCAACAAGAAAGCGGCTGCCTGACGGGCTGCTACGCTAGCTTGTGAATAAAACGCCCCTTCGTGGGGCGTTTTTGCTATCTGTCGTTTTTGTCGTAGAGGCTTCCCCAGCATGAATACTGTGCGTGAAACCATTGCCGCCATCGCTACTGCCCAAGGCCGCGGCGGTGTAGGCATCGTAAGGTTGTCAGGGCCACTGGCTGCCAAGGCGGGCCAGTGGATAACCGGTCGCAGCCTGCAACCGCGTCATGCTCATTACGGGCCGTTCCGAGACGAGGAGGGGGTGGTACTGGATGAAGGTATCGCGCTGTTCTTTCCGGGGCCCCACTCATTCACCGGTGAAGATGTACTCGAGCTGCAAGGCCATGGCGGCCCCGTCGTTCTGGATATGCTGCTACAGCGCTGTGTACAACTGGGTTGTCGCCTGGCCAGGCCGGGTGAGTTCAGCGAGCGGGCATTTCTCAATGACAAGCTCGACCTGGCTCAAGCTGAGGCCATCGCCGACTTGATCGAAGCCAGCTCCAGCCAGGCAGCGCGAAACGCACTGCGATCGCTGCAGGGCGAATTCTCAAGACATGTCCACAGCCTTACCGAAGCGTTGATCGCGCTGCGCATCTACGTTGAGGCCGCCATTGATTTTCCCGAGGAGGAAATCGACTTTCTAGCCGATGGCCATGTGCTGTCGATGCTCGATGCCGTAAGGGATCATTTATCCACAGTACTGCGTGAGGCAGGCCAAGGTGCATTGCTGCGCGATGGCATGACAGTGGTCATCGCTGGCCGCCCCAATGCAGGCAAGTCGAGCCTGCTCAACCAGCTGGCGGGACGTGAAGCGGCGATCGTGACGGACATCGCCGGCACGACCCGGGATACCCTGCGCGAACATATCCACATCGACGGTATGCCGCTTCACGTGGTGGACACGGCCGGGCTACGTTCGACAGATGATCATGTGGAAAAGATCGGTGTGGAGCGCGCGCTACGAGCGATAAGTGAGGCAGACCGGATATTGCTGGTTGTGGACTCCACGGCCCCTGAAGCCGGCGATCCCTTCGCCCTGTGGCCCGAGTTTCTGGACCAGCGCCCGGATCCGGCACGGGTAACCCTCATACGCAACAAAGCGGATCTGAGCGGGGAGCCTGTCGCGCTGCACCAGGGCGAAGATGGACAAGCCACCATCACGCTGAGCGCCAAAGGAGAGGGGGGAGGGCTGCAGCTGTTGCGCGACCATCTCAAGGCCTGCATGGGCTATGAACAGACCGCCGAAAGTGGTTTCAGCGCCCGTAGACGGCATCTGGATGCCTTGCGCCAGGCCAGTGAGCACCTGGAGCATGGCCGTGCGCAGCTGACCCTTGCCGGTGCAGGTGAGTTACTGGCAGAGGACCTGCGGCAGGCACAACAGGTGCTTGGGGAAATCACCGGAGCCTTCAGTTCCGATGACTTGTTGGGACGGATTTTCTCGAGTTTTTGCATCGGCAAGTAACAGACAAGCCAGGTCCCACATCAGCCAACCGCCTCTTAGAGGCGGTTTTTTTTGGCCCGAACAAAGCCTCCAGCAAGGCATAACCTAAGAACGGCACCCGCTAAGCCCTGTGGAAAACCCTCGCTAAGCTCCGTTGATAAGCGGCACTTTTTCTTGAGGATAAATGGCCCTGTGGGTAACCATCACTTTAATCCACAGGCTATTCCTCGTTATCCCAAGCGCTCAGAGGGGGTAAGCCACAGGGTTCAGGATCTCTGTACAGCACGTGCTACATGGCCTTCAGAGCGTTATCCACAGATAGTGCTGTGCATAAGAATAAACATAAAAACAAAGCTTTTATAAATCTCTCTTCTTGATTTCTGTTGTATGCCATTCATCCACAGCCTGATCAAAATTTGCTCAGACGGTTTCAATGAGGGGGGTGATGTCCCTATACTTGTCGGCTTACCTTTTTCTATTTGCACAACAGGCACGAGGTGCGTGGTGGATTTCCCTTCCCGTTTTGAAGTGATCGTCATCGGCGGCGGCCATGCCGGTACCGAGGCTGCGCTTGCGTCTGCACGCATGGGTGTGAAAACCCTGCTGCTGACCCACAACGTGGAAACCCTCGGGCACATGAGTTGCAACCCTGCCATTGGTGGCATCGGCAAGAGCCATCTGGTCAAGGAAATCGATGCCTTGGGCGGCGCCATGGCGCTGGCCACCGACAAGAGTGGTATTCAGTTTCGCGTGTTGAACAACCGCAAAGGCCCAGCCGTTCGCGCCACGCGTGCGCAGGCTGACCGCGCCATCTACAAGGCGGTGGTGCGTGAGATGTTGGAAAACCAGCCCAACCTGTGGATATTTCAGCAATCGTGTGACGACCTGATCGTTGAACAGGATGAAGTCAAAGGCGTGGTCACCCAGATGGGGCTGCGGTTCTTTGCAAACGCTGTCGTGCTCACCACCGGCACCTTCCTGGGCGGTTTGATCCATATCGGCATGCAGAACCACTCGGGTGGACGCGCAGGTGATCCGCCTTCCATCGCGTTGGCGCATCGCATGCGTGAATTGCCGCTACGCGTTGGCCGTCTGAAGACAGGTACGCCGCCTCGCATCGACGGTCGCTCCGTTGATTTCTCGGTCATGACCGAGCAGCCCGGCGACACGCCCATCCCGGTGATGTCGTTCATGGGCAATGCCGGCATGCATCCGCGCCAGGTGAGCTGCTACATCACTCACACCAACGCCCGCACACATGACATCATCGCTTCGAACCTTGACCGCTCGCCCATGTACTCGGGCGTCATCGAAGGGGTAGGGCCACGTTACTGCCCGTCGATCGAAGACAAGATCCACCGCTTTGCGGACAAGGAAAGCCATCAGGTATTCATCGAGCCTGAAGGCCTGACCACCCATGAGCTCTACCCCAACGGCATCTCCACGTCGCTGCCCTTCGATGTGCAGCTGGAGTTGGTGCGCTCGATCCGCGGCATGGAAAACGCGCATATCGTGCGCCCAGGCTATGCCATCGAATATGACTACTTCGATCCGCGTGACCTGAAGTACAGCCTTGAAACCAAAGTCATTGGTGGGCTTTTCTTCGCTGGCCAGATCAACGGCACCACCGGTTACGAAGAAGCCGGTGCGCAAGGCCTGTTGGCCGGGACCAACGCCGCACTGCGCGCCCAGGGGCGCGAGACCTGGTGCCCGCGGCGCGATGAAGCCTATATCGGCGTGCTGGTCGATGACCTGATCACCTTGGGTACTCAAGAACCGTATCGGATGTTCACATCCCGTGCCGAATACCGGTTGATCCTGCGCGAGGACAACGCTGACCTGCGTCTGACTGAAAAAGGGCGAGCGCTGGGGTTGATAGACGACGAGCGCTGGGACGCCTTCTGCACCAAGCGCGACGGAATCGAAAAAGAAGAGCAGCGGCTGAAATCGACCTGGATAAGACCCAACACCGAGCTAGGCCAAGCCGTTGTGGACAAGTTCGGTACGCCACTGAGCCACGAGTACAGCCTGCTGAACCTGTTGGCGCGGCCTGAAATCGACTACGCAGGGCTTATGGCGGCTACCGGCGGCGAGTCGATCGACCCACAGGTTGCCGAGCAGGTCGAGATTCGTACCAAATATGCGGGCTACATCGACCGTCAGCAGGACGAAATTGCTCGCCTTCGAGCCAGTGAGGACACGCGCCTGCCTGTGGATATCGAGTACGCCACGATTTCGGGGCTGTCCAAGGAGATTCAGGGGAAACTCAGCCAGACCCGTCCCGAAACCCTGGGGCAAGCCTCGCGCATTCCGGGCGTTACGCCGGCGGCCATTTCCCTGTTGCTCATTCACCTGAAGAAACGCGGCGCAGGCCGCGAGCTGGAGCAAAGCGTTTGAGTTCCCTGGTTACCTCGCAACATGCCGAAGAGTTGTCCACAGGTGCCCGCCAGTTGGGGGTGCCCCTGAGCCTTGAACACCATGAAAAACTGCTGGGCTACCTGGCCCTGTTGATCAAATGGAACAAGGCCTACAACCTCACCGCCGTCCGGGATCCGGACGAAATGGTTTCGCGTCACCTGCTCGACAGCCTCAGCGTGATGCCGTTTATCCACAGCGAGCGCAGCAACTGGCTGGATGTTGGCAGCGGCGGAGGCATGCCCGGTGTGCCCATGGCTATCCTGCATCCCGAAAAACGAATCACCGTGCTGGATGCCAACGGCAAGAAGACGCGCTTTCTGACCCAGGTGAAAATGGAACTCAAGCTGGACAACCTCACGGTTATCCACAGCAGGGTCGAGGGGTACACGCCGGCCCAGCCGTTCGACGGCATCATCTCCCGCGCTTTCAGCAGCATGGAGAATTTCACCAACTGGACCCGCCACCTGGGCGACACCGGGACGCAGTGGCTTGCAATGAAGGGGCTGCATCCTGCCGATGAACTGGTAGCATTGCCCGCAGACTTCACAGTGGAAAGCGAGCAGGCCCTGACCGTTCCGGGTTGCCAGGGCCAACGTCATCTGCTGATACTGCGCCGCAAGGCTTGATTGGGAACAGACGCATCAATGGCTAAGGTATTCGCAATCGCGAACCAGAAAGGTGGTGTGGGCAAGACCACCACCTGTATCAATCTCGCTGCCTCGCTGGTGGCGACCAAGCGCCGTGTGCTGCTGATCGACCTCGATCCGCAGGGCAATGCCACCATGGGCAGCGGCGTGGACAAGCACGAGCTCGAGCACTCTGTGTACGACCTGCTTATCGGAGAGTGTGACCTGGCCCAGGCCATGCACTTTTCCGAGCATGGCGGGTTCCAGCTGTTGCCGGCCAACCGGGACCTGACCGCTGCCGAAGTGGTGCTGCTGGAGATGCAGGTCAAGGAAAGCCGCCTGCGCAATGCGCTGGCGCCCATTCGCGACAATTACGATTTCATCCTCATCGACTGCCCGCCTTCACTGTCGATGCTGACGCTCAATGCCCTGGTGGCTTCCGATGGCGTGATCATTCCCATGCAGTGCGAGTACTACGCGCTGGAAGGGCTGAGCGACCTTGTGGACAACATCAAGCGCATTGCCGCCAAGTTGAACCCCGCGCTCAAGATCGAGGGGTTGCTGCGAACCATGTATGATCCGCGGCTGAGCCTGAACAACGATGTATCGGCGCAGCTCAAGGAGCACTTCGGTTCGCAGTTGTACGACACCGTCATTCCTCGAAACATCCGCCTGGCCGAAGCACCCAGCTTCGGTATGCCGGCATTGGCCTACGACAAGCAATCGCGCGGCGCACAGGCCTACCTCGCCCTGGCGGGAGAATTGGTCCGTCGTCAACGCCGCCAGTCCCGCACTGCACAAGCAACTTAAGGAATCCGCATGGCCGTCAAGAAACGGGGTCTCGGACGTGGATTGGATGCGCTGCTCAGCGGTCCAACCGTGAGCGCGCTCGAAGAGCAGGCTGTAAAGATCGACCTGAAGGAGCTTCAGCACCTGCCCGTCGAGCTGATTCAACGGGGCAAGTACCAGCCGCGTCGCGACATGGACCCGCAGGCGCTCGAAGAACTGGCACACTCGATCCGCAGCCATGGCGTGATGCAACCGATCGTGGTGCGGCCGGTTGGCGATGAGCGCTATGAGATCATCGCCGGTGAGCGGCGCTGGCGCGCGACTCAGCAAGCTGGGCTGGACACCATTCCGGCCATGGTCCGCGAGGTCCCTGACGAAGCGGCCATTGCCATGGCCCTTATCGAGAACATCCAGCGCGAGGACTTGAACCCTCTGGAAGAGGCGCTGGCCTTGCAGCGGTTGCAGCAGGAGTTCGAGCTGACCCAGCAGCAAGTGGCCGATGCGGTAGGCAAGTCACGGGTGACCGTGGCCAACCTGTTGCGGTTGATCACATTGCCGGAGGCGATCAAGACCATGCTCGCCCATGGAGACCTGGAAATGGGTCACGCACGGGCTTTGCTAGGCCTGGAGGAGAATCGCCAGGAGGAAGGGGCGCGTCATGTTGTCGCACGTGGGCTGACCGTACGTCAGACCGAGGCACTGGTGCGCCAGTGGCTGAGCGACAAGCCTGATCCGGTAGAACCCGGCAAACCTGATCCGGACATTGCACGCCTGGAACAGCGGCTTGCAGAGCGTTTGGGCTCGGCTGTACAGATTCGCCACGGCACTAAAGGCAAGGGCCAACTGGTCATTCGCTACAACTCGCTCGATGAGTTGCAGGGCGTACTCGCACACATTCGCTGAAACAATTCCTGTTGTAGCGCGCAATCGGAAATCACTACGAATAGTTGAATAGGGGTTAATCCACCCCTATACTCTGCGCGCATTTTGTCGGCACAAATTATGCCAAGTCATCGCTGACTGGCGGGCCGATTCACGGGGAGCAGTTGTGATGGAAATCCGCACGCCAAACCGGTTGCCTTTCCATCGCTGGGCGGTTTTTCCGGTATTGCTGACGCAATTCGTCGTGCTGCTGCTGGCAACCTTGGTGTTGTGGCAGTTGGCTGGGACGGTCAGCGGATATTCAGGGCTCTGCGGAGGCCTGATTGCCTGGCTGCCCAATGTTTATTTCGCCTGGAAGGCTTTTCGCTTTAGCGGAGCTCGGGCGGCGCAGGCCATCGTCAAGTCGTTCTACGCTGGCGAGGCAGGCAAGATGATTTTGACGGCAGTGCTTTTCGCACTGACCTTCGCAGGAGTGAAGCCACTGGCGCCGCTGGCAGTATTCGGCGTCTTCGTGTTGACCCTTTTGGTCAGCTGGTTCGCGCCCCTGCTGATGAATAAAAGACTTTCGAGACCTTAGGGCGTTTGAGGCAACCATGGCAGCAGAAACCGCTTCGGGCTATATCCAGCACCACTTGCAGAACCTGACTTACGGTCAACTACCAGACGGCAGCTGGGGCTTCGCCCATTCGGCTGCAGAAGCCAAGGCTATGGGCTTCTGGGCATTCCACGTGGATACCCTGGGTTGGTCCGTCGCACTGGGTCTGATCTTCCTGTTCATCTTCCGCATGGCGGCCAAGAAGGCGACTTCCGGTCAACCGAGCGGCCTGCAGAACTTCGTCGAAGTGCTGGTGGACTTCGTCAACGGCAGCGTGAAGGACTCCTTCCACGGCCGTAGCCCGGTGATCGCGCCGCTGGCGCTGACCATCTTCGTCTGGGTATTCCTGATGAACGCCATCGACCTGGTACCGGTCGACTGGATTCCTCAGCTGGCCATCCTGATCTCGGGTGATCCGCACATTCCGTTCCGCGCCGTGTCGACCACCGACCCGAACGCGACCCTGGCCATGGCTTTCTGCGTGTTTGCGCTGATCATCTTCTACAGCATCAAGGTCAAGGGCCTGGGTGGCTTCATCGGTGAGCTGACCCTGCACCCGTTCGGCAGCAAGAACATCTTCCTGCAGATCCTGCTGATCCCGGTCAACTTCCTGCTGGAATTCGTGACCCTGATCGCCAAGCCGATCTCGCTGGCACTGCGACTGTTCGGCAACATGTACGCCGGCGAACTGGTGTTCATCCTGATTGCCGTGATGTTCGGCGCCGGCATCCTGTGGCTCAGCGGCCTGGGTATCGTGCTGCAATGGGCGTGGGCTGTGTTCCACATCCTGATCATCACCCTGCAAGCCTTCATCTTCATGATGCTTACCATCGTCTACCTGTCGATGGCTCACGAAGATAACCATTAAGACCGCCTGGCGTGTCTGATAGCCTTCCCCGCTCGTTTGGGGGGAGGGCTTAAAAAGTCCGCAAGGGCATGCTGTACCAAACGATTCGTTTTACCGCTTCAAACTAAAAAACCTAACCAATACGACGTAAAAGTCGGGAGGAAAGATGGAAACTGTAGTTGGTCTGACCGCTATCGCTGTTGCTCTGCTGATCGGCCTGGGTGCTCTGGGTACCGCCATTGGTTTCGGCCTGCTGGGCGGCAAATTCCTGGAAGGCGCTGCTCGTCAGCCTGAGATGGTTCCGATGCTGCAGGTCAAAATGTTCATCGTTGCCGGTCTGCTCGACGCCGTCACCATGATCGGTGTTGGTATCGCTCTGTTCTTCACCTTCGCGAATCCCTTCGTTGGTCAAATCGCCGGCTAATCACTCGTTTCGACGAGTTGATTGGTGTGATGGACAAAGACCGAGCGAGGTGTTGGCGTGAACATTAATGCAACCCTGATTGGCCAATCCGTTGCTTTTCTGATTTTTGTACTCTTCTGCATGAAGTACGTATGGCCTCCGGTCATCACTGCTCTGCAAGAGCGTCAGAAGAAGATTGCAGACGGCTTGGACGCTGCCAACCGCGCAGCTCGCGACCTGGAGCTGGCCCAAGAAAAAGTGGGTCAGCAACTGCGTGAAGCAAAGGCACAGGCAGCTGAAATCATTGAGCAAAGCAAGAAACGCGCTGCTCAGCTTGTAGACGAAGCCCGTGAACAGGCTCGTGTCGAAGCTGACCGTGTGAAGGCTCAGGCTCAGGCCGAGATCGAACAGGAACTGAACAGCGTCAAAGACGCCCTGCGTGCCCAAGTGGGTGCCCTGGCTGTTGGCGGTGCTGAAAAGATCCTTGGCGCCACAATCGATCAAAACGCGCATGCAGAGCTGGTTAACAAACTGGCCGCTGAAATTTAAGCGAGGGCGATCATGGCAGAACTGACCACGTTGGCCCGACCTTACGCTAAGGCTGCCTTTGAGCATGCCCAGGCCCATCAGCAACTGGCCAATTGGTCAGCCATGCTCGGCCTGGCTGCTGCAGTGTCCGAAGACGACACCATGCAGCGCCTGCTCAAGGCCCCGCGACTGACAAGCGCAGAAAAGGCCGCCGCATTCATTGACGTTTGCGGTGACAAGTTCGATGCATCGGCACAGAATTTCATTCATGTTGCCGCGGAAAACGACCGTCTCCTGCTTCTGCCGGAGATTGCCGCTCTGTTCGACCTGTACAAGGCAGAACAAGAGAAATCCGTGGACGTGGAAGTCACCAGTGCTTTTGCGTTGAACCAAGAACAGCAAGACAAACTCGCCAAGGTTCTCAGTGCACGGCTCAGCCGGGAAGTGCGCCTGCACGCGTCGGAGGATGCCAGCCTGATCGGCGGCGTCGTCATCCGCGCCGGCGACCTGGTAATCGATGGCTCTGTTCGCGGCAAAATCGCGAAACTGGCCGAAGCATTGAAATCTTGAGTTTGAAGGGGCAGCAGAGCAATGCAGCAACTCAATCCTTCCGAAATTAGTGAAATCATCAAGGGTCGCATCGAGAAGCTCGATGTCGGCTCCCAAGCCCGTAACGAAGGTACCGTCGTAAGCGTTTCCGACGGTATCGTACGGATCCACGGTCTGGCCGACGCTATGTACGGCGAAATGATCGAGTTCCCGGGCGGCGTATACGGTATGGCACTGAACCTGGAGCAAGACTCCGTAGGTGCGGTGGTACTGGGTGCGTACACCTCCCTCGCCGAGGGCATGAGCGCCAAGTGCACCGGTCGCATCCTGGAAGTTCCGGTTGGTAAGGAACTGCTGGGTCGCGTCGTGGACGCACTGGGTAACCCGATCGACGGCAAAGGTCCGCTGAACAACACCGAGACCGACGCGGTCGAGAAAGTTGCTCCAGGCGTGATCTGGCGTAAGTCGGTAGACCAGCCTGTACAGACTGGCTACAAGTCGGTCGACGCCATGATCCCGGTTGGCCGTGGCCAGCGTGAGCTGATCATTGGTGACCGTCAGATCGGTAAGACTGCCATGGCGGTCGATGCGATCATCAACCAGAAAAACAGCGGTATCTTCTGCGTATACGTGGCCGTTGGCCAGAAGCAGTCGACCATCGCCAACGTCGTGCGCAAGCTCGAAGAAGCCGGTGCCCTGGCCAACACCATCGTTGTTGCCGCCAGCGCCTCGGAATCGGCTGCACTGCAGTTCCTGGCGCCGTACTCCGGCTGCACCATGGGCGAGTACTTCCGTGACCGCGGTGAAGACGCCCTGATCGTCTACGATGACCTGTCCAAGCAGGCTGTTGCGTACCGTCAGATCTCCCTGCTGCTGCGTCGTCCACCAGGACGTGAAGCGTACCCAGGCGACGTGTTCTATCTCCACTCCCGTCTGCTGGAGCGTGCATCGCGCGTTTCGGAAGAATACGTCGAGAAGTTCACCAATGGCGCAGTCACTGGCAAGACCGGTTCCCTGACCGCTCTGCCGATCATCGAAACCCAGGCTGGCGACGTTTCGGCGTTCGTTCCGACCAACGTGATTTCCATCACTGACGGTCAGATCTTCCTGGAATCGGCCATGTTCAACTCGGGCATCCGCCCTGCAGTGAACGCCGGTGTTTCGGTATCGCGTGTAGGTGGTGCCGCTCAGACCAAGATCATCAAGAAGCTGTCCGGGGGTATTCGTACCGCACTGGCTCAGTACCGTGAACTGGCGGCATTCGCCCAGTTCGCGTCCGATCTGGACGAAGCGACCCGCAAGCAGCTGGAGCATGGTCAGCGCGTTACCGAGCTGATGAAGCAGAAGCAGTACGCGCCGATGTCCATCGCGGACATGGCCCTGTCGCTGTACGCCGCTGAGCGTGGCTTCCTGACCGACGTAGAAGTCTCCAAGGTCGGCAGCTTCGAGCAAGCACTGATCGCCTTCTTCCACCGTGATCACGCCGAACTGATGGCGAAGATCAACGTGAAGGGTGACTTCAACGACGAAATCGACGCAGGCATGAAAGCCGGTATCGAGAAGTTCAAGGCCACCCAGACCTGGTAAGCCGCAGCGGGGGCCCAGGCCCCCGCTTGCTAACCTGATAGGTGATACATGGCAGGCGCAAAAGAGATTCGCAGTAAGATTGCGAGCATCAAAAGCACGCAAAAAATTACCAGCGCCATGGAAAAAGTGGCGGTCAGCAAAATGCGCAAGGCACAACAGCGCATGGCTGCTAGCCGTCCTTATGCGGAGCGTATCCGCCAGGTGATCGGTCATCTGGCCAACGCCAACCCGGAATACCGCCACCCGTTCATGATCGAGCGCCCTGTAAAGCGCGCCGGTTATATCGTGGTGAGCAGTGACCGTGGTCTGTGCGGTGGCTTGAATACCAACCTGTTCAAGGCCTTGGTCAAGGACATGAACGAAAACCGCGAACAGGGCGTGGAAATCGACCTGTGCGTGATCGGCAGCAAGGGTGCGACTTTCTTCCGTATCTTTGGCGGCAACGTAGTAGCCGCGATCAGCCACCTGGGCGAAGAGCCATCGATCAATGACTTGATCGGCTCCGTCAAGGTCATGCTGGACGCCTACCTCGATGGTCGTATCGATCGCCTTTCGGTGGTTTCGAACAAGTTCATCAACACCATGACCCAAAAGCCGACGGTCGAGCAATTGGTACCGTTGGTGGCAACCCCGGATCAGGAACTCAAGCATCACTGGGACTACCTGTACGAACCCGACGCAAAAGAGCTGCTGGACGGCTTGATGGTGCGTTACGTGGAGTCGCAGGTGTACCAGGCGGTGGTCGAGAACAATGCTGCTGAACAAGCAGCCCGGATGATCGCCATGAAGAACGCCACAGACAACGCCGGTGACCTGATCAGCGAACTCCAGCTGATCTACAACAAGGCGCGTCAGGCTGCGATCACCCAGGAGATCTCGGAAATCGTCGGCGGCGCTGCCGCGGTTTAACGGTTCAAAAATTCAGAGGATCCAGCTATGAGTAGCGGACGTATCGTTCAAATCATCGGCGCCGTCATCGACGTGGAATTCCCACGTGACGTCGTGCCGAGTGTTTACAACGCGCTGAAAGTACAAGGCGCGGAAACCACCCTGGAAGTTCAGCAGCAGCTGGGCGACGGCGTGGTTCGTACCATTGCGATGGGCTCGACCGAAGGTCTGAAGCGCGGTCTGGACGTCGTCGATACCGGCGCGGCCATCTCCGTTCCTGTCGGCAAGGCTACCCTGGGCCGCATCATGGACGTCCTGGGTAACCCAATCGACGAAGCCGGCCCGATCGGTGAAGAAGAGCGTCGTGGTATCCACCAGAAGGCGCCTTCGTTCGCTGACCAGGCAGGCGGCAACGACCTGCTGGAAACCGGCATCAAGGTTATCGACCTGGTTTGCCCGTTCGCCAAGGGTGGTAAAGTCGGTCTGTTCGGTGGTGCCGGTGTCGGCAAGACCGTGAACATGATGGAGCTGATCCGTAACATCGCCATCGAGCACAGCGGTTATTCCGTGTTCGCCGGTGTGGGTGAGCGTACTCGTGAGGGTAACGACTTCTACCACGAGATGAAGGACTCCAACGTTCTCGACAAAGTAGCGCTGGTCTACGGTCAGATGAACGAGCCACCAGGAAACCGTCTGCGCGTTGCGCTGACTGGCCTGACCATGGCTGAGAAATTCCGTGACGAAGGTAACGACGTTCTGCTGTTCGTCGACAACATCTATCGTTACACCTTGGCCGGTACCGAAGTATCCGCACTGCTGGGCCGTATGCCTTCGGCAGTAGGTTACCAGCCGACCCTGGCCGAAGAGATGGGCGTTCTGCAAGAGCGTATCACTTCGACCAAGGAAGGTTCGATCACCTCCATCCAGGCCGTTTACGTGCCTGCGGATGACTTGACCGACCCGTCGCCAGCGACCACCTTCGCCCACTTGGACGCCACCGTCGTTCTGTCCCGTGACATCGCCTCCCTGGGTATCTACCCAGCGGTCGACCCACTGGACTCGACTTCGCGCCAGCTGGACCCGAACGTGATCGGTACCGAGCACTACGAAACTGCCCGTCAGGTTCAGTATGTTCTGCAGCGCTACAAAGAGCTGAAAGACATCATTGCGATCCTGGGTATGGACGAACTGTCCGAGACCGACAAGCAACTGGTAGCGCGCGCTCGTAAGATCCAGCGCTTCCTGTCGCAGCCGTTCTTCGTGGCCGAGGTCTTCACCGGTTCGCCAGGCAAGTACGTTTCCCTGAAAGACACCATCGCTGGCTTCAGCGGCATCCTCAAAGGTGACTACGACCACCTGCCAGAACAAGCGTTCTACATGGTCGGCAGCATCGACGAAGCGATCGAGAAAGCCAAGAAACTGTAATCCCGGCGCTCCGCAAGGGGCGCTAATCAGGTTGAGGCAAGCAGATGGCTATGACAGTCCATTGCGATATCGTCAGCGCGGAAGGAGAAATCTTCTCCGGTCTGGTCGAGATGGTAGTAGCGCACGGCAACTTGGGCGATCTGGGTATCGCACCAGGTCACGCCCCGCTGATCACCAATCTCAAGCCGGGTCCGATCACGCTGACCAAGCAGGGTGGCACTCAAGAGGTGTACTACATCTCCGGTGGCTTCCTCGAAGTGCAGCCGAACATGGTGAAGGTTCTTGCCGACACCGTGCAACGTGCTGCCGACCTGGACGAAGCTCAGGCTCAGGAAGCCCTCAAGGCTGCCGAGAACGCGCTGAACACCAAAGGCTCGGACTTCGACTACGGCGCTGCTGCCGCACGTCTGGCCGAGGCTGCGGCTCAGCTGCGTACTGTCCAGCAGATGCGCAGAGGCAAGTGATCGGCTACGGCCATCATTTGTGTTGCGATTGAGTAAAAGGGTAGCCTCGGCTACCCTTTTTCTTTTTTCGATTTCCCCCTTTCGGTCAAGCAACTGACCGCCCAGGATTGGTAGCCAGTCATGTCCCTCGATATCGTTATTCTTGCCGCCGGCCAAGGCACCCGCATGCGCTCGTCGCTGCCCAAGGTACTGCACCCGGTAGCCGGCAACTCCATGCTCGGTCATGTTATCCACAGCGCTCGCCAGCTTCAGCCGCAGGGCATCCACGTGGTGATAGGCCATGGGGCAGAGTTGGTTCAGGCGAGACTGGCAGGCGACGACCTCAACTTTGTCATGCAGGACAAGCAACTGGGTACGGGGCATGCCTTGGCGCAAGCTTTGCCAGCACTGTCGGCGGACACCGTGCTGGTGCTGTATGGCGACGTTCCGCTCATCGAGGTACCGACCCTGCAACGTTTGTTGGCCAAAGCCAGCGAGCAGCAACTCGGTTTGCTCACGGTCACGCTCGAAGACCCGACGGGCTATGGCCGCATTGTGCGTGATGCGCATGGGCAAGTAACGGCCATCGTCGAGCATAAAGACGCTAACGAGGCGCAGAAGGCCATTTGTGAGGGCAACACCGGCATTCTGGCGCTTCCTGGCGCTCGCCTGGCGGATTGGATGGGCCGCTTGTCGAACAACAATGCCCAGGGCGAGTACTACCTGACGGATGTGATCGCCATGGCAGTCGCTGATGGTTTGATGGTTGCCACCGAGCAACCCGCCGATCCCATGGAAGTGCAGGGTGCCAATGACCGTCGTCAGCTTGCCGAACTGGAGCGTCACTACCAGTTGCGTGAAGGCCGCCGCCTGATGGCGCAGGGTGTGACCTTGCGTGACCCTTCGCGTTTTGATGTCCGGGGCGAAGTGACGGTCGGCCGGGATGTGCTGATCGACATCAACGTCGTTCTGGAAGGCAAGGTTGTCATCGAAGACGACGTGCAGATTGGCCCTAATTGCGTGATCAAGGATTGCACGCTGCGCAAAGGTGCCGTGATCAAGGCCAACAGTCACCTTGAGGGTGCCGTCATGGGCGAGGGGAGTGATGCAGGTCCATTTGCACGCTTGCGTCCGGGGACCGTACTCGATGCCAAGGCCCATGTGGGTAACTTCGTCGAGTTGAAGAATGCTCATCTTGGTGAAGGCGCCAAGGCGGGGCACCTGTCGTACTTGGGTGATGCCGATATCGGTGCCCGTACCAATATTGGTGCTGGCACCATCACCTGTAACTACGATGGCGCAAACAAATTCAAGACAGTCATGGGCGAAGACGTCTTCATCGGCTCCAACAGCGCCCTTGTCGCGCCTGTGGAAATCAAGGCCGGGGCCACGACTGCCGCGGGCTCGACGATCACTCAATGCGTGGAAGCAGGTGAGTTGGCGGTAGCACGCTCCCGTCAGCGCAACATCTCGGGGTGGAAGCGTCCAGAGAAAATCAAGAAGCCCTGATTTATCCACAGCTCTATCAAGGCCGGCCTTGTGCATAACAAGCCGGCCTTTTTATTTGTCCGGCATCAGATGGATAGCCAAAGCTGGCTATGCCTCTGCACAGCGTTTTTTATCCACAGCGCTAAGACGGGTTGACGAACCCGAGCATTTAGGTTTTGATTGCGATCATTATCTTTCGAAACGAAACTTAAAGCGCCGATGTCGAAACGAAACACGCCACAACGTCGCCATAACATACTGGCCCTGCTCGCGGAACAGGGTGAAGTCAGCGTGGACGCGCTGGCGAGGCGGTTTGACACGTCTGAGGTCACTATCCGCAAGGACCTGGCGGCACTTGAAACCAACGGCTTGTTGTTACGCCGGTACGGCGGTGCGGTAACCATGCCGCAGGAATTGCTGGCTGAGCCGGCACAACCCGTATCGGCCTACAAACGCGCCATTGCTCGCGCCGCCGTGAGCCTCATCCGCGAACACGCCCGGATCATCATCGACAGCGGTAGTACCACCGCTGCCATGATCCCTGAACTCGGACGCCAGCCTGGTCTGGTGGTCATGACCAATTCGCTCAATGTTGCCAGGGCCATCAGCGAACTCGAGCACGAGCCGGTGCTGCTGATGACGGGTGGCACCTGGGACCCACATTCCGAGTCTTTTCAGGGCCAGGTGGCCGAACAGGTTCTGCGTTCGTATGACTTCGACCAATTGTTCATTGGGGCCGATGGCATCGACTTGGAACGCGGCACCACCACATTCAACGAGTTGCTGGGTTTGAGCCGAGTCATGGCCGAGGTCGCCCGTGAGGTGATCGTGATGGTCGAGTCGGACAAGGTCGGCCGCAAGATTCCCAACCTCGAACTGCCGTGGGGCAGGGTGCATACCCTGATCTCGGACGAACGCCTGTGCGAACAGGCACGCGAACAAATTACAGCACGCGGCGTCAATTTGATCTGCGCCGCTATCAGTCAGGAGTAACCAAGCATGTGTGGAATCGTAGGTGCTGTGGCCGAACGCAACATTACCGCCATCCTTATCGAGGGCCTGAAGCGTCTTGAATACCGTGGGTATGACAGCGCAGGCCTGGCGGTGCTGACGCCGGAAGGCGAATTGCAACGCCGTCGCCGTATTGGCAAGGTCAGCGAGCTCGAAGCAGCCGTCGTGCTCGAGCCAATCGCAGGACGGCTCGGCATCGCGCATACCCGCTGGGCCACTCATGGCGCGCCTACTGAAACCAATGCCCACCCTCATTTCTCAGGCCATGACGTGGCCGTGGTGCACAACGGCATCATCGAGAATCACGAGGCGCTGCGCGAGGAACTGAAAGGATTGGGCTATGCCTTCGTGTCACAGACCGATACCGAAGTGATCGTCCACCTGATCGACCATATCCTCAAGGGCATCCCCGACCTGGCAGACGCCTTGAAGGCTGCGGTCAAGCGCTTGCACGGTGCCTATGGCCTGGCGTTGATCAGCAAAAGCCAGCCGGACCGCCTGGTCGCTGCCCGTAGCGGCAGCCCATTGGTGATTGGCCTGGGGCTCGGTGAGAACTTCCTCGCCTCCGACCAGTTGGCCCTGCGACAGGTCACCGACCGCTTCATGTACCTCGAAGAAGGGGACATCGCCGAGATCCGTCGCGACCACGTTGCCATCTGGGACCATGATGGCCACCCCGTGCAGCGTGAAACCGTGCAGTACCACGAGGGTGCCGAGGCCGCCGACAAGGGCCAGTACCGCCACTTCATGCTTAAGGAAATCCACGAGCAACCACGCGTGGTGCAACGCACACTGGAAGGTCGCTTGGGCAGTGACCATGTGCTGGTCCAGGCATTCGGCCCGCAGGCAGCCGAGTTGTTCGGCAAAGTGCGCAATGTGCAGATCGTGGCCTGTGGTACCAGCTATCATGCTGGCATGGTTGCACGTTACTGGCTGGAAAGCCTGGCAGGGATCCCCTGCCAAGTAGAGGTGGCGAGCGAGTTCCGTTACCGCAAGGTGGTCGTGCAGCCCGATACGCTGTTCGTTTCCATCTCCCAGTCGGGCGAGACCGCCGATACCCTGGCAGCGCTGCGCAACGCCAAGGAGCTGGGCTTCCTTGGCAGCCTGGCGATCTGCAACGTGGGCATCAGCTCGCTGGTGCGTGAATCTGACCTGACGTTGCTGACCCTGGCCGGACCGGAAATCGGCGTCGCCTCGACAAAGGCCTTCACCACCCAGCTGGTGTCGTTGATGCTTCTGACCTTGGCCTTGGGCCAGGTGCGCGGCACCTTGGACAAGGGCGTCGAAGCTGAGCTGGTCGAGGAGCTGCGCCGCTTGCCAACCCGTCTGGGTGAAGCATTGGCCATGGACGCAACCGTCGAGAAAATCGCCGAGCTGTTCGCAGACAAGCATCACACCTTGTTCCTGGGGCGCGGCGCTCAATATCCGGTGGCCATGGAGGGTGCGCTCAAGCTCAAGGAAATCTCCTATATCCACGCCGAAGCCTATCCTGCGGGCGAGCTCAAACATGGCCCACTGGCGCTTGTGGATAACGACATGCCCGTGGTGACCGTTGCGCCGAACAATGAACTGCTGGAGAAGCTCAAGTCCAACCTGCAGGAAGTGCGTGCACGCGGCGGTGAGCTGGTGGTCTTCGCTGACGAGCAAGCCGGCTTGAGCAACGGCGAAGGCACCCATGTGATTCCAGTCCCGCATATCGCGGATGCGCTTGCCCCAATTCTGTACACCATTCCTTTGCAGCTGCTCTCGTACTATGTCGCCGTGCTCAAAGGGACTGATGTTGACCAGCCGCGCAACTTGGCGAAGTCGGTGACGGTGGAGTAAAGGTAGCGTTTCAACAGTGCCGGCATACTGTCCTGCTCCTGAGCAGGGCTAGCCGTGAAACATGGCAGGTGATCATCGGATCAACCCGCAGCTAAGACCCCCGTATCACGGGGTTTTTTTTATCGATGATGTTTATACGGTTGTGCTTCAGGGTTGGATGCGGCTGAACCCTTCACGTAACAACCCCTAAGGCCTATCTCGAATCTGGGTGCGTTGAACATTGGGCGGTTGGAATTGAGTTGATATATCATAACGTTTAATTAGTTATGATATAACGTGTTAATAGCTCTGCATGATTGTCCCGAGCTTTGCGCACCTGATCCCACCCCTGTCTACTCACCTAGGAGCACCCATGCGAGTCACCCCGGCCTCCCTTGCCATGTTCACGGTAATGGTTACCCCTGAACTGTTCGCCGACCAAACAGGCAGCTCCACGATCACCCTTGGCGCCGTGAACATTACGCAGGACGCCAAGGTGGCCCTGAGCACCGAGAACGTGCTCACGTCGGTCGATGTGCTGGGCGGTGATCAGGTAGAGGACAAGAACGTCATGAACAGCTGGCAACTGCTGGGCCAGATGCCGGGCATTCAGCTCACCGAAACAGGGCAGGGGGCCGAATCGGGCAAGGTTACGTTCCGCGCTTTCAACGGCGAAGGGTACATCAACGGTATCAAGACATTGATCGATGGCATCCCGAGCAACGTCAACAGCGGTAACCAGCGCTTCATCGACATGATCTTTCCCCTGGACATCGACTACATCGAAGTGGTCCGGGGCACGAACGACCCTCGTTACGGGTTGCACAACATTGCGGGCAACATTAATTTCGCCACGCGCCAAGGCGGCAACTATGTCGATAGCCGGCTGACCTATGGCAGCTTCGACACCCGTGAAGTGCAGTTGGCGGTCGGGCACGAGGAGGGGAATTTTGCCCAGAACTACATCCTTGCCAAGCAGGACAGCAATGGCTACCGCGATCACAGCAACTCGAACAAATACGCACTGGGGGGTAAGTGGTTCGTCAGCAACGACGAGCAGAATTTCCGCATTGGGCTGATCGCGCGCTTGTACCATCACCAGGCCCAGGAGTCCGGGTTTCTCACCCGTGACCAGATGCACGCCAGCCGTACACAATCACCGGCCAAGAACGCTAATGACGGTGATGACCGCGACATGAAGCACCTCAGCCTGCACGCGGATTGGCAGCTCAATGATGACTTGAGCCTTAGCAGCAAGCTGTATTACAACGGCTACAACGATGATCGCACCGTTACCTTCACGGACTATCGCCCAGGTAATGCGCCCCGTCAGCGTCGGCAATGGGACGAACAGCAGACGGGCATCCTCAATAACCTGACATGGCGCGTTAACGAGCACCTCACCCTCGATGGCGGCGTCAACTACGAAGAGCAGGACAATACCTACCGTCGCCAGCGCTACAGCTTCAGCGTTCCGACCCACTTCGATACCGTACCGGCCCGCGTGCAGAATGACGATCGCTATACCCTGCGCAACACCGGTGCCTATGTTCAGGCCGTTATCCAGCCCATCGAGTCACTGAAGATCATCCCGGCCATGCGGGTGGACCAGTTCACCGGTAGTACGCAGCTCTTGGGTGGCGTCAAAGGCTCGCTGCAAGACTACGGCTGGATCCGACAGCCCAAGCTGAGCGTGATCTATAGCGTTACCCCCGATATCGACGTTTACGCCAATTGGGGGCGTACCTTCCAGATACTCACCGGCTCGACCGAGCCCGCCTACTTGACCCCTGGGCAGCCTTCATACGACCCGTCGATCAACACAGGCAAAGAGGTCGGTATGAAGTTCAGACCGTTCGAGGGCGCCCAAGCGCGAGTGGCGATCTGGCAGCAGGATGCTACCGATGAAGTGGCAAACATGCCCAGCACCGGCACCACGGTCGGGTTGGGTGAAACGCGCCGTCGCGGCGTGGATTTGCAGATCAATGCTCAACTGGATGATCAGTGGACTGTCTATGCCTCCCACGCCATCCAGGAAGCAAAGGTGGTCAAAGCGTTTTCTGCCGCAGGGCAATCACTCTCGGGTAAGGAAGTGTTCTCCACGCCTCGGTACGTGAGCACCGTGGGCGTCGATTATCGTTATAACGATGACTGGAAGTTCGGTCTGCAGGGCAGGGCGCAAGGTAGCTACTACATCGACGAGCTCAATGAGCAAGGCAAATACGGTGGGTTTGTCGTTGCGGACGCCAGCGTCAGCTACCGCATCACGTCCGCTGCCAGCGTCGATGTGCAGGTCAAGAACCTGCTGGACCGCAAATACGAATACGTCTGGTACGACAACTTCTTCTGGGGCGGTGACGACCAGGCGATGTTTTCGCCAGCACCTGGTCGGTCGGCATTCGTTTCCCTGAATCTGAAGCTGTAGACCTCGGCTTAAACTTTCGTTTTACAGACAGCTCCTACAGATGGTCTACGCTGAACCGGTGGCTTTCGAAATGTCTTGGGTCTTGCCCCGTACATGGGAAGGAAGGGTTACATGCTTGCTCAGCTTCCGCCGGCTTTGCAGAGTCTACACCTGCCGTTGCGTCTCAAATTGTGGGACGGCAACCATTTCGACCTGGGCCCCAGCCCGCAAGTGACCATCCTGGTCAAGGAGCCTCAGCTCATCTCCCAACTCACCCATCCAAGCATGGATGAGTTGGGTACTGCTTTCGTGGAAGGCAAGCTCGAACTCGAAGGCGACATCGGTGAGGCCATCCGTGTCTGCGATGAACTCAGCGAAGCACTGCTACCCGATGATAGCGATCATGCTCCCCAGCGCCTGGCGCATGACAAGCGAACCGATGCCGAAGCTATTTCCTACCACTACGATGTGTCCAACGACTTTTACCGGTTATGGCTGGACCAGGACATGGTTTATTCCTGCGCCTATTTCCGTGAGCCGGACAATACGCTGCAACAGGCCCAGCAAGACAAGTTCGATCATCTGTGCCGCAAGCTGCGCTTGGCTGCCGGTGACTACTTGCTGGATGTGGGGTGTGGGTGGGGCGGTCTGGCGCGCTTTGCGGCACGTGAATATGGGGCGAACGTGTTGGGCATCACGTTGAGCAAAGAGCAGCTAAAGCTGGGCAGGGAACGGGTGGAGGCCGAGGGCCTGGCCGACAGCGTAGACCTGCAGATTCTTGATTACCGTGACCTGCCACAAGACGGGCGCTTCGATAAGGTCGTCAGCGTAGGCATGTTCGAGCATGTAGGTCATGCCAATCTGCCGTTGTATTGCAAGACGCTGTTCGGCGCAGTACGCGAAGGCGGCCTCGTCATGAACCATGGCATCACGGCCAAGCATGTGGATGGCCGCCCGGTGGGTCGGGGGGCTGGAGAGTTCATTGACCGTTATGTGTTCCCCCACGGCGAGCTGCCCCACTTGTCGATGATCAGCGCCGCTGTCTGTGAGGCAGGGTTGGAAGTGGTGGATGTGGAAAGCTTGCGCATGCATTACGCCAAGACCCTGCATCACTGGAGCGAGAACCTGGAAAACCAACTGCACAATGCAGCTGCGCTGGTCCCTGAAAAAACATTGCGTATCTGGCGCCTTTATTTGGCAGGTTGCGCGTACGCGTTCGAGAAAGGCTGGATCAACCTGCATCAGATATTGGCGGTCAAACCCTACGCGGATGGCCACCATGACCTGCCTTGGACGCGTGAGCACCTTTACCGCTAGCGCCTACCAAAGGTGTGGCCAAGCGTGACCGACCTCACTTCAACAGTGAGGTCGTCCTTGGCGCGCCTTACAATACCGGTGAAATCAACCTTGCGATGCGCATGCCCACTTGCTGTAACCGATGGGTGGCCTCTGTTTCCTCGACCGTAATCTCCCGCGCGTTGGCAAAGTCTTTGTTGAGCATGCGTTCGACCGTATCGGCGAATGCCTTGTCGATGGTGAGCAACGTGATCTCGAAGTTGAGACGGAACGATCGATTATCGAGATTGGCGCTGCCGACAGCACTTATGTCGTCATCCACCAACACGACCTTCTGGTGCAGGAACCCAGGTTGATAACGGAACATGCGAACACCGGCGCGCACCGCTTCGAATGCGAACAGGCTGGAGGCGGCGTATACGATCTTGTGGTCCGGGCGAGACGGGATCAGGACACGCACATCTACACCGCGTAGTGCCGCCAAACGCAGGGCGGCGAATACCGCTTCATCGGGTACGAAATACGGGCTGGTTATCCAGACTCGATGCTTGGCCGAGTGGATTGCTTCCAGAAAGAACAGCGAGCAGGTTTCCTTGGAGTCTGCAGGGCCGCTGGCCAATGCCTGGCACAGCACGCCGTCATCGGGGTAGGTGTCCTGGAGGATCAGGGGAGGCAATTGCCGGGTTACCCAGTACCAATCTTCAGCGAACGATTCCTGTAGGCACGCTAGCACTGGCCCGCTGATTTGCACGTGTGTATCTCGCCAGGGTGAAAGCTTGGCGTTGGCCCCCAGGTACTCGTCGCCGACATTGTGACCACCTACAAAGCCGACCAACCCATCTACCACGACGATCTTGCGGTGATTGCGGAAGTTGACTTGAAGGCGATTGAACAGGCCCCGACGGGTAGCGAATGCATGTATTTGCACACCTCCCGCACGAAGCTGCTGGCTGTAGTGGCGGGGCAGGGAATGGCTGCCGACACCGTCATACAATACAAACACCTGAACGCCTTCGGCCGCCTTGCGCAACAGCAACTGTTGTAATGCTCGCCCAAGGTCATCGTCATGGATGATGAAAAACTGCACCAGTACGACGCGTGTCGCTTTATCGATGGCTTCGAAAACCGCCTCGAACGTGCGCTTGCCGTCAATCAACAGCTCGACCTGATTATTGGCCAGACATGGCATTCGACTGAGTTTGGGCATGGCGCGCAAAGCGGCGTAGCTATCCGATGCGCGCGCGGCCAGCGCTTCTTCGACCCATGGGCGCCAATTCAAACTGGCCATGGCGACATGCATTTCCTGATTGGCTTGGCGCCTGGCCTTGATGTAGGCATTGAAAGAGCGCGCACCGAATATCAGGTAAGGGATAAGCGTCAGGTAGGGAATGAAAAAAAGTGGCATTGCCCAGGCAATGGCGCCTTGAGCAGTACGGACTGTGAACAACGCATGCAGCGCGGCGATAATACCCAGCAGATGAATCACGCCGAGTAGGTAGCCAAAAAAAAGGGGGCTGTGGTAATCCATATGCATCCTGCTCGTTGAATACACCTTAGGTAACAGAACACGAACGTGGTTCGCCTGCAACAAGCGGTTCGTTTCAACGTCTAACCCAAACATCGTCGGGATGACCGACATTTCCAGGAGTGTGATTTCCATGAAAATTCGTATGCCGTTGCTGGCGCTGGCCTTGTGCGCAGGCAGCGTCACAGCCCAGGCCCAGATGCTTCAACCCGGCTTGTGGGAGCTGACCACCAGCAATATGCAGGTCGACGGTAAGCCGCTACCTGATATGGATTTCATGCTCAGCCAGTTGAAGAACCTACCGCCCGATCAACGGGCGATGATGGAAGGCATGCTTGCCAAGCAAGGTGTCACTGTAGGTGGTAAAGGGGTGCGCTCCTGCCTCACCCCTCAGCAGGTGGCAACCAACGACATTCCGCTGCAGGATCCAAAGTCCGGCTGCACTCAGAAGATCACTGACCGCACCGGTAACGTTTGGAAGTTTCAATTCAGCTGCCCCAAAGCCCAGGGTAATGGCCAGGCCACCTTCCTGAGTGACAAGGAGTTCACCACCCAAGTGAGTGGCACGTTCAATGCGTCCGGTGTTCAGCAGCAGGGCAGCATGAACACACGTGCGGTATGGCTGGGCAATGATTGCGGTACGGTCAAGCCTCGGACGTAATGCTCCATTGCCACTGGGCAGTTGCTACGGCGTCGTGGGCATGTAGACTTTCAGCATGTTCCACGCGCATCTTGAACCCTTGAATCCATTCGATAGTGCTTAGCGCTTGATACAAGCGCCTCACCGCGTCCTCGCAAAACATCAGGTTCTGTCCGTTCGCCAACGCAAATGCTTGTTCATCGGCGCGCTTTACCGCAGTTTGTACCGCAGTGCCCAAGGCCTGCTCGGCCTTATCTATGACCTCGGTTATGGGAAGCTCAGGATGATTATCCTCAAGCCTAACGCTTATCTTCGCCATGCTCCTCTGGCTGTGAGGCGTTGCTACGATGCCATCCGAAGTCCCCAACCATGCCAATACCTCTTCGCTGTCCAAAGTTCCTGAGCCGAATCGAGCGTGGAACTGTTGCTGGATAAGCTGTCGAGCGAGCGCCGCCGAGCATGGGCATGTGGACGAATAAGGCACCAAAACAGATAGTTCCACGTGGAACATTTCACGTTCGATCCGTGCATCGATCTCGACGTCATAGCTTTTCCACCCAGCTAGAGGGCTAACCAGGGCAGGCCGCCTGAGTAAGTGTTGGAAGCTCAGGCACATATATGCCGCAGATGATTGCCCAGCATGGCTGCTGAGAAAATTCGCCAAAAGGCGACGTAGCGATAGCGGGCGCAGCGGCTCATGCTCAAGATCGTCAAGCGCTAGGTACAGACGCGACATGTGTATGCCGCGTGATCTGCCATCAACCAGATTCACGCCAGCATCTACTGTAGCCGCTACCTGACGACCTCCAATCTGCATTGGCATGGCTATCCCACACATCCCTACCCAGTCCAACGGTGTGGTGGAATTCAAGTGCTGTGCAGCGACGTCAGGAAGCTGGGGCTGGAATTGGGACATGGGATTTCCAAGGCTATGCGTGTATGTGGAACATTGGGTCCACTGCTGATGGGTCGTGTGAGGTAACGGCAGAGCCGTTGGTACTGCGCTGTGAAATGAGCTGGTCAATTCCCAGTTCACCGCACCGAGCATTCGTCAGGAACCGCTTGGCTAAATTGTATTGTTACTTTATAACATTATGCAATGCATCGTTTCGAATGCGCCTGTGTGATGAGGTTTTGCCATGTCCAATCGTCTTCCTGTCACTGTGCTCTCCGGTTTTCTGGGCGCAGGCAAAAGCACGCTTCTCAACCATGTGCTGCGCAATCGCGAAGCGCTTCGTGTCGCGGTTATCGTCAATGACATGAGTGAGATCAACATTGACGCCAGCGAAGTTCAGCGCAATGTCACCCTTAACCGCGCCGAAGAAAAGCTGGTGGAAATGAGCAATGGCTGCATCTGCTGCACGTTGCGTGAAGATCTGCTTGAAGAGGTTGCACGGCTGGCCGAGGCGGGGCGCTTCGATTACCTGCTGATTGAATCGACCGGTATCTCAGAGCCGTTGCCTGTGGCTGAAACCTTTACCTTTCGTGATGAGCAAGGCCGCAGCCTGTCGGATCTGGCGCGTCTCGACACCATGGTCACCGTGGTGGATGCCTTGAATTTCATGCGGGATTACCAAGCCGCAGAGAGCCTGGAAAGCAGTGGCCAGACATTGGGGGATGACGATGAACGTTCGATCAGCGACTTGCTGATCGAGCAGGTAGAGTTCGCTGACGTGGTGCTGTTGAGCAAAATCGATCTGGTTAGTCAGGCCGAGCGGGAGGAGCTTTCAGCTATCCTCCGGAGCCTGAACCGCCGAGCCCAGATCATTCCCATGGTCATGGGTCAGGTTCCCCTTGGCAGGATTCTGGACACTGGCTTGTTCGACTTCGACCAGGCGGCGCAAGCGCCTGGCTGGCTGAAGGAGCTGCGCGGTGAACATACACCGGAAACAGAAGAATATGGCATCCAAGCCACTACCTGGACCGCACGCCGGCCTTTTCATCCGCAGCGGTTCCATGACTTTGTACACACACCCTGGAGTAATGGCCGGTTACTGCGTTCCAAAGGGTTCTTCTGGTTGGCGAGCAAATATAAAGAAGCGGGCAGTTGGTCCCAGGCAGGCGGCATGATGCGCCATGGGCTGGCGGGTCGTTGGTGGTGTTTCGTTCCCCGTGAACAGTGGCCTGAGGATGTGGATAACGTTGCTGCCATTCTTGAGCATTGGTTACCGGATACTGGCGACTGTCGGCAGGAATTGGTGTTCATAGGGCAAAATATGGACGTGGCGAAATTATCCACAGCCCTTGATCAGTGCCTGTTGACGGATGAAGAAATGGCACTCGAGCCCATGGGTTGGCTGCGTTTTCCTGACCCATTCGGCCCCTGGGACGAACAGGTGGCAGCGTGAGTAAGTCAGTGGCTGTGGATATCCGTCAGGTATTTGGCCAGACGCCTCAGGCAATGGCGCAAGTCCTGCAGGATGGTGTCAACCTCGCAGTCTGGCAGCGACAGCTCCCCCCTCAGCTTCAAGACTTCTCAGAAGTTGTGGCGAGGCTTGGAGGATCGATAACAGACCAGCGTGTGATCGATGTCGACGAACATCAGGCCCCAGTGATTGAGGAGCTGCTGTACGAGGCTGTGGATATCCGCGGCTATGACGCTTTTGTCGCGGATGTCACGTGGTTGGTTTCGGCTTATAGCTGTTTGCTTGGAGCGCATCGCGTAGGTTTGCGCATACGTGCACTGACCAGTCCGATGTGCCCACGCTTTCATGTGGATAACGTTCCACTGAGGCTAATTACCACTTACGCGGGTCCGGGGAGTGAATATCTACCGGAGGAGGCAGTAGCGCGAGCTGCGTTGTCCACAGGCAATGCTGCTGTGGATAAGGTGATGCGACTGAATACAGGTGACGTTGCCTTGTTCAAGGGCGAGCGCTGGGAGGGCAATGAAGGCGCAGGCGTCGTACATCGTTCCCCGTCAGGTCCACCGCGACTGTTGCTTACGCTTGACTGGCTAGCCTGACAGCGCATAGTTGAGCAAACCGCCTGCTTGAAGAACCATCATGCTTCGCAATATTCCCACCCATGTCATTGCTGGCCCGCTGGGGGCCGGCAAAACGACGGTGATTCATCACCTGCTACAGCAAAAGCCTGACCACGAGCGCTGGGCCGTATTGGTCAATGAATTCGGGGCAGTAGGGCTGGATGCGGCACTCTTGTCCACAAGCCAGAACGGTATCTCTATCGCCGAAGTCGCAGGAGGCTGCTTGTGCTGCGTCAATGGGGTTCCGTTCCAGGTAGGGCTGGGTAGGCTTCTGCGCCAGTGCAAGCCGCACAGACTGTTCATAGAGCCCTCCGGGCTGGGCCATCCTCTTCAATTGCTTGATCAATTGGCCCAAGCGCCTTGGACTAATGTGCTGACAATTCAGCCGTTGATAGTCGTCACCACACCCGCATCTCTGCGCAGTGGCAGGCCGTTACCGACGGCTCAATCAGCCGCGTTGGAAGCCTGTGAAACCCTGGTTATCAATAAGTCGGAGTCTGTGGATAAAGATTTTAAGCTGTTGATAAATAAAGAATTCCCAGGGAAAAGGCTGATATGGACGATGCAAGGTCAGCTTCCTTTCAATAGTCTGCCTGTCTATCAAAACAAGATTGTTGACAGCCCTGATAGCGATATCGGGATTGTCGACAATCCACCGAAGGCCATGCGTGCTCTTTGGGCGGACCGGCGCGAGCCGATACGCCAGGTAGTTCAAGGAGAGGATGGGTGGAGCATAGGCTGGCGCTGGCACCCCCAGCAGCGCTTTTATCCACAGGCCATAGATGAGCTATTGAAGTCGCTGAAGTGGAGGCGTGCCAAGGGTGTTATCCACACAGCACAAGGCAGATGCTCGTTCAATGCACTCGAAGGCAAGTTGGCGCCCTGGCAGCCCAGTGAATGGACAGCCGACAGTCGCCTGGAATTGATTTTCGAGAGGCCTCAGCCTGTGGACGAGTTGGAAGCCCGCTTGCAGAGCTGCCTTATGCCTTGATCAGTTGTGCCAACGGTCATGTTGCTGGCGCCACTGCTGCATTTCGATCACATTGTCCGCCCGCGGGGGCGTCTTGATTTCGAAGGGGTAGGGTGCCAGCTCTATCTGCATGCTGTGCGCGCCGAACTGAGTCACGGTACCAGGGTGACGTTGCTCCCCTGTCACGGTAAATTCGAAGCCATAGAGACGTGCCAGGCGCTTGCGACCCTTGGCATCACGCACGAAGGCAATACGTTTGAGCGCGACGGCGTCATCGAGCAACTGAAGGTCAAGCTTTGCGCAATGCTGTTTGACCCTTTCCAAGGCCTTCTCGCGCAGACCGTGGTTGTGCCACAGCCAAGCGCCTGCCGTGGCCATCACCATCAGGACTAACAGGTTCTCCAGGGTCAACATGTGCGTAGGCTCCCAACCGATCGATTCAGCTTAACTGCGTCCCTGGCCTGTCGTACAGGTGGCAATCACGTTCATACTGCGCGTTGCATGATTCTTGAACAGCTTTGGAAATGACTCGCATGAAACGTACCCCGCACCTGCTCGCCATCCAGTCCCATGTGGTGTTCGGCCACGCCGGCAACAGCGCTGCGGTATTCCCCATGCAGCGTATCGGCATCAATGTGTGGCCGCTCAACACGGTGCAGTTCTCCAATCACACTCAGTATGGCCAGTGGAGCGGAGACGTGCTTGCTCCAACGCAAATTCCAGCGTTGGTGGAAGGCATTTCCAACATCGGTGAGCTGGGGGAGTGTGATGCCGTGCTCTCGGGCTACCTCGGCAGTGCCGAGCAGGGGCGCGCGATTCTGGAAGGCGTGGCGCGAATAAAGGCCGTCAACCCGAGGGCGTTGTACCTGTGCGATCCAGTCATGGGCCATCCTGAAAAGGGGTGCATCGTATCGCCACAGGTTAGCCAGTTTTTGCTGGAACAAGCGGTCACAAAGGCTGACATCCTGTGCCCTAACCAGCTGGAGCTGGACAGCTTCTGTGGCCGGCGCGCGGCATCACTGGAGGATTGCGTAGGCATGACTCGCAGTCTTCTGCTCAAAGGGCCCAAGGTTGTGCTGGTCAAGCACCTGGCTTACCCGGGGCGCGCAGAGGACCAGTTCGAGATGCTGTTGGTGACGGCCGAACACAGCTGGCATTTGCGCCGCCCGCTGCTGGCCTTCCCCAAGCAACCGGTAGGCGTGGGTGACCTGACTTCCGGTTTGTTCATGGCGCGGGTGCTGCTTGGCGACAGCTGGGAACAGGCATTCGAGTTTGCAGCCTCCGCCGTACATGAAGTACTGCTGGAAACTCAGGCCTGCGCCAGTTACGAGCTGCAGCTGATACGTGCCCAGGACCGCATCGCCCACCCGCGCGTACGTTTTGAGGCGAGGTTGTTGAACGCCTAGACGCCGTCGGTTTTCAGGTTCTGATAGCGCTTTTCCAGTTCCTGGCGAATCTGCCGTCGCTGCTGGCCTTGCAGGAATCGGCGTTTCTCTTCGCTACTCTGCGGTTGACGCGGGGGAACCGAAACTGGCCGTCGATTATCGTCCACGGCCACCATGGTGAAAAAGCAGCTGTTGGAATGGCGCACCGAGCGTTCACGGATGTTCTCGGTAACGACCTTGATACCGACCTCCATGGAAGTATTGCCGGTGTAGTTCACCGACGCCAGGAAAGTGACCAGCTCGCCTACATGCACCGGCTCGCGAAAGATGACCTGGTCGACTGACAGCGTGACTACATAGGAGCCTGCATAGCGGCTGGCACACGCATACGCGACTTCGTCGAGGTACTTGAGCAGCGTTCCGCCATGTACGTTGCCAGAGAAATTCGCCATGTCGGGTGTCATCAAGACGGTCATGCTCAGCTGGGCGTTTCCAGGTTCCATAAAATGCTCACGGTAAGAGTGTGCGCAATCGCGCCAAAGGCTAGCAGGCGCTCTGTTCTGTTGAAGCGACAGCCTGCGTTTAACGGGACGCTCCCATGCTTTGAAGCGTCACGCTGTTTATGCCAGTGACGGCCTGATAGCAGTCGATCTGTTTCATCATATTGCATCGACAGTTCATGGGAAGGCGCGATGTTAATCTGAGTACGCCCATGCAACATGGGCACGCTTTCAATGAATACAGTGTGTACTCGCTGCTTGCTTGGGCCCGCCTCGGCGCAGGCGCGACCTGCCCGTTAGCACAGCCCAAGACGAGAGAAGGAGAATCACGTCATGCATGCCATCAGCTTCATTCAGGACCTGGCGGTCATCATGCTGGTTGCAGGCGTGGTCACCATTGTTTTTCACCGTCTCAAGCAGCCAGTGGTGCTCGGTTATATCGTCGCCGGTTTCATCATAGGCCCCCACACGCCCCCCTTCGGCCTGATTCACGACGAAGACACCATCAAAACGCTCGCCGAGCTTGGCGTGATTTTCCTGATGTTTTGCCTGGGCCTCGAGTTCAGCCTGCGCAAGCTGTTCAAAGTTGGCGCCACGGCCTTCATAGCAGCTTTTCTGGAAATTGTATTGATGATCTGGATCGGCTTCGAGATTGGGCGTTGGTTCGGCTGGAACACCATGGACTCCTTGTTCCTGGGCGCCATTCTCGCCATTTCCTCGACCACGATCATCGTCAAGGCCCTCAATGACCTGAAGATGAAGAACGAACGGTTTGCACAGCTGATATTCGGTGTGTTGATTGTCGAAGACATCCTGGGTATCGGCATCATCGCACTGCTGTCGGGTATCGCCGTCAGCGGCACCGTCAGTTCGGGGGAGGTCTTTTCAACCGTCGGCAAGCTGTCCTTGTTCATGATCGTTGCCTTGGTGATCGGCATTCTTCTGGTACCGCGCGTACTGGCTTATGTGGCCAAGTTCGAAAGTAACGAGATGCTGCTCATCACAGTGCTGGGTCTGTGCTTCGGATTCTGTCTGCTGGTCGTGAAACTCGAATACAGCATGGTCCTGGGGGCTTTCCTGATTGGTGCCATCATGGCCGAGTCGCGGCAGTTGTTGAAAATCGAGCGTCTGATCGAACCTGTCAGGGATTTGTTCAGCGCCATATTCTTCGTCGCAATTGGCTTGATGATCGATCCGCAGGTATTGGTCGACTACGCTTGGCCGATTGTGGTCATTACCTTGGCCGTTGTACTGGGCAAGATGCTGTCCTGTGGCATGGGCGCTTTCATCGCGGGAAACGACGGGCGCACCTCGTTGCGGGTGGGTATGGGCCTGTCTCAGATCGGCGAGTTTTCATTCATCATTGCGGCCTTAGGGATGACCCTGCAGGTCACCAGCGACTTCCTCTACCCGGTGGCGGTCGCCGTCTCGGCCATTACCACGCTACTGACACCGTATCTGATTCGTGCCGCTGATCCGCTGTCGATAAAACTGGGTAACGTAGTGCCTGGGCGGCTGGCTCGCGTGCTGTCCTTGTATGGGGAGTGGCTGCGCAACATCCAGCCTCAGGGCCAGAGTGCCCTGATGGCGGCGATGATACGGCGCATATTGTTGCAGGTCGGCGTGAACCTGGCGTTGGTCATCGCCATATTCTTCAGCGGCGGTTACTTCGCAGGGCGGCTTGGCACTTGGCTCAGCCAGTGGATCAGCGATGTGAGCCAGCAGAAGGCGGTGATCTGGGGGGCTGCATTACTGCTTTCGCTACCTTTTCTGATCGCGGCTTACCGCAAACTCAAAGCGCTATCGATGCTGCTGGCCGAAATGGGCGTCAAGCCTGAAATGGCTGGGCGCCATACTCAGCGCGTACGGCGCGTGATTGCTGAAGTCATTCCGCTGATTTCGCTGCTGGTGATCTTTTTGCTGCTGTCGGCGTTGTCGGCGAGCATTCTACCCACCAACGAGCTATTGCTGATCATTGCCATCGTGGCAGCGGTGGTGGTCGCTTTGTTATGGCGTTGGTTCATCCGGGTGCATACACGCATGCAGATTGCGTTACTCGAAACGCTGGAGAACAATCGGGACAACGGCCACTGACCCCAGTGGCGTCTGCTGCAGACGGGCCGTAATCACGGCCCGCAAGGTCCTTCGACCGAGGTGGGGGTGAGGCTGATCAGCTCTCTAGCCACACGTCCCGTGCCCAATGCCAAACCGATTCCCAGCTGTCCTCACCGACGAGTTCCTCATCGGCATCCCACAGCACCACGGTGCCATCTTCCTCGACGCAATAGTAATTGTCGCCATCCTGGCACAGCGGAATCAGTTCCCGAGGCACCCCGGCGTCCCAGGCATTTGCAGCAACGTCCGGGAGGTAGGTGTGTGACTGAGGGTCAGTCACCGTGACAGGTTCCAGCGAGCCATAGACCACATCGCTGACGTTCAGCAGGAACTCCTTGAACACGAACGGAATGTTGATGAACAGCTGCTCTTCGATTTCAACCAACTGATCCTCGTCTGGAAGCTCAAGGGGGACCGGTACTGGCTCGTTGGCTTCACGGAGTTGTTCAATCACTTCTTCCACGATTCACTTCCTCTGACCTAGATGACAACGCTGCGGGTTATACCCTAGTAGTGCGCTATGGCAAAAGCAAAAACCCCGGTAGGCCCGGAATGCTGTTCACTTGAAATGGTTGGGGCCGCTTTACGGCCCATCGCGGCACAAGGCCGCTCCTACATTGACCGCGTGGCACCCGAATTGACGGCATCACGAGACCTTACAGGAGCGGCCTTTTGCCGCGATGGGCTGCAGAGCAGCCCCAAAAGTAATAGCTTACGGATACGCCCGTGGTTTTTGGACCGGATTAACCGTTTTGACGGATACCCGCGACCAGCCAAGGCTGGTTCTCGCCCTTGGCACGTACCATGTGCCAGCTTTCGCTGAACTGTTCACCTTGGTCGAAGCGCGAGTTCTTCGATACGCCGCGGAAGGTGAGAGTAGCGTCAGTACGGTCGTCACGCTCATCGACGCCGTCCAGCTGTACATCGAGGTTGTCGATGTAGGTGGACTGGAAGCCATCACCCAGCTCGGCACGCTCGCGCTTGAGGAACTCAAGCATCTGCGGGGTCACGAACTCGGCGATCTTGTCCATTTCATTGGCGTCCCAGTGCTGCTGCAGCGACTGGAAGTGATTGCGGGCAGCTGCCAGGAAGCTTTGTTCATTGAACCAGGCTGGCGCGTTGATGACAGGCGATGGCGCTGCCGCCGGCGCAGTCGAACCGCCGAAAATGTTTGGCTGTGCAGGCTGACCCTGTGCTTCACGCTGCATGGGGGCATTGCCAGGCATGGCCATGTGTGGCTGCTGCTGACGTCGCCGTGCGGCGATGAAGCGGAACACCAGGAAGGCGATGAGCGCGATGATCAGGAAGTCCATGATCTGGAAGCCTTCGAAGCCGTCACCCATGAACATGGATGCCAGCAGACCACCGGCGGCCAAGCCCGCCAGAGGGCCCAACCAGCGCGAAGCACCGCTGGCGGCGGCCGGTGCGCGGCCAGGAGCGGTCGGCGCGGCGGCAGGCGTGTTCGGCGTAGCTTGACGGGTCTGGTGAATGGGCGCGGAGCCAGCGCTCTTGCCGCCGCCGAATCGCTTGGCGTTGGCGTCCAGGCTCAGCGTCAGGCCGACGCAGAGCGCCAGTGCGATGCTAAGAAAACGTTGCATAAATGGGATATCCCCTGTTGTGGATTGCACGCGCGTCATGGTGCACATGTTCCAAGGCATATGACCAGCGACATAATGTTTCGAGCTTTTGCTTGGTATGACCTATTTGAGCAAGCAACGGCGCAGGCGTTCAAACCTGGGTGCGCCCCTGGGCCGATGCTTGCCTTCAGATGGCTTCAAGCTTGGCGTAGCCCATCATCAACCACTTGCTGCCTTCGGCAAAATTGACCTGTACACGTGCCTGGGCCCCGGAGCCTTCGAAATTCAGGATGACCCCTTCACCGAAAACGGAATGCTGTACACGCTGGCCAAGGCTGAATGCGGTTTCGGGAATATCCGCATTGGCAAACAGGTGGCTGTTGAGGGCGGTCTTCGGGGTGCCGAACGGGCGGCTGACGCTGTTCGACAGACGTACCTCCTGCACCAGACCAGCAGGAATCTCGCGTACGAAGCGAGATACCTTGTTGTAGGTTTCACTACCGTACAGCCGTCTTGTCTCGGCATAGGTCATGACCAGCTGATGCATGGCGCGGGTGATGCCCACGTAGGCCAGGCGACGTTCTTCTTCAAGACGACCTGGCTCCTCCAGGCTCATCTTGTGCGGGAACAGGCCTTCCTCCATGCCCACCAGGAACACGTAGGGGAACTCCAGGCCTTTGGCACTGTGCAAGGTCATCAGCTGCACACTGTCCTCGTGCTCGTCAGCCTGCGTATCGCCGGCTTCTAGCGAAGCGTGACCCAGGAAGGCGGACAGTGGGGAGAGGTCGGCGTCTTCTTCGGTCGATTCGAAGTTGCGCGCTGCGCTAACCAGTTCCTCAAGGTTTTCCACCCGTGCCTGACCCTTTTCACCTTTTTCTTCCTGGTGATAGATGATCAGCCCGGATTGTTCGAGGGTGGTTTGCGTCATGGTATGCAGCGGCATGTCTTCGACTTTGGCTGCAAGCCCGTCGATCAGCTCGATGAATGCACCCAGGGCGCTGGCAGCCCGGCCCTTGAGCGCCTTTGCTGCGATCAGCTGGCACATCGCCTGCCACATCGATACCTGGCTGTGACGTGCATGCTCGCGAATGGCCTCGACGGTTTTCTCGCCAATACCGCGTGGCGGCACGTTGATCACGCGCTCCAGCGCGGCATCGTTACCGCGGCCTTCAATCAGTCGCAGGTAGGCCATGGCATTCTTGATCTCTGCCCGCTCGAAGAAGCGCTGGCCACCATAGATGCGGTACGGAATCCGCTCGCGCAGCAAGGCTTCCTCAAGCACCCGCGACTGGGCGTTCGAGCGATACAGAATAGCCATTTCGTCACGCGCGTTGCCTTGCTTGATCAGGCTTTCAATGGTCTCGACCACATAACGCGCTTCGTCATGTTCGTTGTAGGCGGCGTACAGCGTAATGGGTTCACCCTCACCCATGTCGGTCCACAATTCCTTGCCTAAACGCCCGCTGTTATTGGCGATCAGGGCGTTGGCAGCCTTGAGGATGCCACCGGTGGAGCGGTAGTTCTGCTCCAGGCGGATCGTCTCGGCATCTGGGAAGTCGGCCGTGTACTGGTGGATGTTCTCGATCTTCGCCCCGCGCCAGCCGTAGATCGACTGATCGTCATCACCCACCGCCATCAGGCTGTCACCACCGCGGGCCAGCAGACGTAGCCAGGCGTACTGCACGGCGTTGGTGTCCTGGAACTCATCGACCAGTACGTGACGGAAGCGGCGCTGGTAGTGGGCCAACAGGCCTGGGTGATCGCGCCACAAATCCAGGGCGCGCAGCAGCAATTCGGAAAAATCGATGACACCCGCGCGCTCGCAGGCCTGCTCATAGGCGGTATAGACGTCGCGCATGGTGGTCAAGAACAGGTCGCCGCCTGGCTGAATGTGCTGCGGGCGCAGGCCTTCGTCTTTCTGGCCGTTGATGAACCATTGAGCCTGGCGTGCCGGCCACTTCTGTTCGTCCAGCCCCAACTCGCGCATCACCCGTTTGACCAGGCGCTGCTGATCGTCGCTGTCCAGAATCTGGAAGTTCTGCACAAGCCCCGCTTCCTGCCAGTGAGCACGCAAGAGCCGATGCGCCAGACCGTGGAATGTCCCCACCCACATTCCTGCAGGGTTGATGCCCAACAGTTGCTCGATCCGGTGGCGCATTTCCGCAGCAGCCTTGTTGGTGAAGGTCACCGACAGGATCGAATGCGGCGATGCCTGCTCCACCTGGATAAGCCAGGCGATGCGGTGCACCAGCACACGTGTTTTACCGGAACCGGCGCCAGCAAGCACCAGTTGACGCCCGACCGTGGCCGCTACAGCCTGGCGTTGGGCGTCATTGAGGGAATTCAGCAGGAGGGAGAGGTCATCTGTGCTCATCTCGACATTCTAGGGGGAGGCCGAGCCAGGGGCAAACACCTACTGTATAAATGTTCACCTTCATCCCCTGCCGTTCATCGCGACCATCGCGCCCGGCTCAAGCCAAGGCTCGATCCTGGGCGTACGGGCCGCCTACATCAGTTGGGCGCTTGAATGTCCTCGATGGCGATCCGCAGGTTGTCACTTCCGTGAATGATTTCCAGCGTCTTGAAACCGCTCGCGCCCTCATGGACGTACTCAACGGTCTTTTCGGTCATCACTGACATGGCGATGACACCGGTGTCTACCAGCTTGAGTTCCAGGACCTCCCAGCCACCTCGGTGGCGTCTGACCGGTTCGACCAGCACTGGTTCGTACGCCGGGCTGGGAACGGTGACGACGCCGTGAACCCTGAAGGACGTTTGGCCGCCAGCGGTTTGGTTGTAAGCAACGAAGTTCTTGAGTGTGCTCATGGGAGCCTCCTTGATGATAAGTAGCGCAAACGCGCATCGCTACTGTCGCTGCTTTCAAGGAAACCTTCGATTGGGCAACGCTTCATGCATGCCAGTGTCTGCCGTGTCGGGCCAGTAGGCTATTGGCCTGCTCCGGGCCACTGCTCCCGGCAGGATAGGAGCGCGGGGCCTGGAAATGCTCCTCCCAGCCTTCGATGATGGGGTCAATCCACGCCCAGGCAGCTTCTACTTCATCCCGGCGCATGAACAAGGTCGAATCGCCTTCGAGTACGTCCAGCAGCAAGCGTTCGTAGGCCTCCCAGCGGCGCGTCTGGCTGAAAACCTGGGCCAGGTTCAAGTCCAGATCGACCGGCTCCAGGCGCATGCCCTTGCCTGGGGTCTTGGTCATCATCCGCAGGCTGATCCGCTCGTCTGGCTGCAACTGGATCAGTAGCTGGTTCACCTGACCCCCTTCGAACAGTTCGTGCGGAACGGGTTTGAACTGGAGCACAATTTGCGAAGAACGCCTTGCCATGCGTTTACCTGTACGCAAATAGAACGGCACCCCGGCCCAGCGCCAGTTGTCGATGTGTGCTTCTATGGCGACAAAGGTCTCGGTGTCGCTGTCATTGTCGACGTCTTTTTCGAAGTAGTACGCGCATACCTCCTGACCGCCGATGTGCCCGGCACCGTACTGACCTCGAACGGTTTTCTCCTGAACGTCTTGCCCAGTAATCGGCTGAAGCGCCCGCAGTATTTTCACCTTCTCGTCACGCACTGCCTCCGCCTCGAACTGGGCCGGCGGTTCCATGGCTACCAGGCAGAGCAGCTGGAGCAGATGGTTTTGCAACATGTCGCGCATTGCGCCTGCACGATCGTAGTAGCCGCCACGGTTTTCTACGCCCAGCGTCTCGCCGACACTTATCTGGACGTGATCGACCTGGCCGTTGCGCCAGACGGGTTCGAGCAGTGCGTTGGCGAACCGCAGCGCCATGAGGTTCTGTACGGTTTCCTTGCCCAGGTAATGGTCGATACGAAAAACCTGTCGCTCTTCAAATACCGCTCCGATCGCTTCGTTGATGGCAGTGGCCGACGACAAGGACTGACCGATCGGCTTTTCCAGCACGATACGTGCTTCGCTGTCGGCGAGACCGGCGATGTGCAGATGACTTGCAATGGGAGCGAACAACGAAGGCGCGGTGGCAAGGTAGAAGATCCGCATCAGGCCCCCTGGCTCACCCAGGTAGCGCGCCAGCCGAACGAAATCAGCACTCTGTGTCGCATCCATCGCGAAATAGTCGACCCGTGCACAAAACCGACGCCAGATTTCTTCGTCAAAGTCGCGGCGAGCGATTTGTGCCCGACAATGTCGCTCTGCAAGTTTGAGGTAGTCATCGCGCAGCAGGTGGCGTCTGGCCAGGGCGATTATCCGCACGGCTGGGTCCAGACGGCTTTCGCGAAACAGGTGGTAGAGCGCTGGCAGCAACTTGTGCAGGGCCAGGTCACCCGTGCCACCGAAGACCAGAATGTCGCAAGGAATAGTCAAACCACCACGCTCCACGTTCGTTTAACTGGGCGGGTTGCCGTCCATGTAGTATAACTACAAGAAAGCTACAACCCGGCCAGTCGATCATAACCCGAGTCCAGCCCGTGAATCTGTTGCAACATATCGCCCAATCGCGCCACCTGCTGCGCAAATCGGAACTGAAAGTGGCCGATCATGTGCTGCTGGACCCAGCCGCCGTCATGCACAGCTCGATGGCAGACCTGGCCCACAGTGTCGGCATCAGTGAACCGACCATTGTGCGTTTTTGCAGGGCCATCGGGTGCTCGGGTTTCCAGGACCTGAAGTTGAAACTGGCGCAGAGCCTGGCCGCCGGGGCCAGTTTTGGTCAGTTCGCTATTCATGAAGACGACTCCGTCGCCGATTACAGCCTGAAGATATTCGACACGACCTTGCATACCCTGATGGAGGTACGCGAGCACCTTGACCCACAGGCGCTGCAGCAGGCCGTCAGCGCCATGGCACAGGCGCAGCGTGTGGAGTTCTATGGTTTCGGCGCATCCGGGGCCGTGGCAGCAGATGCCCAGCACAAGTTCTTCCGTTTGCTGCTCAGCGCGGCGGCGTACTCCGACCCGCACATGCAGGCCATGTCTGCGGTGACGCTCAAGCCTGGCGATGTGGCGGTGTGCATTTCGCAATCAGGCCGTTCGAAGGACTTGCTGATCACGGCCAACCTGGTCCGCGAAAGCGGCGCCAATCTGATCACGCTGTGCCCCAGCCAGACCCCGTTGGCCGAACTGTCCACGGTCAACCTGGCCATTGACGTTCACGAAGACACCGAGATCTATACGCCCCTGACCTCGCGCATTGCCCATCTGGTGGTCATCGACGTGCTGGCCATGGGCGTTGCCATGGCGCGCGGGCCAAGCCTGGTCAACCACCTCAAGAGCGTGAAGCGCAGCCTGCGTAGCCTGCGACTGTCGCCCAAGTCGATCAAGGCTCATGACGACTGAGGCCTGCTTCGGTTCTTCGAGTAGAAGCCATCATCGGTCACGACGCTGTCATCATCGCGCCTCCAAACGGTAAAACCGCTGGGTCAGTCTGAGCCTTCCGCATCCTTTCTGGGAATCAGGCAATGGCTCGTGACCACGACGGTATCTACCAACCTAACGCCAAGGCTCGCAAGCAGCAGGAAAAGGACCAGCGACGCATGGCGTATCGCCGCGCCATCGAAAGCTACTGTGACCAACGGCAGCTCCTGCGTGATGTCGCCGATTACCCTGACTTCGAAGGGCTCACTGCCTGGCAGACAGCGGCACCGACTGACCTGAAAATCGCTCGACCAATGCGCTGATCAGTGACCGCTCGCTGCGTATGAACGCCTGAAAGGCGAGTGCGACCGGCGATTGCCGCTTGGCCTTGGATTGAACGACGCACCAGCTGCGGTACAGCGGTAATTCTTCGACGGGCAGTTCGATTAGGTTTCTCGTGGCCAGCTCCATGTTCACGGCATGGCGGGTCAACAACGCGATGCCCAGCCCGGCGATCACGCATTCACGCTGGGCATCGGCCGAGGCCACTTCGAGGGTTTGCGTGAAGTGCACGCGCTTTTCCTTGAAATATTCCTCACAGGCCTTGCGTGTGCCTGAGCCTTGTTCGCGTACCAGCAGCGTGTGGGGCTCGAGGTCCTGCAGGCGCAGCTGCGGCAGCCTGCACAGGGCATGCTCGGGCGGTGCGACGGCGATGATCGGGTTGTTCAGGAACGGCAGGAAGTCCAGCCCCATGTCCTGCGGCACCATGGACATGATGATCAGGTCATCACGGTTATCGGACAGCCGCCTGATGGCCTGTGCCCGGTTGACCACGGTCAAGGTCAAGTTGACCTCCGGATGGCGCTGCTTGAATGCCGCGAACAGATGCGGCACGAAGTACTTGGCGCTGGACTCGATCGCCAGCTTCAACTGCCCTTGCAAAGACCCCTGCATGTCCGACAACTGCATATCCAGGCTTTCCAGACGCCCGAAGATGTCGTGACTGGCGCGTTGCAGCGCTTCGGCGGCTTCCGTGAGGTACAACTTCTTGCCCACGTATTCGAACAACGGCTGGCCAATCAGCTCTTCGAGTTGGCGGATCTGTAGACTAACGGCGGGTTGCGTGAGTGCCATCTCTTCGGCCGCGCGGCTATAGGAGCGAAGGTCACACACCTCATTGAAGATCTGCAACTGGCGCAATGTCATACGCATCAAGGACTTACGCATTTTATTCGTCTCGTCGGCAATACCTTGTAACTTCACTATAAGCTTTTGCTAATACTGTCCCTAACAAATATTGATTTTTGTTTATCGACCTACAGCGCTAGGGTGAATCTGCGACTGGCCAAACAACAACGGGTCACGCGCCGACCGGTAGAACCGTGTCGACTGTTCATACGGCTTTGGGAAGAATCCAGTGATAAAAAAAATCCTGATCGCCAACCGAGGTGAAATTGCAGTTCGGATCGTGCGCGCTTGCGCCGAAATGGGCATCCGCTCGGTAGCGATCTTTTCCGACGCCGACCGGCATGCGCTGCATGTAAAGCGTGCAGACGAGGCTTACAGCATTGGCGCAGAGCCACTGGCCGGTTATTTGAACCCGCGCAAGCTGGTGAACCTGGCCGTGGAAACGGGCTGCGATGCCCTGCACCCTGGCTATGGTTTTCTCTCGGAAAACGCGGAGTTGGCCGAGATCTGCGCCGAGCGCGGGATCAAGTTCATCGGGCCCGCTGCCGACGTCATTCGCCGCATGGGCGACAAGACCGAAGCGCGCCGCACCATGATCGCCGCAGGCGTTCCGGTCACCCCTGGCACAGAGGGTAACGTCGCCGACATTCACGAGGCGCTCAGTGAAGGCGACCGCATTGGTTATCCGGTCATGCTCAAGGCGACGTCGGGCGGTGGCGGCCGTGGTATCCGCCGCTGCAACAGCCGTGAAGAATTGGAGCAGAACTTCCCGCGTGTGATCTCCGAGGCCACCAAGGCATTCGGTTCGGCAGAAGTGTTCCTGGAAAAGTGCATCGTCAACCCCAAGCACATCGAGGCGCAGATTCTCGGCGACAGCTTTGGCAACGTCGTGCACTTGTTCGAGCGCGACTGCTCCATCCAGCGGCGTAACCAGAAGCTCATCGAAATTGCTCCGAGCCCTCAACTCACGCCCGAGCAACGCGCGTACATCGGCGACCTGGCAGTGCGTGCAGCCAAGGCGGTGGACTACGAGAATGCCGGTACCGTGGAGTTTCTGCTGGCCGATGGCGAAGTGTACTTCATGGAAATGAACACACGCGTGCAGGTCGAGCACACCATCACCGAGGAAATCACCGGTATCGATATCGTGCGTGAGCAGATCCGCATCGCATCGGGCCTGCCCCTGTCGGTGAAGCAGGAAGATATCCAGCACCGTGGTTATGCCCTGCAGTTTCGGATCAATGCCGAAGACCCGAAGAACAACTTCCTGCCCAGCTTTGGCAAGATCACCCGTTATTACGCGCCGGGTGGCCCAGGTGTACGTACCGATACCGCCATTTACACCGGCTACACCATTCCACCGTTCTACGACTCGATGTGCCTGAAGCTGGTGGTGTGGGCATTGACGTGGGAAGAGGCCATGGATCGCGGCCTGCGGGCCTTGGATGACATGCGCGTTCAGGGGGTCAAGACCACCGCGGCGTACTACCAGGAAATCCTGCGTAATCCGGAATTTCGTAGCGGTCAGTTCAACACCAGCTTCGTTGAGACCCACCCGGAACTGACCAACTATTCGATCAAGCGCAAACCCGAAGAGCTGGCCCTGGCCATCGCTGCCGCCATCGCCGCCCACGCAGGCATTTGAATACAGCTGCACGCTGCGAACCCAGATTGCCAGCCGGCGCCAACGCGTCTGTGCAGGCCGACTGAGGCGCGAAGCTTGCCGCGACGAGGAGATAACAATGTCCAAGAAGATTCACGTAACCGATACGATCCTGCGCGACGCCCACCAGTCCCTGTTGGCCACCCGCATGCGCACCGAAGACATGCTGCCGATCTGCGAGAAACTCGACAAGGTCGGTTATTGGTCACTGGAAGTCTGGGGTGGCGCCACCTTCGATGCTTGTGTGCGTTTCTTGAAGGAAGACCCGTGGGAGCGCCTGCGCAAGCTGCGTGCAGCACTGCCCAACACGCGCCTGCAAATGCTGCTGCGCGGCCAGAACCTGCTGGGTTACCGTCACTACAGCGACGATGTGGTCAGGGCATTCGTCGCCAAGGCCGCCGTCAATGGCATCGATGTATTCCGCATCTTCGACGCCATGAACGATGTGCGTAACCTGCGTGTGGCCATCGAGGCGGTCAAAGCCTCGGGCAAGCACGCCCAGGGGACCATCGCCTACACCACCAGCCCGGTGCACACCATCGAGGCGTTCGTGAATCAGGCCAGGCAGATGGAGGCCATGGGTTGCGACTCGATCGCCATCAAGGACATGGCCGGCCTGCTCACCCCGTTTGCCACCGGCGAGTTGGTCAAGGCACTCAAAGCCGAGCAGTCGCTGCCGGTCTTCATTCACTCGCACGACACCGCGGGCCTGGCTGCCATGTGTCAGCTCAAGGCTGTGGAAAACGGCGCTGATCACATCGACACCGCCATTTCCAGCTTCGCCTGGGGCACCAGCCATCCGGGTACCGAGTCCATGGTGGCGGCGCTCAAAGGCAGCGAGTTCGATACCGGGCTGGACCTGGAGCTGCTGCAGGAGATCGGCCTGTATTTCTATGCCGTACGCAAGAAATATCACCAGTTCGAAAGCGAGTTCACTGCCGTGGATACCCGCGTGCAGGTCAACCAGGTGCCAGGCGGCATGATTTCCAACCTGGCCAACCAGCTCAAGGAGCAGGGCGCGCTGAACCGCATGAACGAAGTGCTGGCGGAAATCCCGCGTGTGCGTGAAGACCTGGGCTTTCCACCGCTGGTTACCCCCACTTCGCAGATCGTCGGCACCCAGGCATTCTTCAACGTACTGGCCGGTGAGCGCTACAAGACCATCACCAACGAGGTGAAGCTGTACCTGCAAGGCGGTTACGGCAAGGCGCCGGGGGTGGTCAACGAGCAACTGCGTCGGCAAGCGATCGGCAGCGAAGAGGTGATCGATGTACGCCCGGCCGATCTGCTCAAACCGGAGATGACCAAGCTGCGTGCCGACATCGGGGCCCTGGCGCGCTGTGAAGAGGACGTGCTGACGTTCGCCATGTTCCCGGACATTGGCCGCAAATTCCTGGAAGAGCGCGAGGCCGGCACCCTGGCCCCCGAAGCGCTGCTGCCTATCCCTGAAGCCGGCGCCGTTTCCGCCCCGGGCGGAGAAGGCGTACCGACCGAATTCGTGATCGATGTGCACGGTGAAACCTACCGCGTGGACATCACCGGTGTAGGCGTCAAGGCAGAGGGCAAGCGTCACTTCTACCTGTCGATCGACGGCATGCCGGAAGAGGTGGTGTTCGAGCCGCTCAACGAGTTCGTCAGCGGCGGTAGCAGCAAGCGCAAGCAGGCCAGCGCCCCGGGCCATGTCAGCACCACCATGCCTGGCAACATCGTCGATGTGCTGGTCAAGGAAGGTGATACGGTCAAAGCCGGGCAGGCTGTGCTCATCACCGAGGCGATGAAAATGGAAACCGAAGTGCAGGCGGCTATCGCGGGCAAGGTCGTGGCCATCCACGTGGGCAAGGGCGATCGCGTGACGCCGGGCGAAATCCTGATCGAGATCGAGGGCTGAACCTGATCCCTTGACCATGGGTTAACCTCGGGGGAGCGCAATGCTCCCCTTTTTTATCAGGGTGCGTTCCTTCAAGGGCTTGCCAGGCGGCATGCCTCGAGCGTTCGCAACTGACCTGCCGGGCTTTGGTTCTCAGCGCTCAACCAGCGCTCGAAAGCGGCGGCCACCTGCGGCCACTCGTCATCGGTAATCGAATACCAGGCGGTATCCCGGTTGTGATCCTTTACCACCAGATGCTTTCGGAACACGCCTTCGAAAACGAAGCCCAATCGCTCAGCTGCGCGTCTGGAGCGAGCATTGGCGTTGTTGCACTTCCATTCGAGGCGTCGGTTGCCGAGCGCAAAGCCAAGTCTTGCCAGCAGATACACCGCCTCGGTGCTCTTGGGCGTTCGCTGCATCGCGGCTCCGAAGGCAACGTGACCAATCTCGATGCGACCATGATCGGGCACGATCGACATCAAGCTGAGCAGCCCCTGCGCCTGGCCCGAGGTGCGATCGATGACGGTGAAGAACAGTGGGTCTTTACCCGCAGCGTTGACTTGCAGCCAACGGTCGAACCCTGCGCGCTCGGCAAATGGGCCATAAGGCAGGTAATCCCACAGCGCTGGATCGGCAGCCGCACCTTGCAGCACCTCCCATAGATCGTCGCCATGCCGTGCAGGCTCGAGTTTTTCCAGGCGAATGAAATGCCCATCGATAGGCTGCGCCGTGGGCGCGCTGGCCGGCTTCCAGTTCAATGTATCGCTCATGCTGGCCTAGACCCCTTTACGGAATTGAATGAACCCTGAGCGCTCGGCTACCCGCTCATACAGGTCGATGGCAGTGGAGTTGGTTTCATGGGTTAACCAGTGCACCTTGGTGCAGCCGTCCGCGCTCGCCGCCTGATAGACGTGCTGAATCAGTTGGCGGCCAATACCCAAGCCACGCTGCTCGCCAGCCACGTACAGGTCTTGCAGGTAGCAGGCATTCTCGATGCTCCAGTTGGAACGATGGTAGATGAAGTTGACCATGCCCACCGCTTTCTCATCCAGCCAGGCGAGCGCCGAGTGCGTGGGCTCGCGAGTATCGAGCAGACGCCCCCAGGTCGTGAGACTGACCGTCTCGGACAGTTCTGTCTTGTAGAACTGCAAGTAGGCCTGCCACAGGGCAAGCCAAGTGGCGTGGTCGTTGGCAGTTACCGGGCGTACGGTAATGTTCGTCATGGGCTATCCCTTGGCAGCTGGCACGTGTGCGCAGCCTGTTCGTTTGCAGGTATAAGGGTGATGCTATGCACAAGATTGGCTCTCGGTAAGAGCCATTTACTCCGCTTTTGATAGAGCCAATGCCGTGAGCGAGTTGCATCACGATCTTTCCTTCGACCCTGCCGGGATCACGCTAGACCGCCGTCTGGGGCTCAGCCAGCAGTTGTATCAAGCCCTACGGGAACGAATGCTCGATGGTCGCCTGGGCAGCGGTACTCGGCTGCCTGCAACCCGGGAAATAGCCAGGATGTTGGGCATTTCGCGCAACAGCGTTGTCCAGGCCTATGAGCAGCTTCACGCGGAGGGTTTCATCGAGTCGCGGGTCGGTGATGGGACCTATGTAGGGACATCGAGCAAACTGTCCACACACCTATCCACAGGCTTATACCCTGGGTTATCAACAAGGTTATCCACAAACTCTTCGTCTGACACTGAGGATTTATCCAGTTACAGCCGTGCTGATGCCGCCTTGCAACTGCTCGAAAAACATCATCTGGCACCCCCCAGAGGTGGCAAGCCACGAGCGTTTCGCGTCGGCCTGCCCGCGTTCGACCTATTTCCTTTCGACGTCTGGGCCAAGCTGCAAGCGGCTTTCTGGCGTAATCCGTCTCCAGTCAGGTTGAGCTATGGGGACCCGGCGGGTGAACCCGCCTTGCGTGAGCTGATCGCTACTTACATGCGCCGTTCGCGAGGGCTGAATTGTACAGCTGCACAAATTGTGATCACCCATGGCGCACAGGACGCCATCAGTCTTTGTTCACAGTTGCTGCTAGGCGCTGGCGATACCGTGGCTGTGGAAAACCCGGGCTATCGCGCCGCGGGCCATGCCTTTGCTTTGAGCGGAGCTGAGGTAAAGGGTATCGCCGTTGATGCACAGGGAATGGATTGCACCGAGCTCGAACGGCTGGAAAAATGTCGGCTGGCCTACGTGACTCCGGCTCACCAGTACCCGACAGGTGTCACCATGAGCCTGGCCCGACGCCTACAGCTGCTGGCCTGGGCCCGCCGTACCCAGGGCTGGATCATCGAAGACGATTACGACGGCGAGTACCGTTACAGCGGTGCGCCCCTGGCGCCCTTGGCTGCGCTGGACCAACATGGACGGGTCCTGTACGTCGGTACCTTCGGCAAGATCGCTTTCCCAGCCCTGCGCCTTGGTTATCTTGTGTTGCCGCCCGCATTGGCCAAACCCTTCAGCCAGGGCAGGGCGCTGGCCTCCCGGCATTCGGAAATCAGCAGTCAATGCGTGATGGCGGAGTTCATGGCGCGTGGGCATTTTCAGCGGCATATAAGGCGCATGCGCAAGGCCGCCCTTGCACGGCGCGACGCGATACTGGCCGGGTGGCCTACCGGTATCCAAGGCATGGGCGCCATGCCGGATATCGCAGCTGGCCTGCATGTCACACTGGCTGTGGATAACGTCAGCCGGGAAAGGGCGTTAGTGGCCCAGGCCGAAGCAGTTGGCGTGGAAGTGACGCCCTTGAGCCATTTTTGGCTGGATGACAGCACGTGCCCTGTGGATAAACGGGCAGGGCTGGTAGTGGGCTTTGCGGCAGTGCCTGAAAGGGAAATCGCCGAGGCCTTGCTGAAGCTACGCAAGGCCTGGCGGTCTTGAACGGCGCACCGTGAAGAGCGGCTGGGGCCACGACCCCAGCCGCAGGTGGTCATGATCCGGACTTGATGCGTGTCCATGCCCGTGTGCGTGCGCGCTCTGCATCGCGAGCCAGTGGCTTTAGCGTATACAGCTTGGTCATTGCATCGGCGGTTGGATACAAGTTGGGGTTGTTGCGAATCGCTGGGCTCACCTTGTCCGTAGCGTCTTTATTCGGGTTCGGATAGCCCACGAAGTCACTGATCGGCGCAATCACTTCAGGCCGGAGCAGGTAATTGATAAAGGCGTGAGCGTCCTGCGGATTGGCAGCATTTTTTGGAATTGCCAGCATGTCGAACCAGATCGGCGCCCCTTCCTTGGGCAGGCGCATGTCCACCACGACACCGTTGTTGGCCTCGCGGGCACGGTTGGCAGCCTGCGAGAAACTGCCGCTGTAGCCCACAGCGACGCAGATGTCACCGTTGGCCATGTCTGCCATGTACTTGGAGGAGTGGAAGTAGGTGACGGATGGGCGAATTTTCAGCAACAGGGCTTCGGCTTTCTTGTAGTCCTGCGGGTTTTCGCTGTTGGGCGGCAGGCCCAGGTATTGAAGGGCCAGCGGCATGATCTCGGAGGGTGAGTCGAGCAGGGCCACGCCACATTGCTTGAGCTTGGCGATGTTCTCTTCCTTGAAGATCAGGTCCCAACTGTCCACAGGTGCGTTTTCCCCCAACGCAGCCTTGACCTTGGCCGGGTTGAAGCCGATCAGTATGGTGCCGTACATGTACGGCACGGCAAAGCGGTTACCGGGGTCGTTGGCTTCGATCAACTTCATCAGGGCCGGGTCCAGGTGCTGCCAGTTCGGCAGTTTGCTGCGATCGAGCGGCTGGAATACGCCGGCCTCGATCTGCTTGGCCAGAAACACGTTGGACGGTACCACCACATCGTAACCAGAGTTGCCGGTCAGCAACTTGGCTTCCAGCGCTTCATTGGTGTCGAAGATGTCATACACCAGCTTCACACTGCTGTCCTTCTGAAAGTCGGTCAGCGTCTGCGGGGTGATGTAGTCGAACCAGTTGTACACGCGCAGCGTGCGCTGTTCGGCCTGGGCGGGCAGGGTGCCTGCGCACAGTACCGCAGCGACGAGAGGGGCGAGTAGCTGTTTGATCGTGGCCATTATCGAGCTCCGGGTTGTGCGCGCTGGAAGCCTTCGAGCACGTTGACGGCGTTGATGCCGATTTCTTCCACGGCATAGCCACCTTCCATCACGAACAGGGTGGGCTTGCCGAGCTGCGCGATGCGCTTGCCCATCTCCAGGTAATCAGGGCTGTCGAGCTTGAACTGGGAGATCGGATCATCCTTGAACGTGTCCACCCCCAGCGACACCACCACTACCTCAGGCTCATACGCGGCGATGCGTTCGCAAGCGTCTTCCAGGGCTGCGCGCCAGGTCGACCAGTCACTGCCTGCCGGTAGCGGATAATTCACATTGCAGCCCTCGCCGGCACCCGCCCCGGTTTCGTCGGCATAGCCCAGGAAGAAGGGGAATTCGTCCTGAGGATCACCATGGATGGAGGCGAAGAAAACATCGGCGCGGCTGTAGAAAATGTCTTGGGTACCATTGCCGTGGTGGTAGTCCACGTCGAGGATGGCAACCTTTGCCCGTCCTTGGTCGATGAAGGCCTGGGCAGCGATGGCTGCATTGTTCAGGTAGCAGTAGCCCCCCATCACGTCGCCTGCCGCGTGGTGCCCCGGTGGACGACACAATGCGAACGCGGCGTGGGCACCCTGCTCGATGGCCGCTTGCGCCGTGAGCGCGACCTGGGCTGCGCTGTAGGCGGCCTGCCAGGTGCCTGCCGTGATCGGAGCACCTGCATCGAAGCTGTAGTAACCAAGCTCGCCGTGCAACCCTGTAGGCTTGACCGCCCGCAGCGTGCGAGCAGGCCAGGTATAGGGGAGCAGATCGCCCTCCTGGCCCATGGCTGCCCAGCGCGCCCAGGCGCCTTCGAAGAAGTCGAGATAATCGGCGCTGTGCACGCGCAGCAATGGCGTACGGCCAAAATCATCAGGGCCTTTGACCTCACCCAGCTCGCGTTTGCGGACTTGGGCCAGGACATGGTCGGCACGCGAAGGCATCTCGAAGCAAGGCATGAGCTTGCCATCGATCAGCTCGCAGCGGCCATGGTGCAGGCGGTGATCATCGGAATAGATCGTCAGCATTGTTGTTCTCCGGTGGGTACTGGCGTGCCTTCATTGTCACGAACGGGCCGCTCAGCGAGAACATCTGAACCGGCCAAAAGGGGATAGATATGGCCAACGTCGAACACCTTCATCGTGTGAGGCAGCTACCCTAGGCCTACCAGCAGGCTTACCCGCGAAACCGAGTCGGCGCCACGCCACTCCAGCGCACAAAGGCGTGACGGAAACTGGCCGTCTCGCTGTACCCAAGCGTTTCGGCAATGCGGTGGATCGGCATGTGCCCGTCGGCGAGCAGTTCCTTGGCCCGTTCGAACTTCAACTCATCGAGCAATTGCTGATAGCTGCTGCCCAGCGCCTGCAGGTGACGGCGAAGTGTACGGGACGAGCAATTCATCTGCCGTGCCAGGCCCTCCAGGCCCGGCGCCGCTTCCAGTTGGTTGACAAGCAGTTGGCGAACGCGCCCCAACCATGCCTGCCGGCCGGTGAATTCTAGGTTCAGGCGTCGGCATCGCTCCTTCATGGCCTTGTGGGTGATCGGGTCGGCCAGAGGCAGTGGCGCGCTCAGCCAGTGCCGCTCGAAGGCGAAGGCGTTGTCAGGCGAGGCGAAGGTGATTGGGCACTGAAACAGGCGCCTGTAGCGCGCGTGGTAACCCGGGCGCAGGTGCTCGAAGCGCGCCCCAAGCAGCGGCAGATCATGGCCTAGCAAGTCGTCGCAGATGACCTTCAACGACACCAGGCAGAATTCGGCGTTGAAAGCGCTCAGCGCAGGACTATCCCGGTAATCGCTGGCGCTGAGCCAGACACGGTGGCCGTCGTCGAGCAGGCGCAAGGTGAAAACTGTTCCCAGCAGTGCCGGATACTGCAATGCCAGGCCCAGGGCGTCACCCAAAGTGGCACTGGACAGCAGCGCGTACCCCAGCATGCCGTAGGCAGACACGCGCATGCGCTGGCCCAACTCCAGGCCAATGTCCTCCCGGCGGGCCACGGCGTTGGCACAGACCTGCAGTTCCTGCTGGGTCGTGATGCGTGCATCGGCATGGCCAAGGTCCGCTGGGCCTATGCCGCTGCCGGCTAGCAGCTCCGAGGCCTCGCAGCCTTGGGCCTGAAAGACGTTGAGGATCAGCGAAACCGCGTTGAGGGTAGTCAGGTGGCTGTGCAGCATGCGGAGTGGTCCCGTGGGTCTGGGACGCATTATCGAGCAAGTTGTATGCCGAGTGTCGTCGATGGCTGCCAATCGGCACCGGGCGGGCAAAAAAAAGCCCGAAGCATACGCCCGGGCTTAGGAAAGGTTGAGAGGTGTCTAGTCCCTCGACCTGGTGAGACGGTTACAGCGTTCTGGTCAGGCCTTCAGCGGAACCAGACGCGGGGCGATCATGTTTTCCGGACGCAGGATGTCGTCGAGCATCGCGTCGTCCAGCAGCTTCTCTTCACGCACCAGCTCAAGCACCCCGCGGCCGGTTTCCAGGGCAACGCGAGCGATACGGGTGGCGTTTTCGTAGCCGATGTAAGGGTTCAGGGCGGTGACCAGGCCGATCGAGTGCTCGACCAGTTCACGGCAACGCTGTTCGTTGGCGGTGATGCCGACGATGCAATGCTCGCGCAGCATGTCCATGGCGCGTTGCAGCAGGCGAATCGAGTCGAAGATCTTGTAGGCGATCAACGGCTCCATCACGTTCAGCTGAAGCTGGCCGCCTTCGGCCGCGACGGTCAGGGCCAGGTCGTTGCCCATGATGGCAAAGGCCACTTGGTTTACGGCTTCCGGGATCACCGGGTTCACCTTGCCTGGCATGATCGAGCTGCCGGGCTGACGAGCCGGCAGGTTGATCTCGTTGATGCCGGTACGTGGGCCGCTGGACAGCAGGCGCAGGTCGTTGCAGATCTTCGACAACTTGACCGCGGTGCGTTTGAGCATGCCGGAGAACAGTACGAAGGCGCCCATGTCGGAGGTGGCTTCGATGAGGTCCGCAGCCGGTACCAGCGGCTGGCCACTGATGGTTGCCAGACGCTGTACAGCCAGGGCCTGGTAGCCCGGGTCGGCGTTGATGCCGGTACCAATCGCGGTGCCACCCAGGTTGATCTCGGTGAGCAGCTCAGGTGCCAGCGAGCGCAGACGCTGCAGGTCTTCGGTCATGGTGGTGGCGAAGGCGCGGAATTCCTGGCCCAGGGTCATCGGCACGGCATCCTGCAGCTGGGTGCGACCCATCTTCAGTACGTGGTCGAATTCCTTGCCTTTGGCGGCGAAGGCCTGGATCAGGCTCTCAAGGCTGGCCAGCAGGGCGTCGTGACCCAGCAGCAAGCCCAGGCGAATAGCAGTGGGGTAGGCGTCGTTGGTCGACTGCGCCATGTTCACATCGTTGTTGGGGTGCAGGTACTGGTACTCACCTTTCTGGTGACCCATGGCCTCCAACGCGACGTTGGCGATGACTTCGTTGGCGTTCATGTTGGTGGAGGTACCGGCACCCCCTTGGATCATGTCGACCACGAACTGCTCGTGGTAGTCGCCCTTGATCAGACGGGCGCAGGCTGCACTGATGGCAGCGTGCTTGGCATCGCTCAGGTGGCCCAGCTCACGGTTGGCGTCGGCAGCGGCCTGCTTGACCATGGCCAGGGCCACGACCAGCTTGGGGTAGTGCGACAGAGGAACGCCAGAGAGGTGGAAGTTGTTGGCAGCGCGCAGGGTCTGGATGCCGTAGTAGGCATCGGCAGGAACTTCAAGGGTGCCCAACAGATCTTTTTCGACGCGGAACGATGCAGCAGCGGACATGATAAATATCATCTCGAGTTTGACCCGGCACATGCCGGAATGGCGCCAATCCTAGGCCCTAAGGTGTTTTTGCGGCCAATGCTGTTGCACGCTAACCTATGCACAAACGGCATAGTGATAGATGTGACGCCGATTGATTTTCGAGCGTGTTCCATTTTGGTGCACGGCAGGGGAGCGGCCCGATGAACCTAGAAAGCAAATGGCTGGAGGACTTCAGTGCCCTGGCCTCGACCCGCAGTTTTTCCCAGGCGGCGGAGCGGCGCTTCGTAACGCAGCCGGCGTTCAGCCGGCGGATTCGTAGCCTGGAGGCGGCCCTGGGTCTTACCCTGGTCAACCGATCCCGCACCCCCATCGAGCTGACAGAGGCGGGCCAGCTGTTTTTGGTAACGGCCCGCACGGTTGTCGACCAGCTGAGCGAAATTCTTCGCCATTTGCATCATCTTGAAGGTGGTCAGGGCGAAGTGATTCAAGTGGCAGCCGCGCACTCGCTCGCATCGGGCTTCTTCCCACGCTGGGTGGCCCAACTGCGCAACGATGGGCTGAACATCGCCACCCGGCTTGTTGCCACCAACGTCGGCGATGCAGTGCATGCCTTGAGGGAAGGCGGCTGCGACCTGATGCTAGCGTTCTACGACCCTGACGCAGCCTTGCAGATGGATGCCGAAATCTTTCCCTCGCTGCACATGGGCACCACCGAAATGCTGCCCGTTTGTGCCGTGGATGCAGAAGGCAAACCGTTGTTTACCCTGGAGGGTGAAACCAGCGTGCCATTATTGGCCTACAGCGCCGGGGCCTTCCTGGGTCGTTCGGTGAACCTGCTGCTGCGCCAGCGCAATCTGCGTTACACCACCGTCTATGAAACCGCCATGGCTGACAGCCTCAAGAGCATGGCCCTGGAGGGGATGGGGGTGGCATGGGTACCGCGCCTGTCCATGCGCGGCGAACTGGAGCGTGGAGAACTTGCGATCTGTGGTGGCAGCCAGTGGCACGTGCCGCTGGAAATTCGCCTGTACCGCTGCGCCTTGGTCCGCAAGGCCAACGTCCGTTTGCTGTGGCGCAAACTGGAGTCGACCGGCGTTCAGGGCGAGGCATCAATTTGAAGTGTATTTCAGATAATCCGCGATTCTTGTCGCTGTAGCCATAGCCGTTCGAGCGGGAAAACTTGTCCCGCGAGACAGCTTGCCCTTTGATCCGGCATGTGCTTATGGGGGTGGGCGCTCCCTCCATGAATACGCTACAATCCTGCGCCTTCGGCCGACCCGGTCGATTCATAATCCGTATGACGAGCCACGCCGGTCCACCTGCGTGGCTTGTTGCTTTTAGCGCGCCAGAAGGCGCTTGCAGGAGAGGCTCGACGATGAGTGCACTGGTTGGCGTGATCATGGGCTCCAAGTCCGATTGGTCCACCCTTAGCCACACCGCCGATATGCTGGAAAAACTCGGCATTCCTTACGAGGTGAAGGTGGTTTCCGCCCACCGTACGCCGGATCTGCTGTTCCAGTACGCCGAAGAGGCTGATGGCCGGGGCATCGAGGTGATCATCGCCGGTGCCGGTGGTGCAGCCCACTTGCCTGGCATGTGCGCGGCCAAGACCCACCTGCCGGTGCTGGGCGTGCCAGTGCAGTCGTCGATGCTTTCGGGCGTTGATTCGTTGCTGTCGATCGTACAGATGCCTGCCGGCGTGCCGGTTGCCACCCTGGCCATCGGCCGCGCGGGCGCAATCAATGCCGCGCTGTTGTCGGCCAGCATCCTTGGCGCCAAGCACCCTCAGTACCACGCGGCGTTGAAGCAGTTCCGCACGGAACAGACCGACACCGTGCTGGACAATCCAGATCCGCGTCAGGCTTGAGGTTCAACCCATGAAAATCGGTGTAATCGGTGGCGGCCAGTTGGGCCGCATGCTAGCACTGGCGGGTACTCCGCTGGGCATGAACTTCGCCTTCCTCGACCCGGCGCCCGATGCCTGTGCCGCCTCTCTGGGCGAGCACCTGCGCGCGGGCTATGGCGACCAGGAACACCTGCGTCAGCTGGCCGATCAGGTTGACCTGGTTACCTTCGAGTTCGAGAGCGTTCCGGCCGAGACCGTGGCGTTTCTTTCGCAGTTCGTGCCGGTGTACCCAAGTGCCGAGGCCCTGCGCATCGCCCGTGACCGCTTGTTCGAGAAAAGCATGTTCCGTGACCTGGGGATCCCCACCCCCGCGTTCGCCGACATCCTGTCCCAGGCAGACCTGGACGCCGCAGTGGCGAGCATCGGCCTGCCAGCGGTGCTCAAGACCCGCACCCTGGGCTATGACGGCAAGGGCCAGAAAGTCCTGCGCACCGCGCAAGACGTGGTCGGCACCTTTGCCGAACTGGGCAGCGTGCCGTGCCTGCTCGAAGGCTTCGTACCCTTTACCGGTGAAGTATCGCTGGTCGCGGTCCGGGCCCGCGATGGTGAAACGCGGTTCTATCCGCTGGTGCACAACACGCACGACAGCGGCATCCTGCACCTGTCGGTCGCCAGTCAGGCGCATCCGTTGCAAGCGCTGGCTGAAGACTACGTCGGTCGCGTGTTGCAACAACTCGATTATGTCGGGGTCATGGCGTTCGAATTCTTCGAGGTCGACGGTGGGCTCAAGGCCAATGAAATTGCACCGCGCGTGCACAACTCCGGGCACTGGACCATCGAAGGCGCCGAGTGCAGCCAGTTCGAAAACCACGTGCGTGCCATCGCCGGTTTGCCATTGGGTTCGACTGCCAAGGTCGGAGAGAGCGCCATGCTCAACTTCATCGGTGAAGTCCCCCCAGTGGAGCAGGTCGTGGCCATCGACGACTGCCACCTGCACCACTATGGCAAGGCGTTCAAGGCCGGACGCAAGGTTGGCCATGCCACATTGCGGTGCCAGGACATGGTCACACTCGAGCACAAGATTGCGCAAGTCCAGGCGCTGATCGGCAACTGATCGAGCGCCAATTCGAACTTCTGCATCCGGCTGGCCCTCTGAAGTGGCAACAAGCCAAAGCGCTGCCTAGGCTTTGGCTTGTTCCATCTTTACTGCAAGGGGATTGCCATGGGTATCATCGGAACCATCTTCATCGGCCTCATCGTCGGCCTGCTGGCTCGTTTCATCAAACCGGGCGACGACAGCATGGGCTGGATCATGACCATCCTGCTCGGTATCGCGGGCTCGCTGTTGGCCACCTATGGCGGTCAGGCGCTTGGTATCTACCAGGCAGGTCAGGCAGCCGGCTTCTTTGGCGCACTGGTAGGCGCCATCCTTCTTCTGGTGATCTACGGATTCATCAAGAAACGCTGAATACTGGTTAGAATGCCGGCAATTCATCCCGAGTTGCCGAGCATTCCATGCGTGCCTTCTTCATTGCCCTCCTGTTGTCGGCCAGCTCCCTGGCCCATGCCGAATTGCCCGAGACCGACTGGCTGGAACTGATGCCCAAGTCGGACCAGAAGGCGCTCGAGCAGATGCCCGAAATCGACCATAACTCTCCCGAAGCCATGGGCACCTTCACCGCCAAAGGTGGCTTGAAGCAGGGCAAGGGGCTGCCTGCGGTCATGTACTCGACGAAAACCGTGCCCGCCCTGAACGGTAAGAGCATTCGCCTGGGTGGCTACCCCGTGCCGCTTGAAAGCGATGCCAAGGGCCACAGCACCTTGTTCTTCCTGGTGCCATACCCAGGTGCATGCATCCACGTCCCGCCACCGCCACCCAACCAGCTGGTGTTGGTGCGCTATCCAAAAGGGCTGAAGATCGATGACATCTACACGCCGCTGTGGGTCAGCGGCACGCTGAAGGTGGAAAAGGTCAGCAACGACCTGGCCGACGCGGCCTATGCCTTGGACGCCGCGAAGGTGAGGGTAGTGGTGGACGCCGATCTTTGAGGCGTGTCCGAGTGGCTAGTCGCGCGGGGTCACTTCACAATCGATCCTGACCCCCAGCGAACTGCTGGCCCCGGGCTGCAACTGCACCACGTCGTCCCAGACGTTCGCCGTCTCGATGCACAGCATGCGTTGCCAGCCGTCATCGGCCATGTCCGGCAATTCCTTGGCCCGTGCGGTCCAGGGGTTCCAGATCACCGCCGAGCGGGATCCACTGCTGGTCAGGATGATCCGCCTGCCCCAGGCCGGGTCGACGATGCTCAGCGTTGGCGGCGTATCCAGATAGATCCGGTCCGTCTCGCCGGTAAACGCCAGCGCACCCTGCTGCAGGCGCTGTTGCCAGTCGGCCAGGGTTTCGATGTAAGCCAACCCCTCGACACCGTCGACCTTGGCCTGGCGCACATCACTGACGGCAAAATAATTGTGCAGGGCCTGGCTGATAGTGACCGGGCTATCGCCAAGGTTGCGGCTGGTCAGTTGCAGCGTCAACGCCTCGTCCAGCACGACCACCAGCTTCAGCGCCACGGTGTGCGGCCACCCGGGCAATCCACCTTGCGCTTCGGCCATTTCGAACTCGATCCGCAGGGTTTCGCCCACTTCCTCCAGGCTCAGCAATTGCCAGTCACGCGTGCGGACAAGGCCGTGGGCTGGCGCTTGTTCCGCGTGGTACATGGACTGGACGGTTTCAGGGTTGCGCTGCAGGTCGCCAAACCATGGCCAGCACACAGGCGCCCCTGCCCGAACCGACTTCCCCTGGCAGAAAATGGCCTTGTCGCTCAACCACAGCAACGGCGGCTCGCCTGTGCGCTGGTAGCTGAGGACCTGTGCACCCTGGCGGGCGATCAGTAGTTCGGCGAAGCTACTGCGGATACGCCAGCAGTGAAGCTCGCCATGTTGCTCGGTCGTTACCTGGAAGGTGGCCATTGCGTCATCTCATTGGTTGCCAGTGGGCCTTGGACCCGGGCGCAGGCAATGAGTTTACCGCCGGCAGGCCTCAGCGACGAGGGACGGAACGGGTGCGGCCGCTGCCATCGATTGCGACGAAGACGAAGACGGCTTCGGTCACCTTGCGCCATTCGCTGGACAGTGGATCGTCGCTCCATACCTCGACCATCATCTGGATGGAGCTGCGCCCGATCTCCAGCGTCTGGGTATAGAAGGACAACTGTGCGCCCACGGCCACCGGTACCAGAAACGCCATGCGATCTATCGCCACGGTAGCGACGCGGCCACCGGCAACACGGCTGGCCATTGCGGTACCTGCCAGGTCCATCTGGGCGACCAGCCAGCCGCCGAAGATATCGCCAAAGCCGTTTGTTTCGCGTGGCAGTGCGGTGATCTGCAAAGCAAGGTCACCCTGCGGAATTGGATCTTCTTGTTCGAGCTCAATCATGCGGTGGGGCCTCTGACCCGTGACGCTTTTCCTGGATGCGGCGCTTAGGCCGGTAAACGATTCAGCTGACAACATACTACGCCGATTCGTATGACGAGACGGCCGTGGGAAATGCTTCGAAACCGTCTGAGTATAGTGACCGGAGTTTTCGCACAATATCCCACGCTAGCAGGACACATTTCGTACGAAACGCCAGTATATAGAGCATCTACGCAAGCGACGACCATGCGTTCTTGCAGGTCGGTATGGATTGCGTGTCGCTTTCAGCCGCGTTCGGCAATTTGCTATCTTCGCCTTCGCCTTGAACAAGCCGCATCCCGTGTGGCCTTGCCCTATAAAGAGAATAACCGTGATGACTTCCGCGCCGAGCAGTATCGAGCAGGCCCCGCGGCCGCTGACCCGCAGTGACTACAAGACCCTTTCGCTGTCTGCGCTGGGCGGGGCGCTGGAGTTCTACGACTTCATCATCTTCGTGTTCTTCGCCACCGTGGTCGGCAAGCTGTTCTTCCCAGCCGACATGCCAGAGTGGCTGCGGTTGATGCAGACGTTCGGCATTTTTGCCGCAGGCTATCTGGCGCGGCCCCTGGGCGGCATCATCATGGCGCATTTCGGCGACCTGCTGGGCCGCAAGAAGATGTTCACCCTGAGCATCTTCATGATGGCCCTGCCCACCCTGATCATGGGCCTGTTGCCGACCTACGCGCAGATTGGCCTGTGGGCGCCGATCCTGTTGCTGTTGATGCGGGTGATCCAGGGGGCGGCCATCGGCGGGGAAGTGCCGGGCGCCTGGGTATTCGTCTCGGAGCACGTGCCGGCGCGCAATACCGGCTATGCCTGCGGCACGCTCACTGCCGGTTTGACGGCCGGTATCTTGCTGGGCTCGCTGGTCGCGACCTTGATCAACAGCGTCTACAGCGCTGAAGAAGTGGCCAGCTATGCCTGGCGAATTCCGTTTCTGCTGGGCGGTGTGTTCGGTCTGTTTTCGGTCTACCTGCGCCGTTGGCTGCATGAAACCCCGGTGTTCGCAGAAATGCAGCAACGCAAAGCCTTGGCCGAAGAGCTGCCGCTGCGGGCGGTGCTGCGCGATCATCGCGGGCCCATCGTGCTGTCCATGTTGCTGACCTGGATGCTGTCGGCAGGCATCGTGGTGGTGATCCTCATGACGCCAGCCTTGTTGCAGAGCATCTACCACATCAGCCCTACCGACTCGCTCAAGGCCAACAGCCTGGCCATCGTGCTGCTGAGCCTGGGTTGCATTGGCGCCGGTAGCCTGGCCGATCGCTTCGGCGCGGGCCGTGTGTTCGTGGTCGGCAGCCTGATGCTGTTGGTCAGTTCCTGGGCGTTTTACCACAGCTTGCCCACACGGCCCGAGCTGTTGTTCCCGTTGTATGCGGTGACCGGCCTGTGCGTGGGCGTGATTGGCGCAGTGCCCTACGTGATGGTCAAGGCATTTCCGGCTGCGGTGCGCTTCAGCGGCTTGTCGTTTTCCTACAACGTCGCCTATGCCATTTTTGGCGGCCTGACGCCGATGGCGGTAACCGGGCTTCTGAAGGTCAGCCCCATGGCGCCCGCTTACTATGTGGCTGTCCTGTGCATGGTCGGCTTTTCGGTAGGTCTGTACTTGCTCGCCAACAAGCGTTGAATCGCCTTGGCCACTGACACTTGCTCCCTGTAGCAGCGCTTCGACACGATGATGGCATTTCATCCAATTGTCACAATCAAGTCATATCGTGTTCATGCGCGCTGCAGATACTGGCCCCCGTTCCCTCTCTGCACCCCCATTCCAGCTAGGAGCAAGGCATGAAAGTGAAGCGTTTGATGGCGGCCCTTACCTTTGCCGCCGCTGGCGTTGCAACCGCCAACGCAGTGGCCGCTGTCGATCCTGCTATCCCGACCTACACCAAGACCACGGGTGTTTCGGGCAACCTCTCCAGCGTCGGCTCCGATACCCTCGCGAACCTGATGACCCTGTGGGCCGAGGCCTACAAAAAGGAATACCCGAACGTCAACATCCAGATCCAGGCAGCGGGTTCGTCCACTGCGCCACCGGCGCTGACCGAAGGCACCGCCAACCTCGGCCCCATGAGCCGCAAGATGAAGGACGTCGAATTGCAGGCGTTTGAGCAGAAGTATGGCTACAAACCGACCGCCATTCCGGTTGCGGTCGACGCCCTGGCGGTGTTCGTGCACAAGGACAACCCGATCAAGGGTCTGACCATGGCCCAGGTCGATGCCATTTTCTCTTCGACCCGCCTGTGTGGTGGCAAGGCCGAGATCAAGACCTGGGGCGATGCCGGAGTAACCGGCGACCTTGCCAACAAGCCGATCCAGCTGTTCGGCCGTAACTCGGTGTCCGGCACGTATGGTTACTTCAAGGAAGAAGCCCTGTGCAAAGGTGACTTCAAGCCCAACGTCAACGAGCAACCTGGTTCCGCCTCGGTGGTGCAGTCCATCAGCTCGTCGCTCAACGGTATCGGCTACTCGGGTATCGGCTACAAGACGGCCAGCGTCAGGACCGTGCCGCTGGCCAAGAAGGAGGGCGGCGAGTTCGTCGAGGACAACGAGACCAACGCCCTGAACGGCAGCTACCCGCTCTCGCGCTTCCTGTACGTTTACGTCAACAAGGCGCCGAACAAGCCGCTGGCCCCGCTGGAGGCCGAGTTCGTGAAGCTGGTACTGTCGCAGGCCGGCCAGCAGGTGGTCGTCAAGGATGGCTACATCCCGCTGCCTGCCAAAGTCGTCGACAAGACCCTGGCCGACCTGGGCCTGTCCCACGCCGGCAACGTCGCCAAGCAGTAATCGAACCCTGCAGGGGCAAGCCGTTGGGCTAGCCTCTTCAGCACTCCCAGCCCGGGGCCAGCCTTACTGTGCTTCGGGCTTTCGTGCGTCACTGCATTGTCATGTTTTTGTCATACGGGACCGCTAGGGTGTGCCCCATGAATGATCTGGCCAACTCCACAATGACCCAAGATTCCCAGCCTGCACGCATCGATTTCAACACGCCGGAGTTGCAGCGCAAGCGACGCCTGCGTGCGCTCAAGGACCGCCTGACGCGCTGGTATGTGCTGGTGGGCGGGCTGGCTGTGCTGGCCGCGATCACCTTGATCTTCTTTTACCTGGCGTATGTGGTCCTTCCGTTGTTCCAGGGCGCGGAACTGACCAGCAGGCAGGCATTGCAACCTGCCTGGCTCAAAGAGGAGGCGGGCAAGCCGTTGATGATCGCCCTCGAGGAGCAGAACCTGGTTGGCATGCGGGTTTCGGACCAGGGCCAGGTGCTGTTCTTCGACACCAAGACCGGCGAAGCGCTCGAGCGCGTCGACCTGCCCATCCCTGCCGGCGTACAGGTCTCTTCGATCGGTACCGACCAGCCAGGCAGCTCAATGGTGATGCTGGGGTTGTCCAATGGCCAGGCGTTGGTGTTCACCCATACCTACAAGATCACCTACCCCGACAACAAAAAAACCATTACGCCGACCATCGACTACCCCTATGGCAAACAGCCTTTCGTGCTGGATGAACAGGCGCGGGTGCTGGAGCACGTCAGCGCCAGCGTCAATGGCGACACGCTGTTGCTGGCTGGCTCCACGGGGGCGCACCTGCAGGTCATCGCGTTGACGCGCAGCGAAAACATGATGACCGCCGAAGTCACGACCGAGCAGACCCGCATCGAGCTGCCGCAAATGACCGAAACGGTGAAGAACATCTTCATCGATCCGCGCCAGCAGTGGCTGTACGTGATCAATGGTCGTGCCACTGCCGACGTGTTCAGCCTGCGCGACAAGAGCCTCAACGGGCGCTACACCCTGGCGCAGAGCGCTGATACCGAAGTGACGGCCACTGCGCAGCTGGTAGGCGGCATTTCACTGATCATCGGTGACTCGCACGGTGGGCTGGCCCAGTGGTTCATGGCCCGTGACCCAGATGGGGAGTCCCGTTTCAAGCAGATTCGTACCTTCCAGCTGGGCACCTCGCCCATCGTGCAGATTGACGCCGAAGAGCGCCGCAAGGGCTTCATCGCCCTGGACGCAGAAGGCAAGCTGGGTGTTTTCCACAGCACGGCGCACCGCACCCTCTTGGTCGAGTCCGTGGCCCAGGGGCCGGGTATCCTTGCCCTGTCACCGCGCGCCAACCGGATCATGATCGAAGAGCCCGGCAGGTTGCTGCCATTGAAGCTGCACAACCCCCATCCGGAAGTGTCTTTCAGCGCGCTGTGGGGCAAGGTGTGGTACGAGAATTACGACGCGCCCAAGTACGTGTGGCAGTCGACCGCGTCCAATACCGATTTCGAGCCCAAGCTGAGCCTTTCGCCGCTGACCTTCGGTACGCTCAAGGCTGCCTTCTACGCCATGATCCTTGCCGCGCCGCTGGCCATTGCCGCCGCGATCTACACAGCCTACTTCATGGCCCCTGGCATGCGCCGCAAGGTCAAGCCGGTGATCGAACTGATGGAGGCGATGCCCACGGTCATCCTGGGGTTCTTCGCGGGGCTGTTTTTGGCGCCGTACCTGGAAGGCCACCTGCCAGGGGTCTTCAGCCTGTTCCTGCTCATGCCGGTCGGCATCCTGCTGGCAGGGTTCACCTGGAGCCGGCTGCCTGAATCCATTCGCCTGCGGGTACCGGATGGCTGGGAGGCGGCCATTCTTATCCCGGTCATTCTACTCACCGGCTGGTTTGCCCTTGGCATGAGCCCGTACCTTGAAAGCTGGCTCTTTGGCGGCGACATGCGCCTGTGGATCACCAATGACCTGGGTATCACCTATGACCAACGCAATGCACTGGTGGTCGGGATCGCGATGGGTTTTGCCGTCATTCCCAACATTTACTCGATTGCCGAGGACGCCGTCTTCAGCGTGCCGCGCAGCCTGACGCTGGGCTCCCTGGCACTGGGTGCAACGCCTTGGCAGACCCTCACCCGGGTAGTGATCCTGACCGCCAGCCCCGGCATTTTCTCGGCGCTGATGATCGGCATGGGCCGGGCTGTCGGTGAAACCATGATCGTGCTGATGGCCACCGGTAACACACCGGTGATGGAGATGAACCTGTTCGAAGGCATGCGCACGCTGGCTGCCAACGTAGCGGTGGAAATGCCGGAATCCGAAGTCGGGGGCAGTCACTACCGGGTGCTGTTCCTCGCCGCGTTGGTGCTGCTGATGTTCACCTTCGTCATGAACACCTTGGCCGAGCTGATTCGCCAGCGTCTGCGCAAGAAATACTCGTCGCTTTGATAGAAAGGTAGCGATCCGTGAAAAAGGAATCCCTCAAAGGCTGGTTCAAGAGCGGTGCCCCCGGTGTATGGATGAGCGGCGGCGCGGTGGCCATGGCGGTGATCATGACCGTTGGCCTGCTGGCAGTGATCGCCGTACGCGGCCTGGGGCATTTCTGGCCGGCCGATTTGATCCAGGCCACCTACGCCGTGCCGGGCCAGGCCCAGCAGACGGTCATCGGTGAAGTGGTACAGCAGGAAGAAGTGCCGCGTGCGCGCCTCAAGGGCGCCGGTTTGCCCGTGCCCGACCAGGGCCCGGAGTTCATGACACGCGAATTGATCAAGGTCGGAAACCGGGACCTCAATGGCAGCGACTTCACTTGGGTCGTGGGCGACTGGCTTGTCGATCAGCAGCGCCCCGAACAGCTGATGGCCCTGGAACGCCGCGAGTGGGGCAACTTCTATGGCTATCTGGTGAGCGTCAAGGAACAAGGCCGAGTGGTGGCGCAAGGGGCTGCGGCCTGGGGTGAGCTGCAAGCGCGCCTGGCCCGGGCCAGCGAGCTCAACAAGACGCTGCAAGCGCTGGAGAAGAAAGACATCGGTGCCATCAACCATGGCCTGGAGCGGTTGCGCCTGCAGGCGCGCAAACTCGAGCTTGAAGGCAAGCTGGACGCAGCGGCCCAGGCTGACATCGAGGCTGACCGCGCCGAGCTCAACAGCCGCTACAAAGCCATCGAAGATCGCCTGACCACGCTTCATCGGGATTTTGCCCGCGACACACTGGTGGCGCGCGATGGCAATGGCCGTGAAGTCGAGATCAACCTCAGCAAGGTGGTCCATGCCATCCAGCCCAACGGCATGTCGACCCTGGCCAAGCTGGGGGTGTACTTCGCCAAGGTGTGGGAGTTTCTCAGCGACGACCCGCGTGAGGCCAACACGGAGGGCGGTATCTTCCCGGCCATCTTCGGCACGGTGATGATGACCCTGATCATGGCCGTGATCGTCACGCCCTTTGGCGTGCTGGCAGCGGTCTATCTGCGCGAGTATGCCCGGCAGGGGCCGGTGACACGCCTGATCCGCATCGCCGTCAACAACCTTGCCGGTGTACCGGCCATCGTCTACGGCGTTTTCGGCCTGGGCTTCTTCGTGTACGTGCTGGGCGGCTCGATCGATCGCCTGTTCTTCGCCGAAGCCTTGCCGGCGCCCACCCTGGGCACGCCGGGCCTGTTGTGGGCGTCACTGACACTGGCATTGTTGGCCGTGCCGGTGGTGATCGTGGCCACCGAGGAAGGGCTGGCGCGCATTCCACGCACCCTGCGCGAGGGTTCGTTGGCCTTGGGTGCCACCAAGGCAGAAACGCTGTGGAAGATCGTTCTGCCCATGGCCAGCCCGGCCATGATGACCGGCATGATCCTGGCCGTTGCTCGCGCCGCGGGTGAAGTCGCACCGCTGATGCTGGTGGGCGTGGTCAAGCTGGCGCCGTCGCTGCCGGTGGATGGCAATTACCCCTACCTGCACCTGGATCAGAAAATCATGCACCTGGGCTTTCATATCTACGATGTGGGCTTCCAGAGCCCGAACGTGGAAGCGGCGCGGCCACTGGTGTACGCCACGGCACTGCTGCTTGTGATGGTCATCGCGACACTGAACCTGTCGGCCGTGTGGATCCGTAACCACCTTCGTGAGAAATACAAGGCGCTCGACAGCTGAGCCAGGCGTCGAACGTTCAAGCGGCGTCGCCGACGCGAGGCGTCCGCTTCGTCCCAACATGCTACTGGCGGCCATACGCCGGCAGCTCCCAATGGAGTGAGACCATGCAGCAACAACCGCCTAACCACGGCATCGACATGTCCGCCCTGGGCCGCAGCAAACAGGGCCTGCGCCTGGCCGAGGAAACGGTTGCCATCGAAGTGCCTGGGCTGAGCCTGTTCTACGGTGACAAGCAGGCCCTGTTCGATGTCAGCATGAATATTCCCAAGCAGCGCGTGACGGCGTTCATTGGCCCGTCCGGCTGCGGCAAGTCCACCTTGCTGCGCACCTTCAACCGCATGAACGACCTGGTAGACGGCTGCCGTGTGCAAGGCGCCGTCAACCTGTACGGCCATGACATCTACCGCAAGGGCGAGGACGTAGCCGAGCTGCGTCGCCGCGTGGGCATGGTGTTCCAGAAACCCAACCCCTTCCCCAAGACCATCTACGAGAACGTGGTCTATGGCCTGCGGATTCAAGGCATCAATAAAAGGCGGGTCCTGGACGAGGCCGTAGAGTGGGCCCTCAAGGGCGCGGCACTGTGGGACGAAGTCAAGGACCGTCTGCACGAGTCGGCGCTGGGTCTGTCCGGTGGGCAGCAGCAGCGCCTGGTCATCGCACGCACCATCGCGGTAGAGCCCGAGGTCCTGTTGCTGGACGAGCCTTGCTCGGCGCTGGACCCGATTTCCACGCTCAAGGTCGAAGAGCTCATCTACGAGTTGAAAACCAAGTTCACCATCGTCATCGTGACCCACAACATGCAGCAGGCGGCCCGGGTATCGGATTACACCGCCTTCATGTACATGGGCAAACTGGTGGAATTCGGCGACACCGATACCCTGTTCACCAACCCCGCCAAGAAGCAGACCGAAGACTACATCACTGGCCGATACGGCTGAAGAAGCACCGCGCACTGCTGCTCGCCGGGTGGAGGCACTCGGCGTAGGCAGGGGCACGCCTCGAACGACTTGAAGCTCGCAGCCAGCAGCTTCGCGGAGCCACAGCATGATCAACAAAGAAAGCCTGACGCATCATATTTCCCAGCAGTTCAACGCCGAGCTCGAAGAGGTTCGCAGTCACCTGCTGGCCATGGGCGGGCTGGTCGAGAAACAGGTCAACGATGCGGTCACTGCGCTGATCGAGGCCGATTCCGGCCTGGCTCAGCAGGTGCGCGAGGTCGACGAGCAGATCAACCAGATGGAGCGCAACATCGACGAGGAATGCCTGCGCATTCTGGCGCGTCGCCAGCCGGCGGCATCGGACCTGCGCCTGATCATCAGCATCTCCAAATCGGTGATCGACCTTGAGCGTATCGGTGACGAATCGACCAAGATCGCCCGGCGGGCCATCCAGCTCTGCGAGGAGGGTGAATCCCCGCGGGGCTATGTAGAAGTTCGGCACATCGGCGATCAGGTGCGCAACATGGTGCGCGACGCACTCGACGCCTTCGCCCGCTTCGATGCCGACCTGGCCTTGTCGGTGGCTCAATACGACAAGACCATCGACCGTGAATACAAGACAGCCTTGCGCGAGCTGGTGACCTACATGATGGAAGATCCCCGCTCGATCTCCCGTGTGCTGAGTGTCATCTGGGTCCTGCGCTCGCTGGAGCGCATCGGCGACCATGCACGCAACATCTCCGAACTGGTGATCTATCTGGTGCGCGGCACCGATGTACGCCACATGGGCCTCAAGCGCATGACCGCGGAGGTGCAGGGTCGAGCCAGTGTCGATGGTGAAATACCTAATGTTCCAGCCGAGGCGGACGATAAATAAAGTTCTCTCCGAGCATCGGCGCCCGGCTTGTGCCGGGCGTTTTCGTTAGTCCGCCTGGAGGTGCCAGAGACCATCGACCGGCTGTAGATGACCCGGCGTAACACACAGGTGGTAGCAAGTGGCCAGTAAATGGCAGTAGGCTAGTCGGGTTCAGAAGGAGTATCGATGAGTAAAGTGAATGTGCTGGTGGTGGATGACGCGCCATTTATCCGTGACCTGATCCGTAAGTGCCTGCGCAACGCGTTTCCTGGCATGACCGTGGAGGATGCCGTCAACGGTCGCAAGGCCATGACCCTGTTGGGCAAGGAAGCGTTCGACCTGGTGCTGTGCGACTGGGAAATGCCGGAAATGTCGGGCTTGGAGCTGCTCACCTGGTGCCGTCAGCAACCTGAGCTGAAGGGCCTTCAGTTCATCATGGTGACCAGCCGTGGCGACAAGGAAAATGTCATCCAGGCGATTCAGGCCGGCGTGTCGGATTTCGTCGGCAAGCCGTTCACCAACGAGCAGTTGCTGACCAAGGTAAAGAAGGCCTTGGCCAAGATCGGCAAGCTCGACAGCCTCATGAGCCCAGGGCCTGCACGGGCCAATGCCGCGTTCGCCAATGACTCGCTCAACGCCCTGACGGCTGGGCGGCCCGAAGCCGTCAAGGTGGCTGCGCCAGCACCTGTTCCAACCAAGGTGGCCGCCACCCCTGGCAAACCTAGCGTAGCGACACCCGCACCCAGCGGTCGCGGCCAGGGCCAGCTGCGTTTGGCGAGCGGCATGCAGGCCTGCGTGATCAAGGCGTTGAGCCTGAAGGAAGCCCTGCTGGTCGTGCGGCGCAGTGAGACACTGCCGCAGGTACTCGAAGGCGCTGTGCTGAACCTGGAGCAGGGCGAAAACGCAGAGGTGGCGCGTTTGAACGGTTATCTGCACGCGGTGGCGGCCTTCGAGCCCAAGCCGGATAGCGACTGGCTGCAATTGACGTTCAAGTTCGTCGATCAAGACGCCCAGAAGCTGGATTACCTGTCCCGCCTGATCGCCCGCGGCACTGCCCAGAAGCATTTCACGCCAGGGGCCTGACGGGCCGCCGCAACAGCAAGCTGGCCAGCAGCATCCGACCAACTGTCATGGTGAACAGGGTGCCTGCTGCTAGGCTTGGACAGGTCCTCCACTGTCAAAAAGCCATCATCATGCATCTGCGCTTTCTGCTGCTGTGTACGTTAACCCTGGTCAGCGCCTCTAGCCTGGGGGTGACACTGCACCCCGTCACCGACGAAACGGGCAGGGTTTCCTATGCGCAGCGACCCGGCCCGGGCATCAAGCCCACGGTCGTGGATGAGTCCACCGTGGAAATCAACGAACACGACGTGCGCCTCAACGCGATCGTGTTTCAGGGCGGTGTGAGCTTCTCGGCCCGCAACGAATTGCCAGTCGCGGTGCAGGTGGAACTGCGCCTGGATAATCTGGTGAATGCGCAGGGTGGCGATGCGCCGCGAACCGTGCGGCGTCTGTTGCCGCCGCGATCGACGCAAGTACTCAGCATCGTCCGGGGACAGCCAGGCAAGTTGCTCAACTACCGTTCGACGCTGCTGCAAGCCATGGGCGACCCCGGCAAGCGCCCGCAAGGTTATCGTTATGCGTTTCCATGGGTGGGTGGGCCGTTTCGGGTGACCCAGGGGCCCAATGGCAGGTTCAGCCACTTCGGGCCCAAAGGGCGCTATGCAATGGACATCGCCATGCCCGAAGGCACGACCATTGTGGCGGCACGCGAAGGGGTGGTGGTGAGCACGCGTAGCGAGCAGAGCGGGCGAGGGGACAATCCCTCGGGCAACTTTGTCCGCATCCTGCACCCTGACGGCACCATGGGGGTGTACCTGCACTTGATGAGGGGGTCGATCGTGGTCGCGTCTGGGCAGCGTGTGCGCCAAGGGCAGGTGCTGGCCAGGTCGGGCAACACGGGTAACAGCACCGGGCCCCATCTGCACTTCGTGGTTCAGCGCAACGTGGGGCTGGCGCTCGAGTCGATTCCCTATCGGTTCGACCGGCCGATCAGTGGGCTGCCCGACTACACCGCAGGCAACCCCTGATCAGGGGTGGACCGAGCCAGGGGTTTTATAAGCTCAGTCCAGCTTGAGCACTTTGGCCAGCACGATCTTGGGGCCTTTCATCTTCTTGACGATGATGCGCAGCCCTTCGACCTCGAGCACTTCTTCTTCTTCCGGTACGCGCTTGAGCGTTTCGTAGACCAGGCCGGCCAGTGTTTCTGCCTCGATATGGTCCAGGTCCACGCCCAGCAAGCGCTCGACCTTGAACAGCGGGGTATCGCCGCGCACCAACAGCTTTCCTGGCTGATAGGCCAGGATGCCGCGCTCGGTCTTGCGGTGTTCGTCCTGGATGTCGCCCACCAGCACTTCCAGCACATCCTCCATGGTCAGGTAACCGATGACCTTGCCATCGGCCTCCTCGACCAGCACGAAGTGCGCACCGCCCTTGCGGAACTGCTCGAGCAACTGGGACAGCGGCATGTGCCTGGAAACGCGCTCCAGGGGACGAGCCAGGTCTTCCAGGTCAATGGTTTCTGGCAGGTGCTCGAGTTCGGCGAGTTCGAGCAGCAGGTCCTTGATGTGCAGCAGGCCCGTGAACTCCTCACGCTCGGTGTCGTACACCGGGTAGCGGCTGAACTTGTGACGACGGATCAGGGCCAGTATCTGCTTGAGCGGGGCATGGGCATCAATGATGACCATGTCTTCGCGAGAGTTGGCCCAGTCCACCACCTCCAGTTCACCCATTTCCACGGCGGATGCCAGCACGCGCATGCCTTGATCGCTTGGGTCCTGGCCACGGCTGGAGTGCAGGATCAGCTTGAGCTCTTCCCGGCTGTAATGATGCTCGTGGTGCGGGCCGGGTTCGCCTTGGCCGGCAATGCGCAGGATGGTGTTGGCGCTGGCATTGAGCAGGTAGATGGCCGGGTACATCAGCCAGTAGAACAGGTACAGCGGTACTGCGGTCCACAGCGACAACAGTTCCGGCTTGCGAATGGCCCACGATTTGGGCGCCAGCTCACCGACCACGATGTGCAGGTAGGAGATCACGAAGAAGGCGACGAAGAACGAGACGGCCTTGATCAGCTCGGGGGTATCAACGCCAAAGTAGGCCAGCAGCGGTTCGAGCAAGTGCGCGAAGGCCGGCTCGCCCACCCAGCCCAGCCCTAGCGAAGCCAGGGTGATGCCGAGCTGGCATGCCGAGAGGTAGGCATCGAGCTGGTTGTGAACCTTGCGCAGAATGCTGCCGCGCCAGCCGTGCTGCTCGGCGATGGCGTCCACGCGGGTTGCGCGCAGCTTGACCATGGCGAACTCGGCGGCGACGAAGAAGCCGTTGAGCAGCACCAGGACCAAAGCAAAAATGATCATGCCGAAATCGGCGAACAGGGAGGTGAAGCTGATACCAGGGGAAGGGTCCATGATGGAGTTTTTACGGGATCCGTCTTGAAGATGAGAAAAGTGCCGGCTCCAGCCGGCGCAAGGGATCAAATGTAGCGGCTAGGGCCGCAAAAGCAAAGGGCAGCCCATTGATCGGTGCTGCAAAGTGGCCCGAACGGCCTCAAACCGTGCCCGTGATCTGTTGCGCCGCTGCAAAATGGCAGGTGAAGGTGCTGCCGTGGCCTGGCACGCTGCTGATCTCCAGGCGCCCGCGGTGGCGCATCAGCACATGCTTGACGATGGCCAGCCCAAGGCCCGTACCACCGGTATGGGACGCACGGCTCGAATCCACCCGATAGAACCGCTCCGTCAGCCGTGGCAGGTGCTTGGCATCGATGCCGGGCCCTGAGTCCTGCACCGACAGATGGGCGCCCTGGGCATCGGCCCACCAACGAATGCGAATGCTGCCCTCGTCCTGCGTGTACTTGACGGCATTGAATACCAGGTTGGAAAAAGCGCTGCGCAATTCCGACTCGCTGCCTTTGAGCCAGATGCCTGGCTCGGCTTCCAGGGTGATGCGCTGATTGCGGGGCCCGGACAACGCCTGCGCGTCCTGCTTGATCGCATTGAGCAGGGTGTCCACGGCCACTGGCTGGTTGTCGGATGGGTAGTCGGTGGCCTCCAGCTTGGCCAACAGCAGCAGGTCGTTGAGCAGCGTTTGCATGCGCGAGCCCTGTTGGCTCATCTGCTGCAACGCTCGACGCCAGCGGGGGTTCACGTCCTCGACGTTATCCAGCAGGGTTTCCAGGTAGCCGGCGATCACGGTCAGCGGCGTTCGCAGTTCGTGGGACACGTTGGCCACGAAGTCCTTGCGCATCTGTTCGAGCTGGTGGATGCGGGTCACGTCCCGAACCAGCATCAGGTGCTCGTTGTTGCCGTAGCGTGTGATGTGCAGTTGCACCCGCATGCGATCGTTGATGGGTGAGGGAATCTCCAGTGGCTCGACATAGTTCTCGGCTTCGAAGTATTCCTTGAAGCGCGGATGTCGCACCAGGTTGGTGACCTGCTGGCCGCCGTCCTGGGGTGTCTTGAAGCCCAGGAGCGTCTCGGCTGCGCGGTTCCACCACTCCAGGTTGCCGTGGCTGTCGAGCATGATCACCGCGTCACGTAGCGCCGCGGTGGACTCCTGTACCCTGTCGATCACTGCTTGAAGCCTGCCACGCACACGCTGATCCCGGCGTTGCAGATGGTAGATGCTGTCGAATACCTCGCCCCACAGGCCATAGCCGTCAGGCGGTGCTTCGTCCGGTTGGTGATTGCGCAGCCAGGCATGCAGGCGTAGCAGTTGCTTGAGCGTCCAGCCCAGGTAGAGGGCCAGGCCAATGGCCAGGCTCCAGCCATAGTAGCCACTGATCAGGCCACCGATCAGGCAGAGGGTGATCAACAGCAGCAGGTGGCGGATCAGGGTCGCATGCCAGTTCTGGTTCAATTGGGGATCCTTCGAATCCAGCGATCAACAGCAAGTACGAACCTGCACGCAGAAGCGGATCGGTAGCGCGTTCACGTCCATTCGACGGCCTTGAGCCGAGAGCTGCGTTTCAGGTCAGACCTTGGTCGAAAAGCGGTAGCCTGTGCCGCGCACCGTTTGTACCAGATTTTCATAGGCCTCACCCAGCGCCTTTCGCAAGCGGCGAATGTGGACATCGACCGTGCGTTCCTCGACGTAGACATTGCCCCCCCAGACCTGGTCCAGCAACTGGCCGCGGGTATAGGCGCGTTCCTGGTGGGTCATGAAGAATTGCAGCAGGCGGTACTCGGTAGGCCCCATCTCGGCCGGCTTGCCATCGATGGTGACGCGATGGCTGATAGGGTCCAGCAGCAGTCCGCCGACCTCGATGGGTGTCTCGCCATCACTGGGGCCGGTGCGTCGCAGCACTGCCTTGAGGCGGGCCACCAGTTCACGCGGCGAAAACGGCTTGGTGATGTAGTCGTCCGCACCCACTTCCAGGCCTTGGATCTTGTTGTCTTCCTCGCCCTTGGCGGTAAGCATGATGATCGGAATGTCCCCGGTCAGCTCGTCGCGCTTCAGCCGCCGGGCCAGCTCGATGCCCGAGGTGCCGGGAAGCATCCAGTCCAGCAGGATCAGGTCCGGCTTACGGTCGACGATGATGGCATGGGCCTGTTGGGAGCTTTCTGCTTCCAGGCACTCATAACCTGCCATCTCCAGGGCCACGGCAATCATCTCGCGGATGGGCGCCTCGTCGTCGACGATCAGAATATTCCTGCCAGCCATGCTCAAAACCTCTCCTGGATTCGCTGTCTTGGCCCCGCATTAGATAACGGAATTATTGCAGCTGTGTGACAGGGTATTGGCGGTTCTCGCGACATTCAATGACTGGGCTAGGCTTCACAGGGCGGCGGTTGCGCCTGCAACCGAACCTTTTCCTCACGATACGGTGAATCCAATGACACGACATACGCTGAGCTGGATGGCCCTTTGCGCGGCCTTTTCGCTACCGGGCATCGCCTTGGCCGAGCCGGCCATGGAAAAGGAGGGCATGTGGGTGAATGACCAGGGCATGACGCTCTATACCTTCGACAAGGACACCGGTGGCAAGTCGATGTGCAACGGCGAGTGTGCTAGCAATTGGCCGCCCTTGATGGTCAAGGCCGAGGATCAGGCAGCCGAAGGCAAATGGACCGTGGTCATGCGTGATGACGGCAGCAAGCAATGGGCCTATGCCGGCAAGCCGCTGTATACCTTCGTCAAGGACAAGCAGGCGGGGGACAGGCACGGTGACGGGATCAAGGACGTCTGGCACATTGCCAAACCCTGATGGGTTAGCCACACGGCCTCTCACCTGAACAGGTCGCCATGCGGTGTGAACCACGCGGACCTTGCTGAGGCGGTACCGCGCCTCAGCGCACCGCTCAACGCAGCGCGTAATCCAGTACCACGCTCATGAACACCAGCAACCCGGCCCAGTGGTTGTGCAGGAACGCCTTGAAGCATGCCTCTCGGTCCAGGCGGCGTGTGGACCAGAATTCCCAGACGAAACAGCACGCGGCGCCCAGCAGGCCCAGGTAGAACCAGCCGCCGAGGGCGAAGCTGCTGCCGGCCAGCATCAGGCAGCCCAGCGAAAGCCCCTGCAAGCTCAGGATGATCACCCGGTCAGCCTCGCCAAACAGGATGGCCGTGGACTTCACACCGATCTTCAGGTCATCGTCGCGATCGACCATGGCGTAGTAGGTATCGTAAGCCACCGTCCACAGCAGATTGGCGATGTACAGTAGCCAGGCGGCGGCCGGCAGCTCACCTCCGGCCGCGGTGAAGGCCATGGGAATGCCCCATGAATAGGCGGCGCCCAGCACCACTTGTGGGTAATAGGTGTAGCGCTTCATGAAGGGGTAGCAGAACGCGAGCGCGACCGCCGCGAACGAAAGCCAGACGGTTTCGCTGTTGGTGCACAGCACCAGCAGGAAACTCACGCCCACCAGGACGGCAAACAGCGTCAGCGCTTCGCGTGGGCGTACACGCCCACTGGCCAAAGGTCGATCGGCGGTGCGCTTGACGTGCCCATCCACTTTGCGGTCGGCAAAATCATTGATGCAGCAACCTGCGGCGCGCATGAGCACCACACCCAACCCGAAGATCAGCACATTGGCCAACGTCGGTGAACCCTGACCGGCAATCCACACCGCCGACAGGGTTGGCCAGAGCAGCAGATAAATGCCGATGGGCCTGTCCATACGGCTTAGCTGGACAAAGTCCCAGGCGCGCGGGTGAAGGCGGTTCAACGACTTGAGCAGTTGCACGTACATCAACGGGTATCCTCGCGTGCCGCCTGCCACAACGCCGGCAGAAATACTTCGGCGACAAGCAGGTCGAGTCCATCTCGGGAGAAGCGTGAACGGCGTCCCCACAGGCCTGGGCTTGCGACTTCAGCGGGCAGCCAGGTTTCGGGGTAATGGCATGCCTGCAAGGGGTGGCGGGTGAACGCTCGGTCGCAGAACAGCAGCTCGCCCAGCGAGCGACTGCCGAGCGACTCGAGGTCCAGGCCGCCACGTTCCAGCGCCACACGGCTGGCCACGCTGCGGGCAAATACCCACGGCTGGCCATGCCCGCGCAGGAACACCTCCCTGACCCAACCTTGGGCGCCGGGTGCGATACCAAGGGCCAGGCATTCATCTTCGCGCAGCGGCTGCCAGCCTTCGAACAGTGGCGTTACGCAGAAATCGTCGCCGGACAGTCGAGTCAGCCGACGTGTGAGCGAGCCCTCATCGAATAACCAGTCCAGCATGGAGGGGGCGAGGCTGGCCTGCACCTGTGGATACGCTAGCCACGCGACAGCGGCTGCGTGCGGGGTTGGGTACGACACGTCGGTCTGCTTGTTACAACCAAAGAGGCCGCGAGCTTAGCATGAATGCCCCGACTGCTTGCATACTGCCGGCAGGGCCGCTACAAAGCCTTTCGATTGCACCTTGGCCCGTGAAGAGGCCGCAAGTTCAAACCCAAGCCGAGCCTGAACCGAGGAAACCCGTTCCGATGAAAAAGTGGCAATGTATTGTCTGCGGTCTGATCTATGACGAAGCCGATGGCTGGCCGGATGATGGAATCGCACCCGGCACGCGCTGGGAAGACGTACCCGAAGACTGGCTCTGCCCGGACTGCGGGGTTGGCAAGAGCGACTTTGAAATGATCGCCATCGGTTGATCGAGGAAACCCCTATGACGCCTCCTATAGTCATCATCGGCACCGGGCTTGCGGGCTACAACCTCGCCCGGGAATTGCGCAAGTTTGATGCGCTCACACCCGTGCTGATGATCACTGCCGATGATGGGCGGTCCTATTCCAAGCCCATGCTTTCGACCGGCTTTGCCAAGCAGAAGGACGCCGAGGGGTTGTGCATGGCCGAGCCCGGCGCCATGGCCGAGCAATTGAACGTCGAGGTGCGCACGCATACGCGCATAACGGGTATCGACCCAGGCCACAAGCGCCTGTGGATCGGCGAGGAGGCAGTGCCCTATCGTGACCTCGTCCTGGCGCTGGGTGCACAGACCATCAGCGTGCCTGTCGAAGGGGATGCCAGCGACCTGATGTTCCCGATCAACGACCTTGAAGACTACGCGCGCCTGCGTGCTGCGGCTGACGGCAAGCAGCGGGTGTTGATCCTGGGCGCCGGTCTTATCGGCTGTGAGTTTGCCAACGACATGCGTCTTGGCGGCTTCGAGGTCGACGTGGTCGCGCCCTGCGAGCAGATCATGCCCACCCTGTTGCACCCGGCGGCGGCACAGGCGGTACAGGGCGGGCTGCAGGGTATCGGTATTCGTTTTCATCTCGGGCCCGTGCTGACGCGCTTGCAGCGCCAGGGTGACGGCGTGTGCGCACAGTTGTCCGACGGCCAGGTCATCGCATGCGATCTGGTCGTGTCGGCCGTAGGCCTGCGCCCCCGAACGGACCTGGCTGCCGCAGCGGGCCTGCAGACGGGGCGGGGTATCCGTGTGGACCGGTTTCTGCGTACCTCTCATGCCAATATCCACGCCTTGGGCGACTGCGCCGAGGTGGACGGCATCAACCTGCTGTACGTCATGCCGTTGATGAGTGGTGTTCGAGCACTGGCGCAGACGCTGACAGGCACCCCCACTGCCGTCAGCTATGGGCCCATGCCCATCACGGTCAAGACGCCTGCCTGTCCTCTGGTGGTTTCGCCACCACCGAATGGACAAGTCGGGACGTGGCAGGCGGAGGGGGAGGGCAATGACGTCAAGGCGCTCTGCCATGCAGCCGATGGCCAGCTGATCGGGTACGCCCTTACGGGCAATGCCGTGATGGAACGACTGACCCTCAATCGCCAGCTGCCACCGGTTATGGCGTAAATGGCGCCCGAACTGTCGTGTATGCCTTTTTTGCGCATGCATTATGGCCGTACCGATACTGGCGCGGTACTCAAGCGCGTGCCATTCTCACACTCGTCTGCTGCGGCTTAGAGCCTGTGGCGCCTTGAACGCTGCCCACGAGGCGGCACGGCATAACAACAAGAATCCCGTCAAAGAGGCTTCATCATCATGCGCAAACCAGAACTCGCCGCTGTCATCGCCGAGAAGACCGACCTGACCAAAGACCAGGCCAACCAGGTGCTGAACGCGATCCTCGAAAGCATTACCCAGGCTGTGAACAACGATACAGTGACGCTGGTGGGTTTCGGCACCTTCGAGAAGCGTCATCGTGGGGCGCGGACCGGTAAAAACCCGCAGACGGGTGAGCCCGTCAAGATCAAGGCAAGTAACACGGTAGCCTTCAAGCCAGGCAAGAATTTGCGCGACAGTATCAACGTGCCTGCCAAGCCTGCCAAAAAGACGAAATAACCCAGGCCTGTCAGCGTCATGACGATCGAACGGGCGCTGACAGCGCCCGTTGCCGTTGCATGCGAAAAAAGATTCGTTGAGCCCCTGCAAAGCATATAAAGCGGATAAACTGGCGCTCACAGTCACTTTTTATACGAGACGCTTGAATGAAGTTCCGCTTACTTCTCTGGGTCATGGGCCTGCTGATGGCCAGGGCAAGCCGAAACAATCCGGCTTTCCAGCAGCAGCTCAAGGGCAAGGATCTGGTATTCCAGATGCAGACCCTCGATGGCAAGATCGTCCGTCATTTCATCGTCGCCAACGAACGCATCCGTAGCAAAAGTGGCGCGTTCGCGCAGCCTGCCTTCGCCATCGCCTTCAAGGACGCTGCCTATGGCTTCACTACCTTGCAGGCGCGCAACAAGCAGCTGGCATTCATGCAGGGCATCCAGGACAAGGCGATCCAGATCAAGGGCAACCCGGCTTTGGTGATGTGGTTTCAGGGCCTGATGAAGTACCTGAAACCAAAAAAGAAGCATTGACCGCGCAGGGGCCGAGCTAGCGCCCCTGTCAGTCAGTGCGGCGCCGCGAACTGAGAGGCAAGCTCGCGCAGCAAGGCCTCGGCATCGAGTACCTTGTTTACGGCATCCTCGGCCTTGTCGCGGGAAAGCCCGAGCCGCTCAAGCAATGCATCGGGAATCTCCTCTTTCGGGCCCGAACCGATACCCCGTGAGCGAAGCAATCGGGTGGCGAGGAAAACCAGGTTGGGAAAGGCTGCATAATCGCCGTCGTAGGTGGGGTCATGCTGGAAGCGCAGCGCCGTGGACAACTCCTCGGGCATGTCCCATAGCTTCATCAGCCAGGCACCAATCTGCTCGCGGCTGATTCCCAACAGGTGGCGCTCCACATAGGTGTGGCATAGATGTGGGTTGACCTCCAGGTGCCGGCAGATCAGCGAAAAATGCGGCGGAAACACATGCGCCAGCAGCAAGTACCCGAAATTGTGCAGAAGGCCGGCAAGGTAGGTGAGCCCTGCCTCGGGTCGTTCGGCACGGGGCATTGCACGAGTGAGACCCTCGATGACAGCTGCCGTGTAGATAGAGTGCTGCCAGTAAGGCGTCGCTTGCTGAGGCTGGTCCTTGGGCAGGCTGAGCGTCTTGCCCATCGCTAGGCCCAAGGCCAGGTTGATCACCAGATCGAAACCCAGCACCCTGACAATCGCATCTTCGACCGAGCGTACCTTGCCGGGCGAGGCGTAATAGGGCGATGCCGCCCAGCTCACGACCTGCGCCGCCAGTGCCGGGTCGGTTTCCACCACGCCGGTGATATCGTCGATGCTGGCATTGGGGTCGACACGCAGCTTCATGATCTTCTGCGCGGTATCGGCCAGAGGCGGAATTTCAATGGTTTCTTCGAGCCGCTTCTGAATGCGTCGCGCAGTGAAGGCCTGAACTGCCTGGTTGATCTCGCGGGTGTCATCGTCCGGGCGGTCCAGGTTGAGGGTAATGGCCTGCACCTCCTGCCCGAAGGCACTGGCGCTGGCTTTGCTCAGCAGGCGTTTGAACGGGTCACGGTCGATGGCCAGCAGCAGGCCCTCTTGGCCTGACTGGATGAATACGGTCGCCGGTTCGAGCAGGCTTTTTTCGTACTGGCAAGGTGAGCTGGTCAGCGCCGGTATGCCCGGGAGAACCTTGAGATGGTGTTTTTCCAGCATTTGGCGCAAGCGGGGCACCGGCACAGCGGTGAGCGTGCGGCCGGTCAGCTCGGTAAGCCGGCTCAGGTCCAGCAGTTGGCTTTGCGGCAGCAGCACCATGAGTGCGCCCACCTCGTCGTCCAGTAGCACCGCCTGCACACAGGCCTGAGCCGGCGGGCGTGAATGTGCCAACACCTCACGGTAGGCGACGCCGAGCTTGTCGAGCAGCAACCGGATAACCGACGGTGTTTGTGGGGTTGCGGTGTCCAAGGCAGCTTGAGTCATGGTCCGTGTCCACTGATTCCTAAAAGCGAAGTATAACCAGCCTCGCCGGGAGGCTGGATCCATTGACCACTTGGGTCAGACTTGGCCGTACTGCTGCCCGTGACGCAGCCAGCGTTCAAGCAAGGGGCTGACATGTTCCGGCCAGCGGGCCACCAATGCCTGGGCTGCATCACGAACGGCCGGAAGCAGGTCGGCATCGCGCATCAGGTCAGCGACCTTGAACTGCAGCAGGCCCGTCTGGCGCGTGCCGAGCATCTCGCCAGGGCCGCGCAGCTCCAGGTCCTTTTCCGCGATGATGAAGCCATCGTTGGTTTCGCGCATGATGCCCAGGCGTTCGCGGCCCACCTGTGACAAGGGCGGGTGATACAGCAGGACGCAGTGGCTGGCAGCGCTGCCACGGCCCACCCGCCCACGCAACTGGTGCAGCTGGGCCAACCCCAGGCGTTCCGGGTTTTCGATGATCATCAGGCTGGCGTTGGGCACATCGACGCCGACTTCGATCACGGTCGTGGCAACCAGCAGTTGCAGATCACCGGCTTTGAATTGGGCCATGATCTCGGCTTTTTCTGCCGGTTTCATGCGCCCGTGAATCAGCCCGACCCGCAACTCGCCCAGGGCGCTGCCAAGTTCCTCGTAAGTGCTCTCGGCGGCCTGGCAGGTCAACTCTTCAGACTCTTCGATGAGGGTACAGACCCAATAGGCCTGACGGCCTTCAGCGCAGGCAGCGCGTACCCGTTCGACCACTTCGAAGCGGCGGCTGTCGGCCACCAGCACCGTGTTGACCGGTGTACGCCCGGGAGGCAATTCGTCCAGCACGGACGTATCCAGGTCAGCATAGGCGCTCATGGCCAACGTACGCGGAATGGGCGTCGCCGTCATGATCAGCTGATGCGGACACAACTCGCCATTCACACCCTTTTTGCGCAAGGCCAGGCGCTGCTGGACGCCAAAACGGTGCTGCTCGTCGATGATGGCCAGGGCGAGGTGCTTGAACTTGACCTCTTCCTGGAACAGGGCATGGGTACCCACCACCATTGGCGCACCGACGGCGATCTGCTCCAGTGCACTGGCCCGGGCCTTGCCCTTGAGCTTGCCAGCGAGCCAGGCGACTTCGATGCCCAGTGGCTCCAGCCAGCGCTTGAAGGTGATGTAGTGCTGCTCGGCAAGAATCTCGGTAGGCGCCATCAGCGCAACCTGGTAACCCGCCTCCAACGCCTGAAGGGCTGCCAGTGCCGCAACCACGGTCTTGCCGGCCCCCACATCACCTTGAACCAGGCGCAGCATGGGTTCGTGCTGGCTGAGGTCGTAGGCAATTTCATTGGCGACCCGCTGCTGCGCCCCGGTAGGCTTGAAGCCGAGATTGGCCAGGTACTCGTCCTGCAGGCGCGAGGGCTTGGGCAGCACCGGCGCGCGCAGGCTGCGCAGGCTTTCGCGCAGTCGCTGCTGCGACAGCTGGTGGGTCAGCAGTTCTTCGAATGCCAGGCGGTGCTGGGCCCAGTGGTGGCCTTCGGCAAGCTCATCGAGGTCGGCGTCAGCCGGCGGGTTGTGCAAGTAACGTATGGCATCGTCCAGCGGGGCCAGCTGATAATCGCGTGCAAGCTCCTCGGGTAGCCAGTCCGGCAAGCTGCGCGGCCCGAGCAGGGCGAGGCTCTGTTGGCAGAGCAGGCGCAGCCGTTGCTGGGTGAGCCCCTCGGTGGACGGGTAAATCGGGGTAAGCGTCTGTTCGACCGGCGGCGGCGGTTCGTCGCCGTTCAGTGCACGGTATTCCGGGTGATAGATCTCCAGGCCCGACGCGCCCGGCCGGGCTTCGCCGTAGCAACGCAGGTGGGTGCCGCGTTTGAGCCCTTCCTTCTGTGCGTTGCTGAAATGGTAGAAGCGCAGGCTCAGCACGCCGCTCCCGTCGCCGAGACGAACGACGAGGCTACGTCGCTTGCCCATGGTCACGTCCGCGCCGCTGACCACGCCCTCGATCACCGCATCCTGCCCCGGCCGGAGTTGCCCGATCGGCACCACGCGGGTGCGGTCCTGGTAGCGCAAGGGCAGGTGGAACAACACATCCTGCAGGTTCTCCAGGCCCACCTTGGCAAGCTTCTGCGCCATGGCGTCTCCGACACCCTTGAGTACCGTGACCGGTACCTTCGACAACTCACTCATGGCTCAGGCAGTTTGCTCAGTGGGCGTTTTGGCGACCGAGCACAGGCGGATCGAGTCGGCAAGAATCTCGATGGCTTTGGGCCGCGGGAAACTGGCGCGCCACGCGATCGCCACGGTACGAAATGGCGCTGGTGCAGTCAGCGGGCGCACCTCGATCACGCCCGGTGCATAGTGATGGCTGTGCACGGCCGACAGCGGCAGAATAGAGACCCCCAGCCCAGAGGCCACCATGTGGCGAATGGTTTCCAGCGAACTGGATTCGACCGTGGTGTGGCGTGCGCCTTCACCGCCCTTGTTCAAGGTGGGGCACGCCTCCAGCACCTGGTCGCGGAAGCAGTGACCCTCGCCCAGCAGCAACAGGCTCTTGTCGTTGAGCGATGCCGCATCGATGGTTTTCTTCGCCGTCCATGGGTGGTCGGCTGGCATCAGTGCGCAGAAAGGCTCGTCGTAGAGCGGCAGGGTCAGCACGTCGGCCTCGTTGAAGGGGAGGGCGACGATCACCGCATCCAGTTCACCGTTACGCAGCTTCTCACGCAGCACATGGGTGAAATTTTCCTCGATGTACAACGGCATCTGCGGTGCCACGCGGTGCAGCTGTGGGATCAGGTGAGGAAAGAGGTAAGGGCCGACCGTGTAGATCGCGCCCACCTTGAGCGGAGCGGTCAATTGGTTTTTGCCGGCCTGTGCCAGCTCGCGGATGCCCTGAGCCTGTTCGAGGACTTTCTGAGCCTGGGCCACGATGCCTTCGCCAACTGGCGTGAGGCGCACCGCGCTCTTGCTGCGCTCGAAGATCAGTACGCCGAGCTCATCCTCGAGCTTCTTCACACCCACCGAAAGGGTAGGCTGGCTCACGTGGCAACGCTCGGCTGCATGGCCGAAGTGCTGTTCCTGGGCGAGTGTGACGATGTAACGGAGTTCTGTGAGGGTCATAACGTGCGTCCATGAAGTTGCGAGCCCAGCATAGCGGCTGCAATCGATAGACGCACGTTATCAGACTTGCCGATTTGTGACAGAAACAAAAGCGTCAGCGGCGGTCCAGTGAGTACACGAACGGCGCGACGACTTCGATCGTCCCGTTGTTCAGCAGCTCAGCCGGCGGTTTGGGCACCTTGCCCGCTCGCCGAATCATTTCCATGGTCGCCCGGTCCAGTGACGCGCTACCCGACCCCCCGGCCAGTGAATACGACACGACCTTGCCCTCGGCATCGACCACGAAGCGCAGGCGATTGATGCCCTGCAAGCCTCTGCGGCGCGCGTCTTCCGGGTATCGCTTGTACTTCGCCAGGTGGCGCAGCAGGTCACTCTGCCAGGTCGGCAGTGCGGTGCTGTTGGATGCGACGCTCGGTGCCGGTGCTGCGGATTTCTGCGGCGGCGTATTGCTGGGTGGTGCGTCTACCGTTTCCTTGGTAGGCGGCGCTTCCTTCGGCGGCTCAGGCTTTTTCTCAGGCTTGGGCGGCTGTGGCTTGGCCTTCGGCTTGGGCGGCTTGGGAATGGCGATTTTGGGTTTAGGGGCTTCCACTACCTTCGGCAGCGGGGGTTCTTCGACCGGCGCCGGTGGTTGGGGAACTGCTTTGGGAGGAGGTGGTGGCGCAGGCTCCGGCAGTGGTGCCAGCTCGACCATCATGGCTGCCGGGGGCAGCTCGATGGCCTGGGGCACCGACCAGTTGAGCATGAGCAGCACAGCGACGGCATGGACACCCAGCACGAGCGCCAGGCTGCCGCTGTAACGCGCCAGATTGTGCCGCGTCTTCGTCATTTCTTGGCTGCCGTCTCAAGACCTACCAGACCGACTTTGAGGTAGCCGGCCGCGCGCATGTTGTTCATCACTTCCATCAGGTCACCGTAATCCACGCCTTTGTCGGCCTGGAAGAAAATGGTGGTGTCCTTGTCACCCTTGGTCTTGGCGTCCAGCATCGGGCCAAGGCGCTCGGGCGCCGGAACCGGGTCATCACCGACATAGAGCTTCTGGTCGGCCTTGACGCTGACGAAGACAGGCTTCTCGGGCCTGGGCGCCGGCTTGGCCGTCGAGGCAGGCAGGTCGACCTTGATGTCGACCGTGGCAAGGGGCGCTGCGACCATGAAGATGATCAGCAGTACCAACATCACGTCGATGAACGGCGTCACGTTGATTTCGTGGTTTTCGGCGAGGTCGTCGCCACCTTCGTTCAGATGCAGGCCCATGGCTTACCCCACTTTCACCATGTGCGGGGCGGCGCGATCGCTGCCCTGATGGTCCAGGTCACGGCTGACCAGCAGCAGTACCTGGGCCGACGCGTCGGACACCTGCGCCTTGTAGCCGGCGATAGAGCGGGCGAAGACGTTGTAGATGACCACGGCGGGGATGGCGGCAACCAGGCCCAGTGCAGTGGCCAGCAGCGCTTCTGCAATACCCGGGGCGACCACGGCGAGGTTGGTGGTCTGGGTCTTGGCGATGCCGATGAAGCTGTTCATGATGCCCCACACGGTGCCGAACAGACCCACGAAGGGCGCAGTGGAGCCGATGGTGGCCAGCACGCCCGTGCCGCTGCTCATGTTACGTCCGCTGGCGTGGACCAGTCGTTCCAGACGGAAGCTCACGCGCTCCTTGATGCCTTCCTTTTCACGGGCATTGGCCGACAGGCGCATTTCCTCGAGCGCATCGTGAACCAGGGTGTGGGCCAGGGTGCCTTCCTTGTTGGAGACTTCGCTGGCTTCCTTGAGGCTGGCCGATTTCTTCAGGCGGGCGATTTCCCCGCGCAGGCGGCGCTTGGCACCCATCAATTCGAAGCCTTTGGCGATCCAGATGGTCCAAGTGATGATCGAGGCGATGGCCAGGCCGATCATGACGGCCTTGACCACGACATCGGCGTTTTTGTACATGCCCCAGGGCGACAGGTCATGGGCCATGCCGAGCGAGGTATCTTCCACCAGGGCTTGCACGTTAGGGTCTGCAGCAACAGGAGCCGGTGCGACGGTACCCGGTGCCGCTTCGCCGGCCGGAGCGCTAGCGGGCGCTGCAGCGCTGGCCGCCGGGGCCGTTACCGGAGCGGTGGCATTGGGCTCATCGGCCATGGCGACCGGGGCCAGCGCCAGGCTTAGAATCAGCGCAGCGGTGGCGCGCCAGGCGCGCGATGGGGTTGGCGAAGCGGAAGGTTGGGTACGTGTCATGCTGGCCGGACCTGATGAAGATGATGGGTGAGCGTTCTTCAAGGCCTCGAGGCAGGCCGAGAACAATTTGGCCGCCATTATTGCAAGTAATTCTTGTTAACAAAAGTAATATTGTTGCTTTTTCTCCTGCAGGCGGGCTGAGTAATCGGCCCTAGAGGGCTTCAGATGTCTGACTTGAGTGTGTTGATCGTAGGATGTGGTGACGTCGGTAGTCGCCTCGCGCGACAAATGCTTGCGCGTGGTTGGCAGGTCAGCGGTTTGCGCCGTTCGGTGGCGCAGTTGCCTGAAGGTGTAGTGCCGATCGCGGCTGATCTGTCGGACCCGACCATTCCAGCCGCCTGGCCTGAGCAGGCACCTGACTACCTGGTGTATTGCGTGGCTGCCAGCCAGCATGACGAGGCAGGTTATGAGGCGGCGTATGTCCAGGGGTTGCGTCATGTGCAGCGCTGGCTGGCCGAGCGAGGGCAACGACCACGACGCCTTTTGTTCGTATCCAGCAGCAGCGTATTTGGGCAAAAGGGGGGCGAGTGGGTTGATGAGCAATCGGCCACCGAACCTGACGGCTACTCGGGGCGCATCATGCTCGAGGCTGAAAGGCTGGCGTTATCCGGTGCTGTCCCAGCCAGCGTGGTTCGCCTGACCGGCATCTATGGCCCAGGCCGCGAGTGGCTGTTGCGTCAGGTGCGTCAGGGTTATCGCGTCGCCGAGCAACCGCCTTTGTATGGCAACCGCATTCATGTAGACGATGCTGCCAGTCTGCTGGCATTCCTGCTGCAATGCGACAGCGAAGGCAAGGCGCTGGACGATTGCTACATCGGCGTGGACGACAGCCCGGCGCCACTGGCTGACGTCGTAACTTGGCTGCGTCATCAGTTGGGGGTCACGCAGTGGTCCGATGAGGAGCGAGTGCGTCGCACGGGCAGCAAGCGCTGCAGCAACGCCCGCGCACGGGGGCTAGGCTGGTCGCCGCAGTACCCCAGCTACAAGGAAGGCTACGGGGCAATCCTTGGGCAGTGATCGCCTGGCTGACGCTCAGGTAGCCTGCGTGCTACCTGAGCGCTGACTGGACGGGTAGGGTCAGTTGTGTTGCAGGAGCCACTGACGCTTGCCGGCGGCCAGCATCGGCATTTCATCCGGCTGGGCGCGGTTTACCGCCTGGAAGATTTCCAGCTGGTTGCCATTGCGCTTGATGATGAATGGCGCCCCGCGCTGGTTGCGCTCCAGCCATAGGCTGTCATTGCTGCCGCCCATCGTTGCGCAATCACCGGCCAGGCACAGGGCAAAGCGATCCGGACCAGGTAGGCCGGTGACGTTGCCGCTGTCGCTGAACGTCACGTTGGCACCCTTGCCTGGGCCCTCCATGATCGTCCAGGCGCCGCCGAGCCAGGCCTGATACAGCGCCTGCTCGAAGCTGCTTCCCAATGGCGCATTGTTGCCACTGGGCGTCTTGGCGCGCTCAAAGCGCTGTTTGGCGCCCTGCTGGTCGACCGTTTGCAGTTCGTCGCCGTCCAGCGACAATTGCTCGGTGGCACCGCCTTCGAAGGTGGCCAGCCACTGCTTGTCATTGGCGCTGAGCTGACCGTCCGAGGCCTCGAACCCATTGCTGTAGCTGGCGCGCTGGGTGGCAACATCGAGCTTCCACTCGAACACCGGGCCATGCTCGTTCAGGGCCTGGCGAAGGTTGCCTTGCTTGACGGCCGCAGTGATGGCGTCCTGATTGATCCAGGTGCCGTTGAAGTCTTCAGGTTTGTGGCTGGCGCAGCCGCCCAGAACCAGGGCTGCCAGCGTGAGAGGCAAAGCTATGCGCATGACGGGAACCTTTCAGGAGAGAGAGGGCGGCGAGGGCAATGCTCGCCGCCTGGGGCATCACTCGATGACGAGGATGGCGTCCATCTCGACCTGCGCGCCTTTTGGCAGCGCGGCTACGCCAATGGCGGCGCGAGCGGGATAAGGCTGCTCGAAGTAGCGACCCATTACCTCGTTGACCTTGGCGAAATGGCTCAAGTCGGTCAGGAAGATGTTCAGCTTGACGATGTCCTTGAACGAACCGCCTGCTGCTTCGGCCACAGCCTTGAGGTTCTCGAACACCTGGACGGTCTGGGCCTCGAAGCCTTCGACCAGTTCCATGGTCTTGGGGTCCAGCGGGATCTGGCCAGACATGTACACGGTGTTACCGGCCTTGATCGCCTGCGAGTAGGTGCCGATGGCGGCAGGGGCCTTGTCGCTGTTGATGACGGTCTTGCTCATGATGACTCCTTGCGGTTGGCGGACTACGTACGCATGCGGGTGATGCGAACTACACCAGTCAGGGTACGCAGCTTCTTGATCACACGCGCCAGGTGCACGCGGTCGTGCACGCTGACCACCAGTTGGACCACGCTGATACGGCCGTCGCGTTCGTCCATGCTGATCTTCTCGATGTTGCCATCGGCCGCGTTGACGCTGCTGGCCAGCAAGGCGATCAGGCCGCGCTGGTGCTCCAGCTCTACGCGCAATTCGACGTTGAATTCGCCAGTGATGTCCTTGGCCCAGGAAAGCTGGACGCATTTCTCGGGATTGTGACGAATTTCACTGATGTTTCGGCAGTTCTCAAGGTGCACGACCATACCCTTGCCCGCCGAAAGGTGGCCCACGATCGGGTCGCCCGGAATCGGCGTACAACACTTGGCATAGCTGAGCACCAGGCCTTCGGTGCCGCGAATCGCCAGCGGGCCTTCAGGGGCCGGCAGTTGCTCGCCTTCTGCAGACAGCAGGCGGCGAGCGACCACGTAGGCCATGCGGTTGCCCAGCCCGATGTCTTCGAGCAGGTCTTCGATCAACTCCAGGCGGTATTCGCTGAGGATGGCCTGCACGCGCTCGCGCGGAATCTGTTCCAGCGCGCTGTCGAAACCGGTCAGCACCTTGTTGAGCAGCCGCTCGCCCAGACTGATGGATTCGGAGCGGCGCTGCTGCTTGAGCGCATGGCGAATATGTGTGCGCGCTTTGCCGGTGACCACGAAATTGAGCCAGGCCGGATTGGGTCGGGCCCCTGGTGCGCTGACGATCTCTACCGTCGAGCCACTCTGCAACGGCTCGGAGAGCGGTGCCAGGCGCCGGTTGATACGGCAAGCGATGCAGCTGTTGCCGACGTCGGTGTGCACCGCGTAGGCGAAGTCCACGGCAGTGGAGCCCTTGGGCAGCTCCATGATGCGGCCTTTGGGCGTGAAAACGTAAACCTCGTCCGGGAACAGGTCGATCTTGACGCTCTCGATGAACTCCAGCGAGTTGCCTGCACGCTGCTGCAATTCAAGAATGCCTTTGACCCACTGCCTGGCACGGGCATGGTTGCCCTTGGGCTGCTCATCCCCATTGGCCTTGTACAGCCAGTGCGCAGCGATACCGTTGTTGGCCATCTCTTCCATTTCGCGCGTACGGATCTGGATTTCGATGGGCACGCCGTGCATGCCGAACAAGGTGGTGTGCAACGACTGGTAGCCGTTGGCCTTGGGAATGGCGATGTAGTCCTTGAACCGCCCTGGCAGCGGCTTGTACAGGTTGTGCACGGCACCGAGGACGCGGTAGCAGGTATCGACCTTGTCGACGATGATGCGGAAGGCATACACGTCCATGATCTCGTTGAAGGCGCGACGCTTGCCGCGCATCTTCTTGTAGATGCCATAGAGGTGTTTTTGTCGACCACTGATCTCGCCTTCGATACCGTCGGCAGCCAGGCAGTTGGCCAGCGACTGCTCGATCTTGGCGACGATTTCCTTGCGGTTGCCCCGTGCACTCTTGACGGCGCGATGGATCAGCGACGAGCGCATCGGGTGCATGGCCTTGAAGCCAAGGTCTTCGAACTCGACGCGTACCGTGTGCATCCCCAGGCGGTTGGCGATGGGGGCGTAGATCTCGAGGGTTTCCTTGGCGATCCGGCGCCGTTTCTCGCCGGACAGCACTTCCAGGGTGCGCATGTTGTGCAGGCGGTCGGCCAGCTTGACCAGGATCACGCGAATGTCGCGTGCCATGGCCATGGCCATCTTCTGGAAGTTCTCGGCTTGCGCCTCGGCCTTGGTTTCGAAGTTCATCTGGGTCAGCTTGCTGACCCCGTCCACCAGCTCGGCAACCGTCTCGCCAAATTGCTGGCTGAGGGCTTCCTTGGCAATACCAGTGTCTTCGATCACGTCATGGAGCATGGCCGCCATCAGGCTTTGATGGTCCATGTGCATGTCGGCAAGGATGCTGGCCACGGCCAGCGGGTGCGTCACGTAGGGCTCACCGCTGCGACGACGTTGCCCATCGTGCGCCTGTTCGGCGTAGAAGTAGGCGCGCCGTACCAGGTTGACCTGTTCGGGGCCTAGGTAAGTCGACAGCCGTTCGGCCAAGGCCTCTATACCCGGCATGGCTTAGCCTCCTGCCGAGATAGGGGGCCTTGCGCCTCGCGACGTCGACCGGGCATCAATCAGACAGCCTCGTTCGACTCGTCCTCGAACGCGGCAAAGACCGGATCCTCGGTGACAATTTCTTCAGCGGCGATGAATTCGTTGGTCACGATGCCTTCGGCGATTTCGCGCAGGGCGACGACGGTAGGCTTGTCGTTTTCCCATGCAACGCGTGGCTCTTTACCGCCGGTCGCCAGCTGGCGAGCGCGCTTGGTCGAGAGCATGACCAGCTCAAAACGGTTATCCACGTGTTCCAGGCAGTCTTCAACAGTTACGCGGGCCATGGTCTTCCTCAGTAGCAAATGCGGTAGGCGTGCAGCCCATTAGTGGGCAGGCGGACTCGATAGTATAAAAATTCACCAGCCAATAGGGAAGCGCTGTTTTGTCGAGCGTCGCCGTGCGGTGCGGTGCGAATCATTCAGGTACTTCGATGCATGTCCGCGTTTGCCAGGCCTGATCATACCGCTGGAACGCAGTGCAAGGACCGCCATAGACGCCTTGCAATGGCCCTGACAATAACCTCAGAGCATTGCGTCACGCAACCGTGGGGTGAGCTCCTCGAAGAGGGTCTGCACCGAGCGCAGCGCGCGGCAGTCCGGTCGGGTCAAGAGCCACAACTGGGTGTCGCAACCCGGCAACGGCCCGCTGAGTGCATCGACCCCTGGCAGGCTATGCACCATGTAGTCCGGCAGCGCTGCCACGCCCAGGCCAGCGGTGACCAGTTGGGCAATGGTGGACATACCGCTGCACTGGTAGCGCGGGCTCAGGCCAGGGTGTTGCTGGTTGCGCCAGACCACCGTCGGATGGTCCTGCATGGCGTCATCCGGCGCGATCCATGGCACCGCGCTGGCGCTTTCACCGAGGCGGTCGCGCCAATGGGGTTGGCCGCATATCACATAGGAAGTCGAACCCAGGTTGCGCCCCACCAGGTGCTCGGGCGGCGTGTTGGTCAGGCGCAGGGCGATGTCTGCGTCTCGCCGGCTGAGGTTGGCGAACACATTGGAGGTGCCCATCTCCAGCGACAGCGCGGGGTAATTCTGCATGAAGTCGGCCAGTGCAGGCAGCAGCAGGCTGTGCATGACGGCCTCCGTGCAGGTCAGCCGCACGGTACCACTGACGACCTGTTCACCGCTGGTCATGGCAATGCGCGCCGCCTCGAGTGCCTGTTCTGCGCGCTCGGCCTGCTCGGCCAGGGCCTGTGCAGTGTCGGTGGGCAAGTAGCCTTTGCGGCTCTTGACGAACAGGGCCGTGCCCAGCGCTGATTCCAGGCGACGTATCGACCGGAAAACGGTCGACACGTCCACCTTGAGCAACTCGGCCGCCTTGGCCAGAGAGCGCCCGCGTTCCAACGCCAGGACCAGCGAAAGGTCGGCATGGGTAATTTGATATTGCATCGGTGCACGCTCTCGTTGCCGAATTGCCAATGTCTGTTGCGTCAGGGCCATTTTATAGTGAAACGACCCCCGGGAATCAATGCGCCCGCTGCGGTTACCGATCCCCACGATGGGAAAGTGAAAACAACAACAGCTGCAACCATCGTCGCCTACCAGGCGCCAGCCGTCTCTCCACATCGCCGCAGCCAAGCAAAGGATGTACAGCCATGACGTCGCTAGCCCCGTGCGCCCGCTTCTCACGCGAGATGAATGACTTCCTGCAGGCACACCCCGACACCCAATACGTCGACTTGCTGATTGCCGATATGAATGGAGTCGTGCGTGGCAAGCGCATCGAGCGGGCGAGCTTGCACAAGGTGTATGAGCGAGGTATCAATCTGCCAGCATCGCTGTTTGCGCTCGACATCAACGGCGCTACCGTGGAAAGCACTGGACTGGGCCTGGACATGGGCGATGCCGATCGCATCTGCCACCCCATTGCCGGTACGCTTGCGCATGAACCTTGGCAGAAGCGCCCCACCGCCCAGTTGCTCATGACCATGCACGAACTGGACGGCCAGCCGTTCTTCGCCGATCCGCGCGAAGTCTTGCGTCAGGTCGTGGGCCGGTTCGAAGCGCTTGGCCTGACCCTGCGCGTTGCATTGGCGCTCGAGTTTTACCTGATCGATCAGGACAACCTCAATGGGCGACCGCAGCCGCCGCGCTCGCCGTTGTCCGGAAAGCGTGCGCATTCGACCCAGGCCTACTTCATCGACGACCTGGACGAGTACGCCGACTGTTTGCAGGACATCCTCCAAGCGGCAAAGGCCCAAGGCTTGCCTGTCGATGCCATCGTCAAGGAAAGCGCGCCTGCGCAGTTCAAGGTCAATCTGCATCACGTGGCCGACCCTCTGAAAGCCTGTGATCAAGCGATCCTGCTCAAGCGCCTGATCAAGAACGTTGCCTACGACCATGAAATGGACACGACATTCATGGCCAAGCCCTATCCCGATCAGGCGGGCAATGGTCTGCATGTTCACCTGTCGCTTGTAGAAAAACACAGCGGCAAGAACCTCTTTGCAAGCGACGAACCGCTCAGGTGCGAAGCGCTGCGCCATGCCATCGGCGGTGTACTGGAGACACTTCCCGCGTCGATGGCCTTCCTGTGCCCGAACATCAATTCGTATCGCAGGTTCGGCGCCCAGTTCAATGTACCAAACGCCCCAGGCTGGGGCTTGGATAACCGTACCGTGGCCCTGCGTGTGCCCACAGAAAACAGCCACAGCGCCCGCCTGGAACATCGCGTGGCAGGTGCAGACGCCAACCCTTACCTGACGCTTGCGGTGATTCTTGCTGGCGTTCACCATGGCCTGACCCATCAGATCGAGCCGCAGGCGCCCATTGAAGGCAATGCCTTCGAGCAACTGGAACAGAGCCTTGCGAACAACCTGCGCGACGCGCTGCGCGCGCTGGAAGACAGCGAAGTGCTCAAGCGGTACATCAGTGCGCATTACATCGATATCTTCGTGGCCTGCAAGGACAGCGAGCTGGCCGAATTCGAGGTGTCGATTTCCGACCTCGAATACAACTGGTACCTGCACACCGTGTAGCGCCAAGGCGCCTGCATGAAGCCAGGGGAAGGTTTTGCAGCGGGCTCTGAGTGGGCAGGCCTTGGCGAGAGGCTTGTTAAAAACAATTCCAACACTACGGCTGATATTCATGAGCGATTACACAGAAGCCGGCCGCCCACCCGATGTGGCGGCTGGCGAAAGCATCCAACAGGGTGGCAAGGGCCTGGCCAAAGGCCGGTTAGGGCTGTTGGCCAGCGTGGTGCTGGGCATCTCCACCATCGCCCCGGTCTACACCCTTACCGGCGCCTTGGGCCCGACCGTGCGCGAGGTCGGCGCTCACCTGCCGGCGGTGTTCATCGTCGGGTTCCTGCCCATGCTGCTGGTCGCCCTGGGCTATCGCGAGCTGAATTCGGCCGAGCCGGACAGCGGTACGTCGTTCACCTGGTCGGCGCGAGCCTTCGGCCCGATGATTGGATGGATCGGCGGTTGGGGGCTGGTGGTGGCGACCACCATCGTGCTGTCGAACCTGGCCGGTGTGGCAGTGGACTTTTTCTACCTGTTCCTCGGCCAGATCACAGGCAACCCTGGACTGGCGGCGCTTGCCGACAACTTGCTGATCAATATCGTGACCTGTTGCGTGTTCATCGCCTTGGCCGTGTGGATCTGTTGCCGGGGCATGACCACGACCATGACCGTGCAGTACGGTCTGGTGGCGTTGCAACTGCTGGTACTGGTTGGTTTCGCCTTCGCAGCATTCGGCGAAACGACGGCGCCACCGCCCCTGGCATTCGATTTCGCCTGGTTCAACCCGTTCGGGGTCGAATCCTTCTCGGCGTTCGCCGCCGGGCTGTCGTTGTCGATCTTCATTTTCTGGGGCTGGGACGTATGCCTGACCGTCAGTGAAGAATCGGTAGGCAGCGAAGAGGTTCCGGGCAAGGCGGCCACCTGGACCGTGTTGTTGATTCTGGGGCTGTACTTGCTGACGGCCATTGCCACGTTGCAGTTCGCCGGCATCAGCGAGTCGGGGCTGGGCCTGAACAACCCGCGCATCCAGGAAAACGTGTTCGCCCATCTGGCCGGCCCGGTCATGGGGCCGCTGGCGATCCTGATGTCCATCGCGGTACTGGCCAGCACCGCTGCTTCCCTGCAATCGACCTTCGTTTCGCCTGCGCGCACCTTGCTTGCCATGGGCTATTACGGGGCGGTACCGCAGAAGTTTGCCAAGGTCTGCCCGCGCTCGCAGACGCCGCGTTACGCCACGGTATGCGCCGGGGTGGCCGCCGGGCTGTTCTACGTCACCATGCGCACGCTCAGCGAAAACGTACTGGCCGACACCATCACCGCCCTGGGCATGATGATCTGCTTCTATTACTCACTCACGGCGTTCGCCTGCGTCTGGTATTTCCGCAGCAGTCTGTTCGGCAGCCTTCGGCATTTGCTCATGCGCGGGCTATGCCCTTTGGTGGGCGGTGTCATCCTGTCGGTGATCTTCGTGCGCACAGCCATCGACAGCGCCTCGCCGGACTTCGGCAGTGGCTCGCACGTCGGCGGGGTCGGGCTGGTCTTCGTGATCGCGGGGATTATTTCCGTCCTGGGGATCGTGCTGATGCTGATGTCCCGGCTGCGAGCCCCCGCCTACTTCCTGGGAGCCACGCTGCGTCAGCACGCTACCTTGCCGTTGCGGGACTGACCAGGGCCACTACCTGCGACGTGCAGAAGATTGCGCGAGGGCCTTCCGGAAGGCCCGCGCGCGTCAGCCGATCAACTGCTCGAGCAGCGCCCCATGGCGGTGTTGCTGCTTCTTCAGGAGCAGGCGATTGGCGCGGAACACGGCTTTCAAGTCCGCCAGTGCCGTATCGAAAACATCGTTGATGATCACGTAGTCGTACTCGTCGTAATGCACCATCTCGCTGACGGCCTCTTTCATGCGCCCGGCGATGATCGCGTCGCTGTCCTGGCCGCGGCCATCGAGGCGCTCGCGCAATGCGGCCTGGCTTGGCGGCAGGATGAAGACCGACAACGCCTGTGGCATCAGCTTGCGTACCTGCTGCGCGCCTTGCCAGTCGATTTCCAGGATCAGGTCGAAGCCTTGGTCCAGCGTCTGCTGCAATGCACTGCGAGAGGTGCCATAGAAGTTGCCGAACACCTCGGCATGCTCCAGAAAATCGCCCTGTTCGATCAGTGCCCTGAACGCGTCATGCTCGACGAAGTGGTAGTTCACACCATGCTGCTCGCCAGGACGCATGGCCCGGGTGGTGTGCGAGACGGAAACACGAATCTGCTTGTCGTCCTGGGTCAGGGCGTTGACCAGGCTGGTCTTGCCGGCGCCGGACGGAGCGGAAACGATATAGAGGGTGCCGCTGGTGTGGTTCATGGTCGGTGTGGCCTTACTCGATGTTCTGTACTTGTTCACGCATCTGTTCGATCAGGACCTTCAGGTTGACCGCCGCCTGCGTGCTGCGGGGATCGAAGGCTTTGGAACCGAGCGTGTTGGCTTCGCGATTGAGCTCTTGCATCAGGAAATCCAGGCGGCGCCCGGCGGCACCTGCACCCTTGAGTACGCGCCGTACTTCGGCGACATGGGTGTCGAGGCGATCAAGCTCCTCGGCCACGTCGCTCTTCTGGGCCAGCAGGACCATTTCCTGCTCCAGGCGCTGCGGGTCGATTTCGGCCTGAAGGTCGTTGAAGCGATCCAGGATCTTCTGGCGTTGCGCGGCCAGCATCTGTGGCACCAGCGCTCGCAGCGTCGTGACCTCTTCGGCCATGCTGTCCAGGCGCTCGTTGATCAGACGGGCCAATTCCTGGCCTTCGCGCTGACGCCCGGCCTTGAGTTCGGCAAGCGCGTCGTTGAACAGCGCCATGGCTTGGGCATTGAGTGCCTGTGGGTCGCTGGCGTCAGCGACCAGTACGCCCGGCCAGGACAGCACTTCCAACGGGTTGAGCGGCGCCGGCTGCTGGATCAGCGCTGCCACTTGCTCGGCGGCGGCCACTAGCTGCGCAGCGCGCTCGCGGTCGACCTGCAACGGCTTGCCGCTGCTGTCCTCGTTCAGGCGCAGGGTGCATTCCACCTTGCCTCGGGAAAGGCCTTGGCGCAGGCCTTCGCGCACGCCACCTTCAAGGTCACGCAGGGCGTCGGGCAGACGCAGGTGCGGTTCCAGGTAACGATGGTTGACCGAGCGCAGCTCCCAGACCAGGGTGCCTTGGCTGCCGGCGCGCTCGACCCGCGCAAACGCGGTCATGCTGTGCACCATGGGGGTACCTCGCATAAAGATTGGACATGGCAGCCTGCTGGCTGCGAGGCGCAGGATTGTAGCGCACTGGGGCCTTGCGACCCAATGCGCCAGTGCGCCTGAGCGACGGACAGGACCGTCGCAAATGCAGGCGCGCACGACCGTCAGCGACGATAGGCGTGTCCTCACTAGGCTACGGGCTCTATAATGCCTGCCAGATTCAATGTCCCAGTACAGGTATCCCAGATGAAACGTCCAAGTGGTCGCGCCGCCGATCAGCTCCGCTCGATCCGCATCACCCGCAACTACACCAAGCACGCCGAAGGGTCGGTACTGGTCGAGTTCGGTGACACGAAAGTCATCTGCACGGTCAGCGTGGAAAACGGCGTGCCGCGCTTTCTCAAAGGCCAGGGCCAAGGTTGGTTGACCGCCGAATACGGCATGCTGCCGCGCTCGACGGGCGAACGTAACCAACGCGAAGCCAGCCGTGGCAAGCAAGGCGGTCGCACGCTGGAGATCCAGCGCCTGATCGGCCGCTCACTGCGCGCAGCGCTGGACATGAGCAAGCTCGGTGACATTACGCTGTACATTGATTGCGATGTCATCCAGGCCGATGGCGGCACCCGTACAGCCTCCATCACCGGTGCCATGGTTGCCGTCTGCGATGCCCTGGCCGTGATCAAGAAGCGTGGTGGCCTGAAGGCGGGCAACCCGCTCAAGCACATGATCGCCGCCGTGTCGGTGGGCATGTATCAGGGTGAAGCGGTGCTCGACCTGGACTACCTGGAGGACTCGGCAGCCGAAACCGACCTGAACGTGGTCATGACCAGCGCTGGCGGTTTCATCGAGGTGCAGGGTACGGCAGAAGGTGCGCCGTTCCAGCCAGAAGACTTCAACGCCATGCTCGCCCTGGCGCAGAAGGGCATGGATGAGATCTTCCAGCTGCAGCAAGCCGCGCTGGCAGACTGAACCTGATCAGGAGGGTGCAGGCATGACCGATCCGAATCTTTCGATCATCCCGCCCAGTGCCGAGGTCAGGCAGTGGGCGATGCTCTGTCACCTTTCCGCGCTCCTTGGCCTGGTGATCCCGCTCGGGCACCTGCTGGGGCCGTTGGTGCTGTGGCACCTCAAGCGCGAGCAGGACCCGTTCATCGATGCGCAAGGCAAGGAAGCGCTGAATTTCCAGATCAGCGTGACCGTGGCAGGGTTCATCTGCCTGCTGCTGATATTCGTGGTGATCGGGCTGGTGCTGTTTGCCGTGCTGTCAGTGGCGGTGATGATTCTGATCGTCATCGCTGCGGTACGCGCCAACGAAGGCAAGCCTTACCGCTACCCGATGATCTGGCGGCCGATCAAATAGCCAAGTGGGGCTGCAAGGCAGCCCCACTGGTTGTTCAGATAGTCAGCGTCCAGTCGTAGTCGACGATCAATGGCGCATGCTGGGAGAAGCGCGGCTGGCGTGGCAAGCGCGCGTTGCGCACGAAGCGGCGCAGGCCTGGGGTGAGGATCTGGTAGTCGAACCGGTAGCCCAGGTTCAGCATTTCGGCCTGCTCGTTGTCCGGCCACCAGCTGTACTGGTCACCCTCACGGCTGACTTCGCGCAGGGCATCCACGTAACCCATCTCGCCGGTGATGGCATCCATCCAGGCACGCTCTGGCGGCAGGAAGCCCGGCGACTGCTGGCTGTCACGCCAGTTCTTGATGTCGAGCTTCTGCTGGGCAACATAGAACGACCCACAGTAGATGTACTCACGGCGCTTGCGACGCTGCTTGTCCAGGTACTTGGCGAAGTCGTCCATCAACTTGAATTTCTGGTTCAAGTCTTCATCCCCGTTCATGCCCGAAGGCAGGAGCAGGCTGGCAATACTGACTTTGTCGAAATCTGCTTGCAGGTAACGCCCGTAACGGTCGGCTGTCTCGAAGCCCAGGCCGGTGATGACTGCCTTGGGCTGCATGCGCGAATAAAGGGCCACACCACCTTGGGCAGGCACCTCCGCGTCGCAGGCATAAAGGAAATAGCCATCGAGCTGGAAAGCTGGGTCATCGAGTTCAAAGGCCGAGGCGCGGGTATCCTGAAGGCAGATGACGTCGGCATTCTGGGCTTGTAGCCAGCTGAGCAAACCACGCTCGGCCGCAGCCTGAATGCCATTAACGTTCACACTGATGATCCGCATAAATGGCCCCATAAATCTCGTGCGTGTATGATACCCGAGCTCAACCCATTTAGCTAAATCCGTGGTGTCCGGGACTTTCCATGCAGCCGTATCAGCGCGACTTCATCCGTTTTGCCATCGATCGCGGGGTCCTGCGTTTCGGTGAGTTCACTCTCAAGTCCGGGCGTACCAGCCCGTACTTCTTCAACGCTGGCCTGTTCAACACAGGTTCGGCACTGGCCGAGCTGGGGCGTTGCTACGCCGCCGCCATCGTCGACAGCAAGATCTCGTTCGACGTGCTGTTCGGCCCGGCCTACAAGGGTATTCCCCTGGCCGCGACCACTGCCGTCGCGCTGGCTGACCAGCATGGGCAAGATGTGCCCTGGTGCTTCAACCGCAAGGAAGCCAAGGATCACGGCGAGGGCGGCAGCCTGGTCGGTGCGCCTCTAGCAGGCGATGTGCTGATCATCGACGACGTGATCACTGCCGGTACCGCCATTCGCGAAGTCATGCAGATCATCAAGGCGCAGCAGGCCAACGCCGCTGGCGTGCTGATCGCGTTGAACCGCGAGGAGCGTGGCAATGGCGAGCTGTCGGCCATCCAGGAAGTGGAGCGCGACTTCGGCATACCGGTGGTCAGCATCGTCTCGCTGACCCAGGTGCTGGAGTTCCTGGCTGACGACCCGCAACTCAAGCAGCACCTGCCTGCGGTCGAGGCCTACCGGGCGCAGTACGGGATCTGACCCAGGGTCTGAAAGCGAAAAAGGCGACCTCGGTTTGAGGTCGCCTTTTTTGTGTCGCCAGTTCTGGCCTGTCGCCGGCTTGGCGGCGACAGGCCTGGCAGGTCAGGAAAGCGACTTGTGGTTGGTGATCAAGGTGCCCACGCCGCTGTCGGTGAAGATTTCCAGCAGCACCGCGTTCGGCACGCGGCCATCGATGATGTGCGAGCTGTTCACGCCGCCTTGCACCGCATCCAGGGCGCATTTGATCTTCGGAAGCATGCCACCGTAGATGGTGCCGTCGGCGATCAGTTCGTTGACCTGCTCTGTGGTCAGACCGGTCAAGACCTGGCCCTGCTTGTCCATCAGCCCGGCGATGTTGGTCAGCAGCATCAGCTTCTCGGCCTGCAGCGCTTCGGCCACCTTGCCTGCTACCAGGTCGGCATTGATGTTGTAGGACTCGCCATTGATGCCGACGCCGATGGGGGCGATCACCGGGATGAAATCACCCTTGACCAGCATGTTCAGCAGGTCGGTGTTCACGCTCACCACTTCACCCACATGGCCGATGTCGATGATCTCGGCGGTGGTCATTTCCGGCGTCTGGCGGCTGACGGTGAGCTTGCGTGCACGGATCAGTTCCGCGTCCTTGCCAGTCAGGCCGATGGCGCTGCCACCGTGCCGGTTGATAAGGTTGACGATGTCCTTGTTGACCTGGCCGCCCAGTACCATTTCCACAACGTCCATGGTCGCCGAATCGGTCACGCGCATGCCGTCGATGAAATGGCTTTCGATGGAAAGCCGCTTGAGCAGATCACCGATCTGCGGGCCACCCCCGTGCACTACCACCGGGTTGATGCCCACGGCCTTCATCAGCACGATGTCGCGGGCGAAGCCCGTCTTGAGCTCCTCGCTTTCCATCGCGTTGCCGCCGTACTTGATCACCAGCGTCTTGCCGACGAAGCGGCGAATGTAGGGCAAGGCTTCGGACAGAACTTCGGCTACGTGGGTGGCGGCATCGCGATCGAGGGTCATGCAGGGCTCCTGTGAGGCCAGATAGTCGGTCAGAACGGCAGTTGCAGGTCAGGTTCTACCCGCAGCAACTGAGTGCGGAAAACATCCTTGATACGCTGCAACTCGGCGTCGCTGTCGGCCTCGAAGCGCAGTACCAGAACCGGTGTGGTGTTGGAGGCACGCACCAGGCCCCAGCCCTGTGCATAGTCCACTCGCACACCGTCGATGGTGGTCAGGCGCGCGTCACCCCAATCGGCGTCGCGTTGCAGTGCATCAATGATGCTGAATTTACGTTCATCGGTCACATCAATATTGAGTTCCGGCGTGGAAATATCATCAGGAAAAGCGGCGAACACGGTTTCGGCACTCTGTTCGGTCTTGCTGAGGATTTCCAACAGGCGCGCAGCGCTGTAGATGCCGTCGTCGAAACCGTACCAACGTTCCTTGATGAAGAGATGACCGCTCATCTCGCCTGCGAGCAAGGCGCCGGTCTGATGCATCTTCTTCTTCATCAACGAATGACCGGTCTTCCACATCAGGGTACGACCGCCCAATCGTTCGATCAGGGGGATGAGGCGTCGGGTGCACTTGACGTCGAAGATGATTTCGGCGCCTGGGTTACGAGCCAGGACATCCTGGGCGAACAGCATCAGCAAGCGGTCGGCGTAGATGATGCTGCCGGCCTCGGTCACCACGCCGACGCGATCCGCGTCGCCGTCGAATGCCAGGCCGAGGTCCGCACCCGTGCGCTTGACCGTGTCGATCAGCACCTGAAGGTTCTGCGCCTTGCTGGGGTCGGGGTGATGGTTCGGGAAGTTGCCATCCACTTCGCTGAACAGCGCAATCACCTCGCAACCCAACGCTTCGATCAGTTGCGGGGCGATCACGCCAGCGACGCCGTTGCCACAGTCCACGACCACCTTGAGCCTTCTGGCCAGCTTCACGTCACTGACGATCCGCTGGAAATAGCGCTCCAGAATCGCTACCTGCTGCACGTGCCCTGTGCCCAGGGTCAGGTCATTGGCCTGCAAGCGGCCGAGCAGCGCCTGGATCTGCTCGTTGGCCAGGGTGTCGCCTGCAATGACGATCTTGAAGCCGTTGTAGTCCGGGGGGTTGTGACTACCGGTGAGCATCACGCCCGATTTGCCGCCCAGTTCGTGAGTGGCGTAGTACAGCGCCGGCGTGGGTACCAGACCAAGGTCGTTCACATGGCAGCCTGCTTCGACCAGGCCGCGGATCAGCGGCTCGACGAGCAGCGGGCCGGACAGGCGACCATCGCGGCCCACGCTGACCTGGGGTTCGCCCATGGCCAGGCTCTGTGCGCCGACGGCGCGGCCTATCCAGTAGGCGGTATCAGCGTGCAGCGTCTTGCCGACGATGCCGCGGATGTCGTAAGCGCGAAAAATACCAGGCGGCAAGTGGGCGCGGCCCGCCGGGGCCATGTCGTTCATCTGGAAAACCCCATCAGTCAGAAGCGCTCGGTTGCAGGCGCACGCAGAGCGCTTGGACGAAGGTTGCGGCCCGGAGTTCGCCATCCATGGCGAATGTGCTCATGTCCGGTTCAACGGGTGCCGGAGTGACCGAAGCCACCGGCGCCGCGCTGGCTTTGATCGAACGATTCGACGATCTCGAACTGCGCCTGTACCACGGGCACGAGCACCAGCTGGGCGATACGCTCACCGACAGCGATGGTGAAGGCGGTGGTGCCGCGGTTCCAGCACGACACCATCAGTTCGCCCTGGTAGTCCGAATCGATCAGCCCGACCAGGTTGCCCAGCACGATGCCATGCTTGTGGCCCAGGCCCGAGCGCGGCAGCACGAGTGCGGCAAGACCCGGGTCGCTGATATGGATGGACAGGCCCGTTGGAATCAGGACCGTCTGGCCGGGTTCGAGCACCGTGTCCTGCGTGAGCAGCGCGCGCAGGTCAAGGCCGGCGGAGCCCGGAGTGGCGTACTGCGGCAACGGGAATTCGGTACCCAGGCGTGGGTCGAGGATCTTGGCTTGTAATGCGTGCATGTAACTTACTGAACCTGATTGAGCCGTTCGGCGATGAAGGCAACCAGCTGACGGGCGATCTTGCCCTTGCTGGTCTGCGCGAAGAGGGTCTGGTGCTGCTGGCGATCGATCACGGTCAAGGCGTTCTCTTCACTGTTGAAGCCGATGCTGGGGTTGGCCACATCGTTGGCGACGATCAGGTCGAGGTTCTTGTCCTTGAGCTTGCGCGTGGCGTAATCGAGCAAGTGTTCGGTCTCGGCGGCGAAGCCGACACTGAAAGGGCGGTCGGTGCGACCGGCCAGGGTGGCAAGGATATCGGGATTGCGCACCATCTGCAGCAGCATGCCATCGCCAGTCGTAGGATCTTTCTTCAGCTTTTGTGGCGCTATGACCTCTGGGCGGTAGTCCGCCACCGCCGCCGAAGCGATGAACAGGTCGCATGGCATGGCCGCCTCACAGGCTGCCAGCATGTCCCGCGCGCTGACCACGTCGATACGGCTGACCCGGTCGGGGGTAGGCAGGTGGACGGGACCGGTCACGAGGGTCACCCGAGCCCCGGCTTCGGCGGCCGCCTCGGCCAGGGCGAAGCCCATCTTCCCGGAGCTATGATTGGTGATGTAGCGCACCGGGTCGATGTTCTCCTGAGTGGGGCCGGCGGTGATCAGCACGTGCTTGCCGGTCAATGCCTGGCGCTTGAAGCTTTCGGCGGCGCACCAGGCCAGGTCGGTGGCCTCGAGCATGCGGCCCAGGCCCACGTCGCCACAGGCCTGGCTACCCGAGGCAGGGCCGAACACCTGAATGCCTCGGCTCCTGAGCACTTGGAGGTTGGCCTGGGTGGCAGCGTCACGCCACATGGCCTGGTTCATGGCGGGGGCGACGGCGACGGTGGCGTCGGTGGCCAGCACCAGGGTCGTCAAGAGGTCATCGGCCATGCCCTGGGCCAGGCGTGCCATGAGGTCGGCGGTGGCCGGAGCGATCAGCACCAGATCAGCCCATTTGGCCAGCTCGATATGGCCCATGGCCGCCTCTGCTGCCGGGTCGAGGAGGTCCAGGTGCACCGGATGGCCGGACAACGCCTGCAAGGTCAGCGGCGTGATGAATTCGGCGCCACCGCGGGTCATGACGACACGCACTTGGGCGCCGTGCTCCAGGAGTCGGCGGATCAGTTCGGCGCTCTTGTAGGCGGCGATGCCACCACCGACGCCAAGAACGATGCGCTTGCGATACAGCCGCTGCATAGGGTTGCCTTTTTCCAGTGAAAGCGGGCGGCGACAGAAACTGCGTGCGGCAGAACGTCGCATGTACGAGGGCAAATAGATTAACACAGGGCCGAAATGGGCCGCAGCAAGGGCAGGGACGCGATGAACATCAGGGAATGGCCGGTTCAGGATCGGCCAAGGGAAAAGCTGCTGCAGCGTGGGGCGGCGGTGCTGTCTGACGCCGAGCTGCTGGCTGTGCTGCTGGGGTCAGGCGTTGCAGGGCACAACGTGCTCGACTTGGCGCGCGGCTTGTTGGTGCGTTTTGGCGGCTTACGGCCGTTTCTGGAGGCCGATCGGCGGGCCGTCTTGCGCGAGCCTGGCATAGGGGAGGTCAAATACGCACAGCTGCAGGCATTGCTGGAAATCGGTCGTCGCTACCTCGATGAGGGGATCACCCGCGCAGCGGCGTTGGAGGACCCCCAGGCCGTACGACGCTACCTCAAGGCCATGCTGCGCCATGAACCCAGCGAGGTGTTCGGCTGCCTGTTTCTGGACACCAAGCACCGGCCACTGGCGTTCGAGATTCTGTTCAGGGGTACCATCGACCGAGCCAGTGTCTATCCGCGGGAAGTCGTGCGACGGGCATTGATGCACAATGCCGCGGCGCTGATCCTGTGTCACAACCACCCTTCGGGGAACAGCGAACCGAGCAAGGAGGATGTGCACCTGACCTTGTCGCTCAAGCGTGGGCTGGCCTTGATCGATGTGCGTGTGCTGGATCACATCATCATTGGCGACGGGGAGCCGCTGTCCATGGCCGAGCAAGGGTGGGTCGTGGCTTAGGGCACGCCGCTGTGGTAGCGGCGCTGTCCAGGATGACCTGTCATGACCGGGGAAGGGGCGCCTTCCCCCGTTCATGACAAGGGCGAGGCGTGGCCAGGGCTTACTTGGTCACGCTCACCTTGCTGAAGTCCAGCCGGCCGAACGGGTTGACCTGATAACCCTCGACACCCTGGCGCAGCAGGGCCGCCGCATTCGGATGCGCCAATGGCACCCACAGCGCCTGCTGCTGGATCAGGGTCTGCGCCTGCTGGTACAGCCGGCTGCGCACGCTCTGATCATTGGTGGTGCGACCGGCACTGATCAGCTGGTCCAGGCGATTGTCACAGAACCGCGCGAAATTGGTCCCGGACTTGACCGCTGCACAGGAGAACTGCGGGGTGAGGAAGTTATCCGGGTCACCGTTGTCACCTGCCCAGCCCATGAACAGCAGGTCGTGCTCGCCGGCCTTGGCGCGGCGGATCAGCTCGCCCCATTCGATCACCCGAATGTCAGCCTTGATGCCCACCTTGGCGAGATCAGCCTGCAGCATCTGCGCGCCCAGGCTGGGGTTGGGGTTGAGCAGGCTACCCGAAGGACGTGTCCAGATCGTCGTGCTGAAGCCGTCCGCCAGGCCGGCCTTGGCCAGCAAGGCCTTGGCTTTCTTCACATCCAGTGGGTAACCGGGCAGGTCCTTGGCATAGCTCCAGGTATTGGGCGGGTACGGGCCATTGGCCGCGATGGCCGAGTCTTCGAAAACAGCCTTCACGTAGGCCTGTTTGTCGAAAGCCAGGTTGATGGCCTGACGCACCTCTGGCTTGTCGAGGGGTGGGTGCTGGCTGTTGAGCGCGATGAATGCCGTCATGAACGCTGGCGTGCTGGCCACCTTGAGGCTGCTGTCCTGGCTGGCTTCGGCAATGTCCAGTGGCTTGGGCGACAGGGCTACCTGGCACTCATTGCGTTTGAGCTTCTGCAGGCGCACGTTCGCATCGGTGGTGATGGCGAAGATCAGCGGGTCGACGGCCGGTTTGCCGGCAAAGTAGTCAGGGTTGGCGCGATAGCGCACCACCGCATCCTTCTGGAATCGCTGGAAGACGAATGGCCCGGTGCCGATGGGTTGGCTGTTGAGCTTCTCGGGAGTGCCTGCCTTGAGCAACGTGTCGGCGTATTCGGCGGAGTAGATCGAGGCAAAGCCCATGCTCAGGGTAGCCAGGAAGGTCGCATCCGGGTGGGTGAGGGTAAAGCGCACGGTATTGGGCGCTGGTGCGTCGATCGTTTTGATCAGGCTGCCCAGTTGCAGCGACTGGGCATGGGGGTAGCCGCCGGGTGCCGTCTTGTGCCAGGCGTGGGCGGGGTAGAGCATGCGCTGGAAGCTGAACAGCACGTCGTCGGCATTGAGCGTACGGCTGGGCTTGAAGTAGCCGGTGGTATGGAATTTCACGTTGTCGCGCAAGGTGAAATCGTACACCAGGCCATCGGCCGACACCGTCCAGCTGGCGGCCAGGCTCGGCACCACTTTGCCTTTGCCGGCATCGAACTCCACCAGGCGGTTCATCAGGACATCGGCCGTGGCATTGGTGGTAGTCAGCGAATTATACTGCACCACGTCGAAGCCTTCGGGGCTGGCTTCGCTGCAAACGCTCAGTGGCGCTGCCTGGGCTGCACCCACGGCAAGCAGGGAAGTGAACAATAAGGAAAGAGCGGCGGCACGCATGGTGGCTCCTTGGCTGTCAGTGGCCCATCTGCCAGTGCAGTCTGGAAAAGGCCTACCCTAGTGTGACTGCCGGAAAATGACCACACTCTTTTTTACAATCTTGGCGACGAGCGGTCAGCGTACGATAGGGCCTGCGGCCGTGCCGCCCGCGGCGGTTCGCCCCGGCTCGAATGTTGATCAGGTATTGTTGCAATCGAGTCTTTCTGGTATAAAGCAGCGCTCTTTTCTAGGGGCTCGGCCTGTCGCATCAGCGAATCCGGTCGATAAGACCTCCAGAATCACGGCGCCTCGGCGCCAAAGACTGAGAGATTAAGCGGCCAACCCATGCCGGGTTGGGCATGTGGTTTTAGAGGGCTGAGTCATGTCGAGAGTCTGTCAAGTTACTGGTAAGGGTCCAGTAACCGGGAACAACATTTCCCACGCAAACAACAAAACCCGTCGTCGTTTCCTGCCAAACCTGCAGCACCACCGTTTCTGGGTTGAATCCGAGAAGCGTTTCGTGCGTCTGCGCGTTTCCGCCAAAGGCATGCGCATCATCGACAAGCGCGGCATCGATGCCGTTCTGGTTGACATCCGTAAAGCTGGCGCCAAGGTTTAAGGGAGAGCATCATGCGTGAATTGATCCGTCTGGTTTCGAGTGCCGGTACCGGCCACTTCTACACCACCGACAAGAACAAGCGCACCACCCCGGACAAAATCGAGATCAAGAAATACGATCCCGTTGTTCGCAAGCACGTGGTGTACAAGGAAGCCAAGATCAAGTAATTGATCGGCGACCTGAAAAAAACCCGCCTCTGAACAGAGGCGGGTTTTTTTATGCCTGGCCGAAAGGGTGGGCAGGCCATGGGTTACTTCTGCTCGAACAATGCATAGATCTTGCGGCAAGGCTCCAGCACTTCCCATGTCCCTTTGAACCCGGCGGGTATGACGAACCGATCACCCGCACGCAGTGTCTTGCTGGCGCCTTTTTCGTCACGCAGCACCGACACGCCCTGCACGATTTCGCAGTACTCATGCTCGGTGTAGTTGACCTTCCACTGGCCGACTTCCCCTCCCAGACGCCAGCGGCAAACTGCCCGCAGGGGCTTGCATAGTGGTTGTACACGGCCTGGTCCGGCTCGCCCTTGAGAACCTTTTCGGCTGCGGGGCGATAGCGCTCGGCCTCGGTAATGGCCTGGGCGAAGTCGATGATGCTGTCGATGCTCATGAGGGGGCTCCTGTATGTTCAATAAAATTAACATCGCTGGGCGTTTGAGCCGATAGTGTCAAATATATTGATAGTTTGAAAGGGCTGGTTTAGGGTATTGCATGCCTGTGTGCGCCTGTCGCACGCCCGGACCCCGACAACGCCTGCAAGTCCTCAGTGCAGCGTTGCACCTAAACAAGAGGAGGAGTTTCGTATGACCACCCTGACTCGTGCAGACTGGGAACAACGTGCCCAGCAACTGAAGATCGAAGGCCGCGCCTTCATCAACGGCGAATACACCGATGCCGCATCCGGTGAAACCTTCGAATGCCTGAGCCCGGTCGACGGACGCTTCCTGGCCAAGGTTGCCAGCTGCGACCTGGCCGACGCCAACCGCGCGGTCGAAAACGCCCGCGCGACCTTCAATTCGGGCGTATGGTCACAGCTGGCTCCGGCCAAGCGCAAGGCCATTCTGATCCGCTTCGCCGACCTGCTGCGCAAGAACGTCGAAGAGCTGGCGCTGCTTGAAACGCTGGACATGGGCAAGCCAATCGGTGACGCCTCCAGCATCGATATCCCAGGCGCTGCCAATGCCATTCACTGGACAGCCGAAGCCATCGACAAGGTGTACGACGAAGTCGCTCCTACGCCTCACGATCAACTGGGCCTGGTCACCCGCGAGCCGGTAGGCGTGGTGGGTGCCATCGTCCCGTGGAACTTCCCGCTGCTGATGGCGAGCTGGAAGTTGGGCCCCGCATTGGCTACGGGCAACTCGGTTGTGCTCAAGCCTTCCGAGAAATCGCCGCTGACGGCCATTCGCATCGCTCAGCTGGCGGTGCAAGCCGGCATCCCGGCAGGTGTGCTGAACGTGCTGCCTGGCTATGGCCACACCGTGGGCAAGGCCCTGGCCCTGCACATGGACGTCGACACCCTGGTATTCACAGGTTCCACCAAGATCGCCAAGCAGCTGATGGTGTATGCAGGCGAATCGAACATGAAACGCATCTGGCTGGAAGCCGGTGGCAAGAGCCCGAACATCGTCTTTGCCGACGCGCCCGACCTTGAGGCCGCCGCCCAGGCTGCTGCCAGCGCCATCGCCTTCAACCAGGGAGAAGTGTGCACCGCAGGTTCTCGCTTGCTGGTGGAGCGCTCGATCAAGGACACCTTCCTGCCCATGGTGGTCGAGGCCCTCAAGGCCTGGAAGCCCGGCAACCCGCTGGACCCGCAGACCACCGTTGGTGCCCTGGTCGATACCCAGCAGATGAATACCGTGCTGTCGTACATCGAGGCCGGCCACAAGGACGGTGCCAAGCTGCTGACCGGTGGCAAGCGGACGCTGGAAGATACCGGCGGCACCTACGTCGAGCCGACCATCTTCGATGGCGTGACCAATGCCATGAAGATCGCCCAGGAAGAAATCTTCGGCCCCGTCCTGTCCGTGATTGCTTTCGACACGGCCGAAGAGGCGGTTGCCATCGCTAACGACACACCCTATGGGCTGGCGGCGGGCATCTGGACTTCGGACATTTCCAAGGCGCACAGGACGGCCCGCGCCGTGCGCGCCGGCAGTGTCTGGGTCAACCAATATGATGGCGGCGACATGACCGCGCCATTCGGTGGCTTCAAGCAGTCGGGCAACGGCCGTGACAAGTCGCTGCACGCGCTGGAGAAGTACACCGAGCTCAAGGCCACCTGGATCAAGCTGTAATTCCAGCAGCCTGTAGCAGGCAATTCGGCTTCCAAGGGCCTGGTATCGCTGTTGCGAGCTGAGCAGGGCCTGAGGCAGCTCGATTGCACGCGGGGCGGACACTCCACCACTGGCCGGGGCGGCTCATACCGTCCCGGCTTCGTTGTTTCTGTCATACAACAATGCTGCCTGGGAGGCCGTCATGCGTTGGGGAACCTATTTTGCCGTGCTGGCGTCGGTGCTGAGCGTCGGGCTCGCATTGGGTGTGAGCATGCCGTTGGTGTCCTTGCGTCTGGAGGCCTGGGGGTATGGCGGCTTCGCCATTGGCGTCATGGCCGCCATGCCTGCTCTGGGCGTGCTGGCCGGCGCCAGCCTAGCCAGCCGTCTTGCCGGGTGGGTAGGCGTGCCTGCGGCCATGCGCCTGTGCCTGTGGGGCGGGGCATTGTCCATCGGCCTGTTGGCCCTGCTGCCAAGCTACCCGCTTTGGTTGCTGCTGCGGCTGTTGATCGGCATGGCGTTGACCGTGGTGTTCGTGCTGGGTGAGAGCTGGATCAACCAACTGGTGGTCGAGCAGTGGCGCGGACGGCTGGTAGCCCTGTACGGGAGTAGCTATGCGCTGAGCCAACTGGCAGGGCCGTTGGTGCTGGGCATGCTGGGGTCGGACGACGACTTCGGCTTCTGGGCGGCGACCGGTCTGCTGCTGGTGTCGCCCTTGCTGTTGCTGGGCCGCGGTGGCGCGCCCTCTACGCAAGCATGCAATGTCACCTTTGCCGACCTGTTTGCCTTCTGCAGAAGGCTGCCCGTGATCGCCTGGGCCATCGCATTGTTCGCTTCGTTCGAAGCCATGATCCTGACCCTGCTGCCGATATACTGCCTGCAACAGGGCTTGAGCACGGAAATCGCGTTGTTCATGGTCAGTACGGTGGTGGTCGGCGATGCGGTGCTGCAGTTGCCCATTGGCGCACTGGCGGACCACATGTCGCGGCGCGCGCTGTTCACCGGTTGCGCCTCGGCATTGTTGGGGTCGAGCCTTGCCATCCCCCTGCTGTTGCACACCTGGGCGATCTGGCCTGTGTGGGTATTGTTCGGCGCAAGCGCCGGTGGGTTGTTCACCTTGTCGCTGGTGTTGATCGGTGAGCGCTACCGAGACGATGCCCTGGTGCGGGCCAATGCCCACGTGGCCCAGCTGTGGGGCATCGGTTGCCTGCTGGGGCCGTTGCTGGCCGGCGCAGGTAGCCAGTGGATCAGTGGGCACGCCTTGCCGCTGCTGATGGCAGCAGGCGCCGCTGGGCTTGTGGTGCTGACCCGGCGGCCCGGAGCGTTCGAGCCTGCGGCGGCGTGACTGCGCAGCGCTAGAGCATCTTTTCCAGCCCGACCGCCTTGCTGATCCAGGCATTGAACCGCCGCCACAGGCTACCAGGCTCTGACGTGAGCACCCGCCGCTGTCCGTCCTCCTCGGTCACCCAGACCAGCTTGCCGCCGACGAGCTCAGGCTGGTAGCTCAGGGCCGGTGCCATGCCCTGCACCGCCAGCGCACGGGTGTATTCGGCAAGTTCGGGGCTGTCGACCAACACGCCGACTTCGGTGTTCCACAACACCGAGCGCGGATCGAAATTGAACGAGCCAATGAACGTCTTGTGACGGTCGAACACGATCGCCTTGCTGTGCAGGCTGGAATTGGAGCTGCCATGAAAACTCAGCTTGCCCGCGCTGGGGTCCCCGGGTTGGCGGCGCATTTCGTATAGCTTCACCCCGTGCTCCAGCAATGCCTTGCGGTAAGGGGCATAACCGCCGTGTACGGCAGGCACATCGGTAGCCTCCAGCGAGTTGGTCAACAGCTTTACCGAAATGCCCGCGTCGGCGCTCTGAGTGAGGTAAAGCAGCCCTGGTTCGCCGGGCACGAAATAAGCCGAGACCAGAATCAGTTCGTGACGCACATCGCGCAGGTCAGGGCCAAGTTGCCGTGTCAGCAGCAGCTGTGGGTCAGGCTCGTCATCGGCCAGCACCTTGCTGGGTGCGTCCCACAGCGCCTGGGCATGGGCCCATATGAGTTCGTTGCGCCAGGTGTCCAACCGCGGCTGGGATTGATAGGCCATCAGGCGGTCATACAAGACCTTGCGCCGAGTTCTGGCTTCGGCCAGCGAGACCTCCAGCCGATGGCGGCTGGTGCGCAGGTCGCTGGCATTGGGCTGGTGCCAGAGGAAGTCGGTGATCTGGCGGCTCAGGGCGCTGTTCCAGTACTGATCGAAACTGTGTCCCAACTGCTCTGCTATAGGGCCCACACCCAGCAGATCGATGTCGGTGAAGTTCAGGTTGGGCTCGGCATCGAAGTACTCGTCGCCCAGGTTTCGTCCGCCGACGATGGCCATGCTGTTGTCCACCAGGAACAGCTTGTTGTGCATGCGCCGGTGCTGACGCGACAGGTTGAGCAACCGGCCCATGGCGCGCGTGACCCCGGTGGCGCGTCCCAGGTGCAGGGGGTTGAACACGCGGATCTGGATGTTCGGGTGGGCGGCGAGGGTGCCCATGATTGCATCCAGGCCGTCACTGGTGGTGTCGTCCAGCAGGATGCGTACCCGCACCCCCCGGTCTGCCGCCCGCAACAGTTCATGGACCAGGGCGCGGGTGCTGAGCCCGTCATGGACGATGTAGTACTGCACGTCGATGCTGGCCTGTGCATTGCGTATCAGCTCGGCGCGCGCCCGGAAAGCCTCGTTGCTGTTGGGGAGCAGGCGAAAGCCGGAACGGCCTTCATAAGGTGCTGCCTGGCGCAACACCGAGCGGCCGAACGCCGAGCCATCGGCCGGCAGGGCTTGGCTGGTTTGGCGCGGCGTATCGACGCTGGCGCAGCCGCCGACGCCGAGCAGCAGCGTCAGCAGCAAGGGTAGGGCTCGCTGGAGTTTCAACGGTGGACGTCCTGTGCAGCAGGGCTTTGGGGTTGGACAGTGGCAGGCAACGCAAAGTTACGTCGCGACGATGTCCTCGTCCAGCAAGCGTTGGGCGGTCTCACCCACCTTGCGCACCGCCGCCTCGATTTGCGCTGTAGGCCTGGCGGCGAAGTTCATGCGCAGGCAATGACGGAACTTGCCGGAAGCGGAAAAGATGCTGCCCACGGCCACTTGTACGCCCTGTTCCAGTAAGGCGTGATTGAGTTGCAAGGTATCGAAATGTTCCGGCAATTCCACCCACAGCATAAAGCCGCCTTGCGGACGGCTTACGCGGGTGCCGGGTGGGAAATACCGGGTCACCCAGTCGCTCATCAACTCACGGCTGCGTTGGTACTGGCTACGCATCCGTCGCACATGGGGCTGGTAGTGCCCGTTGGCGATGAAGTCCGCTACCGCCAATTGAGGCTGACTGGCGGTGCTGCCTGTGCTGATGTACTTCATGTGCAGGACCCGCTCCAGGTAGCGTCCGGGCGCTACCCAACCGACACGCAGGCCAGGGGCAAGGGTCTTTGAAAATGAACTGCACAACAGCACGCGGCCTTGCATATCGAATGACTTGACCGTCCGTGGCCGAGGGTAGGTGTAGGCCAGGTCACCGTAGACATCGTCCTCGAGAATGGCCACGTCGTAGCGCTGTGCAAGCTTCAACAGGGCCTTTTTACGAGCCTCGGGCATGATGTAGCCCAGCGGGTTGTTGCAACTTGGGGTGATCTGGATGAGCTTGATCGGCCACTGCTCAAGGGCCAGTTCGAGCGCCTCGAGGCTGATGCCCGTCACCGGGTCCGTGGGGATCTCCAGCGCCTTCATGCCCAGGCCCTTGAGCGTCTGCATGGCGCCATGGAAGCTGGGCGAGTCCACCGCAACGATATCGCCAGGCTCGCACACGGCGCGGATGCTGCACGACAGGGCTTCGTGACAGCCTGTCGTCACCACCAGCTCCGAGGGGGAGAGCCTGCAACCGGAGTCCAGGGCCAGGCGTGCCACCTGTTCACGCAAGGCCAGGTTGCCGTGGATATTGTCGTAATACAGCCCGGGCATGTCCTGCCGACGGCTGAGTCGGGCGAGGCTGCGCAACAGCGGCTTGAGGGTAGGGCTCTCGATGTCTGGCATGCCCCGTCCAAGCTGTATCACCCCTGGCTGCGGAGTACTGCGCACCAGTTCCAGTACCTGCTCCCACTGGGAGATGTCCACGGGGCGCTGGGCGGGTCGGCTGACCGCAGGCAAGGCCGGCAGGTGGCGGTGATCGCTCACGAAATAGCCGGATTTTGGCCGTGGCGAGACCATGCCACTGTCTTCGAGCATGCGGTAGGCCTGTTGCACGGTGCTCAGGCTTACCCCGTGCTCCACGCTTAGTGCGCGCACCGATGGCAGCCGCTGGCCGGGGCGATAGAGGCCCTGTTCGATGCGCGCGCCGAGTACCTCGGCAAGGTTCAGGTAGAGCGTCACGTCATACTCCTGGGCTGCGCCGGGTAACGCACCATACAGATTGATTGAAAAGGCTGCATTCAGTTACCTGGAAGCCCGATCTGTATCCAAATAATAACGCTTTTTTGGATCTGTATTGTCAGGCCATGCACCCTGCATGCTGTCCCCACATTGTCATCGAAAGGGAGACAGCAGCGATGGGAAGCTTGAGCGATGTGCGCATTGAACCGTCGGTAGGCGATAAAGAGGCCCTGCAGCGAAGCGAAACCCACGCTACGCCAAAGGCTTCGAGTCGCTTGCAGTTGATGCTGCGCCGCTGGCACACCCGCAGGGCGCTGCTCCAGTTGAGCGACCATGAATTGCGTGATGTGGGGCTCAGCTGGCAAGAGGCGCGCTCGGAAGGCCGCAAGCCGTTCTGGAGGCCTTGACCGCTTTCAGGCCAGCTCCTTGAGCCTGTGCCACAGCATGCCCAATGCCAGTAAAGGTGAGCGCAAGTGCTTGCCGCCTGGGAACGTCATGTGTGGCACCTTGGCGAACAGGTCGAAGCGCCCGCTTTGCTGGCCACTGATGGCCTCCCCGAGCAGCCGGGCGGCCAGATGGGTCGCGTTCAGCCCGTGGCCTGCGTAGGCCTGGGCGTAGTAGACGTTGGGCTGATCGGGCAGACGGCCTACCTGGGGCAGGCGGTTGGCGCCGATCCCGATCATGCCACCCCACTGGTAGTCGATGCGGACGTCCGCCAGTTGAGGGAACACCCGCAGCATCTTGGGCCGCATGTAGGCGGCGATATCCTTTGGGTCGCGCCCGGAATAATGGCAAGCGCCGCCGAACAGCAACCGGTGATCTGCGCTCAGGCGGTAGTAGTCCAGCGCCACCCGCTGGTCGCACACGGCCATGTTCTGTGGCAGCAGCGAACGTGCACGCGCTTCACCCAGCGGCTCGGTAGCGATGAGGTAACTGCCGGCGGGCAATACCTTGCCGCCCAGCTCACCGTGCAACCCATTGAGGTAGGCGTTGCAGCACAGGACCAGCGTTTGCGCCCGGACCCGGCCTTGGGCAGTGTGTACCTGCACCTGGGGGCCATAGTCGATGCGGGTCACCTCGGACTGCTCGTGGAGTTTCACGCCCAGGCGCGCGGCTGCCGCGGCTTCGCCCAAGGCCAGGTTGAGGGGGTGCAAGTGGCCAGAACCCATGTCCACCAGCCCGCCTGCATAGCGCTGCGAGCCCACCACGTCGTGAATGTCATCCTTTGCGACCAGCCGCAGTTCGTGGGCGTAACCCAGGCTGCGCAAGTGTTCGGCCTCTTCGGCCAGGCCCGCCATTTGCGCCGGCTTGTTGGCCAGGTCGCAATAGCCCCAGACCAGGTCACAGGCGATGGCGTGCTGCGCTACACGGTCGCGCACGATCTGCACGGCCTCCAATCCCATCCGTTGCATGTCGCGAACGCCCTGCTCGCCGATGACCGGCAGGAACTGCTCCAGGCCATGGCCGACCCCGCGGATCAACTGCCCACCGTTGCGCCCACTGGCGCCCCAGCCGATCTTGCGCGCTTCGAGCAGGATCACCGAGAAGCCACGCTCGGCCAACTCCAGGGCCGTGTTCAGACCAGAGTAGCCACCGCCGACGATGCACACATCGGCGGTGTGATCACCCTGCAGAAAGGCATGATCAGGGTGAGGCGCGCTGCTGGCGGCGTAATAAGAAGCGGCGTGCTGCGCGCTGTGGATCATTGGACGCGTCCTGGTGCATGGGCTGGAACGGGAGGATAAGCCGCAGGCCCAGGGCGGGCAACCGGCCTATAATGGGCGAACATTTTCAGCCTGTGCCTAGTCATGTCCTGCGATCGCCACAAAATCCACTTCCTGCGCGAACTCATCCCGTCGTTCGAATGCGAGCCCGGCTGCCATGACTGCTGCGGACCGGTCACTACCTCGGCGCAAGAGATGGCTCGGCTGCCGCGCAAATCCCAGGCCGAACAGGACGCTGCCCTGGAGCGCCTGGACTGCGTGCATTTGGGGCCCCAGGGCTGCACGGTATATGAAGAGCGGCCAATGATCTGCCGCCTGTTCGGCACCACCCCACGCCTGGCCTGCCCACGCGGTCGTGGGCCCGAACCCATGATCGACCCTGCGGCCGAGCAGCTGGTGCACCAGTTCATTGCTACCACCCGGCAAGTGCTGGTCTAGGCGTTCGTGGTAGAGCCCGGCGTCAGTCCGGGATTGGCAGGCAGAGGCTTTCCTTCACCTCCTCCATCACGATGTAGCTTTTGGACTCACGCACGTGGGGCAGCTTGAGCAGGATGTCGCCAAGCAGCTTGCGATACGAAGCCATTTCCGAAATGCGCGCCTTGACCAAGTAGTCGAAGTCGCCGGAAACCAGGTGGCATTCGAGCACGTGCGGCAGCTTGAGCACTGCCCGACGAAACTCCTCGAAGGTATCGCCAGACTTGTAGTCCAGGCTGATTTCCACGAACACCAGCAGGCTGCCCTTGAGGTGCTGTGGGTTCAGGCGCGCGTTGTAGCCCATGATGATGCCTTCACGTTCCAGCCGACGTACGCGCTCGGTGCACGGCGTGGTGGAGAGGCCGACCTTCTCGCCCAATTCGGTGAAGGAGATACGCCCGTCGTTCTGCAGGATGCGCAGGATGTTCCGGTCGATCTTGTCCAGCTCACGCTTACTTTGATGCTGGGTTCTCATAGGGGATGCCCCTCCGTGAAAGGCCATTGTGCCGAGAATTCTCGCCAATAATAGGCTTTTATATAGTGAATTGCACTGCTCACGAATTCCTATACTTCGCCCATCAATGGCAGTCCAACAACACACTGCGGCAGTGCGCGAGGGGAAAGAAACGATGCGAGTTCTGGTACTTGGTAGCGGCGTGATTGGAACCGCCAGTGCCTATTACCTGGCCCGGCAAGGGTTCGAAGTGACGGTGGTGGACCGCCAGCCAGCGGTGGCCATGGAAACCAGCTTCGCCAACGCCGGCCAGATCTCGCCCGGCTATGCCTCGCCGTGGGCGGCGCCAGGGGTGCCTCTAAAAGCCGTGAAGTGGTTGCTCGAGCGTCACGCTCCGCTTGCCATCAAGCTGACCGGTGACGTGGACCAGTACCTGTGGATGGCGCAGATGCTGCGTAACTGCACGGCCAACCGCTATGCCGTGAACAAGGAGCGCATGGTGCGGTTGTCCGAGTACAGCCGCGACTGCCTCGACGAACTGCGCGCCGAAACCGGAATCGCGTACGAGAACCGTAGCCTGGGCACTACCCAGCTGTTCCGTACCCAGGCCCAGGTCGATGCAGCTGCCAAGGATATCGCCGTGCTCGAGCAATCAGGCGTGCCTTATGAATTGCTCGATCGCGATGGCATCGCCCGCGTCGAACCTGCCCTGGCCAGTGTGAAGGGCATCCTCGCCGGCGCCCTGCGCCTGCCTAACGACCAGACCGGCGATTGCCAGTTGTTCACCACCAAGCTGGCGGAAATGGCCCGGAACCTGGGCGTGGAGTTCCGCTTCGGGCAGGATATCCAGCGTCTGGATCATGCAGGTGACCGCATCAACGGTGTCTGGATCGATGGCAAGCTCGAAACCGCCGACCGCTATGTGCTGGCATTGGGCAGCTATTCGCCGCAGATGCTCAAGCCCTTGGGTATCAAGGCGCCGGTCTATCCGTTGAAGGGTTACTCCCTGACCGTGCCCATCACCAACGGCGACATGGCGCCTGCCTCGACCATCCTCGACGAGACCTACAAGGTCGCCATCACCCGTTTCGACAACCGTATCCGTGTTGGGGGCATGGCTGAAATCGCGGGCTTTGACCTGTCGCTCAACCCCCGTCGACGTGAAACGCTGGAGATGATCGTCAACGACCTTTATCCTCGCGGCGGTGATTTGAGCCAAGCCAGTTTCTGGACCGGGCTGCGTCCCGCGACGCCAGACGGTACCCCCATCGTGGGTGCAACCGCCTTCAGTAACCTGTTCCTCAACACAGGGCACGGCACGCTGGGCTGGACCATGGCCTGTGGCTCGGGTCGCCTGCTGGCTGACCTGATCGCGCGCAAGAAACCGCAGATCAGTGCACAAGGGCTGGACATCTCGCGCTATGGCAGCAGCCGCGAAGTGGCCCGTCACGGGCATGGTTCGCCTGCCCATCAGCAGTAAGCCATCCATTGGGGTGCTCGCGAATGACCTGCGCGTGCCCCAGCTTCGATTTCAACCCGTATGACTTTTAAGGCAGCCGCATGCGCCCCGCCCGTGCCCTGATCGACCTCCAGGCCCTGCGCCATAATTACCGTCTCGCCCGTGAACTGACCGGCGCCAAGGCGCTAGCCGTGATCAAGGCCGACGCCTACGGTCACGGTGCCGTGCGCTGCGCGTTGGCGCTCGAGCCCGAGGCGGACGGGTTTGCCGTGGCCTGCATCGAAGAGGCACTGGAGCTGCGTGCGGCCGGCATCAGGAGCCCAGTACTGCTGTTGGAGGGCTTCTTCGAAGCCAGTGAGCTGCCATTGATCGTCGAACATGACCTGTGGTGCGTCGTGCATTCGGCCTGGCAGTTGGAGGCCATCGAGAAAAGCCCGCTGCACAGCCCACTCACCGTCTGGCTCAAGCTCGATACCGGCATGCACCGTGTAGGGCTGCATCCCAAGGATTATCGCGATGCCTATGAGCGCCTGCTGGCCAGCGGCAAGGTAGGGCGCATCGTGCTCATGAGCCATTTCGCCCGTGCCGATGAGTTGGATGCCAAGGCCACAAGCGAGCAGATTGCCGTGTTCGAAACCGCGCGCCAGGGCTTGGCTGCAGAGTGCAGCCTGCGCAACTCCCCAGCCGTGCTGGGTTGGCCCCAGGCAGCCGGTGATTGGGTACGGCCAGGCCTGATGCTCTATGGCGCCACGCCGTTCGACATGCCTCAAGCACACGCCCAACGCCTGCAGCCGGTCATGACACTGCAGTCGCGGGTCATCAGTGTGCGGGAGCTGCCGGCCGGCGAGCCGGTGGGTTACGGCGCCACGTTCGTCAGCACGCGGCCCACCCGTGTAGGCGTGGTTGCCATGGGCTACGCCGACGGTTACCCGCGCCAGGCGCCCAACGGCACGCCGGTCATCGTTGCCGGCAGTCGAGCCCCGCTCATTGGTCGCGTGTCGATGGACATGCTGAGCATCGACCTGACCGACGTGCCCCAAGCGACGGTCGGCAGCCCAGTCGAACTGTGGGGCAAGCAGGTCCATGCCACTGAGGTGGCGAGCCAGGCCGGTACTATCCCTTACCAGATCTTCTGCAACCTCAAGCGGGTGCCCCGGGAATACGTAGGGGACTAAGGCGTCAGGGCGGGTGGTGTGTTGTAAATACTGAACGGCGTTGCCATGATATCGTTCACATCCACCCGCATACCCGTCTCAGGAGGCTCCAGCTTTGGACGTCGGCGAACGACTGCAAGCCATCCGCACGCTCAAGGGCCTGTCCCAGCGTGAACTCGCCAAGCGCGCGGGCGTTACCAACAGCACCATCTCGATGATCGAGAAGAACAGTGTGAGCCCATCGATCAGTTCGCTGCGCAAGGTACTGAGCGGCATTCCCATGTCCATGGTCGAGTTCTTTTCCGTCGAGCTCGAACCCGAGAGCCCTGCGCAAATCGTCTACAAGGCCCACGAACTGATCGACATCTCCGATGGTGCGGTGACCATGAAGCTGGTTGGCAAATCGCACCGTAACCGCGCCATCGCTTTTCTGACCGAGGTGTACCCGCCTGGCGCCGACACCGGCGCCGAAATGCTGACCCATGATGGCGAAGAGACCGGCATCCTGCTCGAAGGCCGCCTGGAGTTGGTGGTCGGTACCGAGCTGTTCATTCTCGAAGCAGGCGACAGCTACTACTTCGAAAGCACCCGCCCGCACCGTTTTCGCAACCCGTTCGAACAGCCAGCACGCTTGATCAGTGCCGCTACCCCCTCGAACTTTTGATCCAGCGCAGTGCATTGACGCGTCAATACCCCTTTCCTGTGTAGGGTCGTTTCCCGGCCTCGGGCTTGTCGTTATACTTTTCGGCGCTCGAGGATCCGTGGCCGCGAGCATGATTAGCCACCATGAGGGTGTTCGCGTGAATCAAGTCAAGAAGATGCTGGCCATCCCGGCCGCCGTACTGGCCCTGTGGGCAATCACCGCTACCGCTGCGACCAACGACGATATCGCCAAGCGCCTGGAGCCGGTCGGCAAGGTGTGTATCCAGGGCCAGGAATGCAAGGGCATGGCCGTGTCCGCCAGCACGGGTGCCGGGTCTGCCAGGACGCCGGATGACATCATCGCCAAGCATTGCACGGCCTGCCATGGCACGGGGCTGCTCGGCGCGCCGAAAGTGGGCGACAACGCAGCCTGGAAGGAGCGTGCCGACCACCAGGGTGGGTTGGATGGCATCCTGGCCAAGGCCATCACGGGCATCAACGCCATGCCGCCGAAGGGCACCTGCGCGGATTGCTCGGATGATGAGCTCAAGGCCGCTATTCAGAAGATGTCTGGCCTGTAAATACCGCAATGTGCCGCGTAGCAGTCCCAGTATTCTAGCTTCGCCTCTTGCCTTGCCGGGGCCGCTTCGCGGCCCATCGCGGCCGGTCCGGCGCCCCGGCGAGAGCGCTCAGGCACCGCGTACGCGTGGACCTACGCTGTGGCTGAAGACCACCGAGTTATCCAGACCCCAGGTGGCTGCGGCTTCCTCTTACCGTCCAGGCAACCAACCTGTCTACCTGCCTGTCGAACCTCCTGAACCCAAGCACGAACCAGGAGGCCTCGATGCACCTCAGCTCCATCGACCAGGCCGTCGAACAGATCCTGTCACGCCTGCCAACCCATATCCACATGGGCCTGCCGCTGGGCCTGGGCAAACCCAATGCTTTCGTCAACGCCCTCTATGCCCGCATCCGCGAATTGCCCGAACGCCGTCTGACGATCTATACGGCCCTTTCCCTGGGTCGACCGGCGCTCGGGGATGGCTTGCAGCGACGCTTGCTCGAGCCCTTCGTGGAGCGCGTGTTCGGCGACTACGAAGAGCTTCACTACCTGGCCGACCTGCGCAATGACAGCCTGCCGCCAAACATTCGCGTAGAACAGTTCTTCATGCAGCCCGGCAGCCTGCTTGCCAGTGAATCGGCCCAACAGGATTACGTCAGCAGCAACTACAGCCATGCCGCGCGAGACATCAATGCCAAGGGCCTGAACCTGATCGCCCAACTGGTGGCGGCTACGCCGGAGCGGCCCGTCCACCTGAGCCTGGCCTGCAACCCGGACATCACCCTGGACCTGTTACCCATGGTCGAACGCCGCCGCGCCGCTGGCGAGACCATTCTGATGCTGGGCCAGGTGCATGCGCAGTTGCCGTACATGCCCGGTGATGCCGAGCTGCCAATGGATGCCTTCGACCTGCTGTTGGACGAAGCCGAGCAGCGCCAATTGTTTTCGACGCCCAACATGCCGGTCACCACGCAGGACCACTGCATCGGCCTGCATGCCAGCAGCCTGGTGCGTGACGGGGGTACCTTGCAGATCGGGATTGGTGCCATGGGCGATGCGGTTGCCGCCGCGCTGCTCGCTCGCCAGAGCGATAACGTTGCTTACCGCGCAGCGCTCGACAGCCTTGGCGCGAGTACCGCGCAGGCCTTGATCGAGCGGGAAGGCGGGCTCGCGCCCTTCGAGCATGGGCTATATGGCTGTAGCGAGATGTTCGTCAACGGGCTGCTGGCGCTGGCCGAAGCAGGCTTGCTGCGGCGTGCTGTCGATGAGCAAGGGGTAGTCCTGCACGGAGGGTTCTTCCTCGGCCCGCAAGCGTTCTACCAGCGCCTGCGCGACATGAGCATGGAGCAGCGTGCGCGGTTTGCCATGACCGGTATCGGCTTCGTCAATGAGCTCTACGGTGATGAACAGCTCAAGCGTGCTCAGCGACAGGACGCACGCTTCATCAATACGGTGTTCGGCATGACCCTGCTCGGCGCGGGTGTGGCCGATCAGCTCGAAGACGGGCGCGTGCTGAGCGGGGTAGGTGGGCAGTACAACTTCGTTGCCCAGGGGCACGCGCTGGAAGGTGGCCGCTCGATACTGCTGCTGCGCAGTTGGCGCGAAGCGGGTGGCGAGGTTTCATCGAACATTTTCTGGAACTACGGCCATTGCACCATTCCCCGCCACCTGCGCGATATCGTGGTGACCGAATATGGCATCGCTGACCTCAGGGGGCAGACCGACAGTGAGGTCATTGCGCGATTGCTTGCGGTGTGTGACTCCCGGTTCCAGCAAAGCCTCATCGAGCAGGCCAGGGACGCTGGCAAGCTGGCGGAAGATTTTCAGCTCGACAGGCGTTTTGCCGATAACACGCCGCAGCGCCTGGCCGCGGTCCGGGCGCAGCATCCACAGCTGTTCCCGGAGTACCCCGTGGGGACCGACTTCACGGCTGAAGAGCAGGACTTGTTACGGGCGCTGAACTGGTTGAAAAGCAAGTTCAAGCTCAGCGAGGCGCTTGAGCTGGGCAAAGCCGCGCTGGACGCGCCAGGGCCCCAAGGGTATGAGCGGCATCTGGCACGGATGCAGCTTGACCAGCCTCAGGGGCTCAAGGAAGAGCTGTACCAACGGTTGCTGTTGGCAGGCCTGGCGGCGACCTGAAGACGACAGGGGCTGCCGCGCAGCCCCTTGTGGCCCGGATGTAAGCGAGCCAGTGCCGCCTCACTCGATGAAGCTGACCACACCGCCTTCCAGCGATTTCACCCGCGCCAGCGACTCCACGCGATAGCCTTGGCGATCCAGCTCGGCGCGCCCGCCCTGGAACGATTTCTCGATCACGATCCCCAGCCCTACCACGGTCGCTCCGGCCTGCTTGATGATCGAGATCAGCGCCTGGGACGCCTTGCCGTTGGCAAGGAAGTCATCCATGACCAGCACCCGGTCGCTGCTGCTCAGGTGGCGCGGCGAAATGGCCACGGTGTTCTCGGTCTGCTTGGTGAACGAATACACAGAAGCCGTCAGCAGGTTCTCGGTGAGGGTCAGCGACTGGTGCTTGCGTGCGAAGATCACCGGCACACCCAGCTTCAGCCCGGTCATCACCGCAGGCGCGATACCCGACGCCTCGATGGTGACGATCTTGGTCACGCCGGCATCGGCGAACAGGCGGGCGAACTCGTCACCGATCAGCTGCATCAGCGCCGGGTCGATCTGATGGTTGAGAAACGCATCGACTTTGAGAACCTGGTCGGAAAGCACGATGCCTTCTTCGCGAATCTTCTGATGCAGTGCTTCCACTATGGTATTCCTCGGAACAAAAATGGCCGCAAACAGCGGCAGTGTTTAAGAGTAATGGTTGATCAGCGTTTGAGCATCGCCCGGATGTCGGCCAGGGCATTGTTGCCGCGTGCGGCCTTGACCTCGACCGGGGCATCGTCCAGTCCTTCCCAGGACAGGTCTTCGGGGGGCAGCTCGTCGAGGAAGCGACTGGGCGTGCAGTCGATGATTTCCCCGTATTGCTTGCGTTTGGCGGCGAACGTGAACGCCAGCGTCTGGCGTGCGCGGGTGATGCCCACGTAAGCCAGGCGGCGCTCTTCCTCGATGGTGTCGGCCTCGATGCTGGAGCGGTGAGGCAGGATCTCCTCCTCCATGCCCATGATGAACACGTAGGGAAATTCCAGGCCCTTGGACGCGTGCAGGGTCATCATCTGCACACCGTCGGCGTTTTCTTCCTCTTCCTGCTGGCGTTCGAGCATATCGCGCAGCACTAACTTGCCGATGGCGTCCTCGATGGTCATGTCACCCTCTTCGTCCTTCTCGAGGGTATTCTTCAGCGCTTCGACCAGGAACCAGACGTTGCTGATGCGAAACTCCGCTGCCTTATCGCTGGCGGTCTGCTGGCGGATCCAGTTCTCGTAGTCGATGTCGCGGATCATTTCATGCAGGGCGGCGATGGGATCATCCAGCGCCACCTTGTGGCGCACGCCGTCCAGCCAATGCTTGAAACGCTGCAGGCGCTCGGTGTAGCGCGCATCCAGGTGCTCGCCCAGCCCCAGTTCCTCACTGGCGGCATACATCGAGACACCCCGGCCGGTGGCATAGTTGCCGAGCTTTTCCAGGGTGGTCGAGCCGATTTCCCGGCGCGGCACGTTGATGACCCGCAGGTAGGCGTTGTCGTCGTCAGGGTTTACCAGCAGGCGCAGATAGGCCATGAGGTCTTTGACTTCCTGACGGCCGAAGAAGCTGTTGCCGCCGGAAAGACGGTAAGGCACTTGGTGGTGCTGCAACTTCAGCTCGATCAGCTTGGCCTGGTAGTTACCGCGGTACAGGATGGCGAAATCGCTGTAGGGACGGTTGGTGCGCAGGTGCAGCGTGAGGATTTCCATCGCCACGCGTTCGGCCTCGGCGTCCTCGTTCTTGCAACGGATCACCCGGATCTCGTCACCAACGCCCATCTCGCTCCAGAGCTGTTTCTCGAATGCGTGCGGGTTGTTGGCGATCAACACGTTGGCGCAACGCAGGATGCGGCTGGTGGAGCGGTAGTTCTGCTCCAGCATGACCACTTTCAGGGAGGGGTAATCCTCCTTGAGCAGCATCAGGTTCTCAGGACGCGCGCCGCGCCAGGCGTAGATCGACTGGTCGTCGTCGCCCACGACGGTGAACTGGTTGCGCATGCCGATCAGCATCTTCACCAGCAGGTACTGACTGGCGTTGGTGTCCTGGTATTCGTCGACCAGCAGATAACGCACGCGGTTCTGCCAGCGCTCGAGCACCTCGGGGTTTTCCTGGAACAACTTGACCGGCTGCAGGATCAGGTCGTCGAAGTCCACGGCGTTGAACGCCTTGAGCGTGCGCTGATAGTGGGTGTAGACGACCGCAGCGGTCTGCTCGCGCGGGTTGCGTGCCTTCTCAAGGGCCTCGGGAGGCAGGATCAGGTCGTTCTTCCAGGCACCGATCATGTTCTTGATTTCGTCGATGCCGTCGTCGCCGGAGTACTCCTTCTGCATGATGTCCGACAGCAGGGCCTTGATATCCGATTCGTCGAAGATCGAGAACCCAGGCTTGTAGCCCAGGCGGTCGTGCTCCTTGCGGATGATGTTCAGGCCCAGGTTGTGGAACGTGCAGACCGTCAGCCCTCGGCCTTCGCCCGGACGCAGCAGGCTGGCAACCCGCTCCTTCATCTCGCGGGCGGCCTTGTTGGTGAAGGTCATGGCCACGATGTACTGGGCGCGAATACCGCAGTTCTGGATGAGGTGGGCAATTTTGCGCGTGATGACGCTGGTCTTGCCCGAACCTGCACCGGCGAGCACCAAAAGAGGGCCGCCGACATAGTCACGGGCTTCCTGCTGCCGGGGATTGAGTCGGGACATGCTAGAAACCGGGGGTCGCCAGAAAATAGCCGCGCATTCTAACAGGCATGCGTGTTCGTGGCGTGACCGTCTGACGTTCGAGTCAGACTTTCGAAACGATCATTAGCGTCACTAATACTTGCGCCTGAAAAAATCGTATTTGCCGGTTTGTCCGCTTTCGCGCAGGATGCACGACAAAATACGTCGGACCAGGCTGTCCAAAACCGCTTTTAAGAGTGAAAATCATTTCCATTAATTGCGTTGGGCTCATTATCGGTCAACGTTTGCATCGTCGAGCTTTAAGGAGCCGTCTTGTCCGCGCCTGTCGAACCTATGCGTTTGCTGCTGTTGGCCAGTGAGCCCGAGTGGGCGGCCTTGCTGCACGCGTGCATGCCGGCCTTGAAGGGCACGGCCGTACTGCTCACGGCACCCGACTGGGATGCCGTCGACAGTCTGTTCAGCCGCGACCGGCAGGCCGTGGTGCTGACCACGCCGGCCTTGCGGCCAGCACCCGGTCGCTGTGACCTGCCGACCATCCTGCTGCTGCACAGCGAACCCGAGGCGGCGCCAGGCGGCGTCAGTGACTGGCTGGTGAGCGACCAACTCAATGGCGACAGCCTGCGTCGCTGCCTGCGCCACGTGCGCGAGCGAGGTGCACTGGTGGCCACCCTGCAGCGCTTGGCCGAACAAGACCCTTTGACCGGCATCGCCAACCGCCAGGGCTTTCAGGCCTTGCTGGCCACGCGCCTGGCCGACCATGACGGGCGCGGCGTTGCCTTGGGGCATCTGGACCTGGACAACTTTCGCCACGTCAATGACGCCTTGGGGCACCAGAGTGGGGATCGCCTCATTCTGCAGGTGGTGCTACGTCTGAAGCATCAGCTCGAAGCAGGCGACCAGCTGGCACGCCTGGGCAGTGACGAGTTCGCCTTGCTGATCGACACCCGCCGCGACCCAGGGCGGGCCGAGTGGATGGCGGAGCGCATCGTGGAGGCATTGGCCGAGCCCTACTGGGTCGATGGCGAAAGCCTGCTGCTCGGCTGCAGCCTGGGGCTGGCCCACGCCCGCGCCCAGGGCGGCGCCGACCCGCTGATGTGGCATGCGCACATCGCCATGCGCCAGGCCAAGGCCATCCAGGGCTGTACCTTCCATGTCTTCAACGAGCGCATCAATCGCCACGCACGCAGCCTGGCCGATCTCGAAAGCGAGCTGCGCCGGGCCTTGCGCCGTGACGAGCTGGAACTTCACTATCAGCCGCGCCTGAACCTGGCGGATGGGCGGGTCGTCGGTCTCGAAGCGCTGGTGCGCTGGCGCCACGCCGAACGGGGCTTGCTGCCGCCCAGTGAGTTCGTGCCGCTGGCCGAGCAGAGCGGGCTGATCGTGCCGCTGGGTTACTGGGTCATCGCCCGTGCCCTGCGCGACATGCAGGCCCTGAACACCCAAGGGCTTGCGCCATTGCACATGGCGGTCAACCTCAGTTTCCGGCAGTTCCAGGACAGCCAGCTGCTGGCGACCTTGAGCAGGCTGATCGCCGAGTACGGTGTCGATGCTCACTGGCTGGAATTCGAGCTGACCGAAACGGCCGTGATGCGGCGCAATGAGCGGGTGCGTCAGACCATGGATGCACTGGGGCGCCTGGGCGTGCGCTTCTCGCTGGACGACTTTGGCACAGGGTTTTCTTCGTTCGTGCACCTCAACAGCCTGCCGATCACCTTGCTCAAGGTGGACCGCAGTTTCGTTGCGCAGATGGAAATGCGCGAAGAGAACCGCAAGCTGGTGCATGCCATGATCAACCTGGCCCACAACCTCAACCTCGAAGTGGTGGCCGAGGGCGTCGAAAGCGAAGCGCAATTGGCGTTGCTGCGCGGGTTTGGCTGCAACCAGGTACAGGGTTACCTGGTCAGCAAGCCCCTGCCGGTAGACGCGCTGATCCCGTTCCTGCGCCAGGTGTCCCATCGCCAGGTGGGGTTTGCAGGCTAGCCAGCCGCGCCCCCTTGGCCAATGCGCAAATCCACATCAAGTCGTTGACATCAGGCAGGTGTGGCCGTTGCGGCGCTTGTCCCGGCGTGGCGTAGCAACCGCCGCATCCGCCACTCGAAGCCGAAGGTCAGTGCCACCGAGGCGCACGCCAGCCCCAATGCCAGCCCCCACCAGACGCCCACCGCGCCCCCGCCGAAGACGAAGGTGAACAACCAGGCGCTGGGTGCCCCGATGAGCCAATAGCACACCAGCCCGATCAGGAACGTGGTCTTGGCGTCCTTCAGCCCGCGAATAGAGCCCATGGCGATGGTCTGCACGCCATCGAAGAGCTCGAACCAGGCGGCGACCATCAGCAGCTGGACCGCCAGTTGGAAGATGGCGGCAAACGCCGGGTCGGCCCGGTCGATGAACAGCCCTACCAGTGCGTCTGGCAGCAACCAGAACAGGGCAGCGAAGGCGAACATCAGCATGGCTCCGAAGCCGATACCCACCCGGCCTGCGCTGCGCGCTGCGAGCAAGTTCCCCGCGCCGTAGTAATGGCCCACGCGCATGGTCACGGCATAGGACAGGCCAGTGGGCACCATGAAGGCGGTCGACACGATCTGCAGGGCGATCTGGTGCGCGCCCAACTCGGTACTGCCCAGCACGCCCATGCACAGCGCCGCAAAGGCGAACAGCCCTACCTCCACCATGTAGGTGCCGCCGATCGGCAGGCCCAGCCGCCACAGCTCGCCCAACGCTGGCAGCGATGGCCGTGACAGGCCTTTGCGCAGTGGGTAGGCCGCATAGGCCGGGTGCCAGCGGATATACAGCGCCAGGGCAATGGCCATGCCCATCGAGACCACCGCAGTGACCAGGCCGATGCCCATCAGGCCAAGCTTGGGCAGGCCGAACATGCCCTCGATCAGTGCAACGTTCAGCAAGTAGTTGAGTACGGTACCCACCAGGCTGATGACCATCACCGGCGTAGAGCGGCCCAGGGCGCTGGTGAAGCCGCGCAAGGCCATGAAGGTCAGGTAGCCCGGCAAAGCCAGCGGCAGCAGGGTGAGAAACTCGGCCGCCGAGGCCACGTTGTCAGGCTGTTGCCCGAAGAGCAGCAGGACAGGTTCGAGGTTCCACAGCACCAGCGCCGCGAACAGGGCCAGGCCCCAGGCCAGCCACAGACCGCTTTGCGCCAGCCGTGTGGCGCCCTCGATGTCATTGGCGCCCCTGCGGAAGGCTACCAGGGTGCCAACCGCCGCGATGACGCCCAGGCAGAAGATGGACACGAACGAATAGCCCGCCGCGCCCAATCCGCCCCCGGCCAGGGCCTGCGGGCTGATGCGTGCCATCATCAGGGTGTCGGTCAGTACCATGAGCATGTGCGCCAGCTGCGAGGCGATCAGTGGGCCTGCCAAGCGCAGTAATGCCTTGAGCTCGAGCGTAGGTGCGACGTGCATGGATGTGATCCTTGGCAAAGACAATGGCGGACGAAGGGCGATTCTGAGGCTTGGGTCAGCTTTTAACAAAAGGATAAATGCGATCATTGGCATGAGTTTTAATCATGGCGATATGATGCGCAGGTCGCCGCTTCTCCACCGAACAAGGAATCTCATGACCCGCAAGCTGCCGCCCCTGTATGCGCTGCGTGCATTCGAAGCCGCGGCGAGGTTGAACTCATTCACCCGTGCTGGCGAAGCGTTGTCCATTACCCAAAGCGCGGTCAGCCGGCACATTCGCACGCTGGAGGATCACTTTGCCTGCCGCCTGTTCACGCGCAGTGGCCGCAGCCTGCAACTGACCGAAGCGGCGCGGGTGCTGCTACCGGGTGTGCGCGAAGGCTTTGCCGCGCTTGAGCGTGCCTGTGACACGTTGCGCGGTGAAGACGACATGCTGCGCATGAAGGCGCCGTCCACCCTGACCATGCGTTGGTTGCTGGCCCGGCTAAGCCGCTTCCGTCGGCTGCAGCCTGGCAATGAAGTGCAACTGACCAGTGCCTGGATGGACGTCGACCATGTGGACTTCAACCAGGAACCTTTCGATTGCGCGGTGCTGCTGGGCGATGGGGTGTTCCCGGCGGAGTGGGAGGTGCGCAAGCTGTTCCCCGAACTGCTGGTGCCGGTGGGCGCACCAGGGCTGCTGGATGACGGGCCTTGGTGCGCGGCGCGCCTTGCGAGCAGCGAACTGCTGCACCCCACAATGGACAAGCGCGACTGGCGAGTGTGGCTGGAACGCCTGGGCCTGGGTAGCAGGGTTTCGCTCAAGGGCGGCCAGGTGTTCGACACGCTGGAACTGGGCATGATTGCAGCGGCCCGTGGCTACGGTGTTTCGATTGGCGACCTGATTATGGTGGCCGAAGATGTGGCGCAGGGGCGCATGAGCCTGCCATGGCCCACGGCGGTCCCCAGCGGCTTGGACTACTACCTGGTATGGCCGCGGACCCGACCGGGCGGCGAGCGGCTGCGCCGCCTCAGTGCCTTCCTGCAAGCAGAGGTGGCTGCCATGGCGCTACCCGAGGTGGTGATCCTGCCAGCCCTTTGATTGCGAGCGCTATATCCCGGTCCGATACCGGGCACGCCATCACCACACTGGAGCAGAGTAACCAGCTGATGCAGGACGGCCTTGAGCGTAACGACAAGGTCGCGCAAGCACTTGCCCGCATCGACGAACAAAGCCGTGCGGCGGGTGAGCAGTTTGCCGTGATCAGTACGGCGACCCAGGAGCAGAGCAGCACAGCGACCGTGCTGAGCCGCAATTTGCAGAGCATCGCCCAGGCCAACGGTGAGCAGCGCGAGGTGGCCAACGAGCTGGCACTCACAGCGCGGGAGCTGGAAGGATTGGCTGCGCAGTTGCGTCAGGAAGTGGACCGCTTCCGCTGACACGCTGGGGCACCCACGTGCCCCTTCACTCTGTCGCCTTACACCGATACCAGGTTCAATGCCTGGGCGCAGGCCTGCAGCGAGCGGCGCTCGCTTTGCGCATACAGCGCCAGTTCATCCTGCACCTGCAGCCCCAGCGCCGCTTCGAAGGCCGCGCGGTTGGCGTTGCTGCCGTACTCGGCCTGGGCATCGTCGCCCAGGTTGGACTGGAAGATCCCTGCGGCGCTTACCGGCAAGAAATCCTCGTACACCAGCGCCTCGAAATGCACGTGGTCTGCGTCGATCAGCCCTTGCAGGGTAGTTGGCCTGCCTTGCTTATCGCGCGCGGCCAGGCCTTTCTCGGTGGCGAAGTAGCGAAAATACGCCAGGCCCTGTTCACGCATCTGCGCCAGGTCGTCCGGGAAGGCGGCGAAGGTGTCGGTGAGTATCGCCATGTACCGTGCGGCATTGGCCTCGACGGGCGCACCCCCCAATGCGACACGCGTCGTGTCGAGCAGCTTGTCATAGAGCTGGCGCCCCTTCGGTGTCAACGCCGCGCCACGTTGCTCGATTTCCCCAAAGCGCGCGGTGTGGCTGCCTTCGCTACCGTGCTGACCGCAGAATGCGACCTTTTCCTGCAGGGCCTTGAAGCTGGTCTGGCGCAGCAGGATTGGGTGGCGGCGGGGAGGGGGGCCTTCGACCACGGCCTTGGGCGTGATGCCCTTGGCTGGCATGCCGAGCTGGATGGCATCGATGTCCAGGGTGCGCGGAGTCAGGTGGTTGATGTGCGGACCCCTGAACGCGACCACATCGGCAAGCAGGCGGTGCTGGTCGTGCAGCTGCTGGTATTGCTTGGCGGTGACGGTGGCGTCGTGGTGCCAGCGGAAGGTCTGCAGGGCTTGCTGTACGAAAGCCTGAGCATCTGCGGCATTCAAGCCGCCATCGCGTTCGTGCTGCTCGATCAGATGGAGTACGCGAGGGGTGAAGATCTGGCGTTTGGCCAGGATATCCTTGGCCATTTCCCGCAACTGCAGGTTGTCGATCAGCTCCAAGCGCAACAGCGAGGTGAAGACGCGGAACGGGCTGACGTGCAGCGACTGCTCGTGCACGGCACGGAACGCGGTGGAGTGCACCGGCACCCCAGCACTGCTGAGGTCGTAGTAGCCCACCGGCTGCATGCCCATGACCGCAAAAAGTCGCGCGATGGTCGCCAGCTCCTGGGCCGTACCTACTCGGATGGCCCCATGGCGTTCATGGCCCAGCCGTTCGAGTTCCCCAGTCCAGCGCAGCGCCTGCGTCACTTCTGGCTGCTCGGCCATCACCTGCTGGTTGATTTCGCTCACCAGCGCAAGCAGCGTGCCGTACAACGGCACTTCCTGTTTGTACATGAGCGACATGGCGGCAGAAAACTGCGCACGGATGCTGTCGGGGCTGACGAAATCATGGGCGGGCATCGCTGGATTCCTGGTTGATGGCTGACCTTTACATGAAAGCGGGGAATGCACCCGGTCTACAAGCGAAAAAAAGTAGGTGTGTCATTCCTTTTTTGATCGACGTAGGCGGGCTAGGGCGCTACGCCTGTCTAGAGCATCAGGCCTGCAACTGCTCACCGATCCAATCCACCAGCGCCCGCACCTTGGGCACTTCTGCGGCATGTTCGGCGTACGCCAGGTAGTGCGCGCCGGCACTGCGCATCGCATGGTTCCAAGGCATGACCAGGCTGCCTTCGGCCAACTCCTTTGCGACCAGGTAGCGCGGCACCAGCGCTACCCCGCAGCCGGCCTGGGCAGCGCTCAGTGCCATGTAGAAGGTGTCAAAGCGTGGGCCGTGGTAGGCGCTGACGCTTTGCAGGTCCTGCTCCAGGAACCATTCGTGCCAGGCTTCCGGCCGTGAAGTGCTTTGCAGCAACACCAGGTCGGTCAATGCCTCGGCACTGGCCAGGTCACGGGCGGCCAGTAACTCTGGCGAGCACACCGGCACCACTTCTTCACCGAACAGCTCGATGCAGCTGGCCCCCGGCCAGGTGCCCTGGCCGTAGAAGAACACGACGTCGGCCGAGCCCTGCAACAGCGAGAAGGGCTCCATTTCGTTGCGGATGTCCAAGTGAATGTTGCTGTGCCGCCGGCCGAAGCCCTTGAGGTGGGGGATCAGCCACCGCACACCAAAGCTCGGCTGCGTTGCGACCTTCAGGATCTCGGTCTGCTCCCCGTAGGTCAGCACATAGCGGCTGGACATATCGACCTGCGTGAGGATCTTGTTCACCTCGGCCAGATAGAGGCTGCCGGCTGGCGTGAGTTGTAAACGTCGGCGAATGCGCAGGAAAAGATGGTGACGCAACAGGTCTTCAAGCTGCGCGACCTGCTTGCTGACCGCACTCTGGGTCAAGTGCAGCTCTTCGGCGGCTCGGGTGAAGCTCAAGTGACGGGCTGCAGCTTCGAAGCACTGCAGGGCGGTCATGGAAGGCACCAGACGTTTTGACATAGCGTTCTCAAAGGCTCGAGTCATTACCTGACGGAATGATATGCGGAATAAAGGTCGTTTGTTGCGCTTAACTGATCGGATTAATACTGATCCACATCATATCCAACCTGTCCACCGATGTAGGAGAACACCAATGGTTGCTGGATTGCTCGAGCGCCTGGGGGTTGCTGCCCAGGCTTACACGCAAGGCGATTACGCTGTACACACGCCCATCGACGGCAGCCAGATCGCTTCGGTGACACTGCTCGGTCAAGCCGAGACTACCGCGCGCATCGAGCAGGCTCAGCAGGCCTTCGAGGCATGGCGCAGCGTGCCAGCCCCTCGCCGGGGTGAGCTGGTGCGCCTGTTCGGCGAAGTGCTGCGCGAGCACAAGGCAGACCTGGGTGAACTGGTTTCGATCGAGGCAGGCAAGATCACCCAGGAAGGTCTGGGCGAAGTGCAGGAAATGATCGACATCTGTGACTTTGCAGTGGGGCTGTCACGCCAGTTGTACGGCCTGACCATCGCCTCCGAACGCCCGGGTCACCACATGCGCGAAAGCTGGCACCCGCTGGGTGTGGTCGGTGTGATCAGCGCATTCAACTTCCCGGTGGCGGTCTGGTCCTGGAACACCGCCCTGGCCCTGGTGGCCGGCAACTCGGTGGTGTGGAAGCCCTCCGAGAAAACGCCATTGACCGCCCTGGCGTGCCAGGCGTTGTTCGACAAGGCGTTGAAAGCCTTCGGCGATGCGCCGGCAGGTCTCGCGCAGCTGGTCATCGGTGGCCGTGAAGCAGGCGAAGCCCTGGTCGATGACCCCCGCGTGGCCCTGGTGAGTGCCACCGGCAGCACGCGCATGGGCCGTGAAGTCGGGCCGCGTGTAGCCGCACGTTTCGGGCGCAGCATCCTGGAACTTGGCGGCAACAATGCCATGATCCTTGCACCCAGCGCCGACCTGGACCTGGCCGTGCGGGGCATTCTCTTCTCGGCAGTCGGCACTGCCGGGCAACGCTGTACCACGCTGCGCCGCCTCATCGTGCACCGTTCGATCAAGGACGAAGTGGTGGCTCGGGTCAAGGCCGCCTACGGCAAGGTGCGCATTGGCGACCCGCGCAAGGACAACCTGGTTGGGCCCCTGATCGACAAGGCCTCATTCGATGCCATGCAAGGCGCCCTGGCCAAGGCTCGCGACGAAGGGGGCCAAGTGTTCGGGGGCGAGCGTCAGTTGGCCGACCAGTATCCCAATGCCTATTACGTGTCGCCTGCCATTGCCGAAATGCCTGGGCAAAGCGAGGTGGTGCGCCATGAAACGTTCGCGCCGATTCTCTATGTACTGGCTTACGATGACTTCGACGAAGCCTTGCGGCTGAACAACGAAGTCCCGCAGGGCTTGTCGTCCTGCATCTTCACCACCGATCTACGCGAGGCTGAGCGTTTCCAGAGCGCGGCTGGTAGCGATTGCGGTATCGCCAACGTCAACATCGGCACCAGCGGTGCCGAAATCGGCGGGGCGTTCGGGGGTGAGAAGGAGACCGGTGGTGGCCGTGAGTCCGGTTCAGATGCCTGGAAAGGCTATATGCGCCGTCAGACCAACACCGTGAACTACTCCCGTGAGTTGCCACTGGCGCAAGGCATCGTGTTCGACTGATCAGCGTAATGGTGTAGAACCAGGGGCACGGCCCCTGGTGGGCGACCAAGCCCGCGGCCATCAGGATCGGTGTGCTTGCACCGCTATCTGGGCATGCGGGCTTGGCTGCGAAAGGCCGCACGGCGGTCTCGAACAAGAATAAATTGCGGGAGCCGGGCCATGTCCGAACTGCGTCAAGAATGCTTGTGGGAATGCGTCACCGTGCCGAGCGTGACTGTCCAGGCCGTGGCGGGGGAGTACCACGCCGATGTCTGCGTGATCGGCGGCGGCATTACCGGATTGTCAGCAGCCATTCACCTGCTCGAGCAGGGCAAGTCGGTGATCGTGCTGGAGGCCTGGAAAGTGGGCCACGGCGGCTCCGGCCGTAATGTCGGTCTGGTCAATGCCGGTACCTGGATTCGCCCGGATGATGTCGAGGCCACCCTGGGTCAGAAACAAGGCAGCCGGTTGAACACGGTGCTGGGTCAGGCCCCGGCCGATGTGTTCGCCATGATCGAACGCCTGGGCATCGACTGTCAGGCGCGGCACCAGGGCACCCTGCACATGGCACATAACGCGACCGGCATCGCCGATCTGCAGGCCCGCCACGAGCAATGGCGACGGCGCGGTGCCGATGTCGAACTGCTGACCGGCGCACAGTGCCAGGAATATTGCGGCACCGACAAGATCGCCGCCGCCCTGCTGGACCGGCGCGCCGGCACCATCAACCCGATGGGCTACACCCAGGGCCTGGCAGCTGCCGTGGTGCGCCTGGGTGGCAAGCTGTTCCAGCAGTCCGCAGTCCAGGGCCTGACGCGCGAAGGTGACAGCTGGCGTGTGCAGACTGCACGCGGTTCGGTTCGCGCCGAGAAGGTGGTGATCTCCACTGGCGCCTACACCGAAGGGGACTGGAGCAACCTGCAAAAGCAGTTCTTCAAAGGCTATTACTACCAGGTCGCCTCCAAGCCATTGCAGGGCGCGCAGGCCGACAAGGTACTCCCTCACGGCCAAGGCTCCTGGGATACCCGCACCGTGCTCAGCAGTATCCGTCGCGATGATCAGGGCCGTTTGCTGCTCGGTAGCCTGGGCCGGGTCGACAATAAACCCGCGTGGTTCGTGCGCAGCTGGGCCGACCGTATCCAGCGTCACTACTACCCGACGCTTGGCAAGGTCGAATGGGACATGCACTGGACCGGCTGCATCGACTTTACGCCCGACCACCTGATGCGTTTGTTCGAACCCGCCCCAGGGTTGGTGGCGGTCACCGGCTATAACGGGCGCGGCAATACCACTGGCACCGTCATTGGCCGGGCGTTCGCCGAGTTTCTGTCCAAAGGGGAAGCCGCCAGCCTGCCGATACCGTTCTCGACCATGAAAGGCGTGAGCGCGACCTCACTGCGCACCGCGTTCTACGAGTCCGGGTTCTCGCTGTACCACGCCGGCCAGTGCCTGCGCGTTGTGCTGTAAGGCAACGCTCCGCAACGGCAGGTGACGCGTCATTTGTGCAGCCAGCTCAGGAAACCGCCTTTCTTGATGGAAGCAGGCTTGTGCAAGAGCAGCGAATCGCGACCCTGACGTCGGACGCGTTGCAGTTTGCCCAAGGCGGTCTGCACATCGCCGTGCTGCTGCAGATACGCTTTGACTCGTTGCTTGTCGATGCGATACAGCAGGCAACTGGTCAAGGTTCTGAACTCCACCAGCGAGTCGTCTTCATCGACGAGCCCGTCGATACCCAGTACTTCACCTGGGCCCATGCGTCCGGCCTCCAGGCGCTTGCCATCTTCCAGCACCGCCGCTGATACGACACCTCGCCCTATGACCAGCACGTGTTCGGACTGCTTGCCCACCTCCAGGATCGTTGTGTCAGCCAGGTACTCAACGGCGATCATGTGTTGGCTCAGTGCGTCGCGCTCTTCATCACTCAGCGCGCGGAACACCCGTACTTCGTCCAGCACCTCCCGTTGACGGCTACGCGGCGCCGTCGCCAGGTCCTGGTTCCAGATGACCCCGTTCGCTTCCAGGTGCCGATGGGCCAGGTCGAACAACTGGTTGCGCGTAGCGTTCTTGGCGCTCATATCGGCGATGAAACCGCTGGCTTCGTATTCCACCGAATCGAGCGTCGCGGTTTTCACGGCCACCTTGGGGGCAGGTGAAGGGAGGAGCGCACGGGTACCGCGCAGCGCCTTTTCCAGCGCATCGAACACTTTGCCAGGGCGCACGCTTGCAGGCACGACCACGCTGATCGACACGCCATGCACATCAGTTGGACGGCTATGGTTGAGCAAGCGGGCCTTTGCAGCCACGGAGTTCGGGATGACCGCCAGGCTACCGCTGCTGGTGAGCAGCCGCGTGGCGCGCCAGTCGATGTCCAGCACCTTGCCCTCCGTGCCATCGATGGAAACGGCGTCACCGATCTGATAGGGCCGCGTGGTGTTGAGCACGATGCCGCTGAACACGTCCGCCAGGGTGCTCTGCAAGGCCAGGCCGATGACGATGGCCATCACTCCCGATGTGGCCAGCAGCCCTTTGACGGGCAATTGCAGTACATAGCCGGCTGCCGCTACCACCGCGGCGATGAAGATCAACGCCCCGAGCACATCCTGCAGCAACCGGCCGCCGTGGCTGCCGCGCGCCACCAACAGCAGGCCGAAAACCACCGTGACGGTGCGCGCGCCAAACAGCCACCAGGCGATGGCAAGCACCGTGGCCAACAAGTTACGGGCAACGTCGTCGGCCCAGGGCGCGGGCTGTAGCGGGCTCATCCCTGCCGCCACCAGCACCAGGCTGAAGAGCAGGAACAGGGTCAGCCGCGCGGCTATTCGCCAGGCATGGCGCTGTGCCGGGATCAGCTGCCAAACGATCAAGTCGAGCAACAACAAGGTGGTGCCGAGCAGCAGTGGGGAGGACTGGATGAACGCCAGCATGATGGTCTCGGGACAGGGAAGGGCTGCCGGTAGTAATAGAGCAGGTTCACGCAGGAGGCAATGGGCATGGCGTTGCATAGAACCGGCCCTACAGGGCGCTGAACCATCGTTCATAAAATAGAACGCTAAAGCCAAAAAACGCTATCTACCGCCGAAAACTGGATGGTTTTAATCTTCTCCCATCAACGCGAAACACCCCACCTACTGCAAATCACGACTACTGGAGCTACCGCCATGACTCAATTCAAATACAACCGCCTGAACAAAGACGACGCTGCCGTTCTGCTGGTCGATCACCAGGCTGGGTTGCTGTCGCTGGTGCGCGATATCGAGCCCGACACCTTCAAGAACAATGTGCTGGCCCTGGCGGACTTGGCCAAGTTCTTCAACCTGCCGACCATCCTGACCACCAGCTTCGAGCAAGGCCCCAACGGCCCATTGGTGCCAGAGCTCAAGGCCCTGTTCCCGGACGCGCCTTACATTGCGCGTCCTGGCCAGATCAACGCCTGGGACAACGAAGACTTCGTCAAGGCGGTGAAAGCCACTGGCAAGAAGCAGTTGATCATCGCGGGTGTCGTCACCGAAGTGTGCGTGGCCTTCCCGGCCCTGGCCGCCCTGGAGGAAGAATTCGAGGTGTTCGTGGTGACCGACGCGTCCGGCACCTTCAATGCCATGACCCGCGATGCCGCCCACGACCGCATGAGCCGTGCTGGCGCGCAGTTGATGACCTGGTTCGGCGTAGCCTGCGAACTGCATCGTGACTGGCGCAACGACGTCGAGGGCCTGGCCGCACTGTGCTCCAACCATATCCCTGACTACCGCAACCTGATGACCAGCTACAACGCCTTCAACGCCAGCAAGTAACCCCATCGCCGCGGGCACCCCGGCCGGTGCCCGCCGGGCCGCACACCTCGATAACGTTCAGCCCGTCCACTGTTGCCCAGCGCAAGCGGGCAGGCTCAGCCCAAGGAATGCAGATGAACACCGCCGCCCAAGACAACCGCGACGTGGTTACCCTGGTGATCCAGCACAAGGTCCGCGCCGCGTCACTGAACGACTACGAAGTGTGGCTCAAGCATGCGGTAGGCACCGCCCGCCGCCAGGCGGGGCACCTGGACGTCAATGTCATTCGACCCGATGAGGGCGGTCTACACTTCACCACCGTGGTCCGGTTCGCCAACGCCGACCTGTTGCAGGCGTGGGTCAACTCAGCAGAACGCCAGGCGATGGTCCGGGACGTGCTGCCGCTGCTCGACGGTGGTGACAGCCCTCAGGTCCATGAGGACCCGGAATTCTGGTTCACCCCACCCGGCACCCGCGCCGTACCACCACCGCGTTGGAAACAGGCGGTGCTGACGTACCTGGTGATCTGCCCGATGACGTTGGTGGTGCCGCACCTGCTGGCCCCGTTATTCGAACGTTTGCCACAACTGGCTGGCCCGGTCAGAGGCACCCTGATCGGTAACCTGTTCGTCATCTTGCCTGTGGTGTTCTACATCATGCCCTGGATCACCCGCCGTTGCGCCCATTGGCTGCGCGGCTGAACAAGCCTTTTTCCACGTACCACTAGGAGATACCGATATGAGCACGTTCCAAACGCGTGATGGCACTTCGATCTATTTCAAGGACTGGGGTACTGGCAAGCCGGTACTGTTCAGCCATGGTTGGCCGCTGGATGCCGACATGTGGGACACGCAGATGGAGTACCTGGCCAGCCGCGGCTACCGGACCATCGCCTTTGACCGCCGTGGCTTCGGGCGGTCGAGCCAGCCGTGGACCGGCTACGACTATGACACCTTCGCCGATGACATCGCGCAATTGATCGAGCACCTGGACCTGCGTGAGGTCACCCTGGTGGGCTTTTCGATGGGGGGCGGTGATGTCAGCCGCTATATCGGTCGCCACGGTACCGGGCGGGTGGCTGGGCTGGTGCTGCTGGGGGCCGTCACGCCTGTATTTGGCAAGCGCGCAGACAATCCGGACGGGGTGGACCTGTCGGTGTTCGAAGGGATCGAGGCCGGGCTGCGGGCCGACCGCGCCCAGTTCATCGCCGACTTCGCGGCCCCGTTTTACGGGCTGAACCAGGGGCAGCAGGTGTCCCAGGGCGTGCAGACGCAGACCTTGAACATCGCGCTGCTGGCCTCGCTCAAGGCCACGCTGGACTGCGTGACGGCGTTCTCGCAGACCGATTTCCGGCAGGACCTGGCCAAGGTCGACGTGCCCACCTTGGTGATTCACGGCGACGCCGACCAGGTCGTGCCCTTCGAAACCACCGGCAAGCGCGCCGCGCAGTTGATCGCCGGCGCCGAGTTGAAAGTGTATGCCGGTGCGCCGCATGGGTTCGCAGTGACCCATGCGCAACAACTGAACGAAGACCTGCTGGCGTTTCTCCAGCGCTGAGCCAGACAGGCAAGCGGCGTCGCGACGACGCCGCTGCGCCTGACCTATGAACTCCATTCCAAGGAGGCCCTATGGACGCCGATCTGATTCTGTTCAACGGCAAGCTGCACACCGTCGACCGCGAGAACCCCAACGCCACCGCCGTGGCCATCAAGGATGGCCGTTTTATCGCCGTGGGCAGCGATGCCGAGGCCATGGCCCACAAAGGAACGGCCACTCAGATTGTCGACCTGCGCCGGCGCACCGTCATTCCCGGGCTCAACGACTCGCACCTGCACCTGATCCGCGGGGGCCTCAACTAGAACTTGGAGCTGCGCTGGGAAGGGGTGCCGTCGGTGGCCGATGCCCTGCGCATGCTCAAGGACCAAGCCGCACGTACGCCGACCCCGCAATGGGTCAGGGTGGTGGGTGGCTGGAACGAGTTCCAGTTCGCCGAAAAGCGCATGCCCACCCTCGAGGAAATCAACCAGGCTGCCCCGGATACCCCGGTGTTCCTGCTGCACCTGTACGACCGGGCGTTGCTCAATCGTGCAGCGCTCAAGGCTGTGGGCTATGACAAGACCACGCCCAATCCGCCTGGCGGGGAAATCCAGCGTGACACGTTCGGCAACCCCACGGGCATGCTGATCGCGCGGCCGAACGCCATGATTCTCTACGCCACGCTGGCAAAAGGCCCCAAGCTGCCACTCGAATACCAGGTCAACTCCACGCGCCAGTTCATGCGCGAACTGAACCGATTGGGGCTGACCAGCGCCATCGATGCCGGTGGCGGCTACCAGAATTTCCCGGACGATTATTCGGTGATCCAGGAGCTGGCCGACAAGGGTCAACTGACGGTGCGCATCGCCTACAACCTGTTTACCCAGAAGCCCAAGGAAGAGCTGGACGATTTCCGCAAGTGGACTGCCAGCGTCAAGCTGCACAGTGGCACCGATTTCCTGCGTCACAACGGTGCGGGCGAAATGCTGGTGTTCTCGGCGGCTGACTTCGAAGACTTTCTGGAACCGCGCCCGGACCTGCCGCAGACCATGGAGCAAGAACTGGAGCCGGTGGTGCGGCACTTGGTCGAGCAACGCTGGCCGTTCCGTCTGCATGCGACCTATGACGAGTCGATCACACGCATGCTCGACGTGTTCGAGAAGGTCAACCGCGACGTACCGTTCAACGGCTTGCCGTGGTTCTTCGATCATGCCGAAACCATCACGCCCCGTAACATCGAGCGGGTACGCGCCCTGGGTGGCGGCATTGCCATTCAGGACCGCATGGCCTTCCAGGGCGAGTATTTCGTCGACCGCTATGGCGCCCAAGCGGCGCAGCAGACACCACCGATCAAGCGCATGCTGGAGATGGGGGTGCCGGTAGGGGCGGGCACCGATGCGACCCGCGTGTCCAGCTACAACCCGTGGACTTCGCTGTACTGGCTGGTCAGCGGCAAGACCGTTGGCGGCATGGCACTGTATCCCGAAGGGTTGAGCCGGGACACGGCCTTGCAGCTGTTCACCCAAGGCAGTGCCTGGTTTTCCAGTGAGCAGGGCAAGAAGGGGCAGATCAAGGTCGGTCAGCTCGCCGACCTGGCGGCGCTGTCGCAGGATTTCTTCTCGGTGGAGGAAGAGGCGATCAAGGGTATCGAGTCGGTGCTCACCCTGGTAGACGGCAAGGTCGTATACGGCGCCGCCGAGTTCGACAAGCTGGGGCCACCGCAGGTGCCTGTGTTGCCTGAGTGGTCACCGGTCGCCAAGGTGCCCGGCCACTGGCGCGTGGGCACCCCCTCGCTGGCAGCCATGGCACACCAGTGCTCGGGCCCGTGCGGTGTCCATGCCCACAGCCATGAAAAGGCCCGGCATTCCAGCGTGCCGGTCAATGACTTCCAGGGGTTCTGGGGCGCGTTGGGTTGCTCGTGCTTTGCCTTCTAGGCCGAGATGCTGAGGGCTGTGCAGCAACCCGTCGCAGCCAGCCTGCAAGTACAGCGCAGGCCTCAACCCGCTTAACTCTGTGAAAGCGGCCTTGCCGGGGCGACGAACCGACCGCAATGGGCCGCACAGCGGCCCCAAGGTTTCAGCTTGGCAGCTCATTTTGCCGGGGCCGCTTTGCAGCCCATCGCGATCAGTGAGCGCCCCCATCACCAGCCGCCCACTCCCCCTGAAACTGTAGCGGCGGGACATTTTGGGCGGTGGCCATGGGCGTTGCAGGCTCGAACCTCAAGCCATGTCGCAAAGCGCAAATTCGTCCGCCAGGTGATCGATCAATGCCCGCACCGAAGGCAGCAAGCCGCGTCGTGAGGGGAAGATCGCGTGCACGATGCCACTGCGCGGGTACCAGCCTGGCAGCAACTCCACCAGGCGGCCCGCTGCCAGGTCGTCACGCACGGCCACCCGTGGCAGGTGCGCAATGCCGATACCCGCCACTACGAAATGGCGCAGGGCGAACAGGTCGTCGGTGACCATGCGCGGCATGTGCGGTATGACGATGCTCTGGTTGTTGTCACCGTCTCGGGACAGCTCCCAGTGATACTCCCGCTGGGCACTGCCCCAATGCAGGCTGGGCAGCGTGCCCAGTAGCTGAGGATCGAAACCGTCGGGCAATTGCGCCAGGTGGTGGGGATGGCCTACCAGGCACTGGGTGCTGTCGCTCAGCACCTTCATCACCATGTCCGTGTTTTCCAGCGGCGGAAAACGAACACGCAGGGCAATGTCGAAGCCTTCATCCAAGAGATCGACGCGCCGGTTGGTGCTTTCGATGAACAGCTCCACCTGCGGGTACTTGAGCATGTAGCGCGTCAACATCGGCCCGACCCAAGCGTTGAGCAGGGTGGTCGGGCAACTGATGCGCACCAGCCCTCGTGGTTCGCTGCGGTTGCGCTCGATGATCTCGGCCGCACCCTCGGCTTCGACGCGCATGGCCAGGCAGCGGTTGTAATAAGCCTGGCCGATCTCGGTCAGTGCGAAGCGGCGGCTGGTGCGCTGCAGCAAGCGCACGCCCAGACGCTCTTCGAGCTCGGCAATGCGTCGGCTGAGTTTCGACTTGGGCATGTTCAGCGCCCGACCCGCCGGGGCGAAGCCACCGTGCTCGACCACCTGCGTGAAGTAGTAGAGCGAGTTGAGGTCTTCCAAGAATGCGTCTCCACAGAACCCGCCAAGGGCGGCCTGCGCAGTTTAACGTTCCTGGAAGCTGGATGCCGCATCTGGCGCTTGGGCCGCAGCGCGTGCGTGCTTGCCCTGGCCCGAGCGCCAGTGCAGGTTCAGTTCTGGACGCTTTGCACCGAGCCGCCATCGACCCGCAGGTTGCTGCCATTGATGAACGAAGCCCGCTCCGAAACCAGCAGCGCGATCGCGGCCGCGACCTCTTCTGGCTTGCCTCGGCGCTTCTGTACGATGCCGGGTCGTTCCTCTTCCAGGAAGCTTTCGATGGCCTCCTCGAAGCTCACGCCTTTCTCTTCGGCGCGCTGCTTCATCATGCCATCGGTCATGTTGGTTTCAATAAATGCCGGCGATACCGTGTTGCACAGCACCCCATGCGCCGCTTCCTTGTAGGACAGGTTCTTGATGAACGCGGCCAGTGCGGCCTTGGCGACGTTGTACACCGCCTCTTCCCAGTAAGGCTGCACGGCATTCTCGGAGGTGATGCACACCAACCGCCCCCAGCCCCGTTTGCGCATCGCCGGAACGGTGGCCCGCGCCACGCGCACGGCGGTGAAGAAGTCGGTATCCCAGGCTTCCTGGTAATCCTCGTCCTTCATTTCCAGCGGGTCGCCTTTGGCGCCTGTTACCCCCGTGGTATGCACCACGATATCCACCTGGCCATAACGCTCTTCGGCTTGCCGGACCAAGTTATCCACCTCGTCCTGACTGGTCATGTCCGCCGCGATGAGCAAGGGCGCGCCACCCAGCGCCTTGACGGCATCTTCGAGCTTGTCCTGGTCGATGTCAGTCAACACCAGCTTCACACCTTCCTCGGCGAGGAGGTGGGCAGTGGCCAGGCCAATGCTGCCAGCTGCACCGCTGATCAGGGCCACACGGTTTTTCAAACCTAAATCCATCAACGATCTCCCAGGGAAAGTTCAGCAGCGATTGGTCTTGCGAAATCAAGCATCGGCTCGGCCAATGCCTGAGGGGTCTGGTAAGGCATCAGGTGGCCCGCACCGGGCAGGGTAAGCAAGGTGCCGTTGGGGAAGTGCGACAAGGTGGTGCGCCGCTGCTCTTGGGCGTCGGGCACCTGCTGGTCATCGGCGCCGCAGATCAGCAGGGCCGGATAGGGCAGCAGGCCGATGCGATCGCTCCAGTCCTCGCGACTGCCGTGATCGACCCAGGCACGCCAGGCGTCAAGGTTGACGGCCTGGGCGTCGGCGATGGCGACTTCGCGCAGCGCATCGGGCAGCCTGTGGTAGCTCGAGTCGTCGACGAAGGCTTCGGCTTGCTCCCGGCTGGCGGTGTAGGCCCGTTGCTGGTCGCGGTCTTCATCGCTCATCGGCTGGGGGCCGGGAGGCGATGGGGCCACCAGGATCAGGCCCCGAAGGTAGTCCGGGCGACGAGCGGCCAGCACGACCGCGACTTTGCCGGTCATCGAGTGGCCAACGAGGATGCAGTGCTTGAGCCCAAGCTCACGGATGCTCGCATCGACCTGATCGGCCATTTCTTCAACGGTATAGCCGGTGACGGCATTGGCATCGCCGTACCCGGGTGTGTTCAGGGCGATGCAGGCATGCGCTCGGTCTAGGTAAGGGACCGTGGCGGACCATGTTCGGTGCGAACCACCCAAAAAATGCATCAACACGAAGGTAACGGGACCGCGGCCTTGCTGGCTGTGTGGGAGCATCGAGCACCTGAAATCGTTCGCTTTGTAGATGGAAAGCGAAGCGGCTGGGGAAGTTCATTCAGGCATTGAGGGCGCTGGACAGCCTTGTTTCTGCCGGGGGGCGGGCACCAGGGTTCGCCCCTCAACCACTCCCGGGACGGTACTGCAGGGCCTCAGCCAGGTGCGTCCGGTCAAGATGGTTAGATCAGCAGCTCGTAGTTCGAGAGGTGCTTGACGGTCTCTGGGAGCCGCTGCTTGAGGAGGATGTCCAGCAGCTCGCGGGGTGAGTAAACCGGATTGTTAAGGGCTGCGCGCTGCTTCTGGACGGCCTTGAGCACAGCTGCCTGATCAAGGTCCCAGATGTCGGAGAGGAATACATCGGGATGCAACGCCTCGATCTCAAAACGTTTCAGAATCTCGGCCGGAAAATCTTTGAGGTTGTACGTGACAATCACCGAGGCGCCACATTTGATCGCTGCTGCCAAGACGTGTCTATCGTCTTCGTCTGGAAGGTCAAGCCCCTGCACAAGTGGCTCGTAGTCATTTACCAGAGAGTCAGGAATCGCCCGATTCATGAGTCCGACTGTGCGATAAAGTTGTGTTTCTGACACGTCGGGACGGTTTCTTAACACGTTTCGTGTCCATTCATCGTGGATTTGCTCGGACCAGCGCGCGCGATACGCGCCAGTCAGAGCCAGATGCATCAATAGGTCACGCAATGGTGCTGGATAAAGCACGCAGGCGTCGTAGATAACTGTAAAAGGTGAGTGCCTCATTGATAGCCCATATTAAGTTCTTGGGCTTGTGCAGCCAGTTCATCCATGGCGGCCTGGCTTGCTTTATCACGATCGGCCTTGTAGGCCATTAGGTCAGTAAATTTTACACGGCGGTGGCTGCCGGTTTTGGTGTGTGGGATTAGCCCCTCATCCAGCAGCTTGACCAAGTGAGGACGCGAGACGTTGAGCATATCGGCGCCCTCCTGGGTGGTCAGTTCCGCATGGATAGGCACCACCTTTACGGTGTTGCCCAAGGCCAGCTCGTTGAGTATGTCGCCAAGCAATCTGAGCGCGAACGTTGGCAGTTCAACAGTCTGCCGTTGCTGGGCTTCATCTACCAACTCAATGCGCTGAGTATCCAACTTGGTTGAGACGAACGCGGCAATCTGGCGGCTTGACTCAATAGCCGCGGTGATCGCTTTTTCATCTGGAAGGATGGCTTGAGCGAGATCGGCGGTAGTCATGGGTTGTCTCCAGTCGTTAAACAGAATTCCGGCGCCTAGTACGACAGATAGCCAATTTATATTCGAAACAAACGAAATGCACAATATTCGAAACAAACGAAACGGCGAGTAGTGCTTGGGGAGGAGCGTCTACCCACCTGGAGGTTGATGCGATGTACAGGAGGTGAGGTGCTCCGGCCTGGTCAAGTGCTTCCAGCTACCGCGTTCGCCTCTCAACCACTCCCGGGACGGTACTGCAGGGCCTCAGCCAGGTGCGCCCGGCCAATTGCCGTGCATCCCTCGAGGTCTGCCAGTGTTCTGGCGACCTTGAGCAATCGGTGTGCTGCTCGCAGCGACAGCGTCAATCGTTCACAGGCGCCTTCCAACCAAGCTTGATCAGGTGCTGCCAAGCTACAGTGCTGGCGCAGGCCATCGAGGTTGAGGAATGCATTGGCGCACCCTTGCCGACGTTGTTGCACCTCCCGGGCGTGCGCGACCTGAAGGGCGACGTCGGCGCTGCTTTGCCCGCAAGGCTGGTTGTTGAGCGTGGTGCTCTCGCGCGCCACGGTCAGGTGCAAGTCGATCCGGTCCAGTAGCGGGCCTGACAGTTTGTTGCGATAACGGGATATCTGCTCGGTATTGCAGCGGCATCGCCCTGTAGGGTCGCCCAGGTAGCCGCAAGGGCAGGGGTTCATGGCAGCGACGAGCTGAAAGCGGGCGGGAAAGCGCACTTTATCCCGCGCCCTGGCGATTACGATCTCGCCAGATTCCAGGGGTTCACGCAGCACTTCCAGTACCCGGCGCTCGAATTCGGGCAACTCGTCCAGAAACAGCACCCCGTGGTGGGCCAAGGTGATTTCCCCGGGTTGCGGCCGGCTTCCGCCACCCACCAGCGCAGGTCCGGAGGCGGAATGATGAGGGTGGCGAAACGGCCGTTGTGGCCAGCTGTTCAGCGGGGTGTGCCCGCTGACCGACTGGATGGCGGCGACCTCCAGCGCTTCATGCTCATCCAGCGGTGGCAGCAGGCCCGGCAGGCGGCTGGCCAACAAGGTTTTGCCAGTACCTGGCGGCCCGGTGAAAAGCAGGTTGTGCGCCCCGGCAGCGGCCAGTAGCAGCGCGCGTTTGGCCGCCAGTTGCCCCTGCACCTCGCTCAGGTCGGGATAGGGGCGAGGGTTCAGGAGCAAGCCATTGGCGGCATAGGCAGCTAGCGGTACCTGTCCGTTCAGGTGGGCCACCAGCTCCAATAGATGGCCTACGGCATACACCACCAGGCCACTGGCAAGGCTGGCTTCCTCGGCATTTTCACGGGGCACTACCAGTGCCCGCCCCGCCTCGCGTGCGGCAAGCGCTGCGGGCAAGACGCCCTGCACCGGCCGCAACGCGCCCGACAGTGCCAGTTCGCCCAGGCATTCGAGCTCGGCCAGGGTGGCCACGGGCACCTGGGCATCGGCCGCCAGGATGCCCAGGGCGATGGCCAGGTCGTAGCGGCCACCGTCCTTGGGCAGGTCGGCCGGAGCGAGGTTTTGCGTGATGCGCCGGGCTGGGTAGTTCAGGCCACTGTTGACGATGGCACTGCGCACGCGGTCCTTGCTTTCCTTGACCGTGGTTTCGGGCAAGCCGACCAGTGTGAGATGAGGCAAGCCATTGGCCAGGTGGGTTTCAACGCTGACGGCCGGGGCCTGCACGCCTACCTGGGCGCGGCTGTGAACAAGGGCTAAAGACATGGGCGCTCCATTCGCTGCCAAGACCGCTTCCTGCGGATGGACCCAGCATAGCGAGCCGAGACGGGGCAGGGGATGCCAGTGTGCTTCTGATCATTTCTACCTGTGCACCGCCTAGAAATGGATCCAATAGTTTTGCGCAGCGGCCTTCTTTGGCTTAGTGTTGTTCAAGCAAACCACCGATGCCATGGGATGGCACCGCTTCGACCTTGAAATGGACTTGAGGTATTGCGCTGTGCAAACGCTCACCCACACCCGTGAGGTTATTCGCGAACTGGTTCAGACCAACGCGTTCGTCGAGCTCAATCGCTATTTCGATTCCCTGGAGGCTCGCTGGTACCAAGCGCCCCCGGGCGAGTTCCCGGCCTATCTCTCAGCCGTCGAGAGCCATCTGCTGGTCGACCCGGACCAGGGGGACAGGGCGCTGAGCCAAGTGCTTCGCGCCTGGATCGATGCCTGCCCCAGGGCCTATCACCCGCAGGTCGTCATGGGCTTCTACTGCCTTAGCCGTGCCTGCCAGGTGGACCACGGCGGCGCCCGCACACCGGCACGCTGGCTGGCGATCGAGCAAATGTGCGAAACCGCCACTGCCCATTTACTCAGAGCCTTGGCCCGTTCGCAGCGGCCGGTCGCGGCTGCCATAGGCTTGCAGTTGCTCAGTGCCAGGTTTCGCGAGCCGGGCTGGCTGGTCGAGCTGTTCAATGAGCAGCCAGCCCGCTTCAGGCCCAGTACACATGCGGACGTGGAGGTGCAGGAGGCTGCCGCGCCGTATTTGGTCAGGCATGGCGTGATGCCTTTGGCCGAGCTGCCTCGGATGTTGCCCGATGGACTTGAGCCGCGCACAGAGCGCCAGGAGCCGCAGGCCTATTGGCTGAGCCAGGCACTGACCGCACGGCCGGGCTGCTTCGAGGCCATCAAGGCCCACGCGTTGTATCTATTGCAGGACCGACGTGGGCAAGTCGAGTCCATAGAACGGTTGGTCAACATGCCGGCTTGCCGGGGCTGGAGCGAGCCGTTGCGCAACGCGCTGCGATGGATGGCCGTGGAAGCACGCTTGAAACGCCCAAGTGCCGAACGCCCAAGCGCAGTGGCCAAGTACCAGCAATTGTTCGAAGACTGGGCCGTGCGCCCACTGCTGCCTAGGGAGACTGCCGTATTGCTGGCATGGCGCGGTGCGTTGCAGGCGAGCGTTTGGGGCGACCATGACAAGGCACTGGCCGATTTTACCCAAAGCCTTGCATGCCCCGCCGACCTGGGCGGCATCCAGGCGCTGGGACCACCGCTTCGGCATTTGGTCATCACGGCTTTGACACGCAGCCCTGCGCACGAGCAGGCACTGCTCAATACCGCGATTCTTCGCCTGAGCGATGGCCGCTCCCACGCCGCTGCCTGCGCGCTGCGGGCCGCGGGACATCACTTTGGCTTGTGGGGCCTGGCGCGCAGCGGCGATCAAGCCAAACGCTGGCTGACGATTGCGATCAAGCGCCAGCGGGCGGGTCAGGCTCCCGGCCTGAAAATCCTGGAACTGGCCCGCTTGCTCTGGTCCCATGATCGGCATGAGGTTGCCTACTATTTGCTTCAAGGCGGTGCCGAGCAAGCCCTGTCAGGTGCGGCGTTGAGCCTGTTCGAGCTTCACCAGGGTGAGTGGAGCGATACCCCTGGGCGATACATGGACTGTGAAGTGGCTGAGCAATGGTTGCTGCGCGCCGTCCAGACAGGGAGTCGCCAGGCCAAATACCGGTTGGCCTGCTTGCAGATGCAAGGGGGGACGAACCTGGGTGATCGAGAAAAAATGCTCGAGGTCAGGCGCCTGTTGATAGACGCCCTGGGCAATGCTCAGACCAATGCCTGCGCACGGTTGCACCTGGGCATATTGCTGCGCCAGTTTGGCCAGCCGCGTGAGCGAGCCGAGGCGGTCGCCTACTTGCTGAGCCTGGTGGAGCACCCGGACAGCGCTATTGCAGCACGTGCCAGTGCCGAGCTGGGGCTTGCCTGGATGCAGGGGCAAGGTACACGCAGGCAAAGCCGCTATGCAGCCATTGAGTGGGTGACCCATGCGGCGAGCCTGCGACCTGGCGACACAGCCATCGAAGACATTCACGCCGAAGTCCTCAATTCGCGCAACAGGGTACGGACGCTGTTCACGCAATACGGCGCCGCGTTGTTCCGGGGCACCCTACGCCCCAGCGAACTGCCGCCCAAACCTGGCCTGGATCGACCGGCCAGCAGGCTTGAAGCGCGCTGAAAGTCGATAGGAGGCTGGGTCACGCAGCTTTGGTGTCAGCGCTTGCCTTCCAGGCGCGCTTCGAGTTCTGCGACTTGTTGTTCCAGCGCCTCCAGGCGAGCCCGGGTGCGTGCCAGCACCACCATCTGACTGTCGAACTCCTCGCGGCTGACCACGTCGAGCTTGCTCAAAGCGCCTTGCATCAAGGCCTTGAACTGGCTTTCCAGCTCGGCCCGAGGCTGGGTGTTGTCGCTGCTGAACAGGCGCGAGGCCTGGTCGCTCAGGGCGTCGAGAAGGGCTTTGGGCGCGAGCATGAGGGTGTCCACCAGTGTCGAGAAATGGCGGCCAGTGTAGCACGCACCCTTGTGCCTCCCATGACGAGGCGGTGTTGCACGTTTTTCGCGCAAAGCCCGAACCAGCCTCGCACCGTATGGGTGCACAGGTTGAGTGCTGGCGATTAGCCAAAGCTGTAACGTCGGGCCAACCCCCTGATTTCGCTGGTGTTCACAGACCTGGCAAGGTTTCTGCAAAGTGCTAAGCGAGCCATGCACTGATGCAGTTCCTTGTGACCAGGCAGTGCGCATGCCGACGACGCGTTACAAAAGGCAACCGCTGCGCTTAGACTTGAGACGGGTTTGTTTTCCTGGGGCAAGTCCACCAAATCGGGAGAGAGTTTCATGAAGCTAGTCACAGCCATCATCAAGCCGTTCAAGCTGGACGACGTGCGCGAGTCACTGTCGGAAATCGGCGTGCAGGGCATCACCGTCACCGAAGTCAAAGGCTTCGGGCGTCAAAAGGGTCACACCGAACTGTATCGCGGTGCCGAATACGTGGTCGATTTCCTGCCCAAGGTGAAGATCGATGTTGCTATCGATGACAAAGACCTGGATCGGGTAATCGAGGCCATCACCAAGGCTGCCAACACCGGCAAGATCGGTGACGGCAAGATCTTCGTGGTGAATCTGGAGCAGGCGATCCGCATCCGTACCGGCGAGACCGATACCGACGCGATCTAAGCAGCAACACAAGCCTCACCAAACCCAACGCCCCAGGAGAAAACAACATGACTCTGCGTAAGATCGCAGGGCTAGGAGCCCTATTGTCCTTCGTCATGCCAGGGCTCGCCCTTGCAGAGGAGGCCGCGCCAGCACTCAACTCCGGCGACACCGCCTGGATGCTCACCGCCACGGCGCTCGTGCTGTTCATGACCATCCCAGGCCTGGCGCTGTTCTACGGCGGCATGGTGCGCTCCAAGAACGTGCTGTCGGTGATGATGCAGTGCTTCGCCATCACTGGCTTGATGAGCATTCTCTGGGTCGTCTACGGGTACAGCATGGCCTTCGATACCACCGGTATGGAGAAGGGCGTACTCAATTTCAACTCCTTCGTCGGCGGCTTCTCCAAGGCATTTCTCAGCGGCGTGACGCCTGACAGCCTGACCTCGGCCACGGCGCTGTTCCCTGAAGCAGTGTTCATCACCTTCCAGATGACGTTCGCCATCATCACCCCAGCCTTGATCGTGGGTGCCTTCGCCGAACGCATGAAGTTCTCGGCCATGCTGGTGTTCATGGGCATCTGGTTCACCCTCGTCTATGCTCCGATCGCCCACATGGTATGGAGCGGTGACGGTGCCCTGATGTGGGATTGGGGCGTGCTGGACTTCGCGGGCGGCACCGTCGTGCACATCAACGCTGGTATCGCAGGCCTGGTCTGCTGCCTGGTACTGGGCAAGCGTAAAGGCTACCCGACCACACCCATGGCACCGCACAACCTGGGCTATACGCTGATGGGTGCGGCCATGCTGTGGATCGGCTGGTTCGGTTTCAACGCCGGTTCGGCGGCTGCGGCCAACGGCACTGCGGGCATGGCCATGCTGGTCACCCAGATCGCCACGGCTGCCGCGGCATTGGGCTGGATGTTCGCCGAATGGATCGGTCACGGTAAGCCCAGTGCGCTGGGTATCGCCTCGGGCGTGGTCGCTGGCCTGGTTGCCATCACGCCAGCAGCGGGCACGGTGGGGCCGATGGGCGCGCTGGTCATCGGGCTGGCATCGGGCGTGATCTGCTACTTCTGCGCCACCAGCCTCAAGCGCAAGCTGGGCTACGACGACTCCCTGGATGCGTTTGGCGTACACGGCATCGGCGGTATCGTCGGCGCCATCCTGACCGGCGTGTTCGCAGCCCCGGCGCTGGGTGGCTTCGGCGCGGTCACCGATATCGGCATGCAGGTCTGGGTGCAGGCCAAAGGCGTGATCTTCACCGTGGCCTACACCGCCATCGTCACCTACATCATCCTCAAGGTCCTGGACCTGGTGATGGGGCTTCGGGTCAACGAAGAAGAAGAATCCGTTGGTCTGGATCTGGCGCAGCACAACGAACGCGGCTACAACCTCTAACAACGACGCTGCAGAAATGTGCCCGGCTCGCCGGGCATTTTTTCGTCTTGTGTTTAAGGTCGGCCTGATCAAGCGTGCGCGCAGGGGGCTGGCAAGGCGCTCACAAGCGGCACCTGCTGCCATTTTTTTTGATCACTTGCCCAGCATTTTCACGTGCGCAAACGGTTTATCCCGTCTATTTGTGACACGGGTACAAAACTTACAAAAGTTGGGGCATTCATGGCGCTTTGCTTTTTCTGCGAGCGCGCTAGAATGCGCGCCGAAGGGTGCTGGAACGTACATTCATCACCCCTGCCGGCCTTTGCCAGGCTGGCTAAAAAGCGCGTGGCCCAGCAGGGGTCACAGGTTTTGTGCGGCACTGCCACGTGCAGGCCCACCCGGGTACAGCCGTCCGTCAGATGCGTTGGCCCAAAGGCCGTGGTCGAACCCACGGCCAGTGGAATTTTCACCAGAAGCTGCCGGTCTACGGCAGCACTGGTCTCTAACTAACCTGCTTTTGCACGTCATGAGGTAGAACATGAGCGACGACGATCTGGAAAATGATGACCTCGAGGTCGGTGATGAAGACGAGGCTGATGACGGCCTTGAAGCGGCTGCCGATGATGTTGCAGAAGACGCTGGCGACGACGACAGCAGTCCTGCACCCGCTGCCAAGGGCAAATCCAAGGCGGCTGTCTCGGTAGACGAGATGCCCAGCCTGGAAGCCAAGCAAAAGGAGCGTGATGCCCTGGCCAAGGCCATGGAAGAGTTCCTGTCGCGTGGTGGCAAGGTTCAGGAAGTCGAGGCCAACGTGGTCGCCGACCCACCCAAGAAGCCGGACAATAAATACGGCAGTCGCCCTATCTAAGCGATGCCTTCGAAAAACCCGCCGTCGCTGCGGGTTTTTTTATGCCTGGCTTGCGCAGGGAGGTGCTGTCGGCAAGGTCATTGCCAGCGGGCGAGCACCTCGTGCAGGTGCGACAGGCGCTGAATTTCGGCGTCGGGTGCTTGCTCACCGGGCCACGCCTTGGCCTGGGGGTTGAACCAAACCGCGCGCAGCCCGGCGCGCTGAGCACCGGCAATGTCATCGCGAGGATGATCGCCGACGTGCACCGCTTCGCTGGCAGGCACGCCGCTGCGGCGCAGGGCCTCTACAAACGGGGCCGGGTCGGGTTTGCCGATGCCCAGGTCCTCCGCGCACAAGGCGAAGCGGAAATAATCGGCCAGCCCCAGCCGGCTGACATCGGCATTGCCATTGGTGATGACACCCAGGGCGTAATGCTGGCTCAGCAATTCCAGCATCGGTTGAACTTCCGGGAATATCTCGACCTTGTGCCTGGCCTGCAAGAACACCTCGAACCCCTGCTCGGCCAGTTGCTGTGCCTGCATCTGGCCGTAGCCCACGTCTTCGAGGGCGCGGGTCAGCACGCGGCGGCGTAAGGCGCTGATGCGGTGCTTGAGCTCGGGCTCTGCCAGGACGATCCGTTCTCGGATGGCAAACAGATGCTCGACAGGCACATCGCCCAGTAACGGGGCATTGGCTTGAAGCCAGTCGCGCAGCACGACTTCGGCACTGGCAATGACCGGCGCGGTGTCCCAAAGGGTATCGTCGAGGTCGAAGGTGATCAGCTTGATGTTCATCAGTCGTTGCCTTTGCTGCGTTTGGCCCTGGGATGGGCGCTGTCGTACACCGTTGCCAGGTGCTGGAAATCCAGATGCGTATAGATTTGCGTCGTGCCGATGTCGGCGTGTCCGAGCATTTCCTGTACAGCGCGCAGGTCCTGGGACGATTCCAGCACGTGGCTGGCAAAGGAATGGCGAAGCATGTGTGGATGCAGGTGCTGGCCCAGCTCGCGTTCCCCGGCCACCTTGACCCGCTGTTGCACGGCGCGTGGGCTGATGCGATTGCCTTGCCGGGTAATGAAGACGGCGCGATCCCTGGGGTTGCCGGCGCCGCGCAGGCGGTACCACGCCTGCAGTGCCTCCCGCGCCTTGCGCCCTACCGGCAGCACGCGGGCCTTGCCGCCCTTGCCCAGCACCTGTACCAGGCCACCGGCCAGGTCGACATGGTCGAGGTCAAGGTTGGTCAGCTCTGAAAGGCGAAGGCCCGAGGAATAGAACAATTCGAGAATGGCTTGATCGCGCAGGGCAATGAAATCATCGTCCACGCCGCCATCGAGCAGTTGCAAGGCACGGTCGGTGTCGAGCACCTTGGGCAATCGACGCTCCCCCTTGGGGGCGCTCAGGCCATTGGCAGGATCGTGCTGGCAAATCTTTTCGCGGTTGAGGTAACGGTACAGGCCCCGCACCGCCGATAGCAGCCTGGACAGGCTGCGCGAAGACTGGCCCTGGTGATGCTGGCGCGCGATCAGCTGGCGCAGGTGTTGAATCTGCAAGGCTTGCCAACCACCAATAGCCTGCTCGCTGCAGTACGCCATGACCTTCTCCAGGTCCCGGCGGTAGCCCACAAGCGTGTGCTCGGAGACCTGGCGCTCATTGCGCAGGTGTGCGCAGTAAGCTTCCAGCTGGCGCTCCATCAGCGCACCGGGCGCAGGCTTTGGCTGACGCGGGGGACCACACGGCCCAGCACCTCGGCGATATAGCTCAGGAACAGTGTGCCGACACTGCTCTTGTAATGCTGCGGGTCGCGGCTACCAATGGCCAGCACCCCATGCAGCCCCTGGTGCTCCAAGGTCGCCACCGCGCTGGAGCCCACGTCGCGGCGTTGCTCCTCACCGAACAGAAACGCCAGCTCGTGCTCGCGCAGGCTGCCGCTGACGGTCTTGCCGCTACCGAGCAGCGGGCCGATCGCTTGCTGGGCTTCGGCGTTGCTGACCCAGCGCCCCACCGGCGCTACGTTGTCGCCAAACAGGATCAGGCTGACGAAAGGTACCTGGAACTCCTGACGCAGGCTGTCTTCGACGACCATCACCACGTCTTCCAGCGTGGTTGCATCGAGCAGGTCCAGGATCAGGCGTCTGGTCTTGTCGAACAACCGATCGTTGTCGCGGGCCACGTCCATCAACTGCGAAAGGCGGTGGCGCATCTCGATGTTGCGGTCGCGCAGCAACTTGAGCTGGCGCTCGACCAGCGAAACACTGTCACCGCGCTGGTGGGGAATGTGCTGCTCGACCAAGAGCTCATCATGCTCGGTGAAAAAGGTTGGATGAGCACGCAGGTAGGCGACCACCGCTTCGGCATCGAGCTCAGCGGCCTGCTGGGGTATATCCTTGGGGTGATCGGTCATGACGGTTACTCGCTTAGAATCGAACCTGTCCTTCGTAGACGCGTACGGCCGGGCCGGTCATCACCACCGGCTTGCCTGGCCCGGCCCACTCGATATGCAAGCGCCCGCCCGGCAGGTCAAGTGCGACGGGCGAGTCCATCCAGCCTTGGCTGATGGCCGCCACGGCAGCTGCACAGGCGCCAGTGCCACACGCCTGGGTTTCCCCAGCACCGCGCTCCCACACGCGCAAGTTGCCGCGATGGCGGTCAATGACCTGCAGGAAGCCGGCATTGACGCGCTGGGGGAAGCGCGGGTGGTGTTCGATCTTCGGCCCCAGCTGATGCACAGGGGCGCTGACCACGTCGTCCACGCGCAGTACGGCGTGAGGGTTGCCCATGGACACCGCGGCAATCGAATGCACCTGATCGTCTACCTCCAGCGGGTAGCTCACCGACTGCTCGTCGGCGACGAACGGGATGTCGGCAGGGACGAAGCGTGGCGGACCCATGTCGACACTAACCTGGCCGTCGTTCTGTACGTCCAGCACGATGATGCCGCTCTTGGTTTCCACGCGTATGCGCTTCTTGGCGGTCAGGCGCTTGTCGAGCACGAACCGCGCAAAGCAGCGTGCCCCGTTGCCGCACTGTTCCACTTCGGAGCCGTCGGCATTGAAGATACGGTAGCGGAAATCGACTTCCGGGTTATTCGGCGCCTCGACGATCAGCAACTGGTCGAAGCCGATGCCCGTGTGGCGATCGCCCCACTGCTTGGCGTGCTTGGGCTGGATGTGGGCGTGCTGGCTTACCAGGTCCAGGACCATGAAGTCGTTGCCCAGCCCATGCATCTTGGTAAAACGCAGCAGCATGGGCTTACTCCGGCAGCAGGCTTTCGCCAGCGTACAATTCGGCGATGGTTTCGCGGCGGCGTACTTCGAAAGCCTGGTCGCCGTCGACCAGTATTTCCGCACAACGGCCACGGGTGTTGTAGTTGGAGCTCATCACGAAACCATAGGCGCCCGCTGACTGAACGGCCAGCACGTCACCCTCGGCGAGGTTCAGAACCCGGTCCTTGCCCAGGAAGTCGCCGGTTTCGCAGATCGGGCCGACCAGGTCATACGGGCGACCTTCGCCTTCACGCGGCTTGACTGCACAGATGCCCATCCAGGCCTGGTACAGGGCTGGGCGGATCAAGTCGTTCATGGCCGCATCGATGATGGCGAAGTCCTTGTGTTCGGTATGCTTGAGGTACTCCACACGGGTCAGCAGTACGCCAGCGTTGGCCACGATGTAGCGCCCCGGCTCGAATACCAGCGCCAGGTCCCGATCGCCCAGGCGCGCGCGACGCATGTCTTCGCGGGTTTTGCCCACGCCGGAAAACACCACGCGGTCAGCGCGCCCGCCGGCAGCCAGTACGCGCTCAAGTTCGCCACCGGAAACGATGTCGAACCCTGCACCCATGCGCGCCAGTACATTGAGCACGCCCAGGTTCGAGTTGGCTTTCACCGCGAAGCAGACCAGGTGTTCGCAACCTTGCAAGGCATCGGTGTAGCTACGGTACTGGGCCTCGATGTGGGCACGCGAGTACACGTAGGTGGGGGTGCCGTGCCGCTCGGCGATTGCCGACAGGGACACCCCTTCCGCGAACAGTTCACCGTCGCGGTAATTGAAGACGTTCATCCGATTCCCTTACTGCTCAGGCGATTGCTCAGGCTCGGACTGCAGCGTGTCTTGCTGCTCCTGGGTCTGTGCTGACTTGGCTTTGGTCTGGTGCTGGTGCGCCGAGTGGGCGTCTTTGCGGTCCTTGCCGTCATCGGGCAGGTACAACGGGCCTTTCTGGCCGCATGCAGAAACGAGGCAGGCAACAGCGACCAGCGCCGCGAGGGAGGAAATCAGGCGCTTCATGGATGAAATCCTTAGAAAAATGCAGTATTGAGCCCGAGTATACCGAGCGACCGGCGGCTTGCCTATGCAAGTACCGGCCCGCCGGGCAGGCTATTCTGGGTGCCGACCCGCACCTGTTTGCCGTCAGGGCCGCGTTGCAAGCGAAGTGGCCTGCAAGGACCCTGGCTAAACCTTTGCATTCATCGGCAAGCGCCCGTATCGTGCCCGGCTTGCCTGTCACGCCGCCAATTTCGAGGTTCCTGCAATGAGTTTGAGTGAAGCGCGTTTCCATGATCTGGTCGACGCTACCCAGCAGGCGCTGGAAGACCTGTTCGACGAAAGCGGGCTGGATCTGGACATGGAGAACTCCGCTGGAGTGCTGACCGTGAAGTTCGAAGGTGGAGCCCAGCTGATCTTCAGCCGCCAGGAGCCTCTGCGCCAGCTGTGGCTGGCCGATCGGTCCGGCGGCTTCCACTTCGACTATGACGAAGAGAGCGGCAAATGGGTGTGCGAGAAGAGCGAAGAGCTGCTGGGTGAAATGCTTGAGCGCATCGTGTGGGAGCGAGCCGGCGAAAAGCTGGATTTCGACGACATCTGACATGAGCACTGCACCCGTTCGGCCCCCCAAGCCGCTTTACAGCAACGTCAGCCCAGCGGTGCCATCGCCGTGCATCAGCATCTGCCGCCTTGACGAACAGCGCGTGTGCACCGGCTGTCATCGGCATGTTGAACATATCCGCGAATGGCGGTCTGCCGATGATGAGCGCCGTCGGCAGATCTGCCGCGAGGCCACTGCGCTTCGCGACCTTAAGGCACACTGATAGCAAGGGCTTGAGTATTTGCCCCGCTGTGGTAGTGTCGGGGCTTGCGTCGATGACGCCAAAGCATTCGAAAACCCCGCCTTTGGGCGTAATGCTGGTCACTTAGGGCTGCTCTGCAGCCCAAACACTCTCAAGTGAACAGCACTACGCGCATAGGGCGGGGTTTTGCTTTATCTGTGCATCGAAAACTGCCTGTTCAAAGGAGTCTGACTGGATCATGAGCACCAAGCCTTCCCTTATCCTCACCCGTTTGGATGTACAACGTCTGGAGCGTCTGCTCGATAGTCTCGACGAAAGTACCCCTGGCGTGCTCGCGCTCAGCGGCGAGCTCGACCGCGCCGAGCAGGTGGTGGGGCATGATGAGGTGCCGGCAGGTGTGGTGACCATGAATTCGCGCGTGCATTGCCGCGAGCTAGCCAGTGGCAAGGACTACCATTTGACCTTGGTCTACCCCAAGGATGCCGGGCCAGACGGCAAGGTCTCGGTCCTGGCGCCCATCGGCTGTGCCTTGCTCGGGTTGTCGGTGGGTGAGCAGATCGACTGGCCGGCGCCAGGGGGCAAGACCCTCAGGCTAGAGTTGCTGGAAGTCGAGTATCAGCCGGAAGCGGCGGGCGATTTCGACCTGTAGTGCTTTCAACGCACCTGTGGCGTGGCCAGTGCCTAAGCCTGGCCAGCCAGCACCTGCTGTAGCCCCTCATTCAAGGCCTGCTCAAGTGTCCGCTTGTAGTTCAGGTAAACCTGCGTCGTGGCCTGGCGGCCATCGGGTAACCCGGAAACATCCAAGTCGGTGATGTAGCACCGATACAGGCCTGCACTTCGCCGCTGGGCGATGATTTCTCGTGCCACCACGCCATACAGGCTCGGCCCATGGTCGAGCTCGGAGAACTCCTGTTGTTCGCAGAACAAGGTCACGTGCGTGGCACCGTCGGTGTCGGCGTGAATCATGGCCTGGACGTCGTAGTAGGGCTGCACGTTCCCCGCATCCGGTGCCGCCCTCTGCTCCAGGCCCCGTGCCCTGGCTGATCCAGACCCAAGCAGCTGCGCGTACACGATGTCCAGGCGTGCTGCTTGCCTTGCACCATAAGGCAACTGCGCCTCGCGTCGGCGCAAGACCGAAGCCAGAAAGCGGTGCAGCGGCAGCAGAAGGTGAGGTTCGTCCTGCAACGGCACGCGCTGGTGCCACAAAGCGTTGCATTCATCCAGCACGTAGAGCTCGGCCCAGCTGTCGAACAGTCGATAGAAGACCTGGACGCAGTCGCGGCGGCCTTGCTCGAGCACAAGGCCCACATCGGTGTCCGGCAGGGCATTGGCATCCAGGCACACGGGGCTGTAGGTACTGCGCTCCTGGCCCATGAACGTGAGTAGCGCATCATGGTCGTCAAGGCTCGTGAGGACGACCTTGCCCTGGAGCCACTCCAGCACATGAACCTGGTGCGCCACCTGCACCAGGTAACGGCCAGGAACGTCCTGTGCGTGCAACTGCCGCGCAGTCTGGAAGAGCTCGGCCACACGCTGACTGATGGCCTGCGCCCGGTGCTGGGCAAAGCAGTGCGCCCGCACATTGGGCCAGCCGCTTGCCTGTTTCGGCAGGTTGATGAAATCGCGCAGGCATCGCATCAGCGCATGCTCGCCGTCGTAGCGATGTACCAGCACCTCGTTCCAGGAGTTGACCGTGACCTGGTCCACTGTCAATACCAGGTTTTCCCGCAGGCCACCGTAGCTGAGCGAGTCGGTACGCTCGGTGGTCAGCAGGATATCCAGCTCACGGTGGTGGGGCAGGGGGTCAATGCCCACGTTGATCAGCAGCAGCACATCGTCGGCGACGCTTGGCTGCAACAGGCTCACCTCGCTGACGGCGGGCAGCGGCAACACGATGAGCTGCTGCAGGCTCGCGAGCAGGCCCTGCAATTCAGGCTCTTTCAGATCGCTGATACCCGGATGAAGCGCCAGTCGTGTATGCCTGTCTATCACGCCATTGCAATGGGCCCAGACCAACAGCTCCACAAGGTGCCAGCAGCGCTTGATCGGGTTGGCGAGTTCCATTTCATGGCCATGCAGGTTGCCGCTGTAGAGTGCCCAGGGGTGGCCACCTGGCGCTCTGCGGCTGGGTGACTGGGCCAGCGTCACGGTTTGCTCGGCCAGGTCGCAGGCACGGTCGCTCTGGAGGATTTCCACCTTGTCCGCACGGCGCTCGAATGCTGCCTGCAATCGCCGTCCCAACAGGTTGAGCTCGCGCAAGTCGGCGCGGCTGGTCGCGTCATGTGTGCGCGCGAACTGCACCAGGAACCGGTAGCTGCGGCTGAGCTCGGCCACCCGTTCTCGGCGCTCCATGGTAACCTGGTGCACGCCCCAGCCAGGGCGACCATCGAGCAGGGCCAACTGCGCGCCTCCCCATCCCCACTCGTCGGTCAGGCTGCGCAGCAGGCGGCGTTGCCAGCCTTCGGCGCGGCCCTGTTCGCTGAGCTTGCTGTTCACTTTCAGGTACAAACTGCGCCGCACCAGTTCCAACCGAGCCTGCTCACGGCGTTGCATCAGGTAGCGCTCGATCCGTCGGTAGACCATGACGTAAGGATCGAGACGGTCAAGGTCGAGCTGATTGGCGAAGACCGCTTGCTTGTAGTCCAGGCTCAGGCAACGCACGGCGGGGTATTCGCTGGCATAGGCTTCGGTCAGCAGCAACTTGAGCAAGGACTTGTGAGGGGCATCGATGCCCTTGAACAGCTGCCAAAGCCCGGCGCCGACGAATTCGTGGCCTGGGATCTGCGCCAGGTGGCCCAGGTCCAGGGCTTCCCCAGGGCGTACGAAACGCTTTGCCAGCAGGGCTTGGGCGTAGGCCGGATAGCCGCTCTCCTGGTCGGGCGGCACCAACCACCACAGCGGCGTCCGCCCTGCCAGCCAAAGGGTCGTGCGGTAGAACTCGTCCAACAGAAGATAATGCTGCGTAGTGCCGCAATCGTCGGTGCCGAGTTGGCCTGTGCGCTGGCCCTGAGCGAACCCCTGGGTGTCAATCAGAAAGATGTGCGTATCGGCGCCCTGGCTCGCGGCCCAGGTTTCCAGCAACTGGCATTTGCGCTGTAGTGCCTCCAGCGCTTCGCGCTCCAGGTCGCTGGTATGGCATACCCATACATCGATGTCGCTGTCCTCAGCCTGGGCAAGCGTGCCCAGGCTGCCGATTAGAAACAGCCCGTCGATGGGGCGTGGTGAGGTGTTGTCGCGGGCTTTGTAGCTGAAGGCGCGTGCCAGGCGCTGAGCTTCGAATACCTGATCGGCGCTTGGCTCGAAGTCGCAGATGCCTGCCGGCGTCGTCGACGAAACATAGCCGGGCAGTAGCGGATGATTTACATGGAACAGCACGGGCAGCACCGTCAGGACCTGCTGCTGGCGGGGGGACAAACCGGCCATTGCTCGCTGCAGGCGGCCTGCGTTGATCTGTAGGTAGCGCCCACGCAAGTTGGCCAGCAGCTTACGGTCGATCCCGTTGTCCAGGTCCAGTTGGATCTCGTCGGGACAATTCATTTTGCGCTCATCAGTCCGCTGAAGCTGGGGCGAGTGTAGCCTGAACGGCACGGCTCACACAGGCTCATTCAGTTCTGGGGCTATTTGCGCGAGTTCCTGCAACCTGTCGGGGTAGTGCATCATGACTGGCTAAATGACAACGTGAGGTCAATCATGCGTGTTTGGATCGATGCCGACGCTTGCCCCAAGGCTGCCAGGGACCTGATCGTCAAGTTCGCCCTCAAGCGCAAGTTCGAAGTGGTCATGGTCGCGGGCCAGGCGGTGGCAAAGCCAGCATTCGGCATCGTACGACTGATCGTGGTACCCAGTGGCATGGATGCGGCCGACGATTACCTGGTCGAGCATGCCGTACCCGGCGAGTTGGTCGTTTGCAGCGACGTGCCTCTGGCCGACCGGCTTGTGAAAAAGGGCGTAGCGGCGCTGGACCCGCGCGGGCGCGAGTTCGACGAGCGCAACATGGGCGAGCGCCTGGCTACGCGCAATCTGTTCACCGAGCTGCGTGAACAAGGCCAGTCAGGTGGCGGGCAGGGGCCTTATGGGGATCGCGACAAACAGGCGTTTGCCAATGCGTTGGACCGGATCATCGCTCGGCTGTCGGCGCTTTGATAGCCAATGGAGCGCCAATCGCCTGGTCAGGCGCTCCAGCCGGGCAAGCGGCGCTTACTCGTGGGTCAGTTCCAGCACCCGATCAACCAGCTTGTAGATCCCGCCAGCGGCTTCGCTGATGGTCTTTGCCGACATGTAGGCAGGGGTGGTCACCAGTTTGCGCTGCGGGTCCTCGACGATGTCGTGCACGTCGCATTCTTCGTGGGTACCGCCCATCTTGACGACGGCCTCGGCGGTGTCGGCGTCGTTGCCGATGGTGCAGACCACGCCAGGGCCATAGATCTTGGCAGCCAATGCAGGCGAGATACAGATCAGGCCAACTGGCTTGCAGGCGGCGGCGAACGCCTCGGCCAACCCCAGAACATCCGGATTGACAGTGCAGTCTGCGCCTTTCACGGCAAAGTCCGAGAGGTTCTTGGCTGCGCCAAAGCCGCCCGGTACGATCAAGGCGTCGAAGTCCTCGACGCGCGCCTCACGAATGTCTTTCACATCGCCACGCGCGATACGGGCAGATTCCACCAGCACGTTGCGCGACTCGGGCATTTCTTGGCCTGTCAGGTGGTCGATGACATGCATCTGTGCGATGTTCGGTGCAAAGCACTGCACTTGCGCGCCGCGTTGGTCCAGGCGCAGCAAGGTGATCACGCTTTCGTGAATTTCTGCGCCGTCATAAACGCCACAGCCGGAAAGAATCACCGCCACTTTTTTTGTCATGCTCATTACTCCAGGTCGAAGCGCTTGATACCCGTCAGGCTGGCAGCGCGGCGCAGTGCGGGATGGTCCATGTCTGTTGGAGTGTGCACAGGTGCAGGTGTTCAGTCCTGGGACTCGCGCGCAGCCCGGCGCTCTGCCCGCAGCGTGCGAAAGCGCCGGTGCAGCCACAGGCCTACGCCAAGCACCAGCAAGGCGCCCAGTACCCACAATTCGTAGCGTTTGATATTGCCCAGCAGGCCTTCGAGGATTGCGCCGAAATGATAGGCCGCAGCACCCAGGGCGATGGCCCAGATCGCGGCCCCGATGCCATTGAGCAGCAGGTAGCGCCGCGGCGGATAGCCCGAGAGACCAATCGCGACCGGCATTACCGTGCGAAGCCCGTAAACGAAGCGGAAGCTGAGCACCCAGATATCGGGATGGCGACGGATGTGGCCCAGGGCGCGGTCGCCCATTGCCTGCCAGCGAGGCTTGCGCGCCAGGATCTTGCGCCCATGGCGACGACCCATGAAATACCACAACTGATCACCGGCATAGCTGCCCATGAATGCCACCAGGCATACCAGCTTGATGTCCATGTAATCGCGGAACGCAAGAAAGCCTGCAAGGACCAGAATGGTCTCGCCTTCGAAGAAGGTGCCTAGAAAAAGGGCAAAGTAGCCGAAATCCTGCAGGAATTGTTGGAGCATTTTCTGAGGTGCTGGCGAAATGAACGCGCAGCCTACCCCTTCGCGTGCGTTCGGGAAAGTGTCCAAATGTGTCTCGACGTGAACAGTGCCCGCTACCACAATGTCTGCAACCGTGTGCCATGGCTTGCCCTGGCGTGTAACACAGGCGTCATAATGGGCGCTTATCTTGCCGCTCAATTGATGATAGGGCGTTAACGTCCTCAGGACCGCCAGATGAATAACGAAGTGCTTCCCCCTGTCTTGATCAAGGATGCCAAGGAGCTTCCAGAGGAGTTGGTGCAGACCCCGCCTGATCTGCCACCCGCGTCCCAGGTCGCTGTGGAACCTGCAGCGGAGTCAGCGGCGCCCACGCCGGCTCCCGCCCCGGCCATCGTCGTGCCTGGCCTGGACGATACCAGCCTGTACATTCATCGCGAACTGTCCCAGCTGCAGTTCAACATCCGCGTACTGGAGCAGGCGCTGGATGAAAGTTACCCGTTGCTCGAACGCCTGAAGTTCCTGCTGATCTTCTCGAGCAACCTGGACGAGTTCTTCGAGATTCGTGTGGCCGGGCTGAAAAAGCAGATCAACTTCGCCCGCGAGCAGGCCGGTGCCGACGGCTTGCAGCCGCACCAGGCCCTCACGCGCATCAGCGAACTGGTGCATATCGAGGTCGATCGCCAGTACGCGATTCTCAACGATGTGCTGCTTCCGGAGCTGGAAAAACACCAGATTCGATTCATTCGCCGCCGTCACTGGACACCCAAGCTCAAGACATGGGTGCGTCGCTACTTCCGCGACGAGATTGCGCCCATCATCACCCCGATCGGCCTGGACCCTACCCATCCATTCCCATTGCTGGTGAACAAGAGCCTGAACTTCATCGTCGAGCTTGAAGGCGTCGATGCGTTCGGCCGCGATTCAGGCCTGGCCATCATTCCGGCACCGCGGCTGCTGCCACGGGTCATTCGCGTGCCTGAGGAGGTGGGTGGCACTGGTGCCAATTACGTCTTCCTTTCGTCGATGATCCACGCCCACGCCGACGACCTGTTCCAGGGTATGAAGGTGAAGGGGTGCTACCAGTTCCGCCTGACCCGTAACGCCGACCTGGCGCTGGATTCCGAAGAGGTCGATGACTTGGCCCGGGCGCTTCGTGGCGAGCTGTTCTCGCGCCGCTACGGCGATGCCGTGCGCCTGGAAGTCGCCGATACGTGCCCCAAGCACCTGTCGGACTACCTGCTCAAGCAGTTCAGCCTGAGCGAAAGCGAGCTCTACCAGGTCAATGGGCCGGTCAACCTGACGCGGTTGTTCAGCATCACTGGGCTGGACAGCCACCCCGAACTTCAATACGTACCGTTCACCCCGGCCATCCCGAAGTTGCTGCAGAACGCCGACAACATCTTTAGCGTGATCAGCAAGCAGGACATCCTGCTCATGCACCCCTTCGAGTCGTTCACGCCGGTCATCGACCTGTTGCGCCAGGCGGCCAAGGACCCGCACGTTCTGGCCGTACGTCAGACGCTCTACCGCTCCGGCGCCAACTCGGAAATTGTCGATGCGTTAGTCGATGCAGCGCGCAACGGCAAGGAAGTCACCGCAGTGATCGAACTGCGCGCACGCTTCGACGAGGAGTCCAACCTGCAGATGGCAAGCCGCCTGCAAGCGGCAGGCGCGGTGGTGATCTATGGCGTGGTCGGTTTCAAGACGCACGCCAAGATGATGTTGATCCTGCGCCGCGAGCAGGGCGAGATCGTTCGCTATGCGCACCTGGGGACCGGCAACTACCACGCTGGCAATGCCCGCTTGTACACCGATTACAGCCTGCTCACCTCCGACGATGCGCTTACCGAGGACGTCGGCAAGCTGTTCAGCCAGCTGATCGGCATGGGCAAGACCCTGCGCATGAAGAAACTGATGCATGCGCCGTTCACCCTGAAAAAGGGCATGCTGGACATGATCGCCCGCGAAACCCAGTTCGCCCTGGACGGCAAGCCGGCGCACATCATCGCCAAATTCAACTCGCTGACCGATGCGAAGGTCATCAAGGCCTTGTACAAGGCCAGTCAATCGGGGGTGAAGATCGACCTGATCGTGCGTGGCATGTGCTGCCTGCGTCCAGGTATTCCAGGGGTTTCACACAACATCCAGGTACGCTCGATCATCGGCCGCTTCCTGGAACACACCCGTGTGTTCTACTTCCTCAATGGCGGTGAAGAGCAGATCTACCTCTCCAGTGCGGACTGGATGGAGCGCAACCTCGACAAGCGGGTCGAGACCTGCTTCCCGGTCGAGGGCAAGAAGCTCTTGCTGCGGGTGAAAAAGGAACTGGAGGCGTACCTGACCGACAACACTCACGCCTGGACCCTTCAGCCAGACGGGCGCTATGTGCGCAGCAGCCCGACGGGTAACCAGAACCCCCGCAGTGCCCAGGCGACCTTGCTGGAGCGCCTGAGCAACCCGGTCCTCAACGTACGCTGAGGACGAAGCCGACCCGGGCCAGCCACTCCGCTTCGTTGGCGAAGTCGGCCTGGGTCAGCTGGTTCTGCTCGAGCCAACCTTCCGGGAATACCACTTCCAGGCGGTTATCGGCCGCCTTGAGCTCGACTTTGGGCATCTGCTGCGTGCCCCGGATGTGATGAAACAGGATGGCAAAGCGCAGCAGCACGCACAGGCGCAGCAGCTTGACCCCATCATCCCCCAGCTCGGCATAACGGTCCTTGGGGATGTTGCGGCGGTGGCCGCGCACCAGCAAGGCCATCATCTGCTGATCCTCGCGCGAAAAGCCTGCCAGGTCGGAGTGCTCGATCAGGTACGCGCCGTGCTTGTGGTAATGATAGTGGGCGATGTCCAGGCCGATCTCATGGACCTTGGCTGCCCAACCCAGCAGGTCGCGCCAATTGCCGTCCTGCAGGTCCCAGGCTACGGCCACCTGGTCGAAGGCATGCAGTGCCTTGCGCTCGACCCGGGCGGCCTGGCCCTGATCGACGTGGTAACGCTCCATCAGCGAGTTGAGGGTACGCTCGCGTACGTCTTCATGATGATGCCGGCCAAGCAGGTCGAACAGCACACCTTCACGCAGCGCACCGTCGCAGTGGTCCATGCGCTGCAGCTCCAGCGCATCGAAGATCGCTTCGAGGATGGCCATGCCCGCCGGGAAGATGGTGCGCCGATCCGGCTTGACCCCTTCGAAATCGATTCTGTCGACTTCGCCCAGCTTGAACAGCTTGCGCTTGACCCAGGCCAGCCCTTCGGCGTTTACCTCGCCATTGCCCAAGCCTGCACCCCGAATGGCGGCGCCGATGGCGCGAATGGTACCCGACGAACCGATGGCTTCATCCCAGGTCAGGCGGTGCAGGGCATGCTCGATGCTCATCAACTCAAGCCGGGCGGCCGTATAGGCCTGGGCATAGCGCGCAGGGGTGATCTTGCCGTCACGGAAATAGCGCTGGGTGAAGCTGACGCAGCCCATCTGCAGGCTCTCGCGCAACAGCGGCTCGAAGCGCTGGCCAATGATGAATTCGGTGCTGCCGCCGCCGATGTCCGCCACCAGGCGCTTGCCCGCGGTGTCGGCCAGCGTATGGGAAACGCCCAGGTAAATCAGGCGGGCTTCTTCGCGGCCTGAGATGACTTCTACCGGGTGGCCAAGAATGGCTTCGGCACGCTGGATGAAGATGTTGCGGTTGCGCGCTTCACGCAAGGCGTTGGTGCCGACGATGCGCACCGAGCCTGCGGGCATGCCGTTGATCAGCTGAGCGAAGCGCTTGAGGCACTCCAGGCCGCGCTCCATGGCTTCTTCACTGAGCCTGCGCTCCTCGTCGATGCCGGCGGCCAGCTGTACCTTCTCGCCCTGCCGCTCGAGAATGCGGATTTCGGTGTGGTGGGCCTTGGCCACGACCATGTGGAAGCTGTTGGAGCCGAGGTCGATGGCGGCTATCAGGGACAGGTTCTTCGCGGTGGTATGCGGCATGATCTGGAAGTTCTCGGTCGTTAACCTGGCAATCGTGCCACGATAGCAGGCTGGTCGCCAACGCGTGGCACCTGGCCTGCGCGATGCGCTTGATATACGGCAATGTGCCATTCGATTCTATGAAGACGATGTGACAGTTTTGATTCGAGTGCTCTTGCACAACTATAGTTACACTCAATCGTCTGCGGCTTCCTGTCGACCGCGGGGGCGGCTATGATGGGCAACGTTTTCCGTGCTTACGACCTTGGAGATTTCCATGAGCGACAAAATCAAACACGTCACCGACGCCACCTTCGATGCTGAAGTGCTTCAGGCTCAAGGCCCGGTGTTGGTCGACTACTGGGCTGAATGGTGCGGCCCATGCAAGATGATCGCTCCGGTTCTGGACGACATCGCCTCCACGTATGAAGGCAAACTGGTCGTCGCCAAGCTGAACATCGACGAAAACCAGGAAACCCCAGCCAAGCACGGCGTGCGTGGTATCCCGACGCTGATGCTGTTCAAGAACGGCAACGTGGAAGCCACCAAGGTCGGTGCCTTGTCCAAATCGCAGCTGGCAGCGTTCCTCGACGCCCACCTGTGATAAAAAAGCCCCGCAAATGCGGGGCTTTTCTTTTTCAGAGCACTAGACGCACAAAAAAGCAAGTGTTACATTCGGCCTCGCACTGCTTCTTCAGTGCCCTCTACATGCCGTCGCCGAAGCATCCCCAATTCGAATCAGTACGCGATCCTTTCGCCATCTAGCGGCGCGGCTTCATTAAGCCAGAAGCTTAATTCTCCCTTCTTACATGATTACGTCATTCCCCTTATGAACCTGACTGAACTCAAGCAAAAGCCGATTACCGATCTTTTGGAAATGGCCGAACAAATGGGCATCGAGAACATGGCCCGTTCGCGCAAACAGGACGTGATTTTCTCCCTGCTGAAAAAGCATGCGAAAAGCGGCGAAGAGATCTCGGGTGACGGCGTGCTGGAGATTCTCCAGGATGGTTTCGGTTTCCTGCGTTCTGCTGATGCGTCCTACCTGGCCGGCCCTGACGATATCTACGTTTCGCCTAGCCAGATCCGCCGCTTCAACCTGCGTACCGGCGATACCATCGTTGGCAAGATCCGCCCGCCGAAGGAAGGGGAGCGTTACTTCGCCCTGTTGAAGGTCGATACCATCAACTTCGACCGGCCGGAAAACGCCAAGAACAAGATCCTGTTCGAGAACCTGACGCCGCTGTTCCCCAACAAGCGCCTGAAGATGGAAGCCGGCAACGGCTCCACCGAAGACCTGACCGGCCGGGTCATCGACCTGTGCGCCCCGATCGGCAAGGGCCAGCGTGGCCTGATCGTCGCCCCGCCCAAGGCGGGCAAGACCATCATGCTGCAGAACATCGCAGCCAACATCACGCGTAACAATCCCGAGTGCCACCTGATCGTTCTGCTAATCGACGAGCGCCCGGAAGAAGTGACCGAGATGCAGCGTACCGTACGCGGCGAAGTGGTTGCCTCCACCTTCGACGAGCCGCCAACCCGTCACGTGCAAGTGGCCGAAATGGTCATCGAGAAGGCCAAGCGCCTGGTCGAGCACAAGAAGGACGTGGTCATCCTGCTCGACTCCATTACCCGTCTGGCACGTGCCTATAACACGGTCATTCCAAGCTCGGGCAAAGTGCTGACCGGTGGTGTCGACGCTCACGCCCTGGAGAAGCCCAAGCGCTTCTTCGGTGCCGCCCGTAACATCGAGGAAGGCGGTTCGCTGACCATCATCGCCACCGCGCTGGTCGAAACCGGTTCGAAGATGGACGAGGTGATCTACGAGGAATTCAAGGGCACCGGCAACATGGAACTGCCCCTGGACCGTCGTATCGCTGAAAAGCGTGTGTTCCCTGCCATCAACATCAACCGTTCGGGTACTCGCCGCGAAGAGCTGCTGACCGCCGACGACGAACTGCAGCGCATGTGGATCCTGCGCAAGCTGTTGCACCCGATGGACGAAATCGCTGCCATCGAGTTCCTGGTCGACAAGCTCAAGCAGACCAAGACCAACGACGAGTTCTTCCTGTCGATGAAGCGCAAGTAAGCGTTTCAGGTCTAGATCGAATGGGGCCGCTTCGCAGCCCATCGCGGCTGGTCCGATGCCTTTGCAAGGCCGTTCCTACAGGGATAGCGTAATCCTGTAAGAGCGGCTTTGGCGGGGCGTCGGACCGGTTGCGATGGGACGCGACGCGGCCCTGATCAGTTTTGACCATTGCGCTCTGAACGGCGCTACACTCTGAACCCCCGACCGATACGGCCAACACGAGGCTCATGCATGCAGTATCGCGACTTGCGCGACTTCATTCGTGGCCTGGAACAGCGCGGCGAGCTCAAGCGCATCCAGGTCCCGATCTCCCCAGTGCTGGAAATGACCGAGGTCTGCGATCGCACGCTGCGTGCCAAAGGCCCTGCGCTGTTGTTCGAAAAGCCGACCGGCTTCGACATTCCCGTGCTGGGCAACCTGTTCGGCACGCCTGAGCGGGTGGCCATGGGCATGGGTGCCGAGTCGGTCAATGAGCTGCGCGAGATCGGTAAGCTTCTGGCGTTTCTCAAGGAGCCTGAACCCCCGAAAGGGCTCAAGGACGCCTGGTCCAAGCTGCCGATCTTCAAGAAAGTGGTATCGATGGCGCCGAAGGTGGTCAAGGACGCCGTTTGCCAGGAAGTGGTGCTCGAAGGAGAGGACGTGGACCTTGGCGCATTGCCGATTCAGCATTGCTGGCCGGGCGATGTGGCACCGCTGATCACCTGGGGCCTGACCGTCACGCGCGGTCCGAACAAGGACCGCCAGAACCTGGGCATCTACCGGCAGCAAGTGATTGGCCGCAACAAAGTGATCATGCGTTGGCTCAGCCACCGTGGCGGCGCCCTGGACTACCGTGAGTGGTGTGAAAAAAATCCCGGCCAGCCGTTCCCAGTGGCCGTGGCGTTGGGGGCAGACCCTGCCACTATCCTGGGTGCAGTGACCCCAGTGCCCGATACGCTTTCCGAATACGCCTTCGCGGGCCTGTTGCGGGGTAATCGCACTGAGCTGGTCAAGTGCCGCGGCAGCAATCTGCAGGTGCCGGCCACGGCCGAGATCATCCTCGAAGGGGTAATCCACCCAGGCGAGATGGCGCCTGAAGGCCCCTATGGGGACCATACCGGTTACTACAACGAAGTGGACAGCTTCCCGGTGTTCACCGTCGAGCGCATCACCCACCGGCAAAACCCTATCTATCACAGCACCTACACCGGTCGGCCGCCGGATGAACCGGCGATTCTTGGCGTGGCGCTGAACGAAGTGTTCGTGCCGATCCTGCAGAAACAGTTCCCGGAAATCGTCGATTTCTACCTGCCACCGGAGGGGTGCTCCTACCGCATGGCGGTGGTGACCATGAAGAAGCAGTACCCGGGGCATGCCAAGCGCGTGATGCTGGGTGTGTGGTCGTTCCTGCGACAGTTCATGTACACCAAGTTCGTTATCGTGACCGACGACGACATCAACGCCCGCGACTGGAACGACGTGATCTGGGCCATCACCACACGCATGGACCCCAAGCGTGATACGGTGATGATCGACAACACGCCGATCGACTACCTGGACTTTGCCTCTCCAGTGTCGGGGCTGGGATCGAAAATGGGCCTGGATGCCACGCACAAGTGGCCGGGCGAGACTACACGCGAGTGGGGGCGGGTCATCGTCAAGGACGAAGCCGTCACCCGGCGTATCGATGAGCTGTGGGATCAGTTGGGAATAGATTGATGCAGGTAACGTTGCAGCCGTCCGGAGCAGTGCTGACGCTAGAGCCCGGGGAACGGATCCTGGAAGGTGCGCGTCGGCTGGGTTATGACTGCCCCAACAGCTGCCGTAATGGCAACTGTCATGTCTGCGCTGCGTTGCTGGTCGAAGGCAGTGTGCGCCAGAACGGAGAAGTCCGGGACCATGGCGAATTGTTCACCTGCATCGCCGAGCCGCTCGAAGATTGCATCCTGCTATGGGACGGCGTGCTGGCCTTGGGCGAGCTGCCGGTGCGCAAGCTGACCTGCACGGTCAGTGAATGCCGTGAAGTGGGTGGCGACGTTTGGCGCGTGCGCCTGTTGGCGCCTGCGGGCAAGCCGCCGCGCTACCATGCCGGGCAGTATTTGATGATCGAACGTGAAGCGGGCAAGCCGGCCGCTTTTTCGCTGGCCTCAGCTCCCCATGCAGGGCGCGAGCTTGAATTGCACGTGCTGGCGCGCGAGCCCAGCGCCGTGCAGTTGATCGAGCAATTGCAGCGCGAGCGCTTGGCTCGTATCGAAATGCCCTTCGGCGATACCCACTTGGCCGAACTGCCCGACGGCCCCTTGGTGCTGATCGCCGCCGGTACCGGCATGGGGCAGATGCACAGCCTTGTGGAACACTGCCGCGCTCAGGGCTTCAAACACCCTGTTCACTTGTACTGGGGCGTACGACGCCCGGAAGACTTCTATCAGATCGAGCATTGGGATCAGTGGCTGAGTCTGCCCAACCTGTCCCTGCACCAGGTGGTCAGCGACCTGTGTGGCTGGGAGGGCCGTTGTGGGATGCTGCACGAAGCGGTTTGCGAGGACATTGCCGACCTCAACGGCGTACACGTGTACGCCAGTGGCTCGCCGAACATGATCTACGCCACGCTCGATGCGCTGGTGGACGCCGGCATGGATGCGCACCGCATGCGTGCGGACGTGTTCGCTTACGCGCCTCGCGGCTGAAGCATCCCCTCGCGGTGCGCGGCGCCCGTCAGGCTGCCCGCGCCACCCCGTACGCACTTGACGCGCTGCACGGCCGGTCGTCGGCGCCTGGCGTGAAAAGCTCTGCATGCACTTGTTCAGCCCCTTGCCCTGACTTAGCTTATACACCGCCTGGCGCGACTGCCGTAAATGACTTGCCTGAGGGCTCTGGTCAACGACCCAGTGGCTAACGCATCAGGCTCGGCCACGTTACATGCTTTGTTCACAGGGAATCATAGCGGCAGCTTATGTCGGCGCTCGAACGTTCATCCTGGCAAGTCCCATACCCCCCTTCGCTCGATTTTGGTCAGCAACTGACCCACGAGCAACTGCATCACTCCATGCAAGCCGCCATGTCCCGTCACCAGGGCGGGCCAGTGTGGCTGTTCGCCTATGGCTCCTTGATCTGGCGGCCCGAGTGCAGCGCGGTGGAGCGTCGACGTGCGCGGGTGCACGGTTACCACCGGGGCTTGTACCTGTGGTCGCACGAGCACCGTGGCACGCCTGAAACCCCCGGTTTGGTGTTCGGTCTGGATCGAGGCGGCTCGTGCAGCGGCTTTGCCTACAGGCTGGACGATGCCACCCTCGATGCGTCGCTTCGTGCCCTGTGGCAGCGCGAAATGCCTTACCCGGCCTACCGCCCGCATTGGCTCAACTGCCGGCTCGACGATGGCAGCAAGGTACAGGCCCTGGGCTTCGTGCTGGAGCGGCATCTGCCTTGCTATGCGGGCAATCTGCCGGATAACGTGCTCAGCCACATACTGGCCAGCGCTAAAGGGCGGTATGGCACCACGCGTGATTATGTCGAGCAGACCCTTCACGCCCTGCGCAGCCATCACATGCCTGATCGCAACCTGGAGGCGCGCTTCAGGCGCTGTCATGACCTGCGCGAACGGTGATCAGGTGCCGGGCGGCACCACCACCAGCTTGCCGACCGCCTGGCGCTGGCCCAGTGTTTCGATGGCCGTACCCGCGTCGGCCAGGGTGTAGGTTTGTGAGACGAGCGGCTTCAATTTGCCCTGCGCGTGCCAGGCAAACAGCTGCTTGAAGTTGGCTGCGTTATCCTCCGGTTGGCGCTGTGCAAACGCGCCCCAGAACACGCCCAGCACCGCCGCCCCCTTGAGCAGCACCAGGTTGGCTGCCAATTGGGGAATGCTGCCGCTGGCAAAACCTACCACCAACAGCCTACCGTTCCACGCCAGGCCCCTCACGGCGTGCTCGAACAGCTCGCCGCCGACCGGATCGTAAATCACATCCACACCCTTGCCATCGGTCAGGCGCTTGATGGCCTCGCGCAGATTTTCCTGGCTGTAGTCGATCAGATCATCAGCACCGGCGGCACGGGCCACCGCGAGCTTTTGCGCGCTGCTGGCAGCCGCGATAACCCGCGCCCCCATGGCCTTGCCGATCTCAACCGCTGCCAGGCCCACCCCGCCGGACGCACCCAATACCAGCAAGGTTTCGCCGGCTTGCAATCGACCGCGCTGGCGCAAGGCGTGCATCGAGGTGCCGTAGGTCATACCGAATGCGGCGGCGGTAATGAAGTCCATGCCGGCTGGCACGGGCATTACGTTGTAGGCGGGCACTGCCACTTGCTCGGCGAAAGCACCCCAGCCGGTCAGCGCCATGACGCGGTCACCCACCTTGAAGGCGCCCACCTTGGCGCCAACGGCTGCGACCGTGCCCGCGGCCTCTCCACCCGGAGAAAAGGGCAGGGGCGGCTGAAACTGGTATTTGCCTTCTATGATCAGGGTATCGGGAAAGTTGACCCCTGCCGCCTGCACGTCCAGCAGCACTTCGTTGGGCTTGGGCGTTGGGCTGGGCACGTCTTCCAGGACCAGGTCGCGGGCCGGGCCCAGGTGCTTGCAGAGCAGCGCTTTCATCGTGGCCTATTCCTTTGCGGGTAATGGCCGATAAGTGTAGGAGGGCCGCCAGTCGGGTCAACGAGCATGGCTTGTCCTGATGAGCCGGCATAAGCCCAGGCTTGGGTTTGAATGATGTGCTGGTTAAGCTGGCGCCACCTGAATAGAGGAGCGATTTCGTGAAAGCGTGGATATTGATGGTGTTGGCACTGGTGTTACCCGCCGCAGCCGTGGCCGAGGAGGCCAAGGAGGGCGCGCCCAAGGTGGCCTATATCACGCTGACACCGCCGTTCGTAGGTAACTATGCGCTCGATGGTGGTCCGCGGTTGCGGGTGTTCAAGGCCGATGTCGCGTTGCGAGTGACCGGGGATGAGGCCGCCAAGGCGGTACAGCACCATGAACCGCTGATCCGCAACCAGCTCGTCGCACTGTTTACCCAGCAGACCGTGGACAGCATGAGTAATGTGGAGGCCAAGGAGCATTTGCGCCAAGAGGCGCTCAAGCAGGTTCAGCAGGTGATGGAGACCGAAGAGGGCAAGCCGATCGTCGAGGACCTGCTGTTCAACAACCTGATCGTCCAGTGAGCGGCTAACCCGGTCTTCGGTCAGCCACTGAAGGCTGGGTTTCATGGGAATGTCGGAGCGGGGCAGGTGCCTCAATCCATCGGCAGGATGGCAGTCCATTGCTCGGTCGTTACCGGCATGACCGACAGGCGACTGCCTTTTTGCACCAGCGCCAGCTCGGCCAGGGCTGGCAGTTGTTTCAACCAGCCCAGCTCAAGCACGCGTGGCAGTGTCCGCACGTGAGCCACGTCTACCGCGCTCCACGGGTTCTTGTCGGGCGTGGCCTTGGCATCGTGGTAAGGGCTCTGCGTGTCCAGCGCAGTGGGGTCCGGATAGGCTGCGCGGATGACCTTGGCAATGCCGGCGATGCCAGGTTGAGGGCAGCTGGAATGGTAGAAGAAGAACATGTCCCCCGCGCTCATCGCACGCAGGAAATTGCGCGCCTGATAGTTACGCACACCGTCCCAGCGGGCTTCGCCAAGGTGAGCCAAACCTTCGATGGACAGTTCGTCGGGCTCGGACTTCATCAGCCAATAGGCCATGTTGTTTGCTCCAGAAATGCTTTGAAATAACTCGTTCAATCAAACCGACGACTGGTTGACGTCAACGTTTGCGTGGTGGCTCAGGTTGTCGGAGAATGCGCCCCGTTTGAGGTGCGATGCTCAGGTACGACCCAGAAGTCGCCGAGCACTGAACAGTTTGCCTGGGGGGCAATCGTCGATGAATCAACGTAAAAAGCCGGACCTACTGTGGGTCCTGGTGTTCATCTTTGGCTTGGGTGTGGTTACCACCGGTTATGCGCAGGGGATCTGGGAGCGCAAGCTGGATAACGCCTACCAGATGCCGTACGAAGCCGGTCAGGCGCAACGCTGACCCTCCCGGCACCGCTCAGCGTGGTGCCACGTACCAGTGACGATCCGAGACCGTTCCCTGCAAAGGCACGTCCCAGCTGGCCTGTGCTAGCCGTTCGACCTTCTGGCACTCATGCGCCAAGCCTAGCAGCCGTGGTTTTTTCCAGGTCTGCCGGCGAGCCAGGTAAGCCAGGCTGCGATCATAGAAGCCACCTCCCATGCCCAGTCGCCCTCCCGCGTCGTCGAAGCCCACCAGGGGCAGCAGAATCAGGTCCAGTGCCCATACGGGGCGTTGACGCCTGCGGTCGGTGGTCGGCTCAGGGATTCGGAACCGGTTGGGCGTGAGTTTCTCGCCCTTCTCGAATCGCTGAAACACCATGCGGGTGCGTGGCCATGGATGCAGCACCGGCAAGTAGGTGCGCTTGCCGCGTCGCTGCGCCTCGCGCAGCAGCAATGCAGGGTCGATCTCGCCATCGTTGGGCAGGTACAAGGCGATATGCCTGGCCTTGCGAAAGAGCGGGTGCTGTGCCAGCAGACGGTACAGGCCCGCAGCGGCCTGACGCTGTTGCGCGGGCGTGAGCGCCCTGCGCGCATTGCGCAAGTGCCTGCGAAGTTGAGGGCGGGTGAGCGTCGCGGTGTCGGTCATGGCACGGGCGATCCGAGGGTGCTGGCCACTGCTGTTGGCCAAAACGATTTGCCCGCCGGGAGGCGGGCAAAGGAATTCGGGCTCCCCGATAAGACCGCTATCGGTGTAGCCCTTGAACCCGAAAGTTCAAGGTGGAGATTGCAGGGGACATTAAGGCTTTCCGTCGAGCGGACATGCACACCTGCCCCAGCGTGCAACCCCCGTGGTTGTGCGTATCGGCTCAGGGACATAACCGACTGGCGCATCCACCAGGGAGTGGCGCCAGTATAACAACCTCAGTTTTTTTTGGTACCCGTCTCGTCGGACAGCGCCTGGTCGACCCGGTCCAGCAAATCGCGCACCTGCTCGCGCGTGGCCCCGCCGGCCGGAGCAGCGCTGCGGTCTTCCTGGCGATGGAGCATCTCGTGGGTAATGTTCAACGCCGCCATGACCGCGATGCGGTCGGCACCGATCACCTTGCCGCTGCTGCGAATCTCGCGCATCTTGCTGTCCAGGTAGTGAGCTGCACTGACCAGGTTGTTGCGCTCTTCGGGCGGGCAGATGATCGAGTATTCCTTGTCGAGGATCTGCACGGTGACGCTATTGCTTGAACTCATGAGTCTTGCTCCAGGGCCTTGAGACGCAAGATCATCGACTCGACCTTGCGTCTGGCGATCTCGTTCTTTTCGATGAGGTGGGCGCGCTCTTCGCGCCAGGACTTTTCCTGAGCTACTAGGAGTGCATTTTGCCGTTTAAGTTGCTCGACACGCTCGATCAGCAGCTCGAATCGGCTCATCAGGGCCTGCAGGTCGTTCTCTTGCGTGGGTTGCACTCGATTCGCTCCGTCATTGACTCATCTTGCGATGATGCCTCTCCCTGGGCCGTGGCTGCCAGTGCCGATGGTCTTGGCGCGCCTGCCGGTGCTAGGATACAAGGCCTTCATTCTAGTCATTGCGCCCTCCGGCGCCTAGCAGCCCATGCCCAATACTCAATCGCCCTACGTTGCCTTCGCCATGCTGCTTTCCAGCAATGGCCACCCCGTCACACCCGCCGAACTGCACGGCCTGCTCATCGGCCGCAGCTGTGCGGGCGCCGGCTTCGATGCCGACGGCTGGCTGGCCGATGCGGCCCAGTTGCTGGAAACCGAACCGCAAGACGCTGTGCGTAATGCCCTGATTGGCCTGCAGGAAATGGTCAAGGGCGAGCTTACCAGCGACGATATGGCCATCGTGCTGCTGCTGCCGTCCGACGACGCTGCGCTGACCGATCGCGCCACCGCCCTGGGGCAGTGGTGCCAGGGCTTCATCACAGGCTTCGGCCTGAACGCCGGTGGCAAGGACCTGTCCATCGAGGCCAAGGAAGTGCTCCAGGACCTGGTGGCCATCTCCCAGGTCCAGGAAGCGCTGGAAGAATCCGAAGACGGCGAAAGCGACTACATGGAAGTGATGGAATACCTGCGCGTCGCGCCGTTGCTGCTGTTTTCCGAACTGGCCAAGCCTGCAGCGCCTGCGCCCAAGCCTTCTCTGCACTGAACCACGGGGTAGTCTGCCCATGAGCCGCATTCCCAAGGCCGAATATGCCCGCCGGCGCAAGGCGCTGATGGCGCAGATGGTCCCCAACAGCATTGCCATCTTGCCTGCCGCCGCCGTTGCCATCCGCAACCGTGATGTCGAGCACGTGTATCGCCAGGACAGCGACTTTCAATACCTCAGTGGTTTTCCCGAGCCCGAGGCGGTGATTGCGTTGATACCTGGCCGCGAGCATGGCGAATACGTGATGTTCTGCCGCGAGCGCAACCCTGAGCGCGAGCTGTGGGACGGCTTGCGGGCCGGCCAGGAGGGTGCGGTGCGCGATTTTGGCGCTGACGATGCGTTTCCCATCGCCGACATCGACGAGATCCTGCCGGGGCTGATCGAAGGCCGCGAACGCGTCTACAGCGCCATGGGCAGCAATCCCGAATTCGATCGCAGGTTGATGGACTGGATCAACGTGATTCGCTCCAAGGCCCGCCTCGGTGCACAGCCCCCGAACGAATTCGTTGCCCTGGATCACCTGCTGCACGACATGCGCCTGTATAAATCGGCGGCGGAAGTGAAAGTGATGCGCACGGCCGCCGAGATTTCTGCCAAGGCCCATGTGCGGGCGATGCAGGCTTGCCGCCCGGGCCTTCATGAGTACAGCCTTGAAGCCGAACTCGATTACGCCTTTCGCCAGGGCGGGGCAAAGATGCCGGCGTATGGGTCGATCGTCGCCGCAGGGCGCAATGGTTGCATCCTGCATTACCAGCAGAACGACGCGCCGCTCAAGGAGGGCGACCTGGTCCTGATCGACGCGGGCTGCGAAATCGATTGCTATGCCAGTGACATCACCCGCACGTTTCCCGTCAGTGGGCGGTTTTCATCCGAGCAGAAGGCTATCTATGAGCTTGTTCTGAGCGCCCAGGCAGCGGCGTTTGCCGAAATCGCCCCGGGCAAGCACTGGAACCATGCCCATGAAGCCACCGTGCGGGTGATCACCGAAGGGCTGGTTGAGCTGGGCCTGCTCAAGGGTGACGTGCAGTCGTTGATCGAGAGCGAGGCGTACCGGGCGTTCTACATGCACCGTGCCGGCCACTGGCTGGGCATGGATGTGCATGACGTGGGCGATTACAAGGTGGGCGGTGAGTGGCGGGTGCTCGAGCCAGGCATGGCCTTGACGGTCGAGCCCGGCATTTACATAGCAGCCGACAATGAAAGCGTGGCCAAGAAATGGCGCGGCATCGGCATTCGGATCGAGGATGATGTGGTGGTCACCAGGCAAGGCTGTGAAATCCTGACATCGGGCGTTCCCCGCACCCTCGCCGAGATCGAGGCGTTGATGCACGACGCGCGTCAGGCCAGCCTATGACCCAGGTGAATCTCGCTATCATCGGCGGCGGGCTGGTTGGGGCCAGCCTGGCGCTGACCCTGCAGGCAGGCGCCAAGGCGCGTGGTTGGAAAATCCTTCTCATCGAACCCTTTGCCCCCGGCGACAGCTTCCAGCCCAGCTACGATGCGCGGTCCTCGGCACTGTCGTTCGGGACCCGCCAGATCTACGATCGACTGGGCCTGTGGCCTGCCATCGAGCGGCGTGCTGAACCGATCGCACAGATTCACGTCTCGGACCGAGGACGCTTTGGTGCCACCCGCCTGGACGCGAGGGAGGAAGGTGTTCCGGCCCTGGGCTACGTGGTCGAGAATGCCTGGCTCGGGCAATGCCTCTGGCAGGGCCTGGACAGCGATGTGGTCAGCTGGCGCTGCCCGGCCGAAGTGACGTCGATGCAGGCCATAGAGGGCGGTTACCGCTTGCGCCTCAATGACGACACGCACATTGACTGCGACCTGGCGGTGCTGGCCGATGGTGGGCGCTCGGGGCTGCGTGAGCAACTGGGCATTCACGTCTGCCACACGCCTTATGAGCAGAGTGCATTGATCGCCAACATCACCCCCGGCGAGCCTCACCGCGGCCAGGCCTTCGAGCGCTTCACCGAAGCCGGTCCCATGGCCTTGCTGCCGTTACCGGAAAACCGCTGCGCGCTGGTCTGGACACGGCAGGGCATGGATGCGCAGCGCCTGGCCGACATGGATGAGCGCAATTTCCTGCGTGAATTGCAGGGCGTCTTCGGTTACCGCCTGGGGACCCTTCGCCAGGTAGGCGTGCGGCACCTGTACCCGCTGTCGCTGATCGAGGCGCAGGAGCAGATCCGCCCCCACCTGGTTGTGCTGGGCAACGCCGCACACAGCCTGCACCCCATCGCAGGCCAGGGGTTCAACCTGTCGCTGCGGGATGTGCAGTCCCTTGCCGAGGCGCTGCTTGCAGGACCGCAGCGGCCAGGCGACCTTGCGACCTTGCGGGCTTACGGTAAGCGCCAGCGCCTGGATCAAACGCTCACCATCGGGTTTTCCGATCAGGTAACACGGTTGTTCGGCAGCGGCCAGCCTTTGCTCGCCGCGGGCCGTAACCTGGGTTTGCTGGGCCTGGACCTGCTTCCACCGGCCAAAAGCTGGTTCGCCCGCCAGGCCATGGGCCTGGGTACGCGTTCCGATGTACGGGGCAAGGCATGAGCAACCCGCGCAAACTGGCCCGGCGTGCGCGCGTTCTGCGCTGGATGCTGAACCTGTATCCGCCCTACTTGGGCGCCGGTATCCGTGTGCAGCACATCAGCCCTGACATGCGCAGCATCCGGGTGGCGATGAAACTCACCCGCTGGAACCGCAATTACGTGGGCACCCAGTTCGGTGGCAGCCTCTATGCCATGGTCGATCCGTTCTACATGCTCTTGCTCATCGAGCGGCTGGGGCGCGACTACATCGTCTGGGACAAGGCCGCCAGCATCGATTTCATCACCCCTGGCAAGGGCCCGGTGTATGCCGAGTTCCATGTCGATGACGCGCTGCTGGACGACATCCGCCAGCAGACCGCCACCGGCAAGAAATGCCTGCCCCGTTTGCAGGTCGATATCCGCGACGGCGCAGGTGAACTGGTGGCGCGGGTCGATAAAACCCTATACGTGCGGCTCAAGCCGCAAGCGAGGCTGGCGTAAGGCATGGAAACACGCGCAGATGTTCTGATCGTAGGTGCCGGTATGGTCGGCAGCGCGCTGGCGCTCGCCTTGCGCCATAGCGGTTTGCAGGTGCTGCTGCTCGATGGCGGTCCCCTGGCCGTCAGGCCGTTCGACGCCCAGGGGCCGTTCGAGCCGCGGGTCAGCGCGTTGTCGGCCGCCAGCCAGCGTATTCTCGACCGCCTGGGGGCTTGGGAAGGCATCGCACGGCGGCGCGCGACGCCCTATTCGGATATGCAGGTATGGGATGGCAGCGGCACCGGGCAGATCCACTTTTCCGCCGCCAGCGTGCATGCGCAGGTGCTGGGCCATATCGTCGAGAACAAAGTGGTCCAGGATGCCTTGCTCGAGCGCCTGCACGACAGCGACATTGGCCTGTTGCCCAATGCGCGCATGGAACAGCTGCGCCATTCCGGCGACGACTGGCTGATGACGCTGCACGACGGCCGGCAGCTGCGTGCGCCGCTGGTCGTCGCAGCCGACGGTGCTCATTCCGCGGTTCGCCGCCTGGCAGGTTGTGAAACGCGCGAGTGGGACTACTTGCACCATGCCATCGTCACCAGCGTGCGTTGCGCTCAGGATCACCAGGCCACCGCCTGGCAACGTTTCACCGACGATGGTCCGCTCGCCTTCCTGCCATTGACCCGCGACGGCAAACAGGACTGGTGCTCGATCGTGTGGTCAACCACGCCGGCCGAGGCCGAGCGGCTGATGGCGCTGGATGAGCCAGCCTTCCTCAAGGCGCTGGAGCGTGCATTCGAAGGCCGCCTCGGGACGGTGCTGCAGGCTGACCCGCGGCTGTGCGTACCGCTGCGCCAGCGACATGCAAAACGCTACGTGGAACCCGGCCTTGCGCTGATCGGTGATGCGGCCCACACCATTCATCCGCTGGCAGGGCAGGGGGTGAACCTGGGGTTCCTTGACGCGGCGGTACTGGCCGAAGTCCTGGTGGATGCCTGCAAGCGCGGAGAAAGGCTGGCCGATGTCAAGGTGCTGAGCCGCTATGAGCGTCGTCGCATGCCGCACAACCTGGCGTTGATGGCAGCCATGGAAGGGTTCGAGCGGTTGTTCCAGGCCGACAAGTTGCCGCTGCGTTGGCTGCGCAACAGTGGCTTGAAGCTGGTTGAGCAGCTGCCAGAGGCCAAGGCTGTGTTCGTGCGACAGGCACTGGGCTTGAGTGGCGATTTGCCGGATTTGGCCAAGGTGTAAAGGCTGCTCTCGGCGCGTTGGCGAGAGCGGATGCGTGGCGGGCCCTGGCACATTGCAACATCCAGTAACGGCAATGGGGGTGAGCCTTCAAATGGGATTCACTACCATCTGCGCCTCTCTATTCGATCGAGGAGCGCCTTCCATGTTGCCACGCAAGTCCCTACTGGCCGCCCTGGCCCTGAGCGTTGTCGGTGGTACCGTGCAGGCCGCTGACGAGGTCGTGGTCTACTCCTCGCGTATCGATGAGCTGATCAAGCCGGTGTTCGACGCCTACACGGCCGAGACCGGCGTCAAGGTCAAGTTCATCACCGACAAGGAAGCTCCCCTGATGCAGCGCATCAAGGCCGAGGGCGAGCACGGTGTGGCGGATCTTCTGCTCACCGTCGATGCAGGCAATCTGTGGCAGGCAGAGCAGATGGGCATCCTGCAGCCGATCCGATCCGACATCATCGAGCGCAACATCCCGCCTCAGTACCGTGCCTCGTCCCACGACTGGACCGGCCTGAGCCTGAGGGCGCGTACCATCATCTACTCCACCGAACGGGTCAAGCCGTCGGAGCTCAGCACCTATGAAGCCCTGGCAGACAAGCAGTGGGAAGGTCGGCTGTGCCTGCGCACGGCGAAGAAGGTGTACAACCAGTCCCTGACCGCCACCTTGATCGAAAGCCACGGCGAAGCGAAGGCCGAGCAGATCGTCAAGGGTTGGGTCAACAACCTCTCCACCGACGTGTTCTCGGATGACAACGCAGTGATCCAGGCCGTCGAGGCGGGTCAGTGCGACGTGGGTGTTGTGAATACTTACTACTACGGCCGGCTGCACAAGCAGAATCCTAACCTGCCGGTGAAGATTTTCTGGCCCAACCAGCAAGACCGTGGCGTGCACGTGAACCTCTCCGGCATCGGCCTGACCAAGCACGCGCCTCATCCTGAGGCCGCAACGAAGCTGGTGGAATGGATGACCGGTGAACAGGCGCAGAAGTTGTTCGCCGACCTCAATCAGGAATTCCCGGCCAACCCTCAGGTCAAGCCTTCGGACGAAGTCGCCGCGTGGGGCGACTTCAAGGCCGACAGCATTGCGGTGGAAGTGGCCGGCAAGCGACAGGCCGAAGCCATCCGCCTGATGGACCGTGCCGGCTGGAACTGAGCGCCACATCCCGCTCGAGAGGCCTGCAAAGGCCTCTTCGTGGGTCGAGCTGCGGCCCGTCATAGAGATCTAAAGTGCCCTACACCCACCGTCGTCGCTGGTACCTCCCCGTCACCCTGATCGCTGGCCTCGTGCTGCTGCCCCTGAGCGTGCTGCTGTTGTCGTGGCAGTCGATCGACCTGCAGATCTGGTCCCACCTGCTCGACACGCAGATGGGGCGCTTGCTGGGTAACACCGCCACCTTGGTGGTGGGGGTCGGTCTAGGCGTCTCCTTGCTCGGTGTCAGCCTGGCCTGGCTCACCAGCCTGTGCGAGTTTCCGGGCCGCCGCTGGCTGGATTGGGCGCTGATGTTGCCGTTCGCCATTCCGGCGTACGTCCTGGCCTTCGTCTTCGTAGGTTTGCTGGACTTCGCCGGCCCAGTGCAGAGTGCCCTGCGTGAGGCTTTCGGGCCCATGCGCCTGCCACGGGTGCGCTCCACCGGCGGCGTGATCACCGTGCTGGTGCTGGTCTTCTATCCCTATGTTTACCTGCTGGCACGCACAGCGTTCCTTGCCCAGGGCAAAGGGTTGATGGAGGCCGCCCGGGTATTGGGGCTCTCCCCCTGGCAGGCATTCTGGCGTGTGGCCCTACCCATGGCGCGGCCTGCCATTGGGGCGGGTATCGCCTTGGCCCTGATGGAAACCCTCGCTGACTTCGGCGCCGTGGCGGTCTTCAATTTCGACACGTTCACGACCGCCATCTACAAGACCTGGTATGGCTTCTTCAGCCTTTCCAGCGCTGCGCAATTGGCCAGTTTGCTGCTGCTGGCCGTCATGCTGGTGCTGTACGGTGAGCGCCGTGCGCGGGGCGCCAACCACAGCGCCAGTGAACGCCCCAGAGGCCAGGCGCTGTACCGACTGCAGGGTGGCAAGGCGCTGCTGGCCAGCGGCTGGTGCCTGTTGGTCTTCGCCTGCGCATTTGTCATCCCATTGCTGCAACTGCTGGTGTGGTTCTGGCAGCGCGGGCGCCATGATCTGGATGATCGCTACATCGGCCTGGTGCTCCACACCCTGTACCTGGGCGGCGTTGCAGCGCTGGTGACGGTCTGCGTGGCGCTGCTGCTGGCCTTCGCCCGTCGCCAGGCACCTACACCGGGTATCCGCATCGGCGTAGGGCTTGCCAACCTGGGCTATGCCTTGCCCGGCTCGGTACTGGCGGTGTCGATCATGCTGGCCTTCAGTTACCTGGACAGTCAGGTCGTCGCGCCGCTGTCCAGCTGGTTGGGAGGCGCTGGCAGGCCATTGCTGCTGGGCAGCCTTGCGGCGTTGCTGCTGGCCTATGTCATTCGCTTCATCGCCGTGGCCTACGGCCCGCTGGAGAGCAGCCTGGATCGGATTCGTCCCTCGCTGCCGCAGGCATCACGCAGCCTGGGTGTGGGCGGGGTAGGGCTGTTCATCAAGGTGTACTTGCCGCTGCTGTTGCCAGGCGCACTGAGCGCGTCGTTGCTGGTGTTCGTCGATGTGCTGAAGGAAATGCCGGCAACCCTGCTGATGCGCCCATTTGGCTGGGATACGCTGGCGGTACGGGTGTTCGAGATGACCAGCGAGGGTGAATGGGCGCGGGCGTCGCTGCCAGCATTGACGCTGGTGGTGGTAGGGCTGCTGCCGGTCATTGGCCTGATCCGCCGCTCGGCGCGCAGGCCCGGCCATTCCTGCTAAGGGTGCCAGCATGCGCCCTTGCCGCTACAATGCGCGGCACTCGCGCAGCAGGCAATCAAAACAACGCTGTTCACACAGCTGAAGGCCATGAGCCCTCCACTGCTGCCGCTTCGCCACGCCCGGAAGGAGAAACCCATGGGACAGCGCACGCTTTTGTACGACCTGCATCTGGCGCTTGGCGCCAAGACGGTCGATTTCGGTGGCTGGGACATGCCGCTGCATTATGGCTCGCAGGTCGATGAGCACCACCAGGTGCGCAGTGACTGTGGGGTCTTCGACGTTTCCCACATGACCGTCATTGATATTCAGGGCGATGCGGCCACGGCCTGGATGCAGCGGTTGCTGGCTAACGATGTCGCCCGGCTCGATCAGGTTGGCAAGGCACTTTACAGCCCCATGTTGCATGAGCAGGGCGGGGTGATCGACGACTTGATCGCCTACCGCACGGCGACGGGTTACCGCCTGGTCACCAACGCAGCTACCCGAGCCCGGGTGCTCGCGTGGCTGGACCAGCAGCGTGACGGGCTTGCCGTCGACGTTCAGGTTCGTCCGGACCTCGCCATTCTTGCCGTTCAGGGCCCGAACGCGCGCGAGAAGGTAGCTGCTTTGGTCAGTGCCTCGCGGGCCGCGCTGATACGCACGCTACGCCCCTTCGAAGGCGTGATGGACGGGGAGTGGTTCATCGCGCGCACCGGCTACACCGGCGAAGATGGCTTGGAGATGATCTTTCCGGGTGACCAGGCCGTGACCTTTTTCAACGACCTGGTCGGCGCCGGTATTGCACCCAGCGGCTTGGGGGCTCGCGACACGTTACGGCTCGAAGCCGGCATGCACCTTTACGGGCAGGACATCGACGAGCAGCACACGCCGTTGTCTTGCAACCTGGGCTGGAGCATCGCCTGGGAGCCGGCGAGCCGAAACTTCATCGGGCGCGCGGCATTGTTGGCGGAAATCGAGCGGGGCGTACAGGAAAAGCTCGTGGGTTTGGTACTGGAAGAGCGCGGTGTACTGCGTGCCCACCAGGTGGTCCGTGTGGCGGGGATTGGCGAAGGGGAGATCACCAGTGGTAGTTTCTCACCTACGCTGAGCAAGTCCATTGCCCTGGCACGCGTCCCCATGGCCACGGGCGACCGGGCCGAAGTGGAAATTCGTGGCAAATGGTACCCGGTGCGCGTGGTCAGGCCGACTTTCGTGCGCCATGGCAAGATTCTGATCTGATCCATCATCAAACGGCGGGCGTACCGCTGAGCCAATCGAGGAATTCAAGACATGAGCAATATCCCCGCCGAACTTCGTTTTGCCGAAAGCCATGAATGGGCCCGCCTGGAAACCGACGGTACCGTCACGGTAGGCATCAGTGACCATGCGCAGCAAGCGCTGGGTGACGTGGTGTTCGTCGAGCTGGCCGAGGTGGGCAAGGTGTTCACCGCAGGCGACGCGGCCGGTGTCGTGGAGTCGGTCAAGGCCGCTTCCGACATCTATGCCCCGGTCAGTGGCGAAGTGATCGCCGTCAACGAGGCATTGGCTGACAGCCCTGAGCAACTGAACGAGCAGCCCTACGACGCATGGATCTTCAAGCTCAAGCCGAGCAGCCAGGCTGATCTGGATAAACTGCTGGATGCGGCTGGCTACAAGGCCGCGATCGGCGAGTAAGCCGTCCGGCCATCACTGGCATGAGCACTCGCAGCCAGGGGGTGAAGACCTCCCGGCGCGAGCTTGCCAGCGATGGGGCCGGCGCTGTATCGATCAGTCGACTACTGCATGCTCGGCCAGAATGGCATTGGCCAGTTCCATGTCGGACGCGTGAAGGCCTGGATGTTCCGCACGCACCTGCTTGATTGCCGACTCCAGGAATGGCCCACGGATGGCGCCTTCACTGGCTACGAAGCTGCCGGCATCATCCTGCGCCGCCATCACCAACTTGTGGTCGCGCGAGGTCAGGTAGGTCGAGCCGGTGGTTGCCCCGGAGGAGATCACATTACGCCAGAAGGAATCGGCCATGGCCGAACCCATGGGCAGCGCGAGCAGGGCTGCGGCAGCGATGGCAGTGTTGAGACGCATGATGAGACACCTCGAAGGTGAGCGTTGAAGATGTGCGGTTGGATGCTCGCGGGCCTGCCAAGTTCCGGGACTTGCCGCTTCTGATCAGCTGCATGTACGCAGGACTTCTTCTGCCAGGGTTCGCCCACACGCAACCTTGGCTTCGCCGCAGCGGAGCAGGTCCACAAGACCATCTGCCTGGGCTTGGCGTCGCAATTGCGCAAGGTCTGTATCAGGGCCGATCAGAGCCCGCAGGTTGTCGCTAGGCTCGAGTAATTCGAACAAACCTGTACGCCCGTGAAAGCCCGTGCCGCGGCACGTTCTGCAGCTGGCTGCCTCGCGCCCCTGGCACTGGCTGCACACCGTACGCACGAGCCGCTGAGCCATCACCGCGATCAACGTCGCTTTGATCAGGTAGTCAGCCACACCCAGTTCTTGCAGGCGGATGATTGCGGCACAGGCGTCGTTGGTGTGCAGGGTAGACAGCACCAGGTGCCCGGTAAGGGCGGCCTGCACGGCCACCCGTGCGGTATCGGGGTCTCGTATTTCGCCAATCATGATGATGTCCGGGTCCTGGCGCAGCATGGCGCGCACGCCGTTGGCAAAGCCCAGGTCCAGTGCCGGCTGCACCTGAAACTGGTTGAACGCGGGTTCGAGCCGTTCGATGGGGTCCTCGATGGTGCACAGGTTCACCTGCGGGGTGGCCAACAGCTTGAGACTGGCGTACAGCGTGCTGGTCTTGCCTGAGCCTGTGGGCCCTGTGACCAGGATGATGCCCTGGCGCCGTTGCAGCAGGCCTTGCCAATGGCTCAATTGCTGCCCCTGAAGGCCGAGCCGATCAAAGCTCTCGTGCAACTGCTGCGGGTCGAACAGGCGCAAAACCAGCTTCTCACCAAAGGCAGTGGGCAGGGTCGACAACCGGAGCTCCACCTCGCTCCCGTTTGGCAGGCGGCTTTGCAGTCGGCCATCCTGAGGCCTGCGTTTTTCCGCGACGTCCATGCGCCCAAGGTGCTTCAGGCGGCTGATCAGGGCCACCATGACTGCGCCGGGGAACACGTAGACGGTGTGCAACAGGCCATCGATGCGATAGCGCAAGTGCCCTTGGTCGCGGCGTGGCTCCAGATGGATGTCGCTGGCGCGCTGGTCGATCGCGTAGTGCAGCAGCCAGTCGACGATATGCACGATGTGCGCGTCATCCGCACTGGCCTGCATGTGGCGTTTGCCCAGCTCCAGCCACTGCTCAAGCTCGCTAAAGCGGTTCGATTGCTGATGATGCGCGCCCTTCACCGACTGGGCCAGGCGCTGGAAGGGTTCACCGGCCTGACGCAGTTGCACAGGGCTTGCGAGCACCCGCCGTACGGTTCGTCCAAGGCTCAGGGCAAGATCGGCCTGCCAGCGGCACTGATAGGGCTGTGCGCTGGCCACGGTGACGCTCGCGGCGTCAGCCGCCACGATGAGAATGCCGTGGTTTTGCGCAAAGGCCGGCGACACCAGCTCAGCCACCTGCTGCAGGTCGATTTGCAGCGGATCGATACGCAGATAGGGCAGACCCGCCTTGGCAGCCAGCCATTGGCAAAGCCGATCTAGGTCCAGTATCTGCCCTGGGTGGAGGCGGTCGACAAGGTTGCAGGCGGCCACCTGCTCCAGCGGATGATCAGCGGGGTGATCGACGGCCTGCTCAAGGACACGCACGCTATCGCTGGCATGCAGGCGCTGATCGATAAGCAGGGCTTCGAGCACCCGGTGCAGGTCGAGTGCCAGGGTATCTGGGTTATGCATGAGGCGTCCGTGCCTGATCAAGAAGACCTGATCAAGGCTAGCTCAGCCTTCGCTCAAGCCGGATCGGAAGGGTTTCAGGGTTTTGCCTGAGGGTGACGCTTGCTCCGCGCCTCAATGCGTTGGCAGGCGCCGTTAGGCGTGCACTACTGACAGCTCCACACGGTGTTGCGGGGCCATGTGCACATCGGCCACACACACCATGTTGCGCAATTTCTGAGCGATCACCTCGGCGCGATGCCAGCTCAATCCGCCAATGCCGATGTCGATGGTCAACCAGTCATCCTGTTGAGTGACCTGCATGCTGTGCGGTGTGAGCATTTGCAAGGCGAACTGATTGAGTATCCGGCACAAGCTGTCGGGCTCGGCTTCGGCCTGCAAGCGATACAGCACGGTGGTGTGGGCATTGTTGTTGGCCCATACATCGGCACGCGGCAGTGAGTTCATGCGTTATCCTCGTTGAATGCAGAAAGTTTTGCATGCCTAGGCCGGAATTTTTTCGCTAAGATTCGACCTAATGAGTCTTTTTTTGCATAGCTATTATCGATGCGGGTCGATCTGGAGAATTGTTCATGCACAGCGCATTGGATGCTTACGACCGTCGTATCCTCGAGTTGCTACAAGAAGACGCTTCGCTGTCCAGCGCCCAGATCGCCGAACGCATTGGCTTGTCCCAATCGCCGTGCTGGCGACGGATTCAACGGCTCAAAGAGGAGGGGGTGATTCGCGGGCAGGTCACCTTGCTGGACCGCAAGAAGATCGGGCTGAACACCCAAATATTCGCCGAAGTAAAATTGAATGCCCACGGCCGTTCGAACTTCACCGAGTTCACGGAGGCGATTCGCGGTTTTTCGGAAGTACTGGAGTGCTACGTGTTGATGGGCTCGGTGGACTTCCTGCTGCGTATCGTCACCCCGGACATCGAGGCGTACGAGCGGTTCTTCTTCGAAAAGCTCTCGAACGTGCCCGGCATTCAGGAGGTGAACTCGATCGTGGCCCTCTCAGAGATCAAGTCCACCACCAGCCTGCCGCTATCGGGCTAAGGGCATCACGCTTTGAGCAGATGTTTCCAACCACGGCTCTGATCGACGGCACGTGCCTGCTCGATGCGGGCTTCGAGTACCTCATCGCTGATCGGTTGCTCAGCCAGTTCGTGCAACTTCTTCATGTCGCCGTACAGGCGGTCCATTTGTGGTGCGTCCAGCACATGGCGGGCATGGTGCAGCCAGGCCATCAATTGCTCGATGCGCGGCAGTTGCTCTGCCAGGTCCTCGGGGCGCTGGGTGTACAGCGACAACTTCAGGGCGCGGCCTTCCTCGGCAATCAGGTGTGCAAGCCAGCTTGCCAGAAGCGCCTTGCCCTGGCGCTCGCCACGGCCCTTGCGTTCGGCAGTCCAGGCACGCGACAACAGCCAACGTGAGGTTTCCAGGGAGAACTGGCCCCAGCGAGGATCATCCAGCTCTTCTGCGAACTGCTCGGGCGCGGCGCGGCGGATGTCTTCGTCATCGTTGCCGGCTTGCACCAGTGGACGCCAGTCTTCGAGCAGGGCATCCAGGCGCGCGCGCAGGTCACGGGTAGCCGCGCGGGGGGCGGCCTGGCCCAGGCTGGCGGTGATTGCGCGCAGCTCGATGATATTCTGCACCCAGTCCTGCAGCGACCGCCAGTGGCCGCTGTGGCGGTATTGCTCGGCCAGGCGCTGGCTGTTGCCCAGCAGTTGCCAGGCCAACGCAGCATAGGCGTCGTCCAAGGCCATGTCCGCTTCGAGGTCGGCGACGCTCAGATCCAGCTCGAAACGCTCTGGCTCCAGCAGACGATAGCCGCGCTCGGCCTTGCTGATATCGCAGGGCATCAGCGCAACGCTTGTGGTCAGCTCGGCAGCCAGTTCCAGCAGCGCCGCCGGCTCACCTTCACGCAGCTCCAGTTCCAACTCGCATATCGCTTCCTTGCGCTTGCCGGCAATTACGAAGCCTTGGTCCAGCGCAGCCTCGATCACCACCTTGGCCTTGCCACGGCCCCAAGCGATTTCGGCATATTCGCGGGTGAAATCGGTGGTGAACAACGGTTTGATGGTCTTCTTGTCCAGGTCGGCCAGTTGCGCCGGCCAGCAGCTGTCATCCAGCTTCTTGAGGTCCAGCTTGACCTTGTCCAGTTGCCATTCGTGCTCGTTGCGCTCGGACAGGCCAGCCACACTGGTTCCGCGGCACTTGAGGGTCTGGATGACGGTATCGCCGTCACGGCGCAGGCGCAGGGCAACGCGTGCCTCGGCCAGCGCGCGCTCAGGCGTGTCGAAATACTGGTTCAGCAGTTCGCGGGTCTGCCAGCCAGACTTGTTGCGCTTTTTCAGCAGCGGGTGCTCGCGCAAGGCGGCGAGGGTCTCGGGGCTGGCGCGCAGCTTGAGTTCGGTTTCTTTGGGCATCACAGGCTCGAAAGGGGGCGTGGTCGATGCAGAGTCTACAGCAGTAGGCCGTCAACGGTTTATTCCAGACGGCGGATGGTCCTATGATGGGCAATGCTTCCGAGGAGTAAACGCATGCCGTTGCCGACGCTGAAAGACCAATTTGCCGCCTTGATCGCCGCGCCTTCGGTCAGTTGCACCCAGGCCTCGCTCGACCAGTCCAACCGTCAGGTCATCGACCTGTTGGCTACTTGGCTGGGCGATCTGGGCTTCACCTGCGACATTCAGCAGGTGACCCCCGGCAAGTTCAACCTGCTGGCCAGCCGCGGCAGCGGCCCGGGCGGCCTGGTGCTGGCCGGCCACAGCGACACCGTGCCCTATGACGAGCAGCTCTGGAGCAGCGACCCTTTGAAGCTGACCGAAGTCGAGGGTCGCTGGGTGGGGCTTGGCAGTTGCGACATGAAGGGCTTTTTCGCATTGGTGATCGAAGCCGTCATTCCGTTGCTGCAGCACGACTTCAAGCAGCCGCTGCTGATTCTGGCCACCTGCGACGAGGAAAGCTCGATGTCTGGCGCCCGTGCCCTGGCCGATGCTGGCCAGCCCCTGGGTCGCGCGGCGATCATCGGCGAGCCGACCGGGCTGCGGCCGATCCGCATGCACAAGGGCATTCTCATGGATCGTATCGACATCCTGGGGCGCAGTGGTCATTCCTCGGACCCAAGCCTGGGCCGTAGCGCCATGGACGCCATGCATGCGGTCATGGACGAACTGATGGGCCTGCGCCAGCAATGGCAGAAGGCCTATAACAACCCGCAGTTCACGGTGCCGGCACCCACCATGAACTTCGGTTGCATTCACGGTGGCGACAACCCCAACCGGATCTGCGGTCAGTGCGCCCTGGAGTTCGACCTGCGCCCATTGCCGGGCATGGACGTGGAGCAGTTGCGCGCTGCCATCCGTGCAAAACTGGTTCCGGTGGCCGAGCGCCATGACGTGCGTATCGACTACGCGCCGCTGTTCCCCGAAGTGCCGCCGTTCGAACAGGCGGCCGACAGTGAACTCGTCCAGGTGGCAGAACGGCTCACCGGCCACCGTGCCGAAGCGGTGGCATTCGGCACCGAAGCACCTTATCTTCAGCAGCTTGGCTGCCAGACCATCGTGCTCGGCCCTGGTGACATCGCCTGCGCACACCAGCCTGGCGAATACCTGGACATGTCACGTATCGAGCCGACCGTGCGTCTATTGCGTGACTTGATCGGGCACTATTGTCTGCATTAAACGTCCACCCCATTCATTCGTTTCTGCCTAGAGGAGACCGCGCGTGACCGCAAGCCTGTTCCGACGATGATCCTGAACGCCCCTGTAACGCCGTTCTCCGTCCACTTATCCACAGGCCCTGTCATGCACGATTACGTCAACTGGCTACGCCACGCTTCTCCTTACATCAACGCCCACCGCGACTGCACCTTCGTGGTGATGCTTCCCGGCGATGGGGTCGAACACCCTAACTTCGGCAACATCGTCCACGACCTGGTGCTGCTACACAGCCTTGGGGTACGCCTGGTCCTGGTGCACGGCTCTCGCCCGCAGATCGAGAGCCGCCTGGCTGAACGTGGCCTGGCAGCGCATTACCACCACGGCCTGCGTATCACCGATGCCGCTACCCTGGATTGCGTCATCGACGCGGTCGGCGCGTTGCGCCTGGCCATCGAAGCGCGGTTGTCGATGGACATCGCCGCCTCGCCCATGCAGGGCTCGCGCCTGCGGGTGGCCTCCGGCAACCTGGTCACCGCGCGGCCGATCGGCGTGCTCGAAGGCGTGGATTTTCATCACACCGGCGAAGTGCGTCGGGTAGACCGCAAGGGCATCAGCCGCCTGCTCGACGAACGCTCCATCGTGTTGCTCTCGCCGCTGGGCTATTCGCCAACCGGCGAGATCTTCAACCTCGCCTGCGAAGACGTGGCCACCCGTGCGGCCATCGAACTGGGTGCAGAGAAGTTGGTGTTGTTCGGTGCAGCACCTGGTCTGTTGGATGAGCATGGCCGCCTGGTGCGCGAACTGCGCCCACAACAGGTTGCGCCGCACTTGCAGCGCCTGGGCAGTGATTACCAGGCCGAGCTGCTCGATGCCGCTGCCGAGGCGTGCAAAGGCGGCGTGGCACGCAGTCACATCGTCAGCTATGCCGAGGACGGCGCGCTGCTGACCGAACTGTTCACCCGGGGCGGTGGCGGTACGCTGGTGTCCCAGGAGCAGTTCGAGATCGTGCGAGAGGCCACCATCGAAGACGTCGGCGGCCTGCTCGACCTGATCAGCCCGCTGGAAGAACAGGGCATCCTGGTGCGCCGTTCACGGGAAGTGCTGGAGCGGGAAATCGAGCAGTTCAGTGTGGTGGAGCGCGAAGGCATGATCATCGCGTGCGCAGCGCTGTATCCGATTGCAGAGTCCGATGCTGGCGAGCTGGCATGCCTGGCGGTGAATCCGGAATACCGCCATGGCGGGCGCGGGGACGAGCTGCTGGCGCGTATCGAAAGCCGGGCACGGGAGATGGGGTTGAGCACCCTGTTCGTGCTCACTACACGCACGGCGCACTGGTTCCGCGAACGCGGCTTCTCGCCCAGTGGTGTCGAGCGGCTGCCGGCGGCACGGGCTTCGCTGTACAACTTCCAGCGCAATTCGAAAATCTTCGAAAAGCCGTTGGGGTGAGGCGTTCTGCGCCTGTGCGCCTGAAATGAAAACGCCGCCTTCAAGGGCGGCGTTCTGGTTTACACGGTGTGCAGATACCAGTTGTACTCGAGGTCGGATATCGAATGTTCGAACTCCTCCAGCTCGCTTTCCTTGCACGCGACGAAGATGTCGATGTACTTCGGATCGATGTACTTGTTCAGGATTTCGCTGTCATCCAACTCGCGCAGCGCATCACGCAGGTTGTTCGGCAGGCTCTGTTCCAGCTGCTCGTACGAGTTGCCTTCGATAGGCTCGCCCGGCTCGACCTTGTTGGTCAGGCCATGGTGAACGCCTGCCAACACGGCCGCCATCATCAGGTACGGGTTGGCGTCAGCACCCGCCACGCGGTGCTCCAGGCGCACGGCATCCGGGGATCCGGTCGGTACGCGCAACGCCACGGTGCGGTTGTCCAGGCCCCAGCTTGGCGCATTGGGCACATAGAACTGCGCGCCAAAGCGGCGATAGGAGTTGACGTTCGGGCACAGGAACGCCATGGACGCGGGCAGGGTCTCGAGCACACCGCCGACAGCATGACGTAGCGCGGCGTTCTGCTCGGGATCCTCGCTGGTGAAGATGTTGTTGCCATCTTTGTCCAGCACGGAAATGTGTACATGCAGACCATTGCCTGCCTGCCCTGGGTAGGGCTTGGCCATGAAGGTGGTGTCCATTTCATGGTCGTAGGCGATGTTCTTGATCAGGCGCTTGAGCAGCACGGCGTAGTCGCACGCCTTGAGCGGGTCCGGCACATGGTGCAGGTTGACTTCGAACTGAGCCGGGGCGCTTTCCTTGACGATGGCGTCGGCAGGGATGCCCTGTTCCTTGGCCCCTTCGAGGATGTCCTGCAGGCAGTCGGCATACTCGTCCAGGTCATCGATCAGGTAGACCTGGGTCGATTGCGGACGCTTGCCGGAAATGGGCGAGCGCGGCGGCTGTGGGCGGCCGTTCACGTTCTCCTGGTCAATCAGGTAGAACTCCAGCTCGAAGGCGGCGCAGATGGTCAGGCCCATGTCGTCGAACTTGCTCACCACCTGGCGCAGTACTTCACGCGGGTCGGCGAAGAAAGGTTCGCCCTCGAGCTCGTGCATGGTCATCAGCAACTGGGCAGTCGGGCGCTTTTGCCACGGCTCGTTGGAGAGGGTGTCGGGGATCGGATAGCAGATGCGGTCTGCATCGCCGATGTCCAGGCCCAGCCCGGTGCTTTCGACGGTGGAGCCATTGATATCCAGTGCAAACAGGGAGGCCGGCAGGTTGATGCCTTTCTCGTAAACCTTGTGGAGGCTGGTGCGCTCTATGCGCTTGCCACGCACCACACCATTCATATCTGCAATCAGAAGGTCAACGTAGAGAACCTCAGGATGTTCCTTAAGGAACGCGTTCGCTTCGTTAAGCTGAACGGCACGCGGGGGTACCGACATGATGCAACACCTTTGTTGTTAAAAATATCAATCAAGGGGGGCTTGCAGGACCAGTCAATCGAAAAGCCATACTGATGTCAAGCCAACTCCATGATGCCCTGAAATGGCACGTCTACGGCAGATTTGCTGCATATCGGGGCACGGCATTATCCGCTATTTCTCTGGAAAAGCGCTATCGCGAGCACTGCGTCGTTTATTTTTTACGCAGGTGTTGTGTAAAAAAATGAACGGCGCTAAGCTCCGATTCAACCCAAAACAGAATAATACGAGGGTCTCATGGTCCGCCTGCCGCGACCTGGAAGCGCTGCCAATGCAGTGCAATCAGGCTGTTCAGTCACGTTAGCCTGGCCTGCCAATCCCATGGCGGCAGTGCTCGCAATAATTGACGTCTGGCATGCTCGGCCCCGCCTTCATGGCACCTCATCTCCACGCTTCGCTTCTTTCTGCCATTACGAATCGCTTAGGACACACGTCATTTCAGTGTATCCACCGTCCGCCTGCGCGGGGGTTTTGCTTTAGCCATCCACTGCATCCAGAATCAAGTCGCGGACCACCTTACCTCCTGAGGTATTTATGAGTAACAACCTCGACCAGCTCACCGATTGGTTGAAAGAGCACAAGATCACCGAAGTCGAATGCCTGATCAGCGACTTGACCGGCATCACGCGCGGCAAGATTTCGCCTACCAACAAGTTCATCGCCGAGAAAGGCATGCGCCTGCCCGAGAGCGTGTTGCTGCAGACCGTGACCGGCGACTATGTCGACGACGACATCTATTACGAGCTGCTGGACCCTGCAGACATCGACATGATCTGCCGGCCCGATGAGAATGCCGTGTTCCTGGTGCCATGGGCCATCGAGCCGACCGCGCAGGTCATCCACGATACCTATGACAAAAAGGGCAACCCCGTAGAGCTGTCGCCGCGCAACGTGCTCAAGAAGGTGCTCAAGCTTTACGCCGACAAGGGCTGGCAGCCCATCGTCGCGCCCGAGATGGAGTTCTACCTGACCAAACGCAGCGAAGACCCTGACTTCCCGCTGCAACCGCCAGTGGGCCGTTCGGGCCGGCCTGAAACCGGGCGCCAGTCCTTCTCCATCGAAGCTGCGAACGAATTCGACCCGCTGTTCGAGGATGTCTATGACTGGTGCGAATTGCAGCAGTTGGACCTCGACACGCTGATCCACGAAGACGGCACGGCGCAGATGGAAATCAACTTCCGTCACGGCGATGCCCTGCACCTGGCCGACCAGATCCTGGTGTTCAAGCGCACCATGCGTGAGGCGGCGCTCAAGCACAACGTGGCAGCCACCTTCATGGCCAAGCCCATGACCGGCGAGCCTGGCAGTGCGATGCACCTGCACCAGAGCGTGGTCGATGTGACCACCGGGAAGAACATCTTCAGCAATGAAGACGGCAGCATGAGCACGCTGTTCCTGAACCACATCGGCGGTTTGCAGAAATTCATTCCCGAAGCGTTGCCGCTGTTTGCGCCCAACGTGAACTCGTTCCGCCGCTTCCTGCCGGATACCTCGGCGCCAGTGAACGTCGAGTGGGGCGAGGAAAACCGTACGGTAGGCCTGCGCGTCCCGGACGCCGGCCCGCAAAGCCGCCGGGTGGAAAACCGCCTGCCGGGTGCGGATGCCAATCCGTATCTGGCCATCGCCGCGAGCCTGCTGTGTGGCTACATCGGCATGGTCGAAGGTATCGAGGCCAGCGCACCGGTCCAGGGCCGGGGTTACGAGCGTCGCAACCTGCGCCTGCCGCTGACCATCGAAGACGCCCTGGAACGCATGGAAATCAGCCGCGCCCTGGAGCAATACCTGGGCAAGAAATTCATCGCCGGTTACGTGGCCACCAAGCGTGCCGAGCACGAGAACTTCAAGCGCGTCATCAGTTCCTGGGAGCGTGAATTCCTGCTGTTCGCAGTTTGATCAACCTCGGCCCCGCAGACGCGCGGCCTTCCGTCAACGGAGAACCACATGAGCCTGAACAACCCGCAAACCCGTGAATGGCAAGCCCTCAGTGGCGAGCATCACCTCGCGCCTTTCAGCGACTACAAGCAGCTGAAGGACAAGGGGCCGCGCATCATCACCAAGGCGCAAGGCGTGCATTTGTGGGACAGCGAGGGGCACAAGATTCTCGACGGCATGGCTGGCCTGTGGTGCGTGGCCGTGGGGTATGGACGGGAGGAGCTGGTTCAGGCGGCAGAGCGGCAGATGCGTGAGCTGCCCTACTACAACCTGTTCTTCCAGACCGCCCATCCTCCGGCGCTGGAGTTGGCCAAGGCGATCACCCAAGTGGCGCCCGAGGGCATGAGCCATGTGTTCTTCACCAGTTCAGGCTCCGAGGGCAACGACACCGTGCTGCGCATGGTTCGCCATTACTGGGCACTCAAGGGCAAGCCGAGCAAGCAGACCCTGATCGGTCGGGTCAACGGCTATCACGGCTCCACCGTGGCCGGTGCCAGCCTGGGCGGCATGAGTGGCATGCACGAGCAAGGCGGCTTGCCCATCCCGGGCGTGGTGCATATCCCTCAGCCGTACTGGTATGGCGAGGGCGGTGACATGACACCGGAGGCGTTCGGGGTCTGGGCTGCGGAGCAACTGGAAAAGAAAATTCTCGAAGTCGGCGAGGACAACGTCGCCGCGTTCATCGCCGAGCCTATCCAGGGCGCCGGTGGCGTGATCATCCCGCCAGACACCTACTGGCCGAAGATCAAGGAAATCCTGGCCCGGTACGACATCCTCTTTGTGGCTGACGAAGTCATTTGCGGTTTCGGGCGAACAGGGCAGTGGTTCGGCTCGGATTTCTATGACCTCAAGCCCGACCTGATGACCATCGCCAAGGGCCTTACCTCCGGTTACATCCCCATGGGCGGTGTGATCGTGCGTGACAAGGTTGCCAAGGTGCTTAGCGAAGGCGGGGATTTCAATCACGGCTTCACCTATTCCGGGCATCCGGTGGCTGCCGCGGTAGGCCTGGAAAACCTGCGCATCCTGCGCGACGAACAGATCGTCGAGAAAGCGCGCACCGAAGCGGCACCGTATTTGCAAAAGCGTTTGCGTGAGTTGCAGGACCACCCGCTGGTGGGCGAGGTGCGCGGTGTTGGCCTGCTCGGCGCGATCGAGCTGGTGAAGGACAAGGCGACACGCAGCCGTTTCGAGGGCAAAGGTGCTGGCATGATCTGCCGTAATTTCTGCTTCGACAATGGCCTGATCATGCGGGCCGTCGGCGACACGATGATCATCGCGCCACCTCTGGTCATCAGCCCGGCGCAGATCGACGAGCTGGTGGAAAAGGCACGCAAATGCCTGGACCTGACACTCGAGGCGATTCGCTGACAGCTAGCGATGTGACATTAAGTCGTTACAAGGGCCAGGTTTCCTTGAAACCGGGCCTTGTAACTTGCCAGACTAGCGGCTGCTTCAGTCGCCCACACGCGTGTACTGCGGGACCCGGCTTCTGAACGGATGGCTAATCGAACACTCTGGAGCATGACGCATGAAGAATATGGGCAAGACGTTGTTGGCCGCTGCGCTGATGGGCGCAGTGGTCGGGGCTGTACAGGCTGAAGACAAGGTACTGAACGTCTACAACTGGTCGGACTACATTGCTCCGGACACCATCGCCAAGTTCGAGAAAGAGTCGGGCATCAAGGTCAAGTACGACGTGTTCGACAGCAACGAAACCCTGGAGGCCAAGTTGCTGGCCGGTAAGTCGGGCTATGACATCGTGGTGCCTTCCAACAACTTCCTGGCCAAGCAGATCAAGGCGGGCGTCTACCAGGAACTCGATCGCACCCAGCTGCCCAACTGGAAGAACCTCGACGAGGATCTGCTCAAGGCCGTGGGCGATGCCAGCGACCCGGAAAACAAGCATGCCTTCCCCTACATGTGGGGCTCGATCGGCATCGGCTACAACCCCGAGAAGGTCAAGGCAGCGCTGGGCGTGGACAAGATCGATTCCTGGGACGTGGTCTTCAAGCCAGAGAACATCGCCAAGCTCAAGAGCTGTGGCGTGAGCTTCCTTGATGCCCCAACCGAAATGCTGCCAGCGGCCCTGCATTACCTGGGCCTGCCGACCAACAGCACCAAGAAGGAAGACCTCAAGGCTGCCGAAGACCTGTTCCTCAAGATCCGTCCGTCGATCACCTATTTCCACTCCTCCAAGTACATTGGCGACCTGGCCAACGGCAACATCTGCCTGGCTGTCGGCTACTCGGGTGACCTGGAGCAGTCCAAGACCCGCGCCCACGAAGCGGGGGACAAGGTCAAGCTGGACTACGTGATCCCGAAAGAAGGCGCCGGCACCTTCTATGACATGGTTGCCATGCCCAAGGATGCCGAGCACAAGGAAGCGGCCTACAAGTTCATGGACTTCCTGATGCAGCCGCAAGTCATGGCCGAAATCACCAATGCCGTGCGCTTCCCCAACGGCAACAAGGCCGCGACCGCCTTTGTGGACAAGGACATCACCAGCGACCCAAGCATCTATCCGTCCGCTGAAGTGAAAAAGAATCTGTACGCCATTGCCGCCCCTGAAGCAGCAGTGCAACGGGTAATTACCCGCAGCTGGACCAAGATCAAATCGGGCAAATAAGCCTGATGTAGCATTTTCGGACCGGGTATTCCCGGTCCGAAACCAGTGAAAGGCAATTGAGCATTGCGGCATCGAAGCTGCGAAGGTAAGTTGCGCGCCGGTTTTGCGTGTGCGGCAGCATTGTCGCTATCCAGACACTGATTGTGAGGACCACCCACTTGTCCAATTCTGTATTACGCAAGGCCGTGATGGCTGCAGCGAGCCTGACGCTGGCATGCAGCGTCCAAGCGGCGCCTACGGTGCATTTCTACAACTGGTCCGACTATATCGGCCCCGACACGCTCGCAGGCTTCGAGAAAGCCACGGGCATCAAGCCGGTGCAGGATGTCTTCGATTCCAACGAAACCCTGGAAGGCAAGCTGCTGGCCGGCAGGACCGGCTACGACGTGGTCGTGCCCTCCAACCATTTTCTGGGCAAGCAGATCAAGGCGGGCGCTTTCCAAAAGCTCGACAAGGCACTGCTGCCCAATTACGCGAACCTTGAACCTGCGTTGATGAAGCGCCTGGAGAAGAACGACCCGGGTAACCTGTATGCCGTGCCTTACCTGTGGGGCACCAATGGCATCGGGTACAACGTCGACAAGGTCAAAGAGGCGCTTGGCGTCGATACCATCGACTCCTGGGCAGTGCTGTTCGAACCCGAGAACATGAAGAAGCTGTCCAAGTGCGGCGTGGCCTTCCTCGACTCGGCGGACGAAATGCTTCCGGCCGTCCTCAACTACATGGGCCTGGATCCCAACAGCACCAACCCCAAGGATTACGCCAAGGCCGAGCAGAAGCTGCTGGCGGTACGCCCCTACGTGACGTATTTCCATTCGTCCAAGTACATCACCGATCTTGCCAACGGCAACATCTGTGTCGCGGCAGGTTTCTCGGGTGATGTGTTCCAGGCCAAGGCCCGCGCCGAAGAGGCGAAGAAGGGTGTGAACCTGGCTTATGCCATTCCCAAAGAAGGCGGCAACCTCTGGTTCGACGTGCTGGCGATTCCCAAGGACGCCAAAAACGTGGAGCAGGCGCATGCCTTGATCAACTATTTGCTGAAACCTGAGGTTATCGCCCAGGTCAGTGATTACGTCGGTTATGCCAACCCTAACTCGAAGGCTGGCGACCTGATGGACCAGGCCGTGAGGACTGACGCTGCGGTTTATCCACCGCAGGATGTGCTGGACAAGATGTTCGTGAACTCAGAGCTGCCGCCCAAAGTGCAGCGCCTGATGACCCGCAGCTGGACCAAGGTCAAGTCGGGCAAGTAATCCACCTCACCCGCGCGGCCTGCCTGGCAGGCCGCGCGGGCACAAAAAACTTGTTGGGAGTTTCACTCATGGCAGTTGCCTCCGGCGCCTATAAGAAAGCCCTCGAGGGTGGCCAGCAACCCAAGCAGGTGCTGGTCAAGATCGACCGGGTCACGAAAAAATTCGACGAAACGGTAGCGGTGGACGATGTGTCCCTGGAAATCCGCAAGGGCGAAATCTTCGCCTTGCTTGGGGGTTCCGGCTCCGGTAAGTCGACCTTGCTGCGCATGCTGGCAGGCTTCGAACGCCCCACCGAAGGACGCATCTTCCTGGACGGCGTGGACATTACCGACATGCCGCCCTACGAGCGGCCGATCAACATGATGTTCCAGTCCTACGCCCTGTTCCCGCACATGACCGTGGCGCAGAACATCGCCTTCGGCCTGCAGCAGGACCGCTTGCCCAAGGCCGAGGTCGACGCCCGCGTGGCCGAGATGCTCAAGCTGGTGCACATGACTCAGTACGCCAAACGCAAGCCGCACCAGCTCTCCGGTGGCCAGCGCCAGCGCGTGGCCTTGGCTCGTTCCCTGGCCAAGCGGCCTAAGCTGTTGCTGCTGGACGAGCCGATGGGTGCCCTGGACAAAAAGCTGCGTTCGCAGATGCAGCTGGAGCTGGTGGAAATCATCGAGCGCGTCGGCGTGACCTGCGTGATGGTGACCCACGACCAGGAAGAAGCCATGACCATGGCCCAGCGCATTGCCATCATGCACCTGGGCTGGATCGCTCAGATCGGCTCGCCGGTAGACATTTACGAAACCCCGACCAGCCGCCTGGTCTGCGAATTCATCGGCAACGTCAACCTGTTCGATGCCGAGGTGATCGACGATGCCGAAGGCCACGCCCTGATCGCCTCGCCTGAACTTGAGCGCAAGATCTACGTCGGGCACGGTGTCTCCACCTCCGTGGAGGACAAGCACATCACCTATGCACTGCGCCCGGAAAAGATGCTGGTCACCACTGTCCAGCCTGATTTCCAGTACAACTGGTCGCGCGGCAAGATCCATGACATCGCCTACCTGGGCGGGCATTCGGTATTCTACGTGAAGCTACCCAGTGGCAAGGTGGTGCAGTCGTTCGTCGCCAACGCCGAACGCCAAGGCGCGCGCCCTACGTGGGACGATGAAGTCTTCGTATGGTGGGAAGACGACAGCGGCGTGGTACTGCGGTCATGAAGCTGCGCAAGCTCAAGCGAGCGTTCCGGCGCATCACCCCTGAAGGGCGGCACCTGGTGATCGGTGTTCCTTTCGTGTGGCTGTTCCTGTTCTTCATGCTGCCGTTCTTCATCGTCCTGAAGATCAGCTTCGCCGAAGCCGACGTGGCGATCCCGCCGTACACCGAGATCTACAGCTACGTCGAGGACAAGATCCAGTTGGTGCTCAACCTGGCCAACTACGGTTTGCTGACCGAGGACGAACTGTATATCTCGGCCTACCTCGGTTCGCTGAAGATGGCGTTCATCAGCACGCTGCTCTGCCTGCTGATCGGCTACCCGATGGCCTATGCCATCGCCAACGCCAAGAAGGAAACCCAGACCGTCCTGCTGCTGCTGATCATGATGCCGACCTGGACCGCGATCCTGATCCGCGTGTATGCCTGGATGGGCATTCTGAGCAACAACGGTTTGCTCAATGGCTTTTTGATGTGGACCGGGCTGATCGACCAGCCGCTGCAGATACTCAACACCAACCTGGCGGTGTACATCGGCGTGGTCTATTCCTACCTGCCGTTCATGATCCTGCCCTTGTTCGCCAACCTGGTGAAGCATGACCCAAGCCTGCTCGAAGCGGCATCCGACCTGGGGTCGAGCACCTTCAACAGCTTCTGGAAAATCACCGTGCCGCTGTCAAAAAACGGCATCATCGCCGGTTGCATGCTGGTGTTCATCCCCGTGGTGGGCGAGTTCGTGATCCCCGAACTGCTCGGCGGACCGGAAACCCTGATGATCGGTAAAGTGTTGTGGCAGGAATTCTTCAACAACCGTGACTGGCCGGTGGCCTCGGCGCTTGCGGTGGTGATGCTGGCGATCCTGATCGTGCCCATTTTGCTGTTCAACCGCAGCCAGGCCAAGGAAATGGAGGGCAGGGCATGAAGCGCTTCGGTTTTTCCAAGCTGATGCTGGTGTTCGGCTTGCTGTTCATCTACTTGCCGATGGTGATTCTGGTCATCTACTCGTTCAACGCCTCCAAGTTGGTGACGGTGTGGGGCGGGTGGTCGGTCAAATGGTATGTCGGCTTGCTGGACAACACTCAGCTGATCGGTTCGGTGATGCGCTCGCTGGAAATCGCTTGCTACACGGCGGTAGCGGCTGTCGCGTTGGGCACCATGGCGGCTTTCGTACTCACCAGGGTCACCCGGTTCCGCGGGCGTACCTTGTTCGGTGGCTTGGTCACCGCACCCTTGGTCATGCCTGAAGTCATCACGGGTCTGTCGCTGCTGCTGCTGTTCGTGGCCATGGCGCAATTGATCGGTTGGCCGCAGGAGCGTGGCGTTGTCACCATCTGGATTGCCCACACCACCTTCTGCGCGGCCTATGTGGCCGTCGTCGTGTCGGCCCGGCTGCGTGAGCTGGACCTGTCGATCGAAGAGGCGGCCATGGACCTGGGGGCCAAGCCTTGGAAGGTGTTCTTCCTGATCACCATCCCCATGATTGCGCCTTCGCTGGCGGCAGGTGGCATGATGTCGTTCGCCTTGTCGCTCGATGACCTGGTATTGGCCAGCTTCGTGTCCGGGCCAGGCTCGACCACGTTGCCGATGGAAGTGTTCTCGGCGGTACGCCTGGGCGTGAAACCTGAGATCAACGCCGTGGCCAGCCTGATTCTGCTGTCCGTCTCGTTGGTGACATTCTTCGTCTGGTACTTCAGTCGCCGTGCCGAAGAGCGTCGCCGCAAGGCCATACAGCAGGCGATTGAAGAAGGTGCGGCGGCCAATGCGTCGCAGCCTCAGGTACGGCGCCCGGCGCCGGTAGCGCCGATCTGATCGAGGTATGGCTGCTCGTTACGCTTTTGGAGCGAGCAGCTGTTCCACACTTGCGCTTGCGCCGTGCGGAGAACTGAATGTGGCCGCATAAACGTATCGTTTGTGACGAATTGCTACGGCGAGGTCACTAGACACTTAAGCGCCGAACTCTATTCATAATTCGCTGTGGCTCGATATGTGGGGGGAGGCTGTTCCTGTGCGACAAGCTTCCTCCAGTTGAGTCCTGGTTGGGATAAAGATCCAAATAGCTGGGAAGCTCGTCCAGACCTGGCGCTTGAAGGTTTAAACTCGAATAGCTGGGAGGCGGGGCCGGAACTACCGGTTGCGTTGTTAAATGCGAGCCACCAAATCTTCTATTCGTATGGACACTTGGAGGTACCAAGGTCACATCCGCTGATGAAAAGCTCTGTACAGGGTCATGCACGTTTCGTCGGTCGCTGCCTCCCACTGTAGTCGAGAACCGTTCTCCATATGACGAGTCGGCTCTGAGCGTACTCATATATTTTTCCCGGACGAATAAAGCGGCGACAAGCGATGACCCACCAATATAAACGCCGATCGCCACTCCGATAAGGTTATCGTCATTTTTCGAAGCACCGACGACAGCAAGGGCTGTGCCTGCTGTTAAGGACGCAGCGGCTGTGATCCAGCTTGCATACTTGATCAGGCTTCTCACCGCGAAGTGGCCTGATGGATCACTTTGATTGACAGGGTCAGCCAGGCAGTAGGCATACGCATTGAGCATCCCCTGTCCAAAAGGGCTCAGGTTGTCAGGGGCGCCAAACCGCATGAGTGCCGGTCTATACAGTCGATAGCCGTTGCCCAGTGGATACCCATCCAATAGTGCATCCAGTCGCTCACCGTGATACGCCCATGGCGTGTCCGGTTCATTCAAACGGGCCCTTTGGCCGTAAGGCGTGTAGGAAAAGCGAGCCAGGCAGTTGGTGTGGGGCTCGGCCATTACGGTGTTGCCCCTGTCTACCGCGCTTACTGAAGGCGTCCGCTTATCGCCTGCAAGATGGCCTAGAAAGCGTGCCTGACCTCGGAACACCGAGCGTTTGACGTCGTCACCCAGTTCCGTGACGAGTTGGCCGGCTTGATAGAACGCGTGGACCCTGCCAGATTTGTCCATACCAACATCCCCGGATGAATAAGACCGACCGTCTGCAAGCAGTGGTAGGTTGGAAGTTTCGCGTCAGGCGACAGTATCGTGATCTTGAAAGCGTGGGCTACTGACAGAATTGCCAGGGTTTGCCAACACCTGGCCTGACGAAGCCACCCACGAGGCTGGAGGCGGCAGGGCGTCTGGCGTCTACAGCAAGAATTATGGAACCCTGGCCTGCTTGGCGAATCGCATGCATGAATCTTTTGCGCGCAAGAAAGGAGCCTCCATGACGTTGTCGCGTGCGCTACTGGTCACGGGCTTGGGGCTGCTGGGCATGCTCACCGGCTGCAGCAAGGAAGAGCTGCCTGAAACGCTGCCCCGTGTAGGGGTACAGAATGTCCAGTCCGCCGATTTCGCAGCCCGGGTGACGCTGACTGGCGACATCCAGGCGCGGGTGCAGACGGACCTCTCATTCCGCGTAGGCGGCAAGATCATTTCGCGCAGTGTAGATGTAGGCGATCACGTAAAGGCCAAGCAGGTACTGGCCCGGCTCGACCCTAAAGACTTGCAGAACAACGTGGCTTCGGCCAAGGCCGAAGTGTTCGCGGCGCAGGCACGGGTGACCCAGACCCAAGCTGCCTTCGTTCGTCAGCAGAAGCTGTTGCCCAAGGGCTATACCAGTCAAAGCGAATATGATGCTGCCCAGGCCTCGTTGCGCAGCAATAAAAGCGCGCTGAAGGCTGCGCAAGCTCAACTGGCCAACGCAAACGAGCAATTGAGTTATACCGCGCTGGTCTCCGAAGCCGACGGGGTGATCACCGAGCGTCAGGCCGAGGTAGGGCAAGTGGTGCAAGCGACCATGCCCATCTTCAGCCTGGCCCGTGACGGCGAGCGTGATGCGGTGTTCAACGTGTACGAGTCGCTTCTGGCGGGCACGCCCAGTGATGCCAGCGTCGTGGTCAGCCTGTTGGACGATCCGAAGGTGCAGGCCCGTGGAGCGGTGCGTGAAATTACCCCCACTGTCTCGGCTCAAAGCGGCACGGTGCAGGTCAAGGTCGGATTGCAGGACGTTCCGCCTGCGATGCAGTTGGGCGCGCCCGTCACCGTGACGACCCAAGGGCGGGGCAAGCCGAGTGTCGAGCTGCCCTGGTCGGCACTGACCAAAGGCTTGAAGAAACCCGCCGTGTGGATCGTGGGCGAGGGGGACAAGGTGCAGTTGCGGGAAGTCGAAGTAAGCCGCTACCTGACCGGCACTGTGGTCATCGGCAAAGGTCTCGACGGTGGCGAAGTCGTCGTGGTAACCGGCGGGCAGCTGCTGCACCCCGGTATGAAAGTTGAAAAAGTACCCGCCAAAGCGCCGGAGAGCCCGCTATGAAGCCTTGGCTGACGTTGATGTGTGCCGGTGTTTTGCTTGTCGGGTGCGGCAAGGAAGAGCAGCCGCCGGAGCCGGTTCGTCCAGTGCTGTCGGTAGTGGTGCAACCTCAGTTGCAGGCCCGCTTGGGCCGCTTTGCAGGCGTGATCGAAGCGCGTTACGAAAGTACCCTGGGCTTTCGTGTGGGCGGGCGCATCGCTCGCCGCTGGCTGGACGTCGGGGCCCAGGTCAAAGCGGGCGATACGTTGGCCACGCTGGATCCGACCGACCAGCAAAATCAGCTGCGCGCTGCCGAAGGCGATCTGGCCAGGGTGCAGGCGCAGTGGATCAACGCGCAGTCCGACGCCCGCCGGCAACAACAGTTGTACGACCGCGGCGTGGGTGCTCAGGCCCAGTTGGACATCGCCCAGACCAACCTGAAAACAGCCGGCGCCACGCTGGAGCAGGCTCGTTCCTCGGTCAGTCAGGCCCGTGACCAGCTGGGCTATACCACGCTGCGCAGCGATCATGCGGCGGTGATTACTGACTGGCAGGCCGAAGCCGGGCAAACCGTCACCGCTGGGCAGGCTGTGGTCACGCTCGCCAGGCCGGACGTGAAGGAAGCGGTGATTGACCTGCCCATCGGCATTGCCGAGCAGTTGACACCGGACCTGACCTTCACTGTCGCCTCGCAGCTCAACCCCGCCGTCAACACCACCGCCACCCTGCGCGAGCTCGAGCCCAAGGCCGATGCCACCACCCGCACGCGGCGTGCGCGGCTGACCTTGGCCAGCACCCCTGAAACGTTCCATCTGGGAACTGCCGTCAGCGTCACTCTCAGCTCGCAGGTTTCTCCTCGCAGCGAGCTGCCGGTCAGCGCGCTGCTGGAGCGCGATGGCAAGACACAGGTATGGGTCGTCGACCCCCAGCAGAAAACCGTCGCCTTGCGCGACGTGACCCTGATCGACCGAAACGAGGACCGCATCGTCGTCTCATCAGGCGTACAGCCTGGGGAGCGGGTGGTGATCGCCGGCGTCAATAGCCTCAAGCCTGGCCAGCAGGTCACCTTCGACGAGGATGCGCAATGAAAGGAAGCTTCAACCTGTCCGAATGGGCGCTCAAGCATCAGTCGTTCGTGTGGTACCTGATGTTCGTCGGTTTGCTCATGGGCATCTTTTCGTACTTCAACCTGGGTCGTGAGGAGGATCCGTCCTTCACCATCAAGACCATGGTGATCCAGACCCGCTGGCCTGGCGCTACCCAGGAAGAAACGCTGCTGCAGGTCACCGACCGGATCGAGAAGAAGCTCGAGGAGCTCGATTCGCTCGATTACACCAAGAGCTATACCCGGCCTGGTGAATCAACGGTGTTCGTCTACCTGCGCGACACTACCAAGGCAGACGACATACCGCAGATCTGGTATCAGGTCCGCAAGAAGATCCAGGACATTCGCGGCGATTTCCCCGAGGGCTTGCAGGGCCCCGGCTTCAACGATGAATTCGGCGATGTGTTCGGTTCCATCTACGCCTTCACCGCCGACGGGCTGAGCCTGCGCCAGCTGCGTGATTATGTGGAGCAGGCGCGGGCCGAGGTCCGCGAAGTACCCAATATCGGCAAGATCGAAATGGTCGGTATCCAGGACGAAGTGCTCTACCTGAACTTCTCCACCCGCAAGCTCGCCGCCTTGGGTATCGACCAGCGCCAGGTGATGCAGGCTCTGCAGGCGCAGAACAGCGTGACGCCAGCGGGCGTGATCGAGGCCGGGCCGGAGCGCATCTCCGTACGGACAAGTGGGCAGTTCGCCTCGGAAAAGGACCTTGAGAACGTCAACCTGCGCATCAACGATCGCTTCTTCCGCTTGGCAGACATCGCCGAGGTCGAACGCGGCTACACCAACCCGCCTGCGCCGATGTTCCGCTACAACGGCAAGACGGCCCTGGGCCTTGCCATCGGCATGCAGAAGGGCGGCAACATCCAGGAGTTTGGCAAGGCGCTCAAGCAAACCATGCAGCGCATCACCAACGAGCTTCCGGTAGGCGTCGATGTGCACACGGTGTCCAACCAGGCGACGGTGGTGGAGAAGGCCGTCGGTGGCTTCACCAGTGCATTGTTCGAAGCGGTGATCATTGTTCTGGCCGTGAGCTTCGTCAGCTTGGGTGTGCGTGCAGGCCTGGTGGTGGCGTGCTCGATCCCACTGGTACTGGCCATGGTGTTCGTATTCATGGAATACAGCGGCATCACCATGCAGCGTATCTCGCTAGGTGCACTGATCATTGCGCTGGGGCTGCTGGTGGATGACGCCATGATCACCGTGGAGGTGATGGTCACGCGCCTGGAAATGGGCGAGAGCAAGGAAGACGCTGCTACTTTCGCTTACACCTCCACGGCATTCCCAATGCTCACCGGTACGCTGGTGACTGTCGCAGGTTTCGTACCGATTGGCCTCAACGCAAGTTCGGCAGGTGAATACACCTTCACCTTGTTCGCGGTCATTGCCGTTGCGCTGTTGGTGTCATGGGTGGTGGCCGTGTTCTTCGCCCCCGTGCTTGGCGTGCACATTCTCAACGCCCGCAAAGTGAAGTCCCATGATGACAAGCCGGGCAGGGTAGCCCGGGTCTTCGAGCATGGCCTGCTGTGGAGCATGCGCCACCGTTGGATGACCATCATCGGCACCGTGGTGCTGTTCGCCCTGGCCGTGTTCTGCATGCGCTTCGTGCAGAACCAGTTCTTCCCTGCTTCGGACCGCCCGGAAATCCTGGTCGATCTGAACCTGCCACAGAACGCGTCGATCCAGGAAACTCGCAAGGTGGTCGACCAGCTGGAGGCCACGCTCAAGGATGACGAAGACATCGATCACTGGAGCACCTATATCGGTCAAGGTGCGGTGCGCTTCTACCTGCCGCTGGACCAGCAACTGCAGAACCCGTACTACGCCCAATTGGTCATCGTCAGCAAAGGCCTGGAAGAGCGCGGTGAGCTCATCACTCGCCTGCAGAAACGCCTGCGAGAGGACTTCGTCGGTATCGGTTCGAACGTTCAGTCGCTGGAGATGGGGCCACCTGTGGGGCGACCGATCCAGTACCGCGTCAGCGGCAAGGACATCGAGCAGGTGCGCAAGCATGCCATCGAGCTGGCGACCCTGTTGGACAAGAACCCCAACATCGGCGAAATGATTTACGACTGGAACGAGCCGGGTAAAGTGCTGCGCATCGATATTGCCCAGGACAAGGCCCGCCAGTTGGGGCTTTCTTCGGAAGATGTGGCCAATGTAATGAACAGCATCGTCACCGGCGTGCCCGTTACCCAGGTCAACGATGATATCTACCTGATCGACGTGGTGGCCCGCGCCGTGGATAGCGAGCGGGGCTCGCCCGATACGCTGCAGAACCTGCAGATCCTTACACCCAACGGCACTTCGATACCCTTGCTGTCATTCGCCACGGTGCGCTACGAGCAGGAGCAGCCTCTTGTGTGGCGGCGCGATCGCAAGCCTACGATCACCCTCAAAGCGTCGGTCAACGGGGATATTCAGCCTACGGACCTGGTGGCTCAGCTCAAGCCAGACATCGAAAAGTTCGCCAGCGAGTTGCCTACCGGCTACGAAGTGGCCACCGGCGGCACCGTGGAGGAGAGCGGCAAGGCACAGGGGCCCATCGCTAAAGTGATCCCGCTGATGCTGTTCCTGATGGCCACGTTCCTGATGATCCAGTTGCACAGCGTGAAGAAGCTGTTCCTGGTGATCAGCGTCGCGCCGTTGGGCCTGATCGGTGTGGTGTTGGCGCTGGTGCCGACGGGTACGCCGATGGGCTTCGTGGCGATCCTGGGCATCCTGGCGCTGGCGGGCATCATCATTCGTAACTCGGTCATTCTGGTCACCCAGATCGATGAATTCGAAGGCCAGGGGTATTCACCATGGGATGCCGTGGTCGAGGCCACCAACCATCGTCGCCGGCCAATCCTGCTGACAGCTGCGGCTGCCAGCCTGGGCATGATTCCGATTGCTCGCGAAGTATTCTGGGGGCCAATGGCGTACGCCATGATTGGCGGCATCATTGTGGCAACCTTGCTCACCTTGCTGTTCTTGCCAGCGCTCTACGTAGCGTCCTACAAGATCCGCGAGCCGCATCAGGAAGGTTGAGGCGCCTATCGCGCCGCTTGCCATGCGGGGCCGTTCTGCGGCCCATCATGGCCGCTTTGGCGCCCCGCAGACGCCGCGCCTACGAGGCGAACCTGCACCCCTCAACTGCACACCTAAGCCACGACCTGGAAGCCAGCGACCCTGCGCGTAAAAGCCGACTTTTCGGCGATGGACTCTACGCGCAAACACGTCAACCAGCGCATGGCCTGCGCTAATACGTCCATTGAGGAAGCGCATCCAGACAATCGTGTAAATGGTTATATAAAAATGCCCAAACAGTATTTTTAAGAATAACCCGCCCCCACTACTATTGCCCTCACGCCAGGCGCAAACCCTCATTCAAACCTCTGCCCGGCAATCTCACTCCAAGGAGAACGAGCATGAGTGCATCGCTGCGCAGTATCGACGGTCAGGACGAAGCCACCATCTTGCGTGAGATCCAGAGCGCGCTGCGCGATCTGCGCTTTGGCGCTGTGGAAATCACCGTGCACAACGCCCAGGTGGTGCAGATCGAGCGCAAGGAGAAGTTCCGCCTGCAGCAGCCTGGCAACAAGCCCGGCTGAACACGCCCCACCTTCCAGAACTAGAAAAATGCCAATCGGGAGCTTCACCATGTCCATCCGTCGTTATGCGCTTGCCGCTCTGGCCAGTGCTATTTTTGCCGGTTCCGCCATCGCCAAGGATTACGAACTGCTGAACGTGTCCTACGACCCGACCCGTGAGCTGTACCAGCAGTACAACGCCGAGTTCATCAAGCACTGGCAGCAGGCCCATCCAGGCGATAAGGTGAAGATCCAGCAGTCCCATGGCGGCTCGGGCAAACAGGGCCGTGCGGTGATTGACGGTCTGCGCGCCGACGTGGTGACCCTGGCCTTGGCCGGCGACATCGACGAAATCGCCAAGCTCGGCAAGACCCTGCCGGAAAACTGGCAGACGCGTTTGCCGGACGCCAGCACCCCCTACACCTCGACCATCGTATTCCTGGTACGCAAGGGCAACCCCAAAGGCATCAAGGACTGGGGCGACCTGATCAAGAAGGATGTGTCGGTCATTACCCCGAACCCCAAGACTTCCGGGGGCGCGCGCTGGAACTTCCTCGCCGCCTGGGCCTATGGCCTGAAAACCGGCGGTAGCGAGGACAAGGCAAAAGCCTACGTGCAGGAACTGTTCAAGCACGTGCCAGTCCTGGACACCGGCGCCCGCGGATCGACCATCACCTTCGTCAACAACGGTCAGGGCGATGTGCTGCTGGCCTGGGAGAACGAAGCCTTCCTGGCGTTGAAGGAAGACGGTGGGGCTGACAAGTTCGACATCGTCGTGCCGTCGCTGTCGATCCTGGCCGAGCCGCCCGTGGCGGTGGTCGATAAGAACGCCGAGAAAAAGGGCAATACCGAAATCGCTACCGAGTACCTGAAACACCTCTACAGCCCGGCCGGACAGAAGATCGCCGCCGAGAACTTCTACCGCCCGCGTGACGAGAAGGTGGCGGCTGAATTTGGCAAGCAGTTCCCCAAGCTGGACCTGGTGACCATCGACAAGGACTTCGGCGGCTGGAAGATCGCCCAGCCAAAATTCTTCAATGATGGCGGTGTGTTCGACCAGATCTATCAGGCACAGTAAGGGCCAAGGAACAACACACAATTCGGACGCCTACCACGGCCCGGGATGGTTCCCGGGCCACGTGCATTCAACCAGGGATCTCTATGTCACGTCGCATTTCCCCCGTCATACCCGGCTTCGGGCTGACGCTGGGATACACCTTGGTGTACCTCAGCCTGATTGTGCTGATACCGCTGGCGGCCATGTTCATCCATGCCTCGCAGCTGACCTTCGAACAGTTCTGGACCATCATCAGCGCGCCGCGGGTCATCGCTGCGCTGAAGCTGAGCTTTGGCACCGCCCTGTTTGCCGCGATCATCAACGGTGTGATCGGGACGCTGCTGGCCTGGGTGCTGGTGCGCTATACCTTCCCCGGGCGCAAGATCATCGACGCGATGATCGATTTACCTTTCGCCCTTCCAACGGCAGTGGCCGGCATCGCGCTCACCGCGCTGTACGCGCCGGCGGGCTGGGTCGGCCAGTTCGCGACCGACCTGGGTTTCAAGATCGCCTATACCCCCTTGGGCATCACCCTGGCGCTGACGTTCGTCACCCTGCCGTTCGTGGTGCGCACGGTACAACCAGTGCTGGCAGACATCCCGCGCGAGGTCGAAGAAGCCGCTGCCTGCCTGGGCGCCAGACCGCTGCAGGTGTTTCGCCACATCCTGGCCCCGGCCTTGCTACCGGCCTGGCTCACCGGCTTTGCCCTGGCGTTCGCCCGTGGCGTGGGTGAGTACGGTTCGGTCATTTTCATCGCCGGCAACATGCCGATGAAAACCGAGATCCTGCCCCTGCTGATCATGGTCAAGCTCGACCAGTACGACTACACCGGCGCTACCGCCATTGGCGTGTTGATGCTGGTGGTTTCCTTCATTCTGCTGCTGCTGATCAACCTGTTGCAGCGCCGCATCGAAACCCCTTGAAGGAGGTCGGCATGTCCAGTTCTTCCCTGAATGCAACCGCCGCCGCCAACGCCGCCCGCCGCGGCAGCGCCACATCGCGGCGGTTACTCATCGGCCTTGGCTGGCTGGTGTTTGCACTGTTTCTGCTGTTGCCGCTGGTCATCGTGGTTTCCCAGGCCCTGAAGAATGGGTTCGGCACTTTCTTCGAAGCCATCTTCGAACCCGACGCGTTGTCGGCCCTGAAACTCACCCTGCTCGCCGTTGCCATTTCGGTGCCGCTGAACCTGGTGTTCGGGGTCAGTGCGGCATGGTGCGTGAGCAAGTACAGCTTCCGCGGCAAAAGTATTCTGGTCACCCTGATTGACCTGCCGTTCTCGGTGTCGCCCGTGATCGCCGGCCTGGTCTACGTGCTCATGTTCGGTGCCCAGGGCCTGTTCGGGCCGTGGCTGCAGGATCACGACATCCAGATCGTCTTCGCCCTGCCGGGCATCGTCCTGGCCACCATCTTCGTCACGGTCCCGTTCGTAGCCCGCGAGCTGATTCCGCTGATGCAGGAACAAGGCACCCAGGAAGAAGAAGCTGCCCGGTTGCTCGGTGCCAATGGCTGGCAGATGTTCTGGCATGTGACGCTGCCGAACATCAAGTGGGGCCTTATCTATGGCGTGGTGTTGTGTACAGCGCGGGCGATGGGCGAATTCGGCGCGGTGTCGGTCGTTTCCGGCCATATTCGTGGCGTGACCAACACGCTGCCGCTACACGTGGAAATTCTCTACAACGAGTACAACCACGTGGCGGCCTTCAGCGTGGCCAGCCTGTTGCTGATCCTGGCGCTCTTCATCCTGCTGCTCAAGCAGTGGAGCGAGAACCGTATTAACCGTCTGCGCCATAGCGCTGCGGAGGAATGATTCATGTCGATCGAAGTTCGTAACGTCAGCAAGCGTTTCAACAGTTTCCAGGCGCTCGATGGTATCAACCTGGACATCAACAGCGGTGAGCTGGTAGCGCTGCTGGGCCCATCCGGCTGCGGCAAGACCACGCTGCTGCGCATCATCGCCGGCCTGGAAACACCTGATCAGGGCAATATCGTATTCCATGGCGAGGACGTATCTGGCCATGACGTTCGTGATCGCAACGTCGGATTCGTATTCCAGCACTACGCGCTGTTCAGGCACATGACCGTATTCGACAACGTCGCCTTCGGCCTGCGCATGAAGCCCAAGAGTGAGCGCCCGAGCGAAAGCAGCATTGCCCATAAAGTGCACGAGCTGCTGAACATGGTGCAGCTCGACTGGCTGTCCGATCGCTACCCGGAGCAATTGTCCGGTGGTCAGCGTCAGCGTATCGCCCTTGCCCGCGCGCTGGCCGTGGAGCCCAAGGTGCTGCTGCTGGACGAACCCTTCGGCGCACTGGACGCCAAGGTGCGAAAGGAGCTGCGCCGCTGGCTGGCCCGCTTGCACGAAGATATCAACCTGACCTCGGTATTCGTGACCCATGACCAGGAAGAGGCCATGGAAGTGGCTGACCGGATCGTGGTCATGAACAAGGGCGTGATCGAGCAGATCGGCTCGCCGGGCGAAGTGTACGAACAACCCGCCAATGATTTCGTCTACCACTTCCTGGGGGATTCCAACCGCCTGGCCTTGAGCGAGGGTCAGCATGTGCTGTTCCGGCCCCATGAAGTGTCGTTGTCGCGTCATGAAACCGAGGGCCACCATGCCGCCGAAGTTCGGGATATTCGCCCGTTGGGTGCCACCACGCGGGTGACCTTGAAAGTCGAGGGCCAAAGCGAGCTGATCGAAGCTGAGGTGGTCAAGGACCACGACAGTCTGACAGGGCTGGCAAGGGGCGAAACGTTGTTCTTCCGGCCGAAGGTCTGGCAGAAACTGCCAGCCATTTGAGGCAGTACGGTTGATGGGAATAACGCGGCGTCGCAAGGTCACGTCGGCTGGTTATTTACTTAAAGGTTATAAACAAATTTCTTTTTATTCCTTTAAGTATATATAGGCCGCCTTATACTGGGTTTCCAAGCACGCAAGCTACTGGAGACCCACTTCATGCGTAACGAATCAGTTCGCTACCTGATCATCCCAGGCTGGCAGGGATCGCCGGACAATCATTGGCAAAGCCACTGGCAGCGTACGCTGCCCAACAGCGCACGCGTGGAGCAGCGCGATTGGCTGACACCGCTCTGCCAGGACTGGGTGAAGGCGCTGGATACCGCCATCGCCGCCGAGCCCGGCCCGGTGATCCTGATTGCCCATAGCCTGGGCTGCATCACGGTGGCGCATTGGGCCGAACAGGCCGCTGCCGCTCTGCTCGGTCGCGTGCGTGGCGCCTTGTTGGTGGCGCCGGCGGATGTCGAGCGACCAGGGTGCGCGCCGGCGCTGCGCAATTTTTCGCCCATCCCGCAGGCGCCGCTTCCCTTTCCGAGTCAGGTGGTCAGCTCGGACAACGATCCCGCTGTCAGCGTCCCGCGCGCCTTGCACATGGCCCAGCAGTGGGGTGCAGAAGCAGGGCTTCTGACCGGCGCCGGCCACATCAACGTGAAATCCGGCCATGAATGCTGGGAGCAGGGGTTCGCCTACCTGTATCGCCTGCAAGGCCGCATCGAACAACGCGCGCTGCGCCGCGCCTGAACGGCGTCCGTTTCCATCCGTCACACGCCCGGCCGCCGCAGGCCAGGGGCGGGAGCTCGTCATGACGTATCAGAACCCCTTCGGCCAGCCATTGCTGACATTCCCCGAACTCGACAAGAGCCCGCTGAGCATTCGCGCCAAGGCGCTGGTCTTCATCGACCCGCGTTCCCAGCGATTGCGCACGGAGCTGGAGCACCTGGCGCCGCTGCCGCTGCCGGTGCTGATCCGAGGCGAAACCGGCACCGGCAAGGAGTTGCTGGCCCGCCAGATTCACCGCGCCAGCGACCGCACCGGCCTGTTCGTGTCGGTCAACTGCGCCGCCATCAGCCCAACCTATGCCGATGCAGAGCTGTTCGGTTATAGCGCCGGTAGCCATGGCGGCACTGCCAGCAGCCGCGCTGGCTGGTTCGGATCGGCCAACGGCGGCACGCTTTACCTGGACGAGATCGCCGACTTGCCACAGGCCATTCAGGCCAAGCTGCTGGCAGCACTGGAAAACCGCGAAGTCACCCGCGTAGGCGCACACCAGGCGCAGCCGGTGGATGTACGACTGGTGGCGGCCACGAGCATTGACCTGGCGCGGGTGGTGAAGGCAGGGCGCTTCAGCGAGCGGTTGTATCAATATTTGCGCGAGGGCGCCCTTGAATTGCCGCCGCTGCGCGAGCGGCCGGGGGACATCCTTGCGTTGGCGGAATACTTCGTTGGCATCTACAGCGGGCGTTTGCAGCGGCCCGTGCCGTTGATAAGCGAGGCTGCACAGAGCCTGCTCGAGCAGCATCCTTGGACCGGCAATACCCGTGAGCTGGAAAACGTCATCCACTTCGCCCTGCTGGTCAGTGATGGGCCGGAAATCCTGCCCGAAGACCTGGACCTGCCCGACGTTCCACGCTAGAGGCAGCTCATAAGCAAACACGCTGGTGGCATTTTGGTTTTGGAATAAGCAACGAAATAAAAGATATTGTTCGGGAATAAAAATTATCGGTATTGTCCGCTTCACGCCCGTCATCGCATTGCGTTGGGCGCCCCATTTGCCATCTTCGATGGCTCAGATGCAGAACAAGGATCACCATGAAGAAGACCCTGCTGACCACTGCCCTGGCTGCCGCCCTGTCCTTTAGCGGCCTGGTCGCCGCCGCCGAAAAACTGGTGGTTGCCGCAACGCCGGTGCCCCATGCCGAGATCTTGGAGCTGATCAAGCCGACGTTGGCCAAAGAAGGTGTCGACTTGCAGATCAAGGTATTCACCGACTACGTGCAACCCAACGTGCAGGTTGATCAGAAGCGTCTGGATGCCAACTACTTCCAGACCCTCCCGTACCTGCAGAGCTTCAACGAGGGCAAGGGTACGCACCTTGAGACCGTGATCGGCGTGCATGTCGAGCCGTTTGGTGGCTACTCGAAGAAGGTCAAAAGCCTGGATGAGCTCAAGGAAGGCTCAACCGTTGCCATTCCTAACGAGGGCAGCAACAGCGGCCGCGCACTGCTGCTCTTGCAGAAGGCGGGGCTGATCACCCTCAAGGACCCGAAGAACGCCCTGGCCACCCCGAAAGACATCGCCGAGAACCCGAAAAACCTGAAGTTTCGCGAGCTGGAGTCGGCCATGTTGCCGCGCGTGCTGGATCAGGTCGACCTGGACATGATCAATACCAACTACGCGCTGGAAGCCGGCCTGAATCCTGCCAAGGATGCCTTGGTCATCGAAGGCAGCGACTCGCCTTACGTCAACTTCCTCGTGGCGCGTCCTGACAACAAGGACAGCGATGCCATTCAGAAGCTGGCCAAAGCCTTGACCAGCCCTGAAGTGAAGGCATTCATCGCCAAGAAATACCAAGGTGCCGTGCTGCCTGCATTCTGATGCACCGGCTGCCTTCGGGTCGTTTCCAATCGCGACCTGAGGGCGTCTCCACCTGAGCCCAACCCTATTGGGCTCAGGTTACCGCGTTGCAAGAATGGTCAGCTGCTTGAAACAGGCCAGCAGGCTTCAGCAGTGTCGCGGTAGCCAATTCAAGAGAAACTGGTTCACCACCTCAGGGTTTTCCAGGCACGAGATATGCCCCGCAACGGGGATCTGAGCGGCCAGGCAATTGATGATCTGCGCCATCTCGTTGGCTTCAGCCGGTGGCCTGGGGATGTCCTGGTCGCCACACACCACGATGGTTCGTTCGCTACAAAGGCCCCCTAATTGCGCCAGTGCGTCCGGTCGGCCGAATATGATGCGGCCCATTGGGTCATAGCTGTCGCGGATAGTGTTGGCGGACGTGGCCTTCAATGTTGCTCGAAACCGTTCACGCAGTGCTGGCACTGTATGGCCGCCGGGATGAAAGAAGATGGGTACGATGACGTCCAGCAGCTCATCGTCGAACGCACCTGCGGCAGACGCAGCATCCAACAAGGCGAAATACTTGCGTTTGGTGGCGTCCGGCTCTGCGCCCAGGTAGGTATCCATCAGCACCAGGCGGTCAACCCGCTCGGGATGCTCGGCGGCCAGCAGTGCCCCCCACATCCCCCCGACCGATAGCCCCACCAGGTGGCAGCGTTCAATCCCCAGCTTGTCGAGCAATTGAATGTGCTGACGCGCCAGATCAGAGGTGGTTCTGGTCGTAACCGGCGGAGCATCGGAGTCGCCGTGCCCCCAGAGCTCTGGAATGATGACTCGAAAATGCCGGGACAGCGCGTCGAGCTGCTCACTCCACATGTCAGCTGACCACAAATAGCTGTGGCCAAGGAGCACTGGAAAACCTTGGCCCTGGTCGATGTAGCTCAGCCGTGCGCCATCGATTTCCATGAATCTTTTATGCATAGGTCATTTCTCTTGAGAAAAAATGCATGCAGTAAGCGCGTAGGCCTGCTCGTTACATGCGCTTGTCTGATTAGTGGATGCACACCAGAACGTATCCTTTGGCAAACGCGTTGCCATCGGCGGGTTCTGATAGCGCGCTGCACAGCCGCTGCGGGGTTGAGCAGCACGCCGCTTTCATGCGACGCGTTGGGAAGTCTGGTTCATCGTGAGGTCTGACGATCAGTAGCATAACGAGCCGCCAGGAGTTTCCATGTCCAAAAGCGAAAAACAGAAAATGCTGACAGGCGAGCTGTATCACGCCACGTGCCCCGAGTTGCAAGCCGAACAGGCGGCCAACAAACACTGGATGCACCGCTACAACAACAACGTGGAGCTGACGGCCCAGGCGCGGCATGCATTGCTGGCAGGGCACCTCGGCCATGCGGGTGAGGGTGTGGTGCTGCGTGCCCCTTTCTATTGCGACTATGGATACAACATCAGCGTGGGCCGCAATACGTTCATGAACTTCAATTGCGTGATCCTTGACGTACTGCCTGTGCACATCGGCGAGGACTGCCAGATCGGCCCCAATGTGCAGATCTACACGGCCGACCACCCGCTCGACCCGCAGCTGCGGCGCACGGGCCTTGAGAGTGGGCGGCCGGTCAGCATTGGCAATAACGTGTGGATTGGTGGCGGTGCCATCATTCTTCCAGGGGTGTGCATCGGTGATGATGCAGTGGTCGGCGCAGGCAGTGTCGTTACCCGGGATGTTCCGGCAGGGGCGACGGTGGTGGGCAACCCTGCTCGCATACATCAGTCTGCCCAGGGGCAGTAACAGCCGATCGCCAGGGTGTTGGAGGCGCTGACAGGGCGGCCGTCGAGCAGCGCGGTGAGTATGGGCTCGATGAAGCTGTTGGCAGCGTTGCATACCGCGCCTTCGCTGTACGGGCCGAAGTAGGCCAGGTGCCCTTGGCGATCCCAGATGGCTACCGCGGGCGACGCTGGCATATGTTCACTGCCAGGCAGGTTGCTTAGTGGTTCCAGCGCAGCAAGGTCGTCCGGCAGATAGCCCCGTGTGCCGGGTTTGTGCAAGACGTGAAAGCTGACGCCCCGGTTCGTGAACTGCTTCATCAGGTCGGCCAGGTGCTGTTGGTTGCCAACGTTACACGGGCAGGCTGGGTCCCAGAAATGCACGACCCGCACGGGTCCGGGGCCGGCCAGTTCGGTAGGTAGCTGTAAGTGCGAGCCGTCGAACAACGTGGCCTGGTTGTCGAACGGGCGTAAATAGCGGACCTGGAAGGTCGTGTACGCCTGCCAGATGATGACCGTCCCGGCCACGACGCCGAGCATCATGCTCAGCCATTTGAGAGTTCGCAGGTTCATGAAAGGCCGATTGCTGCTCCCACGGGCAGTGGGAGGTGGGTTGCTGGTACGGCCAGCTTGCCACGGCGCGTCGATGAGCTGAATATCTCAGGTCAATACTTGCTTCACGCCGGACCCACCAAAATGCCTGCAAGCTTCCATCCAGACCTCCTGCGCACAAGCCTGGCCCCGCTGAATGCGCGTAAGCCGCTGTGCACCCATGCGAAGGCCTACCAACGCTTCTATGGGCTCGATCTGCCTGTCCACAGCTGGCTTGGGCAGTTTGCGGTTGCCGGATTCGAGGTGGTTGCGCAGGTGTGGTGTCCACAGCAGCCCAAGGCTACCTTGCTGCTGTTGCACGGGTACTACGACCACATGGGCTTGTACAGGCATCTGGTGGCATGGGCATTGAAGCGCGGTTATGCCGTTGTCAGCTGCGATTTACCCGGCCACGGCCTGTCTAGCGGCGAACGCGCCAGCATCGATGATTTCGCGATCTACCAGCAGGTACTTGAGTGCCTGTTCGAACAGACGCGCAGCTTGCAGCTGCCTCATCCATGGCACCTGTGCGGGCAGAGCACAGGTGGGGCCATTGCCGTGGATCACCTGCTGCACAACCCACAGACAAGCCCCATCGATGGGCAGGTATTGCTGCTTGCCCCATTGGTACGCCCCTGTGCCTGGCGCTGGTCGAAGCTCAGCTATCACGTGTTGCGCCACTTCGTGAACGGCATCGAGCGGCGTTTCACCGAAAACAGCACAGACCCTGCGTTTCTACCGTTTCTTGAAGCTGATCCGCTTCAGCCCAGGCGATTACCAACGGCATGGGTTGGCGCACTGATCGATTGGATCACACGCATCGAGGCGGCGCCCGTCAGTACCCGGCAGCCCTTGATTGTGCAAGGAGAGGCCGATGGCACGGTCGACTGGCCTTACAACCTTCAGGTGCTGAGGGCTAAGTTCGCGCAGCCGCAGGTCATGATGCTACCCGGGGCCCGACATCATCTTGCCAACGAACTGCCTGCCATTCGACAGCGCTATTTCGACTTCATCGACCAGCACTTGGGTTGATCAATTCAGCTCGCCGGTACTTTGGCCAACCGCCAGGCCGGCGCGAATGGCTGCCAGCGCAGCTCGATAGTAGGCTTTGCCGTCGTTGGATTCGGCAAAGGTTGCAAACGCTTCGAGTTCTGCGTCCGTGAGGTCACGGTATACATACAGCAGGGTGTTGTTCAGGTCCTGGCCGATCTGCTTCATAAGGCGTTGGCGCTGGCCGTCGAGCAGACCTTGGGCCTGCCCACCGCCCAACAACCCCGGAATCATCGAGCTCAGGCTGTCGGCAGCCATGCCGGCAATGGCAAGGCTCACCTCGGCCCCTGCCTCACGGGCGGGTAGCGCCTGGGCCAGGTGCCCAATGATCAGCATGCGATCATCGCTGGCCTGAATCTTCGGGAGCCCATCGGCGTTCTTGGCCAACTCATCCTTGCGGGTAGCCCGCAATTCGGCCGCGACGATCTTGCGCCCTAGCGGCGACTGGAAAAAGGCCAGCGCCGGTGATGGATTGGGCAGTGCCGAGCGCAGTTGCGCCAGTGCACGGCGGTCCACGGCCTGGGCCTGGAAGCGCTGGTTGCTGTTGCTCACCAGCGCCTGGTAAACGGCAGGTGGCAAGCTGTTGCGGTAGCGCTGCTGGGCGGCGTTCAAGGCGTCGGTGAAATGGGCGCGTTGCTCGGGCCAGCCAGCGGTCTTGTACAGCTGATCCAGGCTATCTGCCCAGACAGGCAACGTGCAGCTCATCAGCAGAATCAGGGAAAACAGACGGCGCATTCAGGACTCCTGTCGGCAGAGGGCTATTGTCTGTGGGGCAGCGCCGGTTTGTCGAGATATCCACGCGCTTCTCAGCCAAGTGGCGCTGTGCGCCGACGGGGCGAATGGATATGATGCGCCATGCACATTTCCCCCCAACACCCAATGCTTGCGGCCGTCGTCGACGATTTGGCCACCCATGGCTGGTCCCAGCAGGCACTGTTTCTGCCGGCGGACCTGGTCGGCGCGCTGGCAAACGAATGCCGACGCCGTTATGCCGAAGGGGAGCTCAACCCCGCAGGGATTGGACGGGGGCCTTCCCAAGAGGTGCGCGAGGCCATCCGTGGGGATCAGATCCAGTGGATCGATCCAGGCCAGGCGCACGCCTGCGACCAGTACCTGGCAGCCATGGACCAACTGCGCCTGGCAATCAACCAAGGGCTCTTCCTGGGCCTGGAAGACTTCGAATGCCACTTTGCGCTTTACCCACCCGGCGCTTTCTACAAACGGCATTTGGACCGTTTTCGCGATGACGACCGGCGCATGGTTTCGGCCGTGTTCTACCTGAACGATGACTGGACGCCCGCAGACGGTGGACAGTTGCGCATGTTCCTGGCCGATGGGGTGGAGCACGATGTTCAGCCCGTCGCGGGGTGCCTGGTGGTCTTCCTGTCCGGCGAAGTCCCTCATGAGGTGCTGCCGGCCGGTCGCGAGCGCCTGTCATTGACTGGCTGGTTCAGGCGCCGTGGCAATGATCCCTTCTGAGCGGGCGAGCATGCTGATCAGCACCTGCCACGGTTGACTGCGGCACGCTACCGAGTCGCTGCGGCCTGCTGCTCGTCGGCAAGCCACTTGTGTTCCAGTTCGGCCGTACGCCCGCTGTCCTTCAGGCGTTGCAGCGCGTTGTTCACGGCGCTTTCGAAGGCTGGGTTGTCCTTCTGGAACGGCACCACCAGCTGTTGCTTGCCAAAAGGCTGGCTGGTGTCGAGCGGGCTATCGCCTTGCGGTATTGCCGTGACAGGCAGCAACGCGATGTCGTATTTACCACTTTCAACGCCGGGCAGGGTTTGCGCCTCGGGTGCTTCGACGAACTCCACGCGCAGGTCGAGCTCCGAGGCCAGGGCCTGGCCGAACTCCACATCGAACCCTGTCAGGTGGTCATCCTGCTTGAAGGCGTATGGTGCGTTGTCACTCTGCACAGCGATGCGCAGTTCACCGCGATCGGCGATTTCGTCCATCAGCTCTGCCTGAGCCAATGGGCTGATCAGTACTGCCAGCAGTACCCCTATGGTCGAACGCATGAATGCCCCTTTTCGTTTAGCGAATGAATAACCGTCGCCACGGCTTTATTCCTCGCCATGGTCGAGCGCAGCCTATGACCCTGAAGTCGCGGCATCGTTTGACGTGCCGCCTGGTTTTTTTGTGCTCCCCGTCCGCCGCTGTGGTGGCCCCATAACGAAAAGGGAGGCCACCTGGGCCTCCCTTGATTCACGCTGGCCGCGTGTTAGAACAGTACGCGCGAGCGGATGGTGCCCTTGACCTGTTGCAGCTTCTCCTGCGCAAGGTCCGAGTATTCGGCGTCGACGTCGATCACCACATAGCCCACTTTCTCGTTGGTCTGCAGGAACTGACCCGAGATGTTAATGCCGTTTTCGGCAAATACCTTGTTGATTTCGCTGAGAACACCCGGGATGTTTTCGTGGATGTGCAGCAGGCGGTGCTTGCCAGGGTGAGCAGGCAGGGCCACTTCCGGGAAGTTGACCGACGACACGGAGGTCCCGTTGTCGCTGTACTTGACCAGCTTTTCGGCCACTTCCAGGCCGATGTTGGCCTGAGCCTCGGCAGTGGAACCGCCGATGTGCGGCGTCAGGATCACGTTGTCCAGGCCGCGCAGCGGGCTTTCGAACTCTTCATCGTTGGAGCGTGGCTCGACCGGGAACACGTCGATGGCAGCGCCGATCAGGTGCTTGTCCTTGATGGCTGCGGCCAGGTGATCAAGTTCGACCACGGTACCGCGGGCAGCGTTGATCAGGATGGAGCCCTTCTTCATCGCTCGGATTTCCTTCTCGCCGATCATCCACTGGGTGGATGGCAGCTCAGGCACATGCAGCGAGACGATATCGGCCAAGCCGAGCAATTCGTGCAGGTTGGTCACCTGGACAGCATTGCCCAGCGGCAGCTTGGTCAGCGGATCGAAGAAGTACACCTGCATGCCCAGGCTTTCGGCCAGTACAGACAGTTGGGTACCGATGGAGCCGTAACCGACGATGCCCAGTTTCTTGCCGCGAATCTCGAAGGAGTTGGCTGCGCTCTTGATCCAGCCGCCACGATGGCACGAGGCATTTTTTTCCGGAATGCCGCGCAGCAGCAGAATGGCTTCGGCCAGTACCAGCTCGGCTACCGAACGGGTGTTGGAGTACGGCGCGTTGAACACCGCGATACCGCGCTGACGGGCCGCTTCCAGGTCAACCTGGTTGGTACCGATGCAGAAGCAACCGACGGCGACCAGTTTCTTGGCGCAGTCGAAGATTTCTTCGGTCAACTGGGTGCGTGAGCGGATGCCGATGAAATGGGCGTCGGCGATCTTTTCCTTCAACTCTGCTTCGGGCAACGAACCAGTGAGGTATTCGATGTTGGTGTAGCCGGCAGCCGTCAGGGTATCGACCGCGTTCTGGTGTACACCTTCAAGAAGAAGGAACCGGATCTTGCTCTTGTCGAGAGAAGTCTTGCTCATCTGCGTAAACCTGTATCCCGGAGAAAAGTGGCGAGGGTGATGCCAGGCGCCCGTGGGCAGCTCTAGCATGAACAGCGGGGGCGCTATGCTAGCATACGCGACACAATCTGAGCTTATCCCGACAGGTGAAGAGTGCTCAGGGTGACCATGAATAAAGCGAGAGTTCAGGCGATGACCCAGCCCGCTGCATTGGATGAGTTGATGACCCTGGTCGACCCCGGCAAGGTGTTGACCGACCCCGAGTCCCTGCAAGCCTATGGCAAGGACTGGACGCGCCATTACCCGCCTGCGCCCAGCGCCATCGTCCTGCCCCGGACGATCGAACAGGTGCAGGCCATCGTGCGCTGGGCCAATGCCCATCGTGTGGCGCTCGTGCCTTCCGGGGGGCGTACCGGATTGTCCGCGGGCGCCGTGGCCGCCAGCGGGGAGGTGGTCGTCGCCTTCGATTACATGAACCGCATCCTGGATTTCAACGCCTTCGACCGCACCGTGGTCTGCCAGCCAGGGGTCATTACCCAGCAGGTACAGGCGTTCGCCGAGGAGCAGGGCCTGTATTACCCAGTGGACTTTGCCTCCAGTGGCTCCAGCCAGATAGGCGGTAACATCGGTACCAATGCCGGTGGCATCAAGGTGATCCGCTACGGCATGACCCGCAACTGGGTCGCGGGCCTCAAGGTGGTCACCGGCAGCGGTGAGTTGCTGGAATTGAACAAGGGCCTGATCAAGAACGCCACCGGCTACGACCTGCGCCAGCTGTTCATTGGCGCCGAAGGTACGCTGGGGTTCGTGGTCGAGGCCACCCTGCGCCTGGACCGTGCACCGCGCAACCTCACCGCCATGGTGTTGGGCACGCCTGATTTCGACTCGATCATGCCGGTACTTCACGCGTTTCAGGGCAAATTGGACCTGACGGCGTTCGAGTTTTTCTCCGACAAGGGCCTGGCCAAGATCCTGGCGCGCGGTGACGTGCCTGCGCCCTTCGAAACGCCATGCTCGTTCTATGCCTTGCTGGAGTTCGAGGCCGGCACCGAAGCGGTGGCCAACGAAGCCTTGGCCACCTTCGAACACTGTGTCGAGCAAGGTTGGGTGCTCGATGGCGTGATGAGCCAGAGCCAGACGCAGCTGAAGAATTTGTGGAAGCTACGCGAATACCTGTCCGAAACCATTTCGCACTGGACGCCGTATAAAAACGACATTTCCGTGACCGTCTCGAAAGTGCCGGCCTTCCTGCGCGACATCGACGCCGTCGTCCAGGCGCATTACCCGCACTACGAGGTGATCTGGTACGGGCATATCGGCGACGGCAACCTGCACCTGAACATCCTCAAACCCGAGCACATGAGCAAGGATGACTTCTTCGCATCCTGCACCGAGGTCAATAAGTGGGTGTTCGAGATCGTCCAGCGCTACGACGGTTCGATCTCCGCCGAGCACGGTGTGGGCATGACCAAGCGCGACTACCTGGGCTACAGCCGTTCCCCTGAAGAAATCGCCTGCATGAAGGCGATCAAGGCGGTGTTCGACCCTGCGGGCATCATGAATCCGGGTAAGATCTTCGCACCTGAATAAAAAGCGGTATCCAGAGGAGTGGCCATGAACTACCAGCACCAGTATGCAGACGGCACGCGCATTCATTTTCCACTGGGCAAGGTGGTATGCATCGGGCGTAACTACGCCGAACATGCCAAGGAGCTGGACAATCCCATTCCGACCGAACCCCTCCTGTTCATCAAACCGGGCAGTTGCGTGGTGCCGGCCGAGGGCGGGTTCAAGATTCCTGCCGACCGCGGGTCGGTGCATTACGAGGTGGAAATCGCGGTATTGCTGGGCAAGTCACTGTCCACGCGGCCGAGCCAGGAAGAGGTGCTCGATGCCATTTCCGGCTTCGCGCCGGCCTTGGACCTGACCCTGCGGGACGTGCAGGCCAAGCTCAAGGAAAAGGGCTTACCTTGGGAGTTGGCCAAGTGTTTCGACGGCGCCTGCGTGTTGCCGCCCTTCGTGTCTGCCGCCAGCTTCGAAGACATCACGGCCATCCCGGTGCGCCTGACGGTAAACGGCGAAGTCCGCCAGGACGGCTCCAGTGCAATGATGCTCAACCCGATCGTGCCGATGATCCAGCACATGGCTGCGCAGTTTTCGCTGCAGGCCGGCGACGTCATCCTGACCGGCACCCCAGCAGGCGTAGGCCCCTTCAACGTGGGCGATGACGTGGTTCTGGAGCTGCCAGGGATTAGCCGCTTCGAGAGCCGGGTGCTCTAAGCCGCTACCCACTCGGCTTTTCGCGGATGATCCGCCTTGGCCACGGCAGCGGTCAGGCGGCCCACCTCCGCGTCATCTGCGAATGCCCGGGCGGGTTGACTGTTTTTTCACACGTCTTCTGGATAATGCGCAGACCTTTGCTTCTTTCCCCAGGACGCCTCGATGCAATCAAACGCCCCTGCCTCCTTCAAGCGCCCGTTCTACCTGCGCTGGCCGTTCGGCTTGGCCGTGGGCGTGGTGATTACCTATGGCGTGGCCTTCGCCATGCATTGGGACGATCGGGCAGCATTGTGGATCAAGGAAGGTTTCGAAAGCACGGCCGAGCGCAGTGAAAGCGTGTGGCTGCCGGACTACACGGTGGATATCGATGCCAAGCCCTTGCCGGCAATGGCCGACTACGAGGCATCGGACCTCGCGTACAACCCCAGTACGCGTACGCTATTCGCCGTCATGGGCAAGCAACCCTTCCTCACCGAGCTGAACCTGGACGGCGACGTACTGCGCAACATTCCCCTTAATGGCTGGGCAAACCCGGAAGGCGTCACGGTCATGGACGGCGGCTACCTGGCAATCACGGACGAGCGGCTGCATGACCTGACGGTGGTGAAAGTCGATGCCACCACTACCGTGCTCAACCATGCGGACTTCCTCAGCCACGACCTAGGGGAGTCGCCAAACGGAAACAAGGGCTATGAGGCCGTGGTGTGGGATGCGTCGAAGCAGCGGCTGGTCATCGGCGAGGAGCGGCCGCCGCGCCTTTACGAATGGAAGTCCAATGGGCAAGGCCAACTGACGGGCGAGAAAACGCCGCTGCCCAGTGATTCGCTCGACCTGCGAAACCTGTCGGCGTTGGGCATTGACCCGCGAACGGGGCACCTGCTGGCGCTGTCTGCCGACTCCAACATGCTGCTGGAACTGGACGAGCAGGGTGAGCAGGTCAGCTTCATGACGTTGCTGGGGGGCTTCAATGGCCTGCAGCACACCATTCCTCGGGCCGAAGGTGTGGCAATGGATGACCAGGGCACCCTGTACATGGTCAGCGAACCGGCATTGTTCTACCGCTTTACCAAAGGCTAGGTTTTTCTGCTATTTACATGATGGCATTAAGCTTTATTTCAGTTGTTTGTGGTTAGATTCGCCATCCTTCGTCGAGTCTGCCTTCATGCACCGTTATCTGCGTCTGTCACTGGTTCCTGTCGTTCTAGGTCTGCTGTTGCTGGGCTGGGTCGGGCAGGAATTTCGTCTGTTCGAACGTGCCTGGTTCAACCTCACCACGTGGTGGCAGCCGGCGGAGCAAAGCATTGGCTTGAATCGCTATCAGGTGGTGGTCGAAGGGCGGCCGATCGAAGGGCTGGATGACGATGTCTCGGCGCTGACCTACGACCCTGACCGCAAGAGCCTGTTCACCGTGACCAACGCCCGCTCGGAGCTGATCGAGCTGTCGCTGGACGGGCGAATCCTGCGGCGCATCGCGTTGCACGGTTTCGGTGATCCCGAGGCGGTGGAGTACATCGGTCCCAACAGCTACGTGATTACCGACGAGCGCCAGCAGCGGCTGATCCGTGTGCGGCTCACCGACGACACCTTGTCCCTGGACGCTACTCAGGCCGAGCAATTGACCTTGGGCATCGGCCTCAACGGTAACAAGGGTTTCGAGGGGCTGGCCTTCGACTCGGTGGGCAAGCGGCTGTTCGTGGCCAAGGAGCGCGACCCGATGCTCATCTATGAAGTGCACGGGTTTCCTCATGACGATCCGCAACAACCCTATGCCGTGAACGTTGTCCAGGACCGAAAGCGCGATTCGCGCCTGTTCGTGCGCGACCTGTCGAGCCTGCAGTTCGACGAGCGCAGTGGGCACCTGCTGGCGCTGTCGGATGAATCACGCCTGGTCCTGGAGCTGGATGTGCAAGGGCGGCCACTGAGCACCTTGTCATTGCGCAAGGGGTTCCAGGGGCTCAAAGCGACAGTCCCGCAGGCGGAGGGCATTGCGATGGACGAGACCGGGACCATTTACATGGTCAGTGAGCCGAACCTGTTCTACGTATTCAAGCAGCCGGCGCCATGACCATATCGGCGCTCGGCAAGCCCCGGACGGCGCAACCGTACCCGGGCATGCCGGCTTGTATGGTTACTCGGCCTTCAGGCTCTTCACGCCGTCGGCAGTGCCCAACAGCAGCAGGTCGGCAGGCCGTGCGGCGAACAGGCCATTGGTGACCACGCCCACGATGGCATTGATCTGGGCTTCCAGCTCCACCGGGTTGGTGATCTGCAGGTTATACACGTCGAGGATCACGTTGCCGTTGTCCGTGACCACGCCCTCACGGTAGACCGGGTCACCGCCCAGCTTGACCAACTGGCGAGCGACGTGGCTGCGCGCCATCGGGATCACCTCCACCGGCAACGGGAAGTTGCCCAGAACCGGTACCAGCTTGCTGCCATCGGCGATGCAGATGAACGTCTTGGCCACGGCGGCAACGATCTTTTCCCGAGTCAGGGCCGCGCCACCCCCCTTGATCAGGTTCAGGTGCTCGTCGCTTTCATCGGCGCCGTCCACATAGAACTCCAGCTCGCTGACGCTGTTGAGCTCGTAGACCGGGATGCCATGCCCCTTGAGACGCTGGGCCGTGGCTTCGGAGCTGGCGACCGCGCCGTCGAAGGCCGTCTTGTGCTGCGCCAGGGCGTCGATGAAGAAATTGGCGGTCGAACCGGTGCCAACGCCAACGACGCTTTTGTCATCGAGCTTGGGCAGAATGAAGTCGACGGCAGCCTGGGCAACGGCCTGTTTGAGTTGGTCCTGGGTCATGCGGGCTCCGAGAGGGGGCAGGGCGGATGTAAAGGCGACCAGTATAACGGCAAGCGCGGCTTGGCTGTGGTCGTCCGACATAACGCTGGGGTAGACTCCGAGCCCTTGTCCCGCGGCCAGTGATGCTTTCCCGATGCTCGAACAGTACGTCAAGAAGATCCTCACCTCGCGCGTCTATGACGTTGCCGTCGAAACCCCCTTGCACAGCGCCGGGCAGTTGAGCAAACGCCTGGGCAACCAGATTCTGCTCAAGCGCGAGGACCTGCAGCCGGTGTTCTCGTTCAAGATCCGCGGGGCCTACAACAAGCTGGCGCAGTTGACCGCAGAAGAGCTGGCTCGCGGTGTGGTCACCGCGTCGGCAGGCAACCATGCCCAGGGGCTGGCCCTTGCTGCGCGGGAAATGGGCATCAAGGCCACCATCGTGATGCCCAAGACCACACCTGAAATCAAGATCGAAGGTGTGCGCTCGCGCGGCGGCAAAGTGGTCCTTCACGGTGACTCGTTCCCCGAGGCATTGGCGTATTCGCTGAAACTGGTCGATGAAAAAGGCTTCGTCTACATCCATCCCTACGATGATCCGCACACCATCGCGGGCCAGGGCACCGTGGCCATGGAAATCCTGCGCCAGCACCCTGGTCGGCTGGACGCCATTTTCGTGCCGGTCGGCGGCGGCGGTCTGATCGCCGGCATCGCCGCCTACGTGAAGTACCTGCGCCCCGAAATCAAGGTGATTGGCGTTGAACCGGACGACTCCAATTGCCTGCAGGCCGCCATGGCCGCTGGTGAGCGGGTGGTGCTGCCGCAGGTAGGGTTGTTTGCCGACGGCGTGGCGGTGGCCCAGATTGGCCAGCATACCTTCGACATCTGCCGCCAGTACGTGGACGAAGTCATCACCGTCAGCACCGACGAAATCTGCGCGGCGATCAAGGACATCTACGACGATACCCGTTCGATCACCGAGCCTGCGGGGGCACTGGGGGTGGCGGGTATCAAGCGTTACGTGGAGATGTACGGGGTCAGCGGCCAGACCCTCGTCGCCATCGATTCCGGGGCGAACGTCAATTTCGACCGCCTGCGCCATGTCGCGGAGCGGGCAGAGCTGGGTGAAAAGCGCGAAGCTATCATCGCGGTCACCATCCCGGAGCGCCCCGGTAGCTTCAAGGCCTTCTGCGAAGCGGTGGGCAAGCGTCAGATCACCGAATTCAACTACCGCAAACACACCTCCGATGAAGCGCACATCTTCGTGGGCGTGCAGACCCATCCGGAAAACGACCCCCGCGCGGCATTGGTGCAGCAGTTGATCGACCAGGGCTTCCCGGTCACGGACCTTACCGACAATGAGCTGGCCAAATTGCACATTCGCCACATGGTGGGCGGGCACTCGGCCGGGGCGAGCGATGAAATGGTGCTGCGTTTCGAATTCCCCGAGCGGCCAGGGGCACTGTTCAACTTCCTCGACAAGCTGGGCGGGCGCTGGAACATCTCGATGTTCCACTACCGTAACCATGGCGCGGCAGATGGCCGTGTGGTGGCGGGGCTGCAGGTCCCTGAGGACGAGCGCCACCTTGTGCCGGCCGCGCTGGCGCAGATTGGCTATCCCTACTGGGATGAAACCCAGAACCCGGCCTACACGTTGTTCCTTGGCTGAACGGCTAAGCTCTTACCCACGGGGGGGCGCCGCTTCGCAGTGAACAGGCGGCGCAGCCTGGCGGCCTTGCTCGCTCGCAGCCCCCTGTAACGCAACCAGCCCAGGACGAGTGACATGGAACACCTCAACACCCTCAAAGCCTTGCACGTGATCGGCACCGCATTGTTGTTGCTGGGTGCTCTGGGCTTGGCGATCTGGACGATGCGCGCCCGCCGGCAGGGTGGCGGGACGGTGTATGGCAGGTTGATGCAGCGGCCTCTGGTCTTCGTCTGGTTGGTGATGGGTATCAGCCTGATCAGCATGCCGTTCACCGGTTGGTGGCTGGTGCACCTGGTGGGTTGGCCGCTGGGTCAGACCTGGCTACTGGCGTCGAGTGCGCTGTATACCGTGGGCGCGTTGGCCTGGGTATGGCTTGCGGTGCGCCTGAATCGGCTGCGCAGGACACCTGCACAGGGTGCTCGGCTAACACTGGCGTTGGCCGTGTTCAGTGCCGTGTGCCTGCTGTCCATCGCCGGATTGATGGGCGCCAAGCCCGTCTGATCCTCGCCAAGGTATCCACCGATTGCCTGTCGGCAAAGCCTGGTTCACAGACTTGCATAGCGCTGACGGTATATAAGCACCGCAGGCGCGTTGCTGCGCTCGCAGGCTTTGTGGAACAATGCGGTGACATGCGTTTGCGAGGTTGCTGCCGTGATCGACCCGGATGGTTTTCGCCCCAATGTCGGGATCATTCTCACGAATGATGCCGGGCAGGTGCTATGGGCTCGACGGATCAACCAGGATGCCTGGCAATTTCCACAGGGCGGTATCAACCCTGACGAGACGCCAGAAGACGCCCTGTACCGCGAGCTGAACGAAGAAGTTGGCCTTGAACGCGATGATGTGGAAATTCTTGCCTGCACCCGTGGTTGGTTGCGTTATCGTTTACCCCAGCGACTGGTGCGCACCCACAGCCAACCGTTGTGCATCGGCCAGAAACAGAAGTGGTTCCTGCTGCGTCTGATCAGCAATGAACAACGGGTGCGTATGGACCTGACCGGCAAGCCGGAGTTCGATGGCTGGCGCTGGGTGAGCTACTGGTACCCGCTGGGCCAGGTTGTGACATTCAAGCGCGAGGTCTATCGGCGCGCCCTGAAAGAGCTAGCACCGCGTCTTCTGACGCGCGACTGACGACGGAGTTCGACCCCGAGCCATGCTCAATACGCTGCGCAAGATCGTCCAGGAAGTAAACTCCGCCAAAGATCTCAAGTCGGCGTTGGGGATCATTGTCTTGCGTGTCAAAGAGGCCATGGCCAGCCAGGTCTGTTCGGTCTACCTGCTGGACCCGGAAACCAACCGGTTCGTATTGATGGCCACCGAGGGGCTGAACAAGCGTTCGATCGGCAAGGTCAGCATGGCCCCCAACGAAGGCCTGGTCGGGCTGGTGGGCACCCGCGAAGAACCCCTGAACCTCGAAGATGCCGCCGCACACCCGCGTTACAGGTACTTCGCCGAGACCGGCGAGGAACGCTTCGCTTCCTTCCTGGGCGCCCCGATCATCCACCACCGCCGCGTGGTGGGGGTCCTGGTCATTCAGCAGCGCGAGCGTCGCCAGTTCGACGAAGGCGAAGAGGCCTTCCTGGTGACCATGAGTGCGCAATTGGCGGGGGTGATCGCCCATGCCGAGGCCACTGGCTCGATTCGCGGCCTGGGTCGCCAGGGCAAGGGTATTCAGGAGGCGCGGTTCGTTGGTGTGCCTGGCTCGCCTGGTGCTGCCGTAGGGCGGGCGGTGGTGATGCTGCCACCGGCCGACCTGGAAGTGGTCCCGGACAAGACGGTCGAGGACATCGACGCCGAACTGCACCTGTTCCATGCGGCCCTCGAAGGTGTGCGCGCCGACATGCGCAAGCTGTCGGCCAAGCTGGCCACCCAACTGCGCCCCGAAGAGCGGGCGTTGTTCGATGTCTACCTGATGATGCTCGAGGACGCTGCCCTGGGCGGCGAGGTGCGGGAGGTCATCAAGACCGGCCAATGGGCGCAGGGCGCCCTGCGCCAGGTGGTGGGCGAGCACGTCAACCGCTTCGAACTGATGGACGACGATTACCTGCGCGAGCGGGCCTCCGACGTCAAGGACCTGGGCCGACGCTTGCTCGCCTACCTGCAACAGGCCCGCTCGCAGTCGCTGGTGTATGCCGACAACACCATTCTGGTCAGCGAAGAGCTGACCCCGGCCATGCTGGGCGAAGTGCCCGAAGGCAAGCTGGTGGGCCTGGTCTCGGTATTGGGCTCGGGCAACTCGCACGTGGCCATTCTGGCCCGCGCCATGGGTATTCCGACCGTGATGGGCCTGGTCGACCTGCCTTATTCGAAGGTCGATGGCATCGAGCTGATCGTCGATGGCTACAAAGGGGAGGTCTTTACCAACCCAAGCGATGTGCTGCGCAAACAGTACAGCGACGTGGTCGAGGAAGAGCGCCAGCTGGCACAGGGCCTGGACGCCTTGCGCGAGCTGCCCTGCGTGACCCCTGACGGCCACCGCATGCCGCTGTGGGTCAATACCGGTCTACTGGCCGATGTCGCTCGCGCCCAGCAGCGTGGCGCCGAAGGGGTAGGCCTGTACCGCACCGAAGTGCCGTTCATGATCAACCAGCGCTTCCCCAGCGAAAAAGAGCAGTTGGCGATTTACCGCGAACAGCTGGCGGCTTTCCATCCACTGCCCGTGACCATGCGCACACTGGACATCGGCGGCGACAAGGCGCTGTCCTACTTTCCGATCAAGGAAGAAAACCCCTTCCTGGGCTGGCGTGGCATTCGCGTCACGCTCGATCATCCCGAGATTTTCCTGGTGCAGACGCGGGCCATGCTCAAGGCCAGCGAAGGCTTGAACAACCTGCGGATTCTGCTGCCGATGATTTCCGGCGTTCAAGAACTCGAGGAAGCGCTGCACCTGATTCACCGTGCCTGGGGCGAGGTGCGCGACGAAGGCACCGATGTACCGATGCCGCCGGTGGGCGTGATGGTGGAAATCCCGGCCGCGGTGTACCAGACCCGTGAACTGGCGCGACAGGTGGACTTCCTGTCAGTGGGGTCCAATGACCTGACCCAGTACCTGCTGGCTGTGGACCGTAACAATCCTCGGGTAGCCGACCTCTACGATTACCTGCATCCAGCCGTGCTGCAGGCGGTCAACACCGTGGTCCGCGATGCTCATGCCGAAGGCAAACCGGTAAGTATCTGCGGCGAAATGGCGGGCGACCCGGCAGCTGCCATCCTGCTCATGGCCATGGGCTTCGACAGCCTGTCGATGAACGCCACCAACCTGCCGAAGGTGAAGTGGATGCTGCGCCAGGTGAACATGAGCAAGGCTAAAGAGCTGCTGCAAGAGGCGCTGAGCCATGACAACCCGCAGGTCATCCACAGCTCGCTGCAGCTGGCGCTGAAGAACCTGGGGCTTGCACGAATGATCGGGCCCGGGGCCAACAAGCCGCTCTGAGCGCCATGTGTACCGGCGCCTAGTGAGTTGACCTGCATACAAGGTCGGCCTGGGTGATCAAACCGAGAGTTTCACCTCCCCGAGAAGGGATCCGAACGGGCCGAAGCTGCGTTCGATGAACTGCCTTTGGCCTCGATTATCGACAATCAGCACGGTACTGGCGCGTGTGCCGTAGTGCTGACTGGCGATGAACGCGCTCGACAACAGTTTCTCGGTGGCCAGGCCCACGCCTGTTTCCGGCAACAGGGCGTCGACCACAGGCTCGTCATCTGCCAACAGTCCCAATAGTCGGTCAGGGGCTGGTTTTTCCAACAACTCCGCCAGGCGGCTGCGCGCCTTGACCAGCTTCGGCCACGGGGTATCAAGCTGCGCATTGGAAAGCCCGTACACGCCCGCCTCAAGCAGACGTGGCACTGCTTCCCTGGCATTGACGTACCCCAGAGCATGCTGATCGCCAATGAGCAGGTTGAAGCCTGAATACTGGTCGGCTCGGCTTGCCACCTGATTCAGATAAGTTTCTACGGTTTGCTCACCCTTCAGAAAAGCGGCCACCAACTCGCCACGCGAATGCGATCCCAGTGACTGTCTGGGGTCACGGATATTGGTCAACGCGGCGAACCTTCCCTGTGGGCCGACTCCCAGCCAAGTCCCGCCAGCCTCCAGGTCTCTGCCCGCGTACACCTGCGGTGCGTCTTCCCACGGTGCCAACGCCAGGGTAGGGCGGGCATAGAATTCATCACGGTTGGCTGCCACGATCAACGGCAGGGCATGCCCTGGCCGCCAGGCGAACACGATCAGGCACATTTTTCCGGTCCTGTGTTTTCTTCCACTGTACCCAGGCAGCGCGGCAGATCCAACCTGACACAGACTTCACTAGAGCCGCGAACCCAGCTTCCGTTACCATGCCGGATTGATTTCTCGGGGAAGCCGAATGGAATTCGTGCTCTATCTGGTCTTGGGTGCATGTGCGGGGGTGCTGGCTGGCCTGTTTGGCGTGGGCGGGGGCATCATCATCGTGCCTGTGCTCGTGGTCAGCTTCACGTTGCAGGGCTTTGACGCTTCGGTGTTGACGCACCTTGCGGTAGGCACCTCCCTGGCCTCCATCGTCTTCACCTCCATCAACGCCGTGCTCGAGCATCACCGCAAAGGCGCGGTGCAATGGCCGATCTTTGCCTGGATGACCCTGGGGATCCTGCTGGGTGCCGGTGTCGGGGCCAAGACGGCGTCGCTGATCCAGGGGCCCATGCTGCAGAAGATCATCGGCGTCTTTGCCTTGGTGATTGCCGCGCAGATGGCACTGGACCTCAAGCCCAAGGCCAGCCGCGGTGTGCCCGGCAAGGCTGCACGGGTGGCAGCGGGGGGCGTGATCGGCTGGGCCTCGGCCATTTTTGGCATCGGCGGCGGCTCGCTGACCGTGCCCTTCCTGACCTGGCGCAGCCTGCCCATGCAGCAGGCCGTGGCAACGTCGTCAGCGTGTGGCCTGCCCATTGCGTTCGCCAGTGCAGTGGGGTTCATGGTGCTGGGCTGGCATGAACCTCAATTGCCGCCGCACAGCGTGGGTTACGTCTACCTGCCGGCGATGGTCGGCATCGCCGTGACCAGCATGTTTTTCGCACGTTACGGGGCGCGGTTGGCTCACAGACTGTCACCGCGCCTGTTGAAGCGCCTGTTTGCGGCCCTGTTGTTCTGTGTAGGCCTGAGCTTTCTGATTTGAATCGAGAGGATGTTAAATGCTGCCTTACCCGCAGATAGACCCCGTGGCACTGGCCATCGGACCGCTGAAAATCCATTGGTACGGCCTGATGTACCTGATCGGCATTGGCGGGGCCTGGTTGCTGGCCACCCGCCGCCTCAACCGGTTCGACCCTACCTGGAGCCGCGAAAAGCTCTCCGACCTGGTCTTCTGGCTGTCGATGGGGGTGATCGTGGGAGGGCGGCTGGGCTATGTGCTGTTCTACGATCTGCACGCGTACCTGGCCAACCCGACGCTGATCTTCGAGGTCTGGAAAGGCGGCATGTCGTTCCACGGCGGTTTCATTGGCGTGATGCTCGCTGCATTGTGGTTCGGCAAGCGCCACAACAAGTCGTTCTTCGAACTCATGGACTTCGTCGCCCCGCTGGTGCCGATCGGCCTGGGTGCCGGGCGTATCGGCAATTTCATCAATGCCGAGCTGTGGGGCAAGCCGACCGATGTGCCATGGGCGATGGTCTTCCCACCGTTCAGCGACCCGGCCCAGTTGCCGCGCCACCCTTCGCAGCTGTATCAGTTCGCCCTCGAAGGCGTGGCGCTGTTCGTGATTCTCTGGCTGTACTCGCGCAAACCTCGGCCCACCATGGCCGTTTCCGGAATGTTCGCGTTGTTCTACGGTATTTTCCGTTTCATCGTCGAGTTCGTGAGAGTTCCGGATGCCCAGCTCGGTTACCTGGCCTGGGGATGGCTGACCATGGGTCAGATTCTGTGCATCCCCATGATCGTGGCTGGCCTTGCGCTCATCTGGTGGGCTTATAATCGCAAGCCTACGGCGACACCCGCCTGATCACTCTCCCGGCAGGGGCGATCCCCCTGCCGTCTAGCTACAGGTAAGCCATGAAACAGTATCTGGACCTGGTCCGCGACGTTATCGAAAACGGCACGTTGCAGGAAAACCGTACCGGCATCCGCACCATCAGCCTGCCAGGGGCGATGCTGCGCTTCGACCTGCAGAAGGGGTTCCCCGCCATCACCACGCGCAAGCTGGCGTTCAAGTCGGCGATCGGCGAAATGGTAGGTTTCCTGCGCGGGGTTCGCAACGCCGGCCAATTCCGTGAGTTGGGTTGCAAGGTCTGGGACCAGAACGCCAACGAAAACGCCCAGTGGTTGGCCAACCCGTTCCGCCAGGGCCATGACGACCTGGGCGAGATCTACGGGGTCCAGTGGCGGCAGTGGCCGGGCTACAAGCGCATCCCCCTGAGCAATCGAGCCGCGATCGAGATGGCGGAGAAGGCCGGGTTCCGTCAGATTGCCCAGGATGAAGAGGATGGCGTGGCGTTTGTCATCCTGTACAAAGCCATCGATCAGGTCCGTCAGTGCCTGGACACCATCGCAAACGACCCTGGCAGCCGGCGCATCCTGTTCCATGGCTGGAACTGCGCCCAGCTCGATGAAATGGCCTTGCCGCCTTGCCATCTGCTGTACCAGTTCCACCCCAACGTGACAACGCGCGAGCTCTCGCTGACGCTTTATATCCGTTCCAACGATCTTGGCCTGGGTACGCCATTCAACCTCACCGAAGGGGCGGCATTGCTGGCGCTGTTCGGTCGGCTGACCGGCTATACCCCGCGCTGGTTCACCTATTTCATCGGCGATGCCCATGTGTACGAGAACCATCTGGACATGCTCAACGAGCAGCTCAAGCGCGAGCCGCTGGAAGCGCCGAAGCTGGTGATCAGCGATCGGGTGCCGGCGTTCGCCGAGACGGGCAAGTACGAGCCGCAGTGGCTTGAACAGATCGAGCCGAGTGATTTCTGGCTCGAAGGGTATGAACATCATGCCCCGATGACGGCTCCGATGGCGGTTTGAAGGTGGCGCCTTCATACCCCCGGTGAACGATCCCGGGAGCGGTCTTGCCGGCGCCCCGGCAAGGCCGCCCCGAAATTCGCTAGCCTTCAGATGCGGCGCAAGACAGTTGTTCTGGCAGGGTGACCGACAGGCTGGTCACGCCCACTAATGCCCATGGCTACGTCCAACATGTGAATGCTCGATATCCGGCACCGTCACCGCGCCGTTGGTTTCCAGCTGCTGCAAAATCGCGCATTGCGCGCCTTCTTCGCTACACCGTCTTCGCAAATCCATCAGTTGCGCCTGTAACGCCACCAATCCATCGAGCCGGGCCTGGACGTGCTCGATATGCTCGTCGATCAAGGCATTCACGCTGCCGCACGAGGCCTGGGGGCTGTCACGCAGCTGCAGCAGGCTGCGGATTTCATCCAGCGTCATGTCCAGCGTGCGGCAGTTGCGGATGAATGTCAGGCGCTCGACATGCGCTTGCGTATACATCCGGTAGTTGCCCTCGCTGCGCGCAGGCTCTGGCAGAAGCTTCTCGCGTTCGTAATAACGAATGGTCTCGACAGCGCAGTCCGTCGCCTTGGCAAGGTCGCCGATCTTCATGTTGGAAACTCCAGGCATTCGCTTGACCCTATAGTGGCTACAGGGTGTTCACTTGGCAACAGGCTCAATAAGGATGACCCATGAACAAGTCTGTCAGCCCCGAACACTCGCATCATCATGAGCACAATCATGACCATGCCCATGACGGCGTGGGCCATGGCGATCAGGGTCATGCCTGTTGCAGCACGCAGGCGGCGCCTGCTCATGTGCAGTTGACGTCCCGGCCCAGCAAGCAGGCTCTGCTCAGCCGTTTTCGGATCGAAGCCATGGATTGCCCGACCGAGCAGACGCTGATCCAGGACAAGCTGGGTAAGATGGCCGGCATCGAGGCCCTGGAGTTCAACCTCATCAGCCGCGTTCTTGGGGTCAGGCACACGCTCGATGGCACGTCCGACATCGAACGGGCCATCGACAGCCTGGGGATGAAAGCCGAGCCGCTCGTGGGGGATGCCGATAGCGCTGCCGCGCCAGCGCCGCCGCCCAGACAGGCTTGGTGGCCACTTGCGCTGTCCGGTCTGGCAGCCCTGGGCGCCGAAGTCGTGCACTTCGCCCAGCTCGCACCGCAGTGGGTGGTGGCCGCGCTGGCACTGGCGGCGATCCTGGGTTGTGGTCTGGGTACCTACAAGAAAGGCTGGATCGCGCTAAATAACCGAAACCTCAACATCAATGCCCTGATGAGCATCGCGGTCACCGGTGCGCTGCTGATCGGCCAATGGCCGGAAGCAGCCATGGTGATGGTGCTCTTTACCGTGGCCGAACTGATCGAGGCCCGCTCGCTGGACCGTGCACGCAATGCCATTGGCGGGCTCATGCAGCTGGCGCCGGACATGGCAACCGTGCAACAGGCCGATGGCCAGTGGCGCGAAGTGGACGTGCGTGAAGTCGCTGTCGGCGCAACGATGCGAGTACGGCCAGGCGAGCGGATCGGGCTCGATGGCCAAGTGATCAGCGGGCAGTCCAGCGTCGATCAGTCACCGATCACGGGTGAAAGCCTGCCGGTGGAGAAGGTCCAGGGCGACAAGGTCTTCGCCGGTACCATCAACCAGGCAGGCGCACTGGAAATCCAAGCCACCGCAGTAGCTGGTCAGTCCACGCTGGCGCGCATCATCAAGGCCGTCGAGCAGGCGCAAGGGGCGCGGGCGCCAACCCAGCGCTTCGTCGACCGGTTTTCGCGGATCTATACGCCGGCAGTGCTGGCCCTGGCGTTGGCCGTGGCGATCATCCCGCCGCTCCTGCTGAACGGCACGTGGTTCGACTGGGTGTATCGCGCGCTTGTGCTGCTGGTAGTGGCATGCCCCTGTGCACTGGTGATCTCGACCCCCGTCACCATCGTCAGTGGCCTGGCGGCGGCAGCGCGCAAAGGCATCCTGATCAAGGGCGGGGTGTACCTCGAGGGCGGGCGCCACCTGGACTTCCTGGCCCTGGACAAGACCGGCACGATCACCCACGGCAAGCCGGTCCAGACAGACTTCAAAGCCCTGCAACCGGCGTTCGAGCATCGTGCGCAGGCCCTGGCATCGAGCCTGGGTGCACGCTCCGATCACCCCGTGTCCCGAGCGATAGCCCAGTTCGGCCAGGACAACGACCTGCCCCACCTTGAGGTCCGGGATTTCACCGCGCTGGCGGGCCGTGGCGTGCGTGGCAACCTTGAGGGTGAGGTGTTGCATCTGGGCAACCATCGTCTGGTCGAGGAGCTGGGATTGTGTTCACCAGAACTGGAGGCCCAGCTGGATGCCTTGGAACAGCAGGGCAAGACAGTGGTGTTGCTGCTCAACGCATCAGGCCCCCTGGCATTGTTTGCAGTGGCCGATACCGTCAAGGAAAGCAGCCGGCAAGCCATTGCCGAGCTTCATGCGCTGGGCATCCAGACGGCCATGCTGACCGGCGACAACCCGCACACCGCTGCGGCTATCGCGCGTACAGTAGGCATTGATCGGGCCGAAGGTAACCTTCTGCCAGCCGACAAGCTCAGTAGTATCCAGGCGCTGTACGACCAAGGTCATCGCGTTGGCATGGTCGGGGACGGCATCAACGATGCACCAGCGCTGGCCCGGGCCGAAATCGGCTTCGCCATGGCGGCGGCTGGCACCGATACCGCCATCGAAACGGCCGATGTGGCGCTGATGGACGACGACTTGCGCAAGATCCCTGCGTTCATCAGGCTGTCGCGGCATACCGCAGCGATCCTCAAGCAAAACATCGTGCTGGCCTTGGCGATCAAGGCGATCTTCCTGGGCATAACGTTCGCCGGGCTGGCCACCATGTGGATGGCCGTATTCGCCGACATGGGCGTTAGCCTGCTGGTGGTGTTCAACGGCCTGCGCTTGTTGCGCAAGTGACCGCCGACTCAAAGGCCAGGCCTAGAGCTGCTGCACCAGCGCTTCGAGCTGCTCCTGGCGCTGGGCCTGGTTCGGTTTAGCACCGGGATTGAGCTTGGACCATTGTGGATGCGCGCGAGCCCGCACCAGCGGTTCGGGCAGCTTGCCCTGACGCCAGGTCTTTTCATCCAGCTGGCCCAGGCGAATACTGTCCTGAGCGGCATGCCCACGGTGGTCCAGTGCCACCATCAGTTGTTGCTGACGCAGGGCCAGCAAGCGCAGGACGGTATCGTCGACGGTGAGCTCGCGTTTGCCCTTGAGCTTGCCCATCAGGCGCGCGCCATAGCCGCGAGCCGTCTGCAGGGCACCGCCGGCGATGGCCCCGGCCAATGCTGCGACCCCCAGGGTCAGCCCACCTGCCAGCAGGTCCACCCCGGCACCGGCCGCCGCGCCTGCCGCCACTCCGCCGCCTACCCGCACCCCAAGCTGCTTCAGGGTCTCAGGATTGAACAGATCGTCTCCCCAGCGCCCGTCCAGCAACGGCAGGTCACTGGCGTGCGCATCGTCGCGCCGGAACGCATAGAGCTTGAGCAGGGCCTCCACGCAGCGCTGTTCACGCTGGCGCACGGCCTGGTGAAGCGCCTCGATGGCCTGTGCCTGGGCAGACGGTTCACCTTCCACGCTGCGCCGACAAGCGGCGCAGTCCAGCAGCAATTCGGCGATCAGACGCTTGCCGCCTTGCTGACGAGCTACCCGTTGGGCCTGCTGATCGTCGATCAGGCGCTGCAAGCTGGGGCGCGCCTCCTCCAGCAGCAGGGCCAGGCTCTCGTACAGGCGGCGCTCGCCATCTTCTGGCGGGGCCACGCTGTCGAATTTCACCAATGCATGAAGCCCAAGCCGGGCGAGTGCTTCACGCCACTGCGGTTCGCGATGCGGATGGCTGGAAACGAAGTTAAGCACCGGTAGAAGTGGCTTGCCGCAGCTTGCCAGCACGTCGAGTTCGTCACGGTACTTGGCCAGCACCGGCTCGCGGGCGTCGATGACATAGAGCCCGGCGTCGCTGGCCAGCAGCTGGCGCAGCACCTTGGCCTCCTGCTCGAAGCGCTGGCGGGCCTCGCTGCCCTGAAGAAACCGCTCCAGCCGCGCCGGGCCATCCAGGCGCTCGCCAGGGCGCTCAAGGCGTTCGAGGTAGTCGAGCAGGGCAATTGCGTCTTCCAGTCCCGGTGTGTCGTAGAGCTCCAGCAGAGGCTGCCCGTCCACGGACAAGCGAGCGCCTTCCACATGGCGTGTGGTGCTGGGACGATGCGAGACCTCCCCGAAACCGACGTCGCGCGTGAGGGTGCGTAGCAGCGAGGTCTTGCCCACGTTGGTGTGGCCTACCACGGCCAGCTTCAAGGGCTCAGTCATGAGCGTGCTCCAACCAGGCCAGCGGTAGGGTGTCGGCATAGGGAAGCCCCAGGCGATCCAGGGCTTCACACCAGTCATTCAGGCGCCGCTCATCGCGAGGCTGATCAGCGGCGGCAGGCAACAGCCAGATGCGCGTACTTCCGGCATTGCGCGCCAGCTCGGCGAGCAAGGCCAGGCTGCCGCGATCCGGCGAGCGCTCAGGGTCAAGGGCAATGGCCAGGCGTGCGGGTGGAAAACGCCCCAGTTGTTCGAGCAGACGATGCCGCGACTCCCGGCTGTCCAGTACGCCGGCATCGGCGACGTTGGCGGGCAATGACGGCGGCCAGGGGCGCTGATCGTCCAGCTCGACGCCAACCAGCAGTGCGCCGGCATTTTCGATGAGTGACGGCTCGGCCTTGAACTGCGGCAGTGTGTCGGGTGCATCGTCTTGGACGCCCAGGCGCTCGCTGTTGGGCATCAGCCTCTCGCGCAGCGGCATGTAGCCTGGCAGGTTCGTGTCCAGCGCCAAATGTTCGCGCCCTTGCCGCCAGCGCCACAGGCACACGCCGGCCAAGAGCAGGCGCGGCAGCACGCCATAGACCAACACCACGCCCAGCAGCCAGCTGGCCCATGCCTGGCGCGTCATGGCCAGGGCCGGCGCGGTGTCGCCGCTGGCACGGATCATGGCCGGGTCAGGCACCGCAAAGCCCAGCAGCGCGGGCAGGGCGCCCAGGGCCTGGGTCATGGCGATGAAGGGTTCGGCCGCCAACAACGTGGTTTCCCAGACGAAGCCATAGCGCCGGGTGGCCAGCAATGTCAGCAGCACACCTACCGCGCTCAGCATGGCCACCAGCCACAGGCTGTGGACCAGCAAACCCAGCAACCAACGGCCCAGGCGTTGGCGCCCCAGCAGCACTAGCAAGGCCGGCGCCAGGTGGGCGGCACGGGCGTCGCGGGCCAAGCGTTCGCTCAACCACAGCCAAAGCCGCCCCAGCAGCGCGCCGTGCTCACCGCTCAGGAACAAGCCGATCAGCCAGCCCAGCAGCATGACCAGGTTCAGCCCCAGCAGGCTGCCCAGCGCCCAGAAGACATTCACCGGCCGCTGCCCGTCACCCAGGGCGGCCAACGCCAGGCCCCCGCCACTGAGCACCGCCATCACCAGCATCGCCAACAGCGCCAGGCGCGCCCCTTGCTTCCAGCGCCACAACGCGGCGGTCATGCCGTCGCGTTCGGCCAACAGCAGCGCACGGGTCTCGATGCGCAAGGCCAGGCTGCCGCCTTGCTGGCGAGCACGGCGGTTGGCTTCCTGATCCTCGAGGGGGCCGGCATGTTCCTCGCGCAGGCGTATCGCCTCGGTGAGCCAGCGCTTGTCCAGCAAAGAAGGTGCAGTCACAGGGTCTTCCATTGCACAGGTCGTGGCAGCAGCATAACTCACCCGTGCGGTGCTATTCTCGCTGGCATGAACACATTACTGCCCCTGAGCCTGATCGTGGCCTGCGCCGAAAACCGCGTGATAGGCATCGACAATTCCATGCCCTGGCATTTGCCGGGGGACTTCAAGTACTTCAAGGCCACCACCTTGGGCAAGCCCATCATCATGGGCCGCAAGACCTGGGACTCGCTGGGAAGGCCGCTGCCTGGGCGGTTGAACATCGTGGTCAGCAGGCAGCCCGGGCTGGAACTGGCCGGTGCCGAGGTTTTCGCTTCACTGGAAGAGGCGCTGGTGCGGGCCGATCAGTGGGCGCGCGAGCAAGGTGTCGACGAACTGATGCTGATCGGTGGTGCGCAGCTCTACGGGCAGGCGCTGGAGCAAGGGCTCGTCAGCCGCCTGTACGTGACGCGGGTCGAGCTGTCGCCGCTGGGCGATGCCTGGTTCCCGGATTTCGATCGCAAGCAGTGGACGCTCACGTCCAGCCAGGCGCAGGCTGAGGAAGGCAAGCCGCTGTATCACTTCGAGGTGTGGGACAAGGCCTGAACGCCTGTTGCGCCAGGAAGGGAGCCGCGCTGTGCGGCCCCATCTGCACTCAGGTATGGCTCAATTCTGCGTGTTCATCATCGGCCAGTACCTGCTTGTCGGTTTCCTTGAGCAGCTGGCTGGTTACCACGCCTGCCGTCATCGAACCGTTCACGTTCAACGCCGTACGGCCCATGTCGATCAACGGCTCTACCGAAATCAGCAGTGCCACCAGCTCCACCGGCAAGCCCATGGCCGGCAGCACGATCAGCGCGGCGAAGGTGGCGCCGCCGCCAACCCCGGCCACCCCGGCTGAACTGAGCGTGACGATGGCCACCAAGGTGGCGATCCACAGCGGGTCGAAGGTATCGATGCCAACCGCTGGCGCGACCATCACTGCCAGCATGGCAGGATAGAGCCCGGCACAGCCATTCTGGCCGATGGTGGTCCCGAACGAGGCGCTGAAGCTGGCGATCGACTGCGGCACGCCCAGCCGGCGCGTCTGGGCCTCGATGTTCAGCGGGATACTGGCAGCGCTCGAACGGCTGGTGAAGGCGAAGGTCAGCACCGGCCACACCTTGCGGAAGAAGCGCAGCGGGCTGACCCCGATTGCCGCCAGGATGAGCGCGTGAACCACGAACATCAGCGCCAGGCCCAGGTAGGACACGACCACGAAGCTGCCCAGCTTGAGGATGTCTTCCATGTTCGAGCTGGCCACCACCTTGGTCATCAACGCCAGCACGCCGTAAGGGGTGAGTTTCATGACCACGCGCACCAGACGCATTACCCAGGCTTGCAGGGTATCGATGGCCGACAGTGCACGCTGACCCTTCTCGGCGTCGTCCCTGATCAACTGCAAGGCGGCCAGGCCGACGAAAACGGCAAAGATGACCACGCTGATGATCGATGTCGGCTTGGCCCGCGCCAGGTCGCCGACCGGGTTGCTGGGGATGAACGAGAGCAGCAGTTGCGGGATGTTGAGGTCGGCGACCTTGCCTGCATAGTCGCTGTGGATCACCTGCATGCGTGCGCTCTCCTGGGCGCCTGCCACCAAGCCTTCGGCACTGAGGCCAAAGAGGTTGGTCAGCAGGATGCCGATCAGGGCAGCGATCGCCGTGGTCAGCAGCAGCGTGCCGATGCTCAGGACGCTGATGCGCCCCAGGGAAGAAGCATTGTGAAGACGCGCCACGGCACTGAGGATGGAGGCGAAAATCAGCGGCATGACGATCATCTGCAACAGGCCTACGTAGCCGTTGCCGACCAGGTCCAGCCAGGTGATGGTGGTCTTGAGCACGGGGTGCCCTGCGCCATAGATCGTGTGCAGTACCAGGCCGAAGCCCACGCCCAGTGCCAGGCCCAGCAGCACTTTCTTGGCCAGGCTCCAATCGGTATGACGGGTCTGCGCCAGCCCCAGCAACAAGGCCAGGAACGCCAGCAGGTTAAGCAGCAGTGGCAGGTTCATTAAAGCTCCGGAAACGAGAGGATGAGTCGCCGCCTCTATGTGCGATTGCGAGTGGAAATGCTAACAGCCTGAAAACAAAGGAATTTATACCCAAATGGAATTTGTATAGTCGTAAATGGAATATCGAGACGTCGCGGATTGCAATGAACACGGCGTTTACGGGGGCATAAAGGTCGCAATCGAGCGTGACCGACGGGTCTCACTCGACTAGCGTCTGTCAGTCGTCTCAGGAGATTCGTACATGAACGTTGCGCTCAAAACCGCTGCCATTGGCCTATCCCTGCTGTTGAGCCTGAAAACCTTCGCTACCGAGCTTGATCATTGGCCAGCTGAAGCCGCCAAACAGCTCGACCGCATGATCACCGCCAATGCCCACAAAGGTAACTACGCGGTGTTCGACATGGACAACACCAGCTATCGCTATGACCTGGAAGAGGCCTTGCTGCCCTTCATGGAGAACAAAGGGCTGCTGAGCCGCGACAAGCTGGACCCTTCGCTGAAACTCATCCCCTTCAAGGACAGCGCCGAGCACAAGGAGAGCCTGTTCAGCTACTACTACCGACTGTGCGAGATCGACGACATGGTCTGCTACCCCTGGGTGGCGCAAGTGTTTTCCGGCTTCACCCTCAAGGAACTGAAAGTACAGGTGGATGAACTCATGGCGTCTGGCAAGCCTGTGTCCAGCACCTATTACGAAGGGGGTCAGGTCAAGGCCATCGAAGTGCAGCCGCCCAAGGTCTTCAAGGGCCAGGCCGAGCTGTACAACAAGTTGATGGAGAACGGCATCGAGGTCTACGTGGTATCAGCCGCTTCCGAAGAGCTGGTGCGCATGGTCGCCTCCGACCCCAAGTACGGCTACAACGTGAAACCGCAGAACGTGATTGGAGTCAGCCTGTTGCTCAAGGATCGCGCCACGGGACAATTGACAACGGCACGCAAGCAGATCAGCGCTGGGCACTACGATGCCAAGGCTAACGAAGGGCTTGAACTGACCCCTTACCTGTGGACACCAGCCACGTGGATGGCGGGCAAGCAAGCGGCGATCCTGACCTACATTGATGAATGGAAAAAGCCCGTGCTGGTGGGCGGCGATACCCCGACCAGTGATGGCTACATGCAGTTTCATGGCGTGGATGTCGGCAAGGGCGGTATCCACCTGTGGATAAACCGCAAGCCCAAGTACATGGAGCAGCTCGAGGGGATGATCGCCAGCCAGGCAGCTGCCCAGGCCAAGGAAGGGTTGCCGGTGACGGCAGACAAGAACTGGGTGATCGTGACGCCTGAACAGATTCAATGATGCAGGCCGTGGTTCCATGCTGTATAAGCCCCATCGCCGTTTCGGCAAAAAAAACCGGCGCTCAAGGCGCCGGTTCTTGTACAGCTGGACGAGTATCACAGCCCTTCGAGCATCGCCTTGTTGCGCACGGCACCTTTGTCGGCACTGGTCGCCAGCAGGGCGTAGGCCTTCAAAGCTGTCGTCACCTTGCGCGGGCGTACTTCAGCCGGTTTCCAGCCCTTCTTGTCCTGCTCGGCGCGGCGCTCGGCCAGCTCGTCATCGCTGACCAGCAGGTTGATCGAGCGGTTGGGTATATCGATCAGGACCTTGTCGCCGTCGCGTACCAGGCCGATGGCGCCGCCTGCGGCGGCTTCCGGCGAGGCATGGCCAATGGACAGGCCCGAGGTGCCCCCCGAGAAGCGGCCGTCGGTGAGCAGGGCGCACGCTTTGCCCAGGCCCTTGGACTTGAGGTACGACGTGGGATAGAGCATTTCCTGCATGCCCGGGCCACCTTTCGGGCCTTCGTAGCGGATGATCACGATGTCGCCGGCTTTTACTTCGTCGGCGAGGATGCCACGCACGGCGCTATCCTGGCTTTCGAAGATCTTGGCCGTGCCTTCGAACACGTGGATCGATTCGTCGACACCGGCGGTTTTCACCACGCAGCCGTCCAGGGCGATGTTGCCGTACAGCACGGCCAGGCCACCCTCTTGTGAATACGCGTGCTCGAAGCTGCGGATGCAGCCGTTCTCGCGGTCGTCATCCAGGGTTTCCCAACGCGTCGACTGGCTGAACGCGGTCTGGGTCGGGATGCCGGCCGGGCCCGCCTTGAAGAAGGTGTGGACTGCTTCGTCGTCGGTCTGGGTGATGTCCCACTTGGCGATGGCTTCTTCCATGCTGCGGCTGTGCACGGTAGGCAGGTCGGTGTGCAGCAGGCCGCCACGGGCCAGCGAACCCAGGATGCTGAAGATACCGCCAGCGCGGTGCACGTCCTCCATGTGGTACTTCTGGATGTTGGGCGCCACCTTGCACAGTTGCGGCACCTTGCGCGACAGGCGATCGATGTCGCGCAGGTCGAACGCCACTTCGCCTTCCTGCGCCGCCGCCAGCAGGTGCAGGATGGTATTGGTCGAGCCACCCATGGCGATGTCCAGCATCATGGCGTTCTCGAACGCCTTGAAGTTGGCGATGCTGCGCGGCAGGACCGATGCGTCGTTCTCGCCGTAGTAACGCTTGCACAGCTCGACGATGGTGCGGCCGGCGGTCAGGAACAATTGCTCGCGGTCCGAATGGGTAGCCAGGGTGGAGCCGTTGCCCGGCAGGGCCAGGCCCAACGCCTCGGTCAGGCAGTTCATCGAGTTGGCGGTGAACATGCCCGAGCACGAGCCGCAGGTAGGACAGGCGCTACGCTCGTATTCGGCGACCTTTTCGTCGGAGGCCGTGCTGTCGGCGGCGATGACCATGGCATCGACCAGGTCCAGGCCATGGCTGGCCAGCTTGGTCTTGCCAGCTTCCATCGGGCCGCCGGAGACGAAGATCACCGGAATGTTCAGGCGCAAGGCGGCCATCAGCATGCCGGGGGTGATCTTGTCGCAGTTGGAGATGCAGACGATGGCATCGGCACAGTGCGCGTTGACCATGTACTCCACCGCGTCGGCGATGATTTCACGGCTGGGCAGCGAGTACAGCATGCCGTCGTGGCCCATGGCGATGCCGTCATCGACCGCGATGGTGTTGAATTCCTTGGCCACGCCACCGGCGCGCTCGATCTCGCGAGCGACCAACTGGCCCAGGTCCTTGAGGTGCACATGGCCCGGCACGAACTGGGTGAAGGAGTTGGCGATGGCGATGATCGGCTTCTTGAAGTCTTCGTCCTTCATGCCGGTGGCACGCCACAGGGCGCGTGCACCTGCCATGTTGCGGCCGTGGGTGGAAGTCTTGGAACGATAATCAGGCATGAAACACTCCTGGCGGCTTAATCAGGTCACAGAAAGGGGAGTGAGCTTCTCTTGTCCTCTGTACCGCAGGCCGGTTGCCACTGGCACGGATGGGGCCGAAGACCGCGCGGGATCGCCGCGTGCTTGGCCAGAGCTCATAAACCCGCCGGGGGATGACTGGCGATGAATAGCCCGATTCTACACCGCTGGCGCCGGGAAGGCATGACGATGTGCCCAGGTGGCGTTTTTGGGCAAAACCCGAAGTTGTAGGAACCGTCTGAAACGATCCGTGTGAGGCTGACCTGCACCTGACTTGCCATTATCATTCGGCCGCCGCATGTGCGGCTTGACGAGATGACCCTCAATGGACCTTCCCAGTTACCGGTTCACCATGAACTGCAATCTGGCACTGAGCGCGGCGCCGCCAGGGCTGCCTAGGGCTTGAGTCTGCGAGGCTGAAGCCTGCAGGCGCCTGGTCGGCGCCTGGAGAACTTCATGCAAAACCCTATCGATAAAAACACCGCTGTTTGTGCCGTAGACGCTGCGCTCGATACGCAACGGCGGCAAACCACCGAAAGCTTTCACAAAGGCGCCTCCCTCACCAACACCATCGGTGACCTGCGGCATGCGACCCTCGGGTTGCTGTACCGCAAGCGTGTGCTGTGGCTGGTGCTGCTGGTGTTCGGCAACCTGTTCTCAGGGGCCGGCATCGCGGCCTTCGAAGAAACGATTGCCGCGCACATCGCGCTGGTATTCTTTCTGCCACTGCTGGTGGACAGCGGCGGCAATGCCGGCTCGCAGTCGGCTACTCTCATGGTCAGAGGTCTGGCCACAGGCGAGGTCACGCTGAGCGACTGGGGAAGAATGCTGGGCCGTGAATTTGGCGTCGCGCTGCTGCTGGGCTGCACCATGGCGGTGGCCGTGGCATCGCTTGGGCTGCTGCGGGGCGGCCCGCAGATCGCCTTGATCGTGGCCAGCAGCATGGTGGTGATCGTGCTGGTCGGCAGCCTGATCGGCATGAGCCTGCCGTTTCTGCTGAGCCGGCTCAAGCTGGACCCTGCCACGGCCAGCGGGCCGCTGATCACCTCGATTGCCGACGCAGCAGGCGTATTGGTGTACTTCGGGATCGCGACCCAGGTGCTTGGGCTTTGAACAAGGCAACCGACTAGGTCGTGCTTGATGCCGCTCAGCTTACCGCCAACGCTGTTCAGCGTTGCGTTGAGCGGCACGCCATTTAAAGCGTAGCCGTGGGCCTTGAAGCAAAACACGCTTACTTGTCATTTGGAATAAAGTTTCCAGGCGCTACCTTTAAGCGTGCTCATGAAGAGGTCTGAGCCCCGCTTCCATCGCTTAATCTACGGATCATGCCTATCAGGCACAGAGAAGTGAGAGCGACAAGTAGAAAAACAGCACCCAGCCCGACAGGCAAGTTTTCGTGCAAGAGACTTACGAAGCCGCTGGCGATTGCGCCTACGGCGAAAACCAGCGCGCTCAGTAAGGCGGAGGATGCGCCCGCTTCGTTCGGTCGGCACTCCAAAGCGCAGGTAGTCGCGGCGCAGCGACACAGGCATGTGCCGGCTGTGCTGAGCACCATCGGAAGCAGCAGGGACAGGGCTGATGGTTGTTTAATCCAATGCCATACGAAGATGAAGGCGCCAGCTACAGCAATTAGGCCTACACCTAAAAAGAGCTGTGCTAACGAACTTGCACGACGGTTGATGAGCGTTGCGGCCACACCCCCTATAACATAAGCCATGCCATAAAATATGAATGCCACTGAGAACTGATAAGGCGTGAAATGCAGGATTTTTATAAACAATAACGGTGAGGCCACAATGAAGGAGAAGTGGCAGGCGAAGCCCAGTGCGGCGAGAATGGAGTAGCGAATAAACAGTTTATCCAGCATCAGTTTAGCGTAAGATTGCACGATAGAGGGGCTGTGTGACGATTCAGTACTGTCTTTTTCAAGTAGCGATTGGGCGGCAAATAACGTCATTCCCGTCAAGGCGATAAATACTACAAAGCTGCTTTGCCAGCTAAAATGACTTTGCAGCCAACTGCCAATCAACGGTGACACGGAGATAAACAATCCGCTTGCGGTAATTTGGACGATCCTGGCAGCGTTTCTCCGCGTATTATCAAAAAAATCTTGTACAAGCGGTTGTGTGAGAACAAAGCAGCCGCACCCTAAAGCCTGGATTACTCTGAAGGCGACGAACAGCGCGTATCGTTCGGTCAGTAGGCATCCTAAAGCACCGATCGATGCCACCCACAGTCCCCAAATTAGAAGTCGTTTCCTTCCAAGTTTATCTGACAGTGGGCCGATGACCAGTTGCGAGAAGGCCATGGCCAGTACAAAATAACCCACTGATAGCGCGATATTGTTAGGACCCGTATCTAGATGTTTAGCTATCGGTTGGAACGAAGGTAAGATGACATCAATCGGAAAGACCCCTAGCATAGTGATCAGCAACAAAAAACCTGTTAACGCTATGGGTGAATGTTGAATGGCGTTTTTTTCAGTTTCACCCATGTGTAAGGCCTGCTTTTTCTAATGCATCTCTGTATTTAGGGATGTCTAATATTCCCGCCTTCCTTATGGCGATGACTGTTTCTGATCCAGCCAGTATTAAGCGATTGATCGACCAGTGTTGACAATCCCGGACGATACAGGGATGTGAACTGAGTGGCAGGCCACATTGCAGGAGGTTGCCAATAAGCCATCGTTCATCAAATGAGCAAAAAATCTGTATCACCCTTGCCAGTGCGCGAACCACGAAATCTTTCTCCCGCTCTTCGAGTTTGGGCCAGAGCCATGTAAAGCAATACGAAAAATAAAGAGCATGCTTTGCTTCATCGCGTAGATGATCTTTGAACATCCGCTCTACTGTGGCCACGAGATGGTGCTTGCTCAAATTGCGTAGTTCGTTAGCAATGACGGTTTCTGAAACGAAACCAATTACAAATTTAAGGAGTGACCTATAAGCAGTGTGCGTCTCTTTAAGGAATGAGTTTAGTTCTTCCAGCCTTGTTGAGGGTAGTCGCGGTGCATCAAAGTGGTGAGCAATTTGGTCAGCGATTAATGCCGAAAATAAAGCGTGATACCCCTCGTCCGTATAGATCATGTGCGCCATGACTTTGATGTCGGAATCAAAGCTTACGCTTAGCTTGTTATGAGCTATAGTTTCGATGGCCGCATTCACGACCGTGTGCTCAAGAACGTTGGTGTAATCAAGAAAATGCACGAGGTAGCACGCTTGTAATCTGACTTTTATGTTAGATCTATTGCGTATATGTCGATTTTGCAAGAAAGGCAACAGCGACGGGGGGAACCAGTTTCTACATTCAAGGTTTTCCAACGCCTCAGGCGAAAGCACATAATTATATGGGGATGCTCTAACGCTGCTCTGACAGTGCCAATTTTCGAATGATCTAGAAAGATGAGGTTTTGTGACGTTACGTTTCATTGTTGTCACTCGCTGTGGTCTGGCCGTTTGCTAGGAATTCTTCTAAAACAACCGGCTGTATTCTTCCTGTGCCGTGACCCGCGCCGACAAAGAAGAAGACTTCCTCGGTAGTTCTGTCGATGCCTAGTAATTCTTCGATTTTCGAGTCTGTTAATGCCCCGGTTAGCCAAGTGCCCAATTCAGCTTGGGTGCAGACATTTAGAAACATCTGTGAGACGTGCCCGATTTCAATTAAGGCCATGCGGTACGCGCGGGAATGCGTGTATTTCCACCACAACTTATCGAGTCGAGAGGTTAGGAACAACCCGAATGCAAGTTCGTCTGCGAAATGCTGGCCGCCTAAAAGGGGGCCTAGTTCATAGGTCCCTTTACTGCGAAGATCCAACCGATGGTGCTCAGGGTCATAGTAGTAGAGCCCGCTTTCGAGGCCTTCTACGTTTTGCGCATATAGATAACCTTCCGTAGCGTTGAGGCCACCGCCTGAGGGGCAACAGCGCCTTTTCCGAAAAGGCTCAGGTATCATTGATTCTGCAAGGCAATCGCGTTCTTTGAGGAAGCCCAAGCAATAAAATAAGGCCATACTGACGATGTCAATCTTGACTGGACTATCGTTAAAGGCGCGGCAGGTTTGTCGCTTTCGATATAGGTCAAGCTCGCCTCCTACTGGAGGATTTAGCTTAATGCAGTGCTGAGCCTGCTTTTGCTGATTCGGGGAGGGCAGTGGCCTGGATAACGCATCATTACAATGAGCTATGTATGCTTTGGCCCAAGCGCTACTGTCTTTTGGAATGTCAGTGCAAGGGATGTCTTTTGTACCGATGTGGAAGATCCACGACAGCATGTCCCAGCCCCAAGGATCAGGTTTCTCGAAGCTTTCGATGATGACACCGAGCTCATGAAGTTTTGTGTCCAAGGCGTGAGTGGGGTCGTATCGTGAAATATCTAAGGTGAGTGCATGAATTCGTCTGAGAAATGCTTGATTCACAATGTACTGCTTGTGATTCTTGAAATTCCAAAGCACCAGATTGGAATCATGAGGAAAAATAAAAAAATACGGGCTGATTTTCATATTTTCTCTCCTTAAGCCAGGGCGCAGTAATAGACTGCGCCATGGCCCCTCCCATTATTTTGGCGCTACAATGTGATTGAGGTTTTCAGCCTTTTTGGATTCCAGTTGAACTTCTTTCATTATTTTTTCTCCTGTTTGTCGCGGGATTGCGACACTTTCGAGCCTGGCAGGTAGGTCAATATGTGCAATCTTGTTCATGCTGAGAAACTTCCGATGTGGCTGTGGGAAAAGTTACTTAGGATTATACATTTGAAACAGTCCACCAAAAAAAACCGGCTTTCGCCGGTTTTTTTAGAGGTTCATAGTGTCAACTGTTAGGCAGCAACCGGCAGGTAATGCTCTTGATGTAGCGGGTTTCACCAATCGCCGGGTGCACCGGATGGTCAGGGCCCTGACCACCGCGCTCGAGCAACTGCATGTTGCGGTCCAGGTGACGGGCACTGGTCAGCAGGATGTTGTGCAGGTCGTCTTCGGGGAGGTGCATCGAGCAGGAAGCACTGACCAGAATGCCGTCCTTGTTCAGCATGCGCATGGCCTGCTCGTTGAGCCTGCGGTAGGCAGCCTCGCCGTTCTTCAGGTCTTTCTTGCGCTTGATGAAGGCGGGCGGGTCGGCAATGATCACGTCGAAGCGTTCCTCGGCTGCCTTGAGTTCGCGCAAGGCTTCGAAGACGTCGCCCTCGATGCAGGTCAGCTTGTCACCGATACCGTTGAGCTGGGCGTTGCGTTCAACGCCATCCAAGGCAAAGCCCGAGGCATCGACGCAGAACACTTCGCTGGCGCCGAAGGCACCTGCCTGCACGCCCCAACCGCCGATGTAGCTGAACAGGTCGAGTACGCGCTTGCCCTGAACATAGGGGGCCAGGCGTGCACGGTTCATGCGGTGGTCATAGAACCAGCCGGTTTTCTGGCCTTCACGGACCGGGGCTTCGAAACGGACACCGTTTTCTTCCAGCGGTACCCAATCCGGGACTTCACCGTAGACGGTTTCCACATAGCGCTGCAGGCCTTCGGCATCGCGGGCTGCCGAATCGTTCTTGAACAGGATGCCGCTTGGCTTGAGCACCTGGACCAGCGCCGCGATGACCTCATCCTTGTGCGCTTCCATGGTTGCCGATGCCAGTTGCACCACCAGAATGTCGAAGAAGCGATCGACGACCAGCCCCGGCAGCCAATCGGAATCGCCATAGACAAGTCGGTAGCACGGCTTGTCGAACAGGCGCTCGCGCAGGGACAAGGCCACGTTCAGGCGGTGCACCAGCAGCGATTTGTCCAGCGGCAGTTTAACGTCGCGTGACAGCAGACGGGCGCAGATCAGGTTATTGGGGCTCAGGGCAACGATGCCCAGTGGTTTGCCGTTGGCGGCTTCGAGCACGGCCTGCTGACCGGCCTGCAAGCCTTGAAGCGGGGTGGCGGCAACGTCCACTTCGTTGCTGTAGACCCACAGGTGGCCTGCGCGCAGGCGGCGGTCGGCATTAGCTTTAAGGCGAAGACTGGGCAGGGACATGACGTCGCTCCGGAAAAAAGAGCGGGAGTATAACCCCTACCCAGCCTTATTGCTGAGCGCCAGCGGTCAGGACGACAGGGCCTGGATCAGTGCCTTGTTGAAGGCAGGGATGTCATCGGGCTGCCGGCTGCTGATCAGGTTCCCGTCAACCACCACTTCTTCGTCGACCCACTCGGCGCCAGCGTTGCGCAGGTCATCCTTCAGGGTCTTGAAGCTGGTCATGCGCTTGCCCTGGGTCAAGCCGCTCGAAATCAGCAGCCAGCCGCCGTGGCAGATCACGGCAATCGGTTTGCCGGCTGCGTCATGGCTTTTGACGATTTTCTGGGCGCCTTCAACCAGGCGAATGGTGTCCGAGTTCTGTACGCCGCCTGGCAGGACCACGGCATCATAAAGCTCGCTGGCGCTGTCGAAGGTGCCGTCGACCTTGAACTCGTCCGCGGGCTCGTCGTGGTTCCAGCCGCGCACCGTGCCTTGCTTTTCGCTCAGCACGTGCACCTGCGCACCTGCCTGCTGCAGGGCGTCACGCGGGCCTGTCAATTCCACCTGTTCGAAGCCATCAGTCACCAGGATGGCCACGCGCTTGCCGTTCAATTCAGTACCCATGGGCCTTGCTCCTTTACTCGATGAATATGATAAACAGGCCCGTCCGCGCTTGTGAAAGTTCAAGTTCACTGATCCAGCGGTTAGTTCTGTGGGGTGCATCGCGGTAGAATTGGCAGTCCCATACGAGTGTGCACGCATGTCCCAAGAACTCACCGCCGAACAGATCCAGCAAGCCTTGCAAGGCATCACCATCCCGCCGCAGCCGCAGATCATGGTCGATTTGCAGTTCGAGCAGTACATGCCTGATCCGGACCTGGAAACCATCGCCAAACTGATCGCACAGGACCCTGGGTTGTCGGGCGCCTTGCTCAAGCTGGTCAACTCGGCGCACTTTGGCCTGTCCAACAAGATAGGCTCGATCCAGCGTGCGGTGAACTTGCTGGGTAGTCGTTCGATCATCAACTTGATCAACGCGCAGTCGATCAAGGGCGAAATGAGCGATGAAACCATCGTCACGCTCAACCGGTTCTGGGATACCGCGCAGGATGTGGCGATGACCTGCCTGACGCTGGCCAAGCGCACGGGTATTCAGCCTGCCGACGAAGCCTATACCCTCGGCTTGTTCCACGACTGCGGCGTTCCGCTGATGCTAAAGCGCTTCCCCACGTACATGGATGTGCTCGAAGAAGCCTATGCAAAAACCGACGAGCAGACCCGCGTCGTGGACACGGAGAACCGCGCCTTCAACACCAATCATGCCGTCGTCGGCTATTTCACGGCCAAGTCCTGGCGCTTGCCCGAACACCTGACCGGGGCCATCGCCAACCACCACAACGCGCTGGCGGTGTTTCGCGATGACAGCGCCCGCAACAACCAGAGCCAGATGAAAAACCTGTTGGCGGTGCTCAAGATGGCCGAGCATATCTGTGCCTCCTACCGGGTATTGGGCAACCAGTCGGTGGATCAGGAATGGAACGTAGTGGGGCCGCTGGTGCTCGATTACATAGGCTTGTCGGAATACGACTTCGACAACCTCAAACAGAACATCCGAGAACTAGGTGGGCACTGATACATGCCTGAGTTACCCGAGGTAGAGACCACCCGGCGCGGTATTGCACCGCACGTCGAAGGTCAGCGCGTCAGCCGCGTGGTCGTGCGTGACCGCCGCTTGCGCTGGCCGATCCCGGAAGACCTGGACGTGCGGCTCTCCGGGCAGCGCATCGTCACGGTCGAACGCCGGGCCAAGTACCTGCTGATCAATGCCGAAGTGGGCACCCTGATCAGCCACTTGGGCATGTCGGGCAATCTACGGCTGGTGGAGGCGGGCTTGCCGGCTGGCAAGCATGAGCACGTGGACATCGAGCTCGAATCCGGTCTGATGCTGCGCTATACCGACCCGCGCCGCTTTGGCGCCATGCTCTGGAGCCAGGACCCGCTCAACCATCAATTGCTGCTGCGGCTCGGCCCCGAACCGCTGACCGAGCTGTTTGACGGTGAGCGATTGTTCCAGCTGTCCCGAGGCCGTTCGATGGCGGTCAAGCCCTTCATCATGGACAACGCCGTGGTCGTTGGGGTGGGCAACATCTATGCGACCGAAGCACTGTTCGCTGCCGGCATCGATCCGCGCCGAGCGGCCGGTGGCATCTCGCGGGCGCGATACCTGAAGCTGGCCATCGAGATCAAACGCGTGCTGGCGGCCGCCATCGAACTGGGCGGCACCACGCTGCGCGATTTCATCGGCGGTGATGGCCAGCCAGGGTACTTCCAGCAGACACTGTTCGCCTACGGGCGCGGCGGCTTGCCCTGCAAGGTGTGTGGCACCGAGTTGCGGGATGTGAAGCTTGGGCAACGCGCCAGTGTGTTCTGCCCGCGCTGCCAACGCTGAGGCCGTGCGCGCTTCGGGATGATCGCCATGGAGAGGCCGATGCGCGAGGATGCCGACGGCCGGCAGCGTCAGGCCTTGCCAGTGATCTTGAGGTACTTGGCCATCAGTTGCTCTTCGCTTTCCGGGTGCGCCTCATCCAGTGGGATGCAGTCGACCGGGCAGACCTGCTGGCACTGCGGCTCGTCGTAATGACCCACGCACTGGGTGCACAGGTTGGGGTCGATCACGTAGATCTCTTCGCCTTGGGAGATGGCCTCGTTGGGGCACTCGGGTTCGCAGACGTCGCAGTTGATGCAATCGTCGGTGATGATCAGGGACATGGGGGCTCCGGCCGGGGCTCAGCGCCCGGGCATGTTCAACGCAATGGGCACAATTGTGCCGCATTCGCGCCTGCAGTGCACGCAGGCGCGACGATCTGGAACAGCGGCTTTACTTCTTGAAGCGTTCAGTCAGCGCATCGGCCACGGCCGGGTGCACGAATTTGCTGATATCGCCCCCCAGTGCGGCTATTTCGCGGACCAGGGTCGACGAGATGAACGAGTACCGCTCCGACGGCGTGAGAAACAGGCTCTCGACGTCGGGTGCCAGTTGACGGTTCATGTTCGCCAGCTGGAACTCGTATTCGAAGTCCGACACTGCACGCAAACCCCGAAGGAACACATTGGCACCTTGCTCCTTGGCAAAATGCGCCAGCAACGAGGAAAAGCCGATGACTTCGACATTGGGCAGGTGCCTGGTGACCTCACGGGCCAGCTCCACGCGTTGTTCCAGCGGGAACAAAGGGTTTTTCTTGGGGCTGGCGGCCACTGCAATGATCACGGTGTCGAACAGCCGCGAGGCGCGCTCGACCAGATCGCCATGGCCTTTGGTAATGGGGTCGAAAGTACCCGGGTACAACACTCGGTTCATCGCGTCATCCTGGCTGGAGTGCGTTGGGGAGTCGGATGGTAGCGCAGCGACTGCGCCCGGCCAAGTCATGCGGCCGGCCAAGGCACTATACTTTGGGCCAGCCAATGGTGCGAGAGCACGGCGCTTTGATACGGTGCAACGCCTTGGCAATACCTCGTACCATGGCGGTTTTCACTGCTCCGTAGACAGGATGCTGGACATGGCCCGGCCCATCAAGACCCGCGAGAGAATCGTTCAGAGCAGCCTTGAGCTGTTCAATCAGTCGGGCGAACGCAGCGTCAGCACCAACCATATCGCGGCGCACCTGGGCATCTCGCCAGGCAATCTCTATTACCACTTCCCCAACAAGCAGGCGATCATCGCGGTTTTGTTCAGCCAGTACGAAACGCACGTAGACAGTTTTCTGCGTCCGCCGCAGGGGCGCCCGCTGGCGGTGCAGGACAAGCGGTTCTACTTGCAGGCGCTGCTGGCTGCCATGTGGAACTACCGTTTCCTGCACCGGGACCTAGAGCATCTGCTGGGCAGCGATGCTGAGCTGGCAGCCCGTTATCGGCGCTTCTCCGCACGCTGCATGCGTCAGGGCAAGGCCATTTACCGCGGCTTCGTCGAGGCGGGTATTCTGGCGATGAACCCCGCGCAGCAGGAGTCGCTGACCATCAATGCCTGGATCGTGCTCACCTCGTGGGTGCGCTTTCTCAGCACGACCCGGGAGCATGCAACGCACCTGGGTGAAGAAGCGTTCAAGCGGGGCGTCTATCAGGTGCTGGCCCTTGAGCTGGGGTTCGTCACCGAGCCTGCGCGCAATGCCGTGCAGGCCTTGTGCAGCGAGTTTCACGTACCGTTCATTCAGGCGCTTGAGCACTAGCGCCCGGGCCCGGGATTACATCGATCAGGAGATTGTCATGTCACTTGCGCAGTTGATCACCCCGCAGCAGTCGGCCGAGCGGCTGGATTCACCCGGCCTTGTCATTCTCGACTGTCGTTTCGCCCTTGAGGATGTGGATTACGGTCAGCGCAGTTACGCCTTGGGTCACATCGAAGGGGCGCACTTTGCCGACCTTGAGCGAGACTTCAGCGGCCCGGTCAGCAAGGGTGTGACAGGGCGACACCCGCTGCCTGATCCAGAAAAGCTGGTAGCGCGCCTGCGCGAATGGGGCGTAGATAACGAGAGCGACGTGGTGCTGTACGACGACGGTACCGGTGCCTATGCGGCGCGAGGCTGGTGGCTGCTGGCCTGGCTGGGCAAACGCAGTGGCGTTGCAATCCTGGACGGCGGCCTGACCGCCTGGCACGCCGCGCACCTGCCATTGAGCCTGGATCCCCCGGCCCGGCGCGAAGGCAACTTCAGCGGCCAGCCCGATGAGGCCATGCTGATCGATGCCGAAAGCCTGGTTCAGCGCCTGGGCAGCTCAGACCTGACCCTGCTGGATGCGCGCGCATTGCCACGTTTTCGTGGCGACATGGAACCCATCGACCCAGTGGCAGGACACATCCCTGGCGCACGCTGCGCCGCCTTCACCGAGAACCTTGGCAGCGACGGCCGGTTTCTTCCGCCCGAGCAACTCCGGCAACGTTTCGAGCAGCAGCTGCAGGGACGCGCGCCTGAGCATCTGGTTGCGTACTGCGGTTCAGGGGTAACGGCGTGTCATAACCTGTTCGCGCTGGCATTGGCCGGTTACCCGCTCGGCAAACTGTATGCAGGCTCATGGAGTGAGTGGATCACCCGCCCTAAGCATGCAGTGGCAACGGGCGACCAGTAGGCCCTCCACTACAGGCCTTCGCGTAACCATTGCGGAATTCGGCGCTCCAGGTAATAGCCCGGTTTTCGCAGGCTGCCGTCGACGAACCCGACATGGCCACCCTGAGCGTGCAGCTCAAGCTCGGTCCCTGGGGCCAGCTCATCTGCCGTCGGCACGCTCAGAGGCGAGACGAAGGGGTCGTCGCTGGCCTGGATGATCAGGGTCCGGGTACGGTTATGGCTCAGGTAGAAGCCACTTGAAGCGCGGCGATAATAGTCGTGCACATCCTGAAAACCGTTCAGCGGTGCAGTGACCTTGGCATCGAAATCCCAGAACGTGCGCAAGCCATGCAGTGGACCGAGCTGCTCCAGGATTGCCAGCCGTTCTGGGTGACCATGGTCTTTGAACAGGCGCTGCTTGACCTGCACATAGGCCAGCATCTCGCGCATGAAATGCGCCTGGTACACCTTCGAAAACCCCAGGCCGATACGATCGGCACACTGATCCAGGCGAAAAGGCACGGAAACGGCGACTGCCGCCTGCAACCGGCTGTTGTCACCCTGTTCGCCCAGGTATTTGAGCAGGACATTGCCTCCCAGGGAGTAGCCCACCGCGTACAGGGGCGCCAGCGGCCTTTTGGCACACAGGTGACTGACGATCTCAGCCAGGTCCTCACTGGCGCCGGAATGGTAGCTGCGGGGCAGCAGGTTCGGTTCCCCAGAGCAGCCCCGCCAGTTCGCCGCGACGCTCGCCCAGCCCAGTGCGTCCAGCGCCTGTTGCAAGCCTTTGACATAGGGTGAGCCCGATGACCCCGTCAACCCGTGAAGCACCAGCACCAGCGGCGCATGGGGCTGGTGCGGGCCATGCCAGTCAAGGTCGATGAAGTCCCCGTCCGCCAGCCAGATGCGTTCGCGCTCGCGTTGCAGCGTCGGCGTCTTGCGCCACAGCGGTCCCCACAATGTTTGCAGGTGAGGGTTGGAAAGGCCTTTGGCAGGATGAAACAGGGCGCTGGAACTTGGCATGCTGGGCAACTCGTGATGTGCCCGGCTAGAGTGCCATGAAACAGCGCTTGTATCAGCCTTCACTGACTCGCCTTACCCCGTGCTCGCCTATCGCTGGGCTGGCTCCGGCGCAGGCAAGGGGGACTGCTCAGCGTCGGGGCCGAGGGTGACGAATACCTGAGGTGCCTTTCGCCACCACACCTGCGCCACTTCACGAAGGTATGCAGGGGTCAATGAAGCAAGCCTGTCCAGATGGGTGGTCAGGTAATCGGCGGGCAAGCCCTGATGGCTGTGCGTGGCCAATGTCGCTGCCAGATGTGCGCTGTCGGCCAGTTGGCGGTGCAGCCGGGCAGCGATCTGATTGACGGCCATGTCGCACTCGACCTGAGTTGGCCCACGTGTGTGCAGGCAGTCCAGCATCCCTGCGACCAGTGCATGTGAAGCTTCCCGGTGTTGGGGGGCGACGTCCCAGTGTATGTGCAGCAGTGTTCCAGCATCCAAGTGCCTGAGTTTGGTGGTGACCGTGTAGGTCAGCCCTCGCAAATGGCGCAGTTCCTGAGGCAAGCGCGCTTCGTGGTTGCCGCCCAGAATCTCGGTCAGCAACTCCAGTGCAGCATAGACCGGGTCGCTGGGTAGCACAGGAACGGCCACTGTCAGCATTGCCTGAGTTGCACTGCCAGGGTGCGTGATATGGTGTGACAGCGGCGACTGCTCAGCCAGCATGGACGGCGGCTGCGCTGCCCACTGCTGCGGCAAATCACGTGTCAGGTCATTGACCAGTTGCTCTGCGTCGTCCCGGCTAAGGTCGCCGACCAGCCCTATGTCGAGGTTATTGGCCGAGTAGGCCTTTGCATGAAAAGCCCGCACTTGGTCAGTGGTCAAGGGGCCGATGATCCCAGCATCGGCGTGCGACGCGTACGGATGGCCGCTGAAAACATGACCGGTGGTTGTATTGATCAGGCGTGCCAGCGGATTGAGTTTTTGCCGGCCTTGGTAGAGCGCTATTCGATCACGTATCTTCGTAACGTCCTCTGGGCGAAACGCAGGGCGAGCCAGCATCTGCGCCAGCGTTTGCGAAACTGCTCGCAGCAAACCGGGTGTGCTCAGGCACCTTAGCGTGATCGTGGCTTTTTCTTCGCTCAACGAGCGTCCCACGATGGCGCCCCTTGCAGCCATTTGCTCGGCAAATTGCGCCGCGCTCAGGGTTGCCGTGCCCTGATCAAGGCTGTAGAGCGTCAGCGCGGCCAGCCCTGGGTGATCGCCATCAAGTGCGCTACCTGCCCGGAATCGCAGCACCAGATCAATCATGGGGCGATCATGCGTAGCCATGAAACTGACCTTCGTGCCTTGCGCCGTCTCCCACCGCTCAGCCGTGGCCAGGAGTGCAGGAGGCTGGTCGAGTTCGACACGCTGGGTCGAGCTCAGCCTTGCCATCGCTTGCCGCGCCGTATCGATGGCAGGCCCTTGGCACAGCACAGGTGCTGGTTGGCGTATCTGATCGTCGTTCATGCTTGCGCTCCTGGTAGAAGAGAGGTGGTGGTCAGCCGCTCACGCCCCAGATAAGTGCGCGCTACCTGCTGCACCTGAGCACTGTCGATGATCGATATCAGGCGCGCATGTCCGTCGATCAGGCTTGCTGGTTGCCCTGTCGCGGCCATGGCGCCGATTTGCGAAGCTTGGGCCGTTGCGCTGTCGAGAGAGAAAAGCTGGCGGGCGAGCAGTCGCAGCTTTATCTGCTGCAACTGTTCAGCCGACAAGGCTTCGGTTTGCAAGCGTGCTATCTGCTCATAAGTCGCTTCAGTAGCTTGTTCGAGGGTCGCATTCAGTGTGTTCACGTAGGCTGAGAAGGTGATTACGGTGTCGCCACGTACAAGGGGGTCATAGGTTGCGGCAACGCCTGTCAGCAGGCCCCGTCCCCTGACAAGTTCGGCATACAGCCAAGCGCTGGAGCCCTCGGCCAGCACTTCACAGATCAGCTCGAGGGTTTTGCTCGTGAGTGCATCGTTGGCTGTGGCACAACTGGGGACGTTGAAGGACATCAGCAGGCCATGGCTAAGGCCGGGCAAGCTAACGGCCTGGCTGCGTTCCGCCATTGGAGCGTCTGAGCGGGGAAAAGGCGAGTCTGGCAGCTGACCGCGCTCCAGGTGCGCGAAGTACGTTTCGACCTGCTGTTTCAACGTTTCCAGTTCCACGTTGCCCACCACGACGAGCGTGGCGTTGTTAGGCCGGTAGCGGGTGGTGTACCACTGCCGCAGCGTTGGCAGGTCGATGTTCTGTAGATCTATCGCCGAACCGAAGCTTGGGGTCGCATACGGGCTGCTGCCGTGAGCCAGGGCCAAGTGACGGTCGTAGGCTTGCTGGATGGGCTGGGCGTCTACTTTCAGGCGTCGTTCGTCAGCGATCGCCTTGGCGCCTCGTGCCAACTCGGGCAACCCGAATGTGGCCGTGTCCATGGCATCTGCCAACAGTTCGAGCGCAACGGGCAGGCGCGATGCAGGCAACAACATGTCGAAAGAGGTGGCATCGAGGAGAGTACTGGCATTGGCCTGTCCCGCAAGGCGGGCAACGACTTTCGCGTACTGCCCAGGCTCAAGCTTGCGGCTGCCTTCGAAGATGACGTGTTCAAGCAAGTGCGAGAGGTTAGTCTGCCCTGCTGGCTCGTGACGGGTACCGACGTTGTACCAGAGCTGGACGGCGGCGAGGGCATTTCGGCTCTGCTGTCTCAGGTAGACGGACAGGCCGTTTTCAAGCGTGAAATGCTGCACAGGGGAGGGGCTGGCGCCTGCAAGAGAGGCAAGCGCCGCCGAGACATCATCGGCCAGTGAAGGCGCGGAGAGCGATACGGTCATGCTGAGGTGCTCGGATGGCTAGAGACCCGAGCAGCATCAGTCAACGTGGGGCGCCAGCTGCGCTAAATAGTTAGCCCCGTTGCCAAAGTGCGTAATGCACCTGTCCGGTTTTCTTCTCCCGGTGCAGTCGCCAGTTGGCAGGTAGCTGCAAGGTCGACGGAGCCGCTTCGCTCTCGGTATATACCCACGCTTGCTCGCTCAGCCACTGGTTCTGTTCGAGCAGGTTGCAGGTGTCTGCCAGCAACTGCTGATGAAAAGGTGGGTCCAGGAATACCAGGTCGAATTGCTTTTTGGCAGGGCCTTGCAGATAGCGCAAGGCATCGGTCTGAAGGATCTGCCCCCGTGGACAGCGCAGGATCTCGAGGTTGTGCTTGAGGTTGGCGATGGCGGCAGAATTGCTGTCCAGTGCCACGGCATCCTCGGCCCCGCGAGACAGGGCCTCCAGTACCAACGCCCCGCTGCCGGTGAAGGCGTCGAGCACGTGCGCGCCCTCAATATAGGGGGCCAGCCAGTTGAAAACCGTCTCGCGTACCCGGTCAGGTGTAGGGCGCAAGCCCTCACCATCGGGCACGGCCAGACGACGGCTGCGCCATTGGCCCGCGATGATGCGCAGGTGGCCCTGGCCCTTGCTCTGGCCCGGTTGCTGGCGGGCGGGAGGGTTGGATCTTGGCATTAGTGCTCCGGTACCCCGAGCGGTTGCCCGGAGGGTTTGTCAGTAGGGGCTGGCAGTGGCTTCTGCGGCACCTTCGGACCGACTGTGACGATGACCAGCTTGTCGGCGGACAAATGCTTGTTCATGGCGTCCTTGACCTGTTCGACGGTCAGGGCCTGGGACTGCTGCATGAAGTCTTCCAGCCAGCTCAATGGCAGGTTGTAGAAGCCGATGGCGCCCAGTTGCCCGACGATGCTGGCATTGCTCGCATTGGAAAGCGGGAAGCTTCCAGCCAGCTCGCGCTTGGCATCGTCCAGTTCCTGCTGGGTAGGGCCGCTGCGCAGATAGTCGGCCAGAATACCCTGAACCAGCTTCAATGTCCCTTCGCTGAGTTCGGCGCGGGTTTGCAGGTTGATCATGAACGGGCCGCGCACTTGCATCGGGCTGAAGGCCGAATAGACACCGTAGGTCAGACCGCGCTTTTCACGCACCTCACTCATCAGCCGCGTGCCGAACGCGCCGCCACCGAGGATCTGATTGCCCAGTGACAAGGCTGGCCAATCCTTGTCCTGGCGATCGATACCCAGCTCTGCGAGCATCAGGTGTGTCTGTTGGGACGGAAACTCGATGTGGGTGAAGCCTGCCTTGGGCGCTGTCGGCTGGGCTGGGGCAGGCAAGGCCGGGCCTTTGGGCAGGCCGGCTGAAACCTGCGCGGCAATTGCCTCGGCTTCGCTGCGGTTCAGGTCGCCCACCAGTGCAATGACGGCATTGCCCGGTGTGTAAGCCTTGGCATGAAACGCACGCAACTGCTCAAGGGTAATGCCGGTGATGCTTTGCGGTGTCCCATCGCTGGGATGCGCATAAGGGTGTTCGCCGTACAGGTGGGTGAACAGCGTCTTGCCTGCAAGCTTGCCGGGGTTCTGCTTATCGTACTCGAAGCCGGCCAGCATCTGGTTCTTGAGCCGTTTGAGCGCCTCGTCCGGGAAGGTGGGCTTGCCTGTGACCTCGGTAAACAGCTTCAAGGCCGGTTCGCGCTTGTCCTTGGCACTGAGGCTACGTAGCGAAGCGACGGCCATGTCGCGGTACGAGCCGTTGCCGAAATCCGCCCCAAGGCCCTCGAAGCCTTGGGCGATGGCAGTCACATCCTTGCCCTTTACGCCTTCGTTGAGCATGGCGTTGGTCAGGGCCGCCAGGCCTGGTGTGTCACCGTCCTGGCTGCTGCCGGCGGCGAAGGTCACGCGCAGGTCGAACATCGGGAGCTCGCGGGCCTCGACGAACAGCACCCGCGCGCCTTCAGCCGTATTCCAGTGCTGGATGTTCAGCTGGCGGGTGGTGGGCGCCTTGCCGTCAAGCTCGGCCAGGGACTGTAGCGTGTTGGCCTGCCGGGCTTGTGCATTGCCAGCCTTGGCAGCGTCCTCGGCCAGTGCCGGTACGGCCAGCGCAGCCGTCAATGCCCAGGTACAGATACCCGTAGCCAGCCAGTGGGGACGATGCAAGCGACGGTCACTCATGAGCGGACTCCTCGGGCAGTACATGGGCAACGCTCAGGCGTTCGCGGGTGAAATAGGTACGGGCAGCTTGCTGGATGTCCTGAGGGGTAACGCGCTTGAGTTCGTCCAGCTCGCTGTCGATCAACTTCCAGGACAGGCCGACGGTTTCCAGCTGGCCGATGGTGGTTGCCTGGCTGCTGATCGAGTCGCGGTCATACACCAGCCCGGCGATGACCTGGGCGCGCACGCGCTCGAGCTCTTCTGCCGTCGGCGGTGTGGTCTTGAGTTCATCCAGCAGTTGCCAGATGCCCTTTTCCACGTCTGCCAGGGTTTTTTGTTTCTGCACGTTGGGCGTGGCTGAAATCAGGAACAGGCTGTCGCCGCGCGTGAAGGCGTTGTAGCTGGACGAGGCCCCGGCCACCAGCTCCTGCCCGCGCTCCAGTCGTGCGGGCATGCGTGCACTGTAGCCGCCATCAAGCAAGGCCGAGATCAGGCGCAAGGCATGCACCGTGCGAGGGTCCTGGGCCGTGGGCAGGCCAGGTACGTTGAAGCCGTAGATCAGGCTCGGCAGCTGGGTGCGCACGTGCAGGGTCAGCTGTCGCTGGCCGGGCTCTGCCAGCTCCAGCGGCAGCTTGGCCGCAGGTGTGTCCCGGCGAGGAATAGCGCCGAAGTACTTCTGGGCCAGGCCCTTGACTTCGTCGGCGGTAACATCGCCCACCACCACGAGCGTGGCGTTGTTGGGTGCGTACCACGAGGTGTACCAGTGGCGCAGCTCCTCGACTTTCATGCGCTCCAGGTCAGCCATCCAGCCGATGGTTGGGGTGTGGTAGCCGCTGGCCGGGTAGGCCATGGCACGAAACAGCTCGAACGCCTTGGCATTGGGCTGGTCGTCGGTGCGCAGGCGGCGCTCTTCCTTGATGACCTCGATTTCACGGCTGAACTCGTCGGCCGGCAGACGCAGGCTGGCCAGGCGATCGGCCTCCAGCTCGAAGGCGACCGGCAAGCGATCGCGCGCCAGCACCTGATAGTAGGCGGTGTAGTCGTCGCTGGTGAACGCGTTCTCTTCGGCGCCCAAATCCCGCAGGATGCGCGAGGCTTCGCCAGGGCCGACCTTGGCACTGCCCTTGAACATCATGTGCTCGAGCGCATGCGAAAGGCCGGTCTGGCCAGGCGTCTCGTAGCTGGAGCCGACCTTGTACCAGATCTGCGAGACCACCACCGGGGCGCGATGGTCTTCGCGCACGACCACTTTGAGGCCGTTATCCAGGATGAATTCGTGAGTGGGTTGCACATCGGCGGCGAAGGCCGCAAGCGGGAGGCACAGCGTGCCGAGCAACAGGCCAGCGGCGCGGCGGGCTAGAGCATTCATACGGTGTTTAACCTGTTCGGCGGCCCGCTGGGTTTAGCGTCGGCAGGCCAGGAGGTGCTAGGATACTGATCCGGTTGCCTGGCGACCATGCCTGTCGCCGTTCTGGCCTGCAGGACATCAAGACAAAACGTTGCGCATGAACCAGCCGGCTTCTAGATAGTCTGTTCTGCGTAGAAAGAATTCCTGATGCGCCCTAGCGGGCCATCGCTACCCTGAGATAGCCGTCTTCCATGTTTGGTTCCAACGACGACAAAAAAGCGCCGGCCGAGGCTGGCGAGAAGAAAGGCCTGTTCGGCTGGTTCCGCAAGAAGCCGCAGCCACCTGCGCAAGCGGACGTGCCGACGGAAAAATCCCCTGCTGTCCAAGCGCCCGCGCCAGCGACACCCGATCAAACGGATGGGCCTGCACCGCTGCCCGAGCAAGCTGCCCCGGCCGTAGCGCCGACTGCGGAGCCGACACCCCCAGTTCAGGTGACGCCTGCGCCCTTGCCCGAGGTCGCTGTGCCCGTGGCACCCGCGCCGGTCGCCGACCCTGCACCGCACGTGCCTGCACCTGCACCTGCACCAACGCCTGCTGCTGTGCCTGAAGTGGAAGTTCCTGCCCCCGTGAGCAACCTGGTGCTGCCGGTTGCAGAAGAACCCGTGGCGCTGGTGCCCGATCTGCAAGCCAAGGCGCCACCAGTGATTCCGGATCGCCCGGCGCCTGCGCCGGCAGTCCAGCCCGTTGCAGAGCCGGCCAAGGTCGATTTGCACATCGAGACCGAGGCTGCCCCGTCCGTCGAAGCCGCTCAATCCGAGCCTGTGAAAGCAGGCTTTTTCGCCCGCCTCAAGCAGGGGTTGTCCAAGACCAGCGCCAGCATTGGCGAAGGCATGGCCAGCCTGTTCCTGGGCAAGAAAGTCATCGATGACGATTTGCTCGACGAGATCGAGACCCGCCTGCTGACCGCTGACGTCGGCGTGGAGGCCACGTCCACCATCGTTCAGAACCTGACGCAGAAGGTGGCCCGCAAGCAGCTGGCCGACGCCGACGCGCTGTACAAGTCCTTGCAGGAAGAGCTGGCCGCGTTGCTCAGGCCTGTCGAGCAGCCGATGGTCGTGGCGGCGCAGAACAAGCCTTATGTGATCCTGGTGGTAGGCGTCAATGGCGCCGGCAAGACCACCACCATCGGCAAGCTGGCCAAGAAGCTGCAGATGGAAGGCAAGAAAGTGATGCTGGCTGCAGGCGATACCTTCCGGGCCGCAGCGGTCGAGCAGTTGCAGGTGTGGGGTGAGCGTAACCGCATCCCGGTGATCGCGCAGCACACCGGCGCCGATTCCGCCTCGGTGATCTTCGACGCGGTGCAGGCAGCCAAGGCCAGGGGCGTGGATGTGCTGATCGCCGACACTGCCGGGCGCCTGCACACCAAGGACAACCTGATGGAGGAGCTGAAGAAGGTCCGCCGCGTCATCGGCAAGCTCGATCCCGATGCGCCGCACGAAGTGCTGCTGGTGCTCGACGCCGGTACCGGCCAGAACGCCATCAGCCAGGCCAAGTATTTCCACCAGAGCGTGGAGCTGACCGGCCTTGCGCTCACCAAGCTCGACGGTACCGCCAAGGGTGGTGTCATCTTCGCCCTGGCCAAGCAATTCAAGCTGCCTATCCGGTTCATCGGTGTCGGTGAGGGGATCGATGACCTGCGCACCTTTGAAGCCGAGCCGTTCGTCAAGGCCCTGTTCGCCGAGCGAGACTGACCATGATTCGATTCGAACAGGTTGCCAAGCGCTACCCCAACGGCCATGTGGGGCTGCACGAGCTGAGTTTCCGGGCGCGTCGGGGCGAATTCCTGTTCGTCACCGGGCATTCGGGTGCAGGTAAAAGTACGCTGCTGCGCCTGCTGCTGGCCATGGAGCGTCCTACCAGCGGCAAACTGATGCTGGCCGGGCAGGACCTGGGTCAGATCAGCAATTCGCAGATCCCGTTCCTGCGCCGCCAGATAGGCGTGGTGTTCCAGAACCACCAGTTGCTGTTCGACCGCACGGTCTTCAACAACATTGCCTTGCCCCTGCAGATACTGGGCTTGTCCAAGGCCGAGATCGCCAAGCGCGTGGACTCGGCGCTGGAGCGGGTGTCTCTGGTCGACAAAGGTGAGTTGTACCCTGCCGACTTGTCGACCGGCCAACAGCAGCGCGTGGGTATCGCCCGCGCCATCGTGCACCAGCCAGCCTTGCTGCTGGCCGACGAGCCAACCGGCAACCTCGACCCGCGCCTGGCCGCAGAGATCATGGGTGTTTTCGAAGACATCAACCGACTGGGCACAACGGTCTTGATCGCCAGCCACGACCTGGCCCTGATCGCGCGCATGCGTCACCGCATGTTGACCTTGCAGCGCGGCCGTTTGATCGGCGACGGGGAGGCCGGACAATGAGCACCACACGTTCACCAAAAGTTTCCGAGCGCGTCGCGCCCAAGCCTGCCGACCCCCAGCCTGCCAAGAAGCGTGGTGCAGGCGCCGACGATGACGGCCCGGACCTGCGTACCCTTATGCACGCCTGGCTTGAAAGCCATCGCGCCAGCCTGGCGGACAGCTTGCGGCGACTGGGCAAGCAACCCATTGGCAGCTTCTTCACCTGCATGGTGATGGCCGTGGCGCTGAGCATGCCCATGGGGCTGTCATTGCTGCTCAAGAACGTCGAGCAATTGGGCGGGTCCTGGCAGCGCGCCGCGCAAATCTCCCTGTACCTCAAGCTCGATGCCAACAGTCGTGACGGCGAGGCGTTGCGCGATGAAATCAAGGGCATGCCGGGCGTAGCAGAGGCGCAGTATGTGAGTCGCGAGCAGGCACTGCAGGAGTTCCAGCAGCAATCGGGCCTCGGCGAGGCGCTGCGAGAGTTGCCCGACAACCCACTGCCCGGCGTGGTCGTGGTGACCCCGACCGAAGTCGACAAGCCGGCTCTGGAAGCGCTGCGTCAGCGCCTGTCCGAGTTGCCGCGCGTCGATGTGGCGCAGCTGGACCTGGTATGGGTCGAGCGACTGGCGGCCATCCTCAAGCTTGGGGACCGGTTCGTATTCGGGCTGGCCGTCATGCTGATTTCCGCGCTGCTCTTAGTAATTGGTAACACAATTCGTCTACATATCGAGAACCGCCGTGTCGAGATCGAGGTGATCAAGCTGGTGGGGGGCACCGATGCCTACGTACGCCGGCCTTTCCTGTACATGGGGGCCTTGTACGGCCTGGGTGCGGGCCTGTTGGCCTGGGCTATCCTGGCGTTTGGCCTAGGGTGGCTGAACGAGGCCGTGGTGAGCCTTTCTGGTCTGTATGGCAGCGATTTTGCCTTGGGTGGCGTACCGGCCTCCGATGGTCTTTCGCTCTTGATCGGAGCGGTGCTGTTGGGGTATATCGGTGCATGGATTGCAGTCGCCCGCCACTTGAACGAGCTGGCGCCGCGATAGTTTTTATTTGCCAGCATTGGCCTGGGCGCGCCCGTTGGAACTTGTACCTGGGCCCCAGGTCTATGTAGGCAGCGCCTGAAAAGCGCGAGTTCAGTAAGTCGGAGGTTCTTTAATGACCACATCGTTGCAACCTGCGTATGCCCTGGTACCCGGTGCAAACCTGGAGTCCTACGTGCATACGGTCAACAGCATCCCGCTGCTGACTGTCGAGCAGGAGCGGGATCTGGCTGAGCGTCTCTATTACGAGCAGGACCTCGAAGCTGCTCGGCAAATGGTAATGGCCCACCTGCGGTTCGTCGTGCACATCGCCCGCAGCTATGCCGGTTATGGGCTGGCCCAGGCCGACCTGATCCAGGAAGGCAACGTCGGCCTGATGAAGGCCGTCAAGCGATTCAACCCGGAAATGGGCGTGCGCCTGGTGTCGTTCGCCGTGCACTGGATCAAGGCCGAAATCCACGAGTTCATCCTGCGCAACTGGCGCATCGTCAAGGTGGCGACCACCAAGGCCCAGCGCAAGCTGTTCTTCAACCTGCGCAGCCAGAAAAAGCGTCTGGCCTGGTTGAACAACGACGAAGTGCATCGGGTTGCCGAAAGCCTGGGGGTCGAGCCTCGTGAAGTACGCGAGATGGAAAGCCGTCTGAGCGGTCACGACATGGCGTTCGATCCGGCGGCCGAAGCCGACGACGACAGTGCCTTCCAGTCGCCAGCGCATTACCTGGAAGACCACCGTTACGACCCGGCGGTACAACTTGAAGACGCAGACTGGAGCGACAACTCCACCAGCAACCTTCATGAAGCCCTGCAGGGCCTGGATGACCGTAGCCGGGATATTCTGTACCAGCGCTGGTTGGCCGAAGAGAAAGCCACCCTGCATGAGCTGGCCGAGAAATACAGCGTGTCGGCCGAGCGTATTCGCCAGCTGGAGAAGAACGCGATGAACAAGGTCAAGGCCTTGATCGCTGCCTGATCGTTCTCTGTTCGACAAAAAGCCGCTGCCCTGCAAGGGGACAGCGGCTTTTTCATGCCTGCTCTGTATGCGGTGACAGGCTCAGGGCCTGCGTGATGTGTCCAGTTGCATCAGGTAGCTGGGCCCGCCCAGCTGGCTCATCTGGCGGCGAATCCAGCTCGCGCGGCTGGCCACGTAGGTGCTTGGCTTGCCAGCATTCCACTTGAGGGGGCTGGGCAGCACGGCGGCCAGTTGTGCGGCTTGCTGCCGGCTGAGTTGACTGGCTTCCACGCCAAAGTGATAGCGAGCGGCTGCCTGGGCACCGAATACCCCTTGGCCCCACTCGGCACTGTTGAGGTAGACCTCGAGAATGCGCTGCTTGGTCCAGAACAGTTCCATCAAGCCAGTGAACCATGCTTCCAGACCCTTGCGCAGCCAGCTACGCCCTGGCCACAGGAACAGGTTCTTGGCCACCTGTTGGGTCAGGGTGCTGGCGCCGCGCACGTTACCGCCACGCTCGTTGAAGGCCAGGGCTGCCTGGATGGCGGGTATGTCGAAGCCCCAGTGGCTGGCGAATTTCTGGTCTTCACCGGCAATGACAGCCACCTTGAGGTCATCGGAGATATGGTCCCAACTCACCCATTCGCGCTGCAGGTCAATCGGTTCGCCGCTTACCCACGATTGCACCTTACGCTCGAGCATCAACGCCGTGCCGGGCGGAGGTACCCAGCGAAACACCAGGACCAGCACGATACTCACGGCGGCAAACCAGAGCAGAGCGCGCAGAAGACGTCGGAGAAGGTTTCGCAGCATAGGGTGGCTTGGCCGGACGTTGGGGAAGGGCCATTATACAGACCCGATTCGAGGAGTCGTCCCATGCTTCGCAGCTTCCTGATGCTTGCCGCTTTTTTCGGTTTTACCGGCGTGGCCCTGGGCGCCTTTGCAGCCCACGGCCTGAAAAATCGACTCAGCGCTGACTACCTGGCTATTTTCCACACCGGAGTCACCTACCAACTGGTTCACGCGCTGGCGCTGTTTGGCGTGGCATTGCTGGCGGTCCATCTGCCTGGCCGGCTGGTGGGTTGGGCCGGTTATCTGTTCGTGCTGGGTATCGTGCTGTTCTCCGGCAGCCTGTACCTGCTGACACTGACGGGCATCAGCAAGCTGGGCATGATCACGCCCATCGGCGGCCTGTGCTTCCTGGCAGGGTGGCTCTGCCTAGGGCTCGCCGCATGGCGACTGGGCTGACCGCCCAGTCCACATTAACGACTAATGGCGTGCGGTGGCCTTGGGTTGCGCGGCCTTTCGGCGCTAGAATGCGGGCCCCAAAGAACAATGGTGGCCGTGAGCATGCGTATCCAACTGAACGGTGAACCCTACGAATTGCCTGCTGGCGAAAGCGTCGCTGGGCTACTAGCACGCCTTGAGCTGGCTGGCCGCCGCGTGGCGGTTGAGCTGAATCAGGACATCGTGCCGCGCAGTCAGCATGACACCACCGCGCTGAGAGATGGCGACCAGGTCGAAGTGGTGCACGCCATCGGTGGCGGCTGACCGCTGTCGGCAACCCAACCGCAGGCCCAGCAACCTTTTCCCGAGGAACAACGATGAGCAACGTTCGCAGCGACAAGCCCTTCACCCTGGCCGGGCGCACCTTCCAGTCGCGCCTGCTGGTAGGCACCGGCAAGTACCGTGACATGGAGCAAACCCGCCAGGCCATCGAGGCCTCGGGTGCCGAGATCGTGACTGTCGCGGTGCGCCGCACGAACATTGGTCAGAACCCGGGCGAGCCGAACCTGCTGGACGTACTGCCGCCGGACCGCTACACCATTCTGCCCAATACTGCCGGCTGCTATGACGCCGTCGAGGCGGTGCGCACCTGCCGTCTGGCCCGGGAGCTGCTCGATGGGCACAACCTGGTCAAGCTGGAGGTGCTGGCCGACCAGAAAACCCTGTTCCCCAACGTGATCGAAACCCTCAAGGCCGCCGAAGTGCTCGTCAAGGATGGCTTCGACGTGATGGTCTACACCAGCGACGACCCGATCATCGCCCGCCAGCTGGCCGAAGCCGGCTGTATCGCCGTCATGCCCCTGGCTGGCCTGATCGGTACGGGGCTTGGCATCTGCAATCCTTACAACCTGCAGATCATCCTCGAAGAATCCAAGGTACCGGTACTGGTGGATGCTGGCGTAGGCACTGCCTCCGACGCCACCATCGCCATGGAAATGGGCTGCGAGGCGGTACTGATGAACTCGGCCATCGCCCACGCCCAGCAACCGGTACTGATGGCCGAGGCCATGAAGCACGCCATCGTGGCGGGTCGCATGGCATACCTGGCCGGTCGCATGCCCAAGAAACTCTATGCCAGCGCCTCTTCGCCGCTGGATGGTCTGATCAAGTAAGAGCCCCTGATGACTGATTCACAAGATCTGCCGAACGCCGCCGACGGCGACGCCCGCCCGCACCGCCGCATCAAGAGCTTCGTGATGCGTGCCGGGCGCATGACCGAAGGCCAGCAGCGCGGCCTGGACCAGGGTGGGCCGCTGTACGTCCTGCCGCTGGCGGACAGCCCGGTCGACTATGACCAGGTCTTCGGCCGCTCGGCACCGCGCACGCTGGAAATCGGCTTCGGCATGGGTCACTCCCTGTTGGAAATGGCGGCCGCTGCACCTGAGCAGGACTTCATCGGTGTCGAGGTCCATCGCCCAGGCGTAGGAGCACTGCTCAACGGCGTGCTCACCCAAGGGCTGACCAACCTGCGGGTATATGACTGCGATGCCATCGAAGTGTTGAATCGTTGCGTGGCCGACGACAGCCTCGACCGCCTGATGCTGTTCTTCCCCGACCCTTGGCACAAGGCGCGTCACCACAAGCGTCGCATCGTCCAGCTGGAGTTCGCCGAGTTGGTCCGGCGCAAGCTCAAGCCAGGCGGCGTGTTCCACATGGCCACGGACTGGGAACCCTATGCCGAGTACATGCTGGAAGTGTTGAATGCAGCCCCTGGCTATCGTAACCAGGCAGCGGACGGTACCTACGTGCCGCGCCCAAGCGAGCGGCCGATCACCAAGTTCGAACGCCGCGGCGAGCGCTTGGGCCATGGTGTGTGGGACCTGAAATTCGAAAAGACCGCGTGAGGCGATGAACCGTACGCTGTGCTGATAGACAAAAAACCGCCTCGAAAGGGCGGTTTTTTTGGTTGCTGAGCCGCTAGGCGGCCTTACGCTGAAGCATTGCGCATAAGGCGCCTGGACTGCTACAGCTTCAGCCGCGACGATCCGCTACCACACCGATCAGCGCCAAGACCACCAGCAGCACAGGCGCCAACGCGTAGTTGTTGAACTGGCTCAGCCCCTTCAGGACCCAAGGTGTGGCGTAGATCAAGGCCGCGCCGCTGCCGATCATCACCAGCAATGCCATCAGCGGTACCCGCAGGGCCCCTGTCAGCCCTCCCAGGCGCTGTTCAGCCCAGGCCTTGATGTCCGTCCCGAACAGCACCAGCAGACAGCCTACCAACGCCAGAGAAATTTCCGACAAGTTGCTGCGGCTCCAGCGGGAAATCGTCGCGAGCAGGTCGAGTACCAAATCCATGGGTCATCCTTAGGTCAAGAAATACTGCAGCAAGTCATTGAGGAACAGTTGGCCCCTGGGCGTTGCCACCAGTCGATCCGGTTCGACCTGCAAAAGCCCTCTTTGTTCTGCAAGGCGACGGGCTTGGGCCAGCCGTGCGAGCGGCAATCCCGTGCGCTCGGTGAACAGCTGCGCTTCCACACCCTGGGTCAGGCGCAGCGCGTTCATCAGGAACTCGAAGGGCAATTCGTCATCGGGCAACTGTTTTTCGCCGGCCTTGAACGGCTTGGCCAGGTTCAGGTAGTCCTTGGGCAACCGGGTTTTCCAGGTGCGTACGATGCGCCCGTCGGCGTAGGTGAGCTTGCCATGGGCGCCGGCACCGATACCGATGAAGTCCCCGAAGCGCCAGTAGTTGAGGTTGTGGCGAGCAGCGCGCTCGGGCTGGGCGTAGGCAGACACCTCGTACTGGCCAAACCCGTTGGCCGCCATCAGGCCCTGGCCGGCCTCCTGAATGTCCCAGAGGATATCGTCCTCGGGCAGCTCGGGCGGCTGGTTCCAGAATACGGTGTTGGGTTCTACCGTCAGCTGATACCAGGACAGGTGCGTGGGCCCAAGCTCAATTGCCTGACGCAGATCGCCCAGGGCGTCGTCCATCGTTTGGTCGGGCAAGCCGTGCATCAGGTCCATGTTGAAGTTGTCGAAGCCTGCGGCCCTTGCCATGCCAGCGGCGCGGATCGCTTCCTCGCCGTTGTGGATGCGGCCCAGTGCTTGCAGCTTGGCCGGTTGGAAACTCTGCACGCCAATGGACAGGCGGTTGATGCCGGTCTGGCGATAGGCCTTGAACTTGTCCTGTTCGAACGTTCCCGGGTTGGCTTCCAGGGTGATCTCGATGTCCGAAGCGAACGGGATGCGTTGCTCGACGCCGCGCAGCAACCGGCCCAGGGCATCGGCGCTGAACAGGCTGGGTGTGCCACCACCGAAGAAGATCGAGGTGATGACGCGGCCCTGGACTGCGGCCAGTTCCTGATCAAGGTCGGTCAGCAGCGCCGCCACGTAGGCCGTTTCGGGCAGTTCAGGCCCGGCGGCATGGGAATTGAAGTCGCAGTAGGGGCATTTGCGCACGCACCACGGGATATGGATGTACAACGCCAACGGCGGCAGCTGGCTGATGCCGGGTGCCTGGATGAGCGGCGACGTCAGGGTCATGCCAGGCCCAGACGTTGACGCAGCAGCGCCATGGCGCGGGCACGGTGGCTGATCTGGTTCTTGTCAGCCGGGGTCAGGTCGGCGCTTGAGCAATCACGTTCTGGCACCCAGAACAGCGGGTCGTAACCAAAACCATGTTCGCCGCTCGCCTTGAACAGGATGCTGCCCTGCCACAGGCCTTCGCACAGGATTGGCAGCGGATCATCGGCGTGACGCACCAGCGCCAAGACGCAGACGAACTGCGCAGTGCGCTCGGCCTGCGGCACGTTCTTCAGCGCGTCGAGCAACTTGGCGTTGTTGGCGGCATCGCCCTGGCCATCGGCATAACGCGCCGAGTAGATGCCCGGTGCACCGCCCAGGCAGTCCACGGCCAGACCAGAATCGTCCGCCAAGGCGGGGAGCCCGGAAATACGCGCGGCATTGCGGGCCTTCAAGATGGCGTTCTCGACGAACGACAGACCGGTTTCTTCCGGCTCGACCTGGCTGAATTCGCCGATCGATCGCAATTGCACGGATTGACCGAGCATCGCCTGCAGTTCCTTGAGTTTGCCGGCGTTATGGCTGGCCAATACGAGTTGCTGGAAATTCATCATTCGCCTGGGAAAACGTCCTGGTTGAAGCTGAAGGAGTGACTGACACCACCGGCTTGGACGCCTAGCTCGAAGACGACGGTCTCAGGTTGTTCGATCGTGAATTGGGCGACGTACGACGCGGTGCCGTGGTCGGTCACCTGCTTGAAGGCCAGGGGCTGCTTGCGCCCGGTCAGGTCCTTGACCGCGCCGCTGACCACGGCCGTAATCGGCTTGCCGTCTCTGAGTACGGTAAGGCTCAGCACGCCCTGGTGACGGCTGCGGACCAGCCCCGTGGCCGCTGCGACCTGCGGGGTGAGCATGCTCGAGGTGAACGCGCCGTAGTGCACCGTGATATCGCCAAATACTTCTTTGCGAGCAGCGCGTGCAGTATCGGCTGCCAGTACTGGCAACGCCAGACACAGGCCGATCAAAAGCAGGGCAAGGCGACGCATGGCGCAGATTCTCCTGGGTCAGACCGCGACTTGATGTGCCTGCAGGCCGGGGCTGCTGACGCGGTAGATACCGATTTCGCCAAGCAGGTTGGGCCACAGCCGGCCGCCCAGGCCGTTGCGGTGCATATGGTCCACCGCCAGCCGGTCCAGCACCTTGGCCTTGCGCTCGTGAACCAGCTCTTCGAAATCGGCGAAGGTGCAGAAGTGGATGTTGGGGGTGTTGTACCAGGTGTACGGCATGAAGTCCGAGACGGGCATGCGGCCTTTGGTCGCGAGGTACCACCGGCAGCGCCAGTGACCGAAGTTGGGGAAGGTGATGATGCACTGGCGACCGACGCGCAGCATTTCGTCCAGGATGCGGTCGGGGTACTCCACCGCCTGCAAGGCCTGGGTCATGATCACCACGTCGAAACTGTCGCTGGCGAAATTGCCCAGGCCTTTGTCCAGGTCCTGCTCGATGACGTTCACGCCCTTGGCCACGCAGGCGGCGATGTTGTCCCCGTCGATCTCCAGGCCGTAGCCGGTGACCTGCTTGCGGTCGCGCAGCGAAGCCAGCAGCTCGCCGGTACCACAGCCCAGGTCCAGTACCCGGCTGCCGGCGGGAATCCAGTCGTGGATGATTTCCAGATCGGCTCTCATGCTGTCCTCAGATGGCAATGCGGTTCATGTAGTTCGAGAAACCCTGCATGTAGCGAGGCGTGGGAATCAGGAAGGCATCGTGGCCGTAGGGCGAGTCGATTTCCAGGTAGCAGACGTCCTTGCGCGCCGCCATCAGGGCATCGACGATTTCCCGCGAACGGGCCGGCGAGAAGCGCCAGTCGGTAGTGAACGACATGATGCAGTAGCTGGCCTTGACGTGGGCCAGGGTCGCGGCCAGATCGCCGTTGTGAGCCGCAGCCGGGTCGAAGTAGTCCAGGGCCTTGGTCATCAGCAGGTACGTGTTGGCATCGAAGCGCCCGGAGAATTCTTCGCCTTGATAGCGCAGGTAGCTTTCGACCTGGAATTCCACGCTGTGGAAGTCGTAGTTGAGCTTGTCACTCTTGAGCTCGCGGCCGAATTTCTCACCCATCGAGTCATCCGACAGGTAGGTGATATGCCCGACCATGCGTGCCAGCATCAGGCCCCGCTTGGGAATGACGCCCTGGTCCTGGAACGAGCCGCCATGGAACTCGGGGTCGGTGAGAATGGCCTGGCGCGCCACCTCGTTGAATGCGATGTTCTGCGCGGACAGCTTGGGCGCCGAGGCGATATCGACACAATGGCGCACGCGTTCGGGGTAGCTGATGGTCCACTGCAGCGCCTGCATGCCGCCCAAGCTACCACCCACCACGGCTGCCCACTGCGCGATGCCCAGGCGCTCTGCCAGGCGGACCTGGCTGTGAACCCAGTCTTCGACGGTCAGGATCGGGAAGTCGGCGCCATAGGCCTTGCCAGTGGCCGGGTTGATGCTGCTCGGCCCGGTGCTGCCATTGCAGCCACCCAGGTTGTTCAGGCTGACCACGAAGAAGCGATTGGTGTCGATGGGCTTGCCTGGGCCGATGCAGCTGTCCCACCAACCCGGCTTGCGGTCAGTGGTAGCGTGGTAACCCGCGGCATGGTGATGCCCTGACAGGGCATGGCAAATCAGTACCGCATTGCTCGCGCTGGCGTTCAGCGTGCCATAGGTCTCGTAGACCAGCTCATAGCGGTTCAGTGAACGGCCGCAGGCCAGAGCCAGCGGCTCGTCGAACCGGGCGGTCTGGGGTATGACCAGACCGACGGAATCTTCGGGAAAGACAGTGGACATCGACCCTGCTCACGCTTGACGGAGGCGTAAGTCTAAAGAGCACCACCCCCAGCGGCAAGCGAAGGCTTGTCGCCGGGGTGCTGTCGGGTCAGATCATCCGCCACAGCTCTTGCGGCATGCCAGCGTAGGCGGCCAATGGCGGCATGACGAACGACTGGATGACCTGGATGGCCAGGAACGCGAAGATCGGCGAAATATCCAAGCCCCCAAGGTTCGGCACGATACGGCGGAACGGCGCCAGCACCGGCTCGCTGATCTGATACGCAAGCTCGGCCGCCGGGTTGTGGCTGTTGGGCGCTATCCAGGAAACGATCACCATGACGATCATGGCCACCCAGAAGATTTTCAGGAACAGCGAGGTGATACCGATGATGGCCCACAACAGCAGGTGCAGCACATCACCGAAGGTACCGTAGGTCACCATCAGCACGAACCCCATCAGCAGGGCCTGTATGACCACGGCCAACAGCAGCGACGAGGTATCCAGCCCGGCGATGCTGGGTACGATTCGGCGGATCGGCTTGAGCAGCGGCTGGGTCGCGCGCACCGTGAACTGGCTGAGCGGGTTGTAGAAGTTGGCCTTGACCAGTTGCAGCACAAAGCGCAGCAGGACGATCACCAGGTACAGGCTGACCAGGGTTTGCACCACGAAGATCGCGGCGCCGGACAGTGCATTCATCTGAAACTCCTTATTTGCCCAGTTGCTCGGCCAGCTCTGCAGAGCGCGTGGCTGCAGCCCGCAGCGCCTGCTCCACGATGGCCTCGAAGCCACTGGCCTGGAACGATTTGATGGCGGCTTCGGTGGTGCCGGCAGGTGAGGTCACGCGGCGGCGCAATTCGGCGGCATCCACATCGCTGGCAACCGCCATGCGGGCGGCGCCCAGCGCCGTGTGCAAGGTCAACTCGGTGGCGGTCTCACGGGGCAGGCCGAGTTTTTCGCCAGCCGCCGTCATGGCCTCGATCAGCAGGAAGAAATACGCAGGGCCGCTACCGGAGACGGCGGTCACTGCATCCAGTTGTTGTTCCTGTTCGAGCCAGAGCGCCGTCCCTACCGCCGACAACAGTTGCTCGGCCTGCTGGCGCTGCTCGGCCGTGACTTCGGCTGTGGCGTACAGGCCACTGACACCCTGGCGCAGCAGCGACGGCGTGTTCGGCATGCAACGCACCACTGGGCGGCTGCCCACCCAGCTCTGCAGGCTGGCGCAGGTGATACCTGCAGCGATGGACACGATCAGCTGGCCGTCCTTCAGGTCGGCGCGCAAGGCCTGGCACACGGTCTTCATCACCTGCGGCTTGACCGCCAGCACGATCACATCGGCGCCTTCGATGGCCTGTGCGTTGTGCTCGAAGGTTTCGATGCCCTGTTCGGCCTGAAGGCGGGTACGGGTTTCGGCACCGGGGTCGCTGGCGCGGATGTGCGACGCCTCCACGCCCTGGGCACGCAGACCACCGATCAGGCTTGCGGCCATGTTGCCGGCGCCGATAAAGGCAATACGTGTCTTGCTCATGTCAGGTCCTTGTTAGGAAAAGTGAGTTAAGCATGTCATCAAGCGTTGCCGTAGTCGCGGGCACCAAACAGGGCGGTGCCGATACGGACCCAGGTCGCGCCTTGAGCAATTGCAGCTTCCAGGTCATGGCTCATGCCCATGGACAGGGTGTCCAGGCCCAGCCCTAGCGCGTCCTGTAGCTGACGCAACTGGGCGAAGGCGGCTTCCTGGTCGTTGCGATCATCGGTAGGTTCGGGGATTGCCATCAGCCCCCGCAAACGCAGGTTAGGCAGGGCAGCCACGGCCGTCACCAGGGCGGGCAGTTGCGCGGGTGCGCAACCGGCCTTGCTGGCTTCACCGCTGACGTTCACCTGCAGGCAGATGTTAAGCGGCGCCAGGCCAGCTGGGCGCTGTTCTGAAAGGCGTTGGGCGATTTTCAGGCGATCCACGGAGTGCACCCAGTCGAAATGCTCGGCAATGGCCTTGGTCTTGTTCGACTGAATTGGGCCAATGAAGTGCCAGGTCAGAGGCAGGTCGATGAGTTGCTGTTGTTTCGTCAGCGCCTCTTGTAGGTAGTTTTCCCCGAAATCATGCACGCCCGCGGCATGGAGTTCGCGTATGGCGGCGGCCGGCTTGGTTTTGCTGACAGCCAGCAGCCGGACGTCGGCGGGATCACGCCCGGCAGCCTGGGCGCCCCGCGTGATGCGGTCGCGAATCGAGGAAAGGTTGTCTGCTAGGGTGGACATAGATCGACGCCGGCAACTGAAGGTTCGCCGCATTTTACCTGGTTGAAGGCAGATGGGGAGTCTCATGGAGGTGACAGACCTGCTGGCGCTTGCCTTGAAGGCAGGTGCCAGTGACATGCACCTGGCTGCAGGTCAGGCACCGGCGATGCGCGTGCATGGCGTGCTGCAACGCCTGCCGGTACCGATGGCAACGCCGGATGAATTGATGCGAAGCATGGAATCGTTGCTCGATGCCGACCCGTATCGACAGTGGGCTGCCGGTCACGACCTGGACGTGGCACTGGAGCTGCCCGCGCTCGGGCGGTTTCGCGTGAACCTGTTCAGGCAGATGAACGGCCCCGCGCTCACTGTCCGCTTGATCCCCGCACGCATCGCCTGCGCTGAGGCGCTTGGCCTGGGCGAGATCGTCCGAACCACTGGCCGATACCGTGACGGTCTGGTCCTCATAGGCGGGCCGACGGGCAGTGGCAAGACGAGCACATTGGCAGCCCTGCTCGATCAGATGGGCCGCGAGCGTGCGCTGCACATCGTCACCCTCGAGGATCCGATCGAGGTCGTCCATGCCAGCCATCAAGGTGTGGTCAACCAGCGCGAAATCGGCCGCGATTGCTGCAGCTTTGCTCAAGGCCTGCGCAGCGCATTGCGCCAGGACCCCGACGTGATCGTGCTGGGCGAGTTGAGGGACCTGGAGACCATTCGTCTTGCACTGCGTGCCGCCGAAACGGGTCATCTGGTACTGGCAACCGTTCATACACGGTCAGCGGTGAACAGTGTCGACCGGGTGGTGGAGGTATTCCCAGCGCAGGAAAAGCCTTGGGTGCGCGCGATGCTGGCGGACTCGCTGCGAGTGGTTGTGGCGCAAGTGCTGGTCGGCCGGCGGGGCGGGGGCAGGGTAGCGGCGCGAGAAGTGCTGGTGGTGAACGATGCGGCCCGCAACCTGATCCGCGAAGGGCGCATGGCCCAGCTTCATTCGGTGATGCAGACCGGCGCGGCAGAGGGCATGCAAACCCTGGCCGGGGCCATGAAGCAACTTCAAGCGGGCGGGCTGCTCGCCGAGTGATGCAACCCGTGCCGCCGCCCATTACCCAAGGTGGGCAAGTGAGCGGCGGCGCACGAGATTGGGATGAGGTTCGATTAGCGCTTGGCCAGGCTTAGCTGTTGCTTTTCCTTGGGCAGTACACGTTTGGCGACCACGTAGTGTTTCTGCCAGTAGGGCTTGCTCAGGTTATCGATGCTCACCCGCTTGCCGCGACGCGGCGCATGAATGAAGCGGTCATTGCCCAGGTAGATGGCAACATGGTTGACGCGGCGGCTCTTGATGTTGAAGAAGATCAGGTCGCCTGGCTTGAGGTCGCCCTTGGCGACCTTGGTGCCGTGACCGCTGGCCATGGCGCTGGAGGTGCGAGGCAGGTTGACCTCGGCCACGTCGTTGAAGGCGTAGCGAACCAGGCCGCTGCAATCGAACCCTTTTTTCGGGCTGGTGCCGCCCCAAACATAAGGGGTGCCGAGCATGTTGACGGCACGGTCGAGCACAGCGCTGCTTTGCTTGCTCGACGCGGCTGCCACCGTCTTGCCACGCGTGGTGCTGGCAGCGTTGCCAGGACGGGCGTGCAGGGTGGTCTGCTTGATGGGCGTGCGCTTTACCGAAGCGTTGGTGGTGTAGCCGGTAAAGCCGTTGGGAAGACGTTGCTCACGGTTGGTGGCGTGGGCGGCCAGGGGCAATAGTAGGCAGAGGGTCAGCCATGTCTTGATCAAAGGCGGCATAGATGAAGCTCTTATGAATAGTTGTGTGTTGGGCGCGCAACTTTATAACAGCTTTTTGTTCAAATTCTGATCCGTTGGTCGATTCTCGCTTACCATCCGTCGGCCTTGGCGGAAAAAGTCACAACTTTTTTTAGAAAATTTAATCAGCAACCCACGAGGGCCATGCATGAACACTTATCAACAGGGCGCGCCCTTCCATGACACCCACAGCAAGGTGATCGGCTATTTGCTGTGGATCTTCGGCTTCACCGGCTCGCACCGTTTCTACTACGGCAAGCCCATCACCGGGACAATCTGGTTCTTCACCTTCGGGCTGCTGGGCATTGGCTGGCTCATCGACCTGTTCCTGATCCCGGCCATGGACCGCGAAGCCGATCTGCGTTTCCACTCTGGCCGAATCGACTACAACATCGCCTGGATACTGCTGACGTTCCTGGGCATCTTCGGCCTGCACCGCCTTTACCAAGGCAAGTGGATCACCGCCATCATCTATTTCTGCACGGGCGGGTTGTTCCTGGTGGGCGTCTTGTACGACTTCTGGACATTGAACGGGCAGGTGTCCGAGCGCAATGCCGGCCAGCGCTGACCGTCAGACCCTCTGGCGCGGCCTGGACAGGCCGCGCCAACCGCGCTGCACCAAGGCTATTGGCGGGTCTGACGCTGTTGCAGCAGCAGGTTACTGAAGCCTGCGCCTGCCAGTTGCTTCTGGGCCACGGTCAACTGCTCGCGGTTGCTGAACGGCCCGACCAGTACCCGGTACCAGGTTTCGTCCTTCACCGTACCGGACTCCACTTTCACGCTCTGCCCCAGCAGGATGATCTGCGCGCGCACCTTGTCCGCATCGGCCTGCTTGCGGAATGAGCCTGCCTGCAGGAAGAACTGCGTGGTTGCCGCCGGCTTGATCACCGGAGGGGCAGGCGGTGGCGTCTGGCCCAGCAATGCAGCCTGGGCGCGTGCGGTGTCGATCTTGGCGGCCTCTGCCGGGGTCACTGGGGTGACGGGCTGGGCTGGCACAGGTGGCGTTTTCTCGGGCACGGCCTCAGGCGGCACGATGACTTCCGACTCCGGCAGCAAGGTGTAGAAATCGTACTTGGGCTTTACCGGCTGTTGCGGTGTGGCCTGGGTCGACTTCCCGGCTTCGACCGTCTTTTCGGTTTTCTGCTGCTCGGGCTTGGTGCGCTTGATATCGCCGCCACCGGGTTCGAGCTTCATCAGGAACACGATGAACGCACCGATGGTCAGGCCGACTGCAAGCCATACCCAGCCGGGCATGGGCTGCTTGGCGGGCGCCGTCTGGCGACTGGCGCCACGTTTGGGAGCAGGTTTCTTCTTGGCAGCCACCTTACATGCGCTCCAGGGTTTCCAGGCCGAGCAGTTGCAGACCTTGCTTGAGGGTGCGCCCGGTCAGGGCTGCCAGACGCAGGCGGCTTTGTTGCTGCTCGGGCGTCTCGGCAGCCAGGATCGGGCAATTTTCGTAGAAGCTGGAGAACAGGCCTGCCAGGTCGTACAGGTAGCTGCACAAGACGTGCGGCGTACCCTTGTCGGCTACGTTATTGAGAATTTCTCCAAACTGGGCCAGGCGCGCGGCCAGGTCCTGCTCATGAGGCGCTTGCAGCACGATAGTGCCTTCGACTTCGTCAAAGCCCTTGCCCAGCTTGCGGAACACACCGGCCACGCGGGTGTAGGCGTAAAGCAGGTAGGGGGCAGTGTTGCCTTCGAAGTTGAGCATCAGCTCGAAGTTGAAGCTGTAGTCGCTGGTACGGTGCTTGGACAGGTCGGCATATTTCACCGCACCAATGCCCACCACCTCGCCGATGCGACGCAGGTCCTCTTCGGGCAGGCCTGGGTTTTTTTCCTTCACCAGCGCATACGCACGGTCCTTGGCTTCGTTGAGCAGGTCGATCAACTTGACCGTGCCGCCGTCACGCGTCTTGAACGGGCGACCGTCGGCGCCGTTCATGGTGCCGAAGCCCATGTGCTCCATCTGCATGGGGTGGCCCAGGAAGCCGGCGCGGCGAGCGACCTCGAACACCTGGTTGAAGTGCAGCGCCTGGCGTTGGTCGACGAAATACAGGGCGCGATCTGCCTTGAGTACGTTGCTGCGGTAGCGCACCGCGGCAAGGTCCGTGGTTGCGTACAGGTAGCCACCATCGGCCTTCTGCACGATCACGGGGAGCGGTTCGCCCTCGCTGTTCTTGAATTCTTCCAGGAACACGCACTGAGCACCCTGGTCTTCGACCAGCAGGCCTTTGGCCTTGAGTTCGGCAACGACATTGGCCAGGTCATCGTTGTAGGCGCTTTCGCCCATCACGTCGGCCATGGTCAGCTTGACGTTGAGCAGTTCGTAGGTCTTCTGGCAGTGCGACAGCGAGATGTCCTTGAACCGTGTCCACAAGGCCAGGCAGTCCGGGTCGCCCGCCTGCAGCTTGACCACCAGCCCCCGCGCGCGCGTGGCGAAGGCTTCGGATTCGTCGAAGCGCTTCTTGGCCGCACGGTAGAAGTTTTCCAGGTCGGAGAGTTCGTCGCTGGTGATCGGGTTCTCTTCAAGGTAGGCCAGCAGCATGCCGAACTGGGTACCCCAGTCGCCTACATGGTTCTGGCGGATCACTTGATCCCCCAGGAACTCGAGCACCCGCGCCACGCTGTCGCCGATGATGGTCGAGCGCAGGTGGCCGACGTGCATTTCCTTGGCCAGGTTGGGCGCCGACAGGTCGACCACCACTGTCTGCGCTGGGCCAGCCTTGCGCGCGCCAAGCCGGGGATCGTCAAGCGCTGCGTCCAGGCGGGCCGCCAACGCGGCGGTGTTCTGGAAGAAGTTCAGAAAGCCCGGACCTGCGATCTCGACCTTGCTGATGTCGGCGCTGGCCGGCAGGGCCTGGATCAGTTTTTCGGCCAGGTCACGTGGCTTCATGCCGGCCGGCTTGGCCAGCATCATGGCAATGTTGCTGGCGAAATCGCCGTGGGTCTTGTCCCTGGCGTTTTCCACCTGGATCGCCGGCGACAGCCCGTCAGGCAACACACCGTCGTTGACGAGTTGGGTGAGGGCTTGCTGGATCAGCTGGCGAATGGTGTCTTTCATAGGAATCTCTTTTCGACCGCAAGCGCGGCGGGCGCCTGGATGCGCTGGTGGAAAAACTGAGCATTATCCGTGGCTGGGCGCGCGTTGCCAACCTTGGCAGGCATGTGCCGAGGCATGGAGCCGTCTGAAAACCGCCGTTGGGCCCGCCCGCAGCCTTGCCGTTCGCGGCTTGGCGCTTGAAACGTGCCCTCAGTAAAGATCCACCGGGTCGACGTCTACCGACCAGCGCACCTGGCGCCCGCTCGGCAGTTGCTCCAGCACCAGCAGCCAGGCGCTGATGAGGCGGTGCAAGGGCGCGCGGGTGCTGGCCTGCAGTAGCAACTGAGCGCGAAAACGCCCGGCTCGGCGCTCCATGGGGGCGGGTACCGGGCCAAGCAGCTCGATGCCGGGCAGGTGCTGCTGCGCCATCAGGCGCTCGGCCGCCGTGCAGGCTTCATCCAGAAACGCCTCGGCCTGCCCCGGCTTGTGCGCTTCGGCGCGCAACAGGGCCAAGTGCGAAAAAGGCGGCAAACCGGCGGCGCGGCGTTCGTCGAGCGCCTGCTTGGCAAAGGCAAAATAGCCCTGCTCGGTCAGTTGAACCAGCAGAGGGTGGTCAGCCAGGTGCGTCTGGATGATGACCTTGCCGGGTTCTTCCGCCCGTCCTGCACGGCCTGCGACCTGCACGATCAGCTGGGCCATGCGTTCACTGGCGCGGAAGTCACCGGAAAACAGACCGCCATCGGCATCGAGAATGGCAACCAGCGTCACCCGGGGGAAGTGGTGCCCTTTGGCGAGCATCTGCGTGCCGACCAGCAGGCTTGGCTGGCCGCGCTGAATGGTTGTGAACAGTTGGTGCATCGCGTCCTTGCGCGAAGTGCTGTCGCGGTCCACGCGCAGCACGGGATAGTCCGGGAACAACACCTTCAGGCGCTCTTCGGCGCGCTCGGTGCCGGCCCCGACAGGGCGCAGGTCCACGTGCTTGCATTGAGGGCAGTGATGCGGCAGCCGCTCGTCGTAGCCGCAGTGGTGGCAACGCAGCACGCCGGAGCGCTGGTGAACCGTCATGCGCGCATCGCACCGCGGGCATTCGGACAGCCAGCCGCAATCGTGGCACAGCAGGGTTGGGGCGAAGCCACGGCGATTGAGGAACACCAGTACCTGTTGTCCCGCCTCCAGGGTCTGGCCAATGGCCTGCTGCAAGGGGCCGCTGATGCCGCTGTCCAGCGGCAGGCTTTTCACGTCCAGGCGCAACATGCGTGGTGCGCGTGCACCGCCTGCGCGTTGGGTCATGTGCAGCAGGCGGTAGCGGCCGCTCACTGCGTTGTGCAGGGTTTCCAGGGACGGGGTGGCCGAGCCAAGCACGATCGGCACGTTCTCCTGGTGCGCGCGCACCAGCGCCAGATCCCTGCCGTGGTAGCGCAAGCCCTCCTGCTGTTTATAGGAGCCGTCGTGTTCCTCGTCGATGATGATCAGGCCTGGGTTCTTCATTGGCGTGAACAACGCCGAGCGGGTGCCGATGATGATGTCTGCCTCGCCGTCACGCGCAGCCAACCAGGCATCGAGGCGCTCACGGTCGCTGACGTTCGAGTGCACGAGGGCAATGCGGGCGTTGAAGCGCTGCTCGAAACGCGCCAGTGTCTGTGGCCCCAGGTTGATCTCCGGGATCAGTACCAGGGCCTGCTTGCCTGCCTCGAGCGTTTCGCGGATCAGTTGCAGGTAAACCTCGGTCTTGCCGCTTCCTGTGACGCCCGCCAGCAGAAAAGCGCCAAACTGCCCGAAGCCGCTGAGCACGGCATCGAAGGCATCACGCTGTTCTTCGTTCAGTGGCAACTCCGACTGCGCCAGCCAGTGCTCACGCCGTTCTGCCGGGCGTTGGCGGCGTATTTCCACGCACACCAGCTCTTTGGCCAGCAGCAGATCAAGGCTGTCCTTGTTGAGGTTGAGCTTCGACAGCACGCTGTGGGCCACCCCATGTGGGTGCTGAGCCAGGGTCTTGAGCGCATCACGCTGGCGAGGGGCGCGTGCGATGCGTGGGTCTTCAAGGCGAGCGCCCGGCGCTGCATGCCAGAAACGTTCCTGGCGCATCTCGGCAGGTTCACCCTGACGCAGCAGGGTAGGAAGCGCCCAGCTCAAGGTGTCGCCCAGGCTGTGCTGATAGTACTGGGCGGTCCATAGGCACAGCTTGAACAGCGACGCCGGAATGGGCGATACCGGGTCGAGCAGGGCGCTGGCTGGCTTGAGTTTGTCAGCCGGCACCTCGCTTTCGGCACACACTTCTACCAGAACACCGATCATCTCGCGCCGCCCGAACGGTACGCGCAGGCGCATGCCTGGCACCCATGTCTGGTTCGCCATGCCGACCGGCGCCTTGTAGTCGAACAGGCGGCGCAGCGGGGAGGGCAGGGCAAGGCGCAGGATGACGTCGGGCACGCTAATGGTCTCGGGGGGCGTTTCAGAACTGGCGAGCCTAGCAGACGACGGTCGGTACAAGCGACAACTTGCGCTGGCGCCATGCTCTGGTATTATTTGCCGCCTAATTACGTGCGGTATTCAACAATTGGTGTTGGATGGCGGCACGCAGCTCGAGGAAGTGACCATGAAAGCTGATATCCATCCGAACTACGAAGCAGTTGCTGTCACCTGCAGCTGCGGCAACAAATTCGAAACCCGTTCGACCCTGGGCGATACCCTGTCGATCGACGTTTGCAACCTGTGCCACCCTTTCTACACCGGTAAGCAGAAAGTCCTGGACACCGGCGGCCGCGTACAGAAGTTCGCCGATCGCTTTGGCATGTTCGGTGCCAAGAAAGGCTGATGCGCATGGCGAACCCTTCGGGTTTCGCAGCGTTGCAGAAAAAAGCGCCCCTTGTGGGCGCTTTTTTTATGCTCGCTTGTGGGGTATCCCAGGCGCAGGCTTTCTGCCCGGCGCCGTCACGTGCTCAATGGGTGGCCGTACGGCATGTGGTCGATGGTGACACCGTGCGCTTGGTCGATGGCCGCAGTGTGCGTCTGATCGGGATCAATGCCCCCGAAATCGGCCGCAAGGGACAAGCGGATGAGCCTCTTGCCCAGGCTGCCCGCAAACGCCTGCAAGCATTGATCAAAGCCAGTGACGGGCGCGTTGGCTTGGTACGCGGCAAGGAGGGCAAAGATCGGTACGGTCGCAGCCTGGCCCACTTGTACAGCCGTGAAGGGCATAATCTTGAGGCGCAGCTGCTCAGCGAAGGGCTTGCATACCGTATTGCCATTGGACCCAATACTGAGCTGAGCGGTTGCCAGCAGCGCGCCGAGTCAGTCGCGCGCCGGGCGGCTGTCGGTGTGTGGAAACGCTCACCGGTGATGCCTGCCCATGCCGTGCGTAAACCAGGTTTTGCGCTGGTGTCAGGCCGCGTCACCGCCATCGAACGCAGTCGTACGGGGGTTCGATTGACCCTCGACAGCGCCATGACGCTGCACATACCCGCTCGTCTGCGCCGTGCATTGCCCGCGGGTTTCTTCGATAACCTCAAAGGGCAAAAGGTCGAGGCCAGGGGTTGGATTCGCAGCCATTCACGTAAAGTGCCCTACACGCCGGGTCAGCGACGCTGGCAGATGACCCTTACAGACGTCAGCATGCTCGACCGCCTGCAAAGATAAAAGATGTAGACATTTCTACACCAGATTGTACACACTGAAGCCTGCATGCCCCGTGGGTTGTAGCATAAAGTCTTAGGCTAGAGGCCTTGACACGAGTGACCGGCCAGTCTTGTGACTGCTGGACTCTTTGCGTATCCTCGGCGGTCCGTCAGAACAGCCAATAGCGGAATGCCCAACATGTCAGACCTGAAAACCGCCGCTCTCGAATATCACGCTCACCCTCGCCCAGGGAAACTGAGCGTCGAGCTCTCCAAGCCCACCGCCACCGCCCGTGACCTCGCCCTGGCCTACAGCCCAGGTGTGGCAGAGCCTGTGCGCGAGATCGGTCGTGATCCGGAGCTGGCCTACAAGTACACCGGCAAAGGCAACCTGGTTGCAGTGATTTCCGATGGTACTGCCATTCTCGGTCTTGGCGATCTGGGTCCGCTGGCGTCCAAGCCTGTCATGGAAGGCAAGGGTGTTCTGTTCAAGCGTTTCGCCGGTATCGACGTGTTCGACATCGAAGTCGAGTCCGAGAGCCCGCAGGCCTTCATCGATACCGTGCGCCGTATTTCGATCACCTTCGGTGGCATCAACCTCGAAGACATCAAGGCGCCAGAGTGCTTCGAGATCGAACGCACCCTGATCGAGCAGTGCGACATTCCGGTCTTCCACGATGACCAGCACGGCACCGCCATCGTAACGGCCGCCGGTATGATCAACGCCTTGGAAATCGCCGGCAAAACCCTCGAAGACGCCAAGATCGTCTGCCTGGGCGCAGGTGCAGCGGCCATTTCCTGCATGAAGCTGCTGGTCAGCATGGGTGCGAAGGTCGAGAACATCTTCATGATCGACCGCAGCGGCGTCATCCACGCTGGCCGTGACGACCTGAACCAGTACAAGGCGCAGTTCGCGCACGCCACCGACAAGCGTACGCTGGCCGATGCCCTTGAAGGCGCTGACGTGTTCGTGGGCCTGTCCGGTCCAAACCTGTTGAGCGCTGAAGGCTTGAAGTCGATGGCCGCCAACCCGATCGTGTTTGCCTGCTCGAACCCCGATCCTGAGATCGCCCCTGAGTTGGCCCACGCCACGCGCGACGACGTGATCATGGCGACGGGTCGTTCCGACTATCCGAACCAGGTCAACAACGTGCTGGGCTTCCCGTTCATCTTCCGCGGCGCGCTGGACGTTCGAGCCAAGCGTATCAACGAAGAAATGAAAATCGCCGCTGCCATCGCGCTGAAAGACCTGGCCAAGCAGCCGGTTCCCAAGGAAGTATGCGAAGCCTACGGCGTGGACGGCCTGGAATTCGGTCGTGAGTACATCATTCCCAAGCCGCTGGATGCACGCCTGATCACTGTCGTCTCCGACGCCGTGGCCAAGGCTGCTATCGAGTCGGGCGTCGCTACGCTGCCGTACCCGAAGCATTACCCGCTCAAGAACGTTGATGACGTGTTCAACGGCTGATCGTCGTTCTGCACCAACAAACCCGGCCGTCGTGGCCTGATGCTGTTTACGTAGGGCCGCGAAGCGGCCTCAACGATGTCAAGACAGTATCAGGCCATGACTGCCGGGTTTTTTCATGGCTGTAGAACAAAGGGGCAGCGGGAATTCGCCGGCATCGAGCCGTAATGCCAGGGCCGCCTTGCAGCCCTGTCAGGGTACCGGTCAGGTATCAGAAGAGATCCATTGGCGTTGCTTCATCGGCTGGAAGCGGGCTACCTGGTGCAGTCCCGTTACCCAGTTCGTCCACCGACGGTGGCGAGTCCTCTGCCTTGAACAGCTCGAAATAGGCATTGGGCGTGCTTGCCGAGGCAGCACGGCCACTGACGGGATCGACCCGCAGGCTCAGGATGCCTTCAGGCTGCGCGGGCGGGTGCTCAGGCCGGCCTTGGAGGGCCGGGCCCATGAAGCCCATCCAGATCGGCAGTGCGGCAGTGCCACCGTATTCCCGACGACCCAGGGTTTCGGGCTGATCGAAACCAACCCACACCGTGGTCACGTAATCGGCGTTGTAGCCCGAGAACCAGGCATCCTTGGATTCGTTGGTGGTACCGGTTTTGCCCGCTAGGTCGGTGCGCCCCAGTGCCAGCGCTCGGCGGCCCGTACCGCGCTTGATGACGTCCTGCAGCATGCTGGTGAGGATATAGGTGGTACGGCCGTCGATGATGCGCTCGGCCACTGCCGGGGCTTGTGGTGCGGGCGCCTGATCGAGCGAAGTGGAGGGCTCACCCGGCACTTGCCCAGTGCTGATGGGCTGCTCGGGAGCGGCCAGCCCGGCATTGTCTTCCGAACCTTGAGGAACGCGCGGCGGATTGGCCGTGAACAGCGTCTCGCCATTGCGGCTCTCGATACGGTCGATCAGGTACGGCGAGATCTTGTAGCCGCCATTGGCGAACGTACTCCAGCCGGTGGCGATCTCCATCGGCGTCAGTGTGGCGGTGCCTAGTGCCAGCGACAGGTTGCGTGGCAGGTCCTGCTTGTTGAAACCGAACTTGGCGATGTAGTCGATGGTGCGGTCGATGCCCATGGCCTGCAGCAGCCGGATCGAAACCAGGTTGCGCGACTTGTACAGGGCTTCGCGCATGCGAATCGGGCCGAGGAACGTATTGGTATCGTTCTTGGGGCGCCAGACCTTGTCCACCGATTCGTCGACGAACACGATGGGTGCGTCGTTGACCAGGCTGGAGGCGGTGTAGCCGCTGTCGAGCGCTGCGCTGTAGATGAAAGGCTTGAAACTCGAACCGGGCTGGCGCTTGGCCTGCATGGCACGGTTATAGTTGCTCTGCTCGAACGAGAAACCGCCGACCAGTGCGCGGATGGCGCCGCTGGTAGGGTCCAGGGTGACGAGCGCGCTCTGGGCGCTGGGCACCTGGCTGAATTTGAACGACCCGTCATCCAGCCGCTGCAGGCGCACCAGGTCGCCGACTTGGGCAACGTCTGCCGGCGACTGGGGCGCACGGCCTTGGGCATTGGTGTTGATGAACGGACGCGCCCACTTCATCGTGTCCCAGGCTACGGTTTGTTCCTTGCCATTGCGGGTCAACACCTGAAGGCCGGTCTTCTCGACGCGGGTAACGATGGCTGGTTCCAGCCCCCCCAGTGTGCGCTGCCTGGCCAGTTCGTGAGTCCAGGCCGCGACGGTACGCCCTGGGAAGCGTGCTTCGGGACCGCGGTAGCCATGGCGTTGGTCGTAGTCGGTCAACCCTTTGAGGACCGCCTTGTTGGCGATTTCCTGGGTGTCGCTAGGCACGGTGGTGGTCACGCGCAAGCCTTCGGTGTAGGCGTCGCTGCCGTAGCGGCCGACCATTTCGGCACGGGCCATTTCGGCGACGAAGGGCGCATTCACCTCAGGAGTGGGCACGTGATAGCGGGCGTTCAGCGGCTCGGCCAGGGCGGCCTGGTAGCTTGCCTCGTCGATCTTGCCGAGCTTGTACATGCGGCCCAGGATCCAGTCACGGCGCTCCTTGGCGCGGACCGGGTTGGCCAGCGGGTTGAAGCGTGACGGCGCCTTGGGCAGGCCCGCGATCATCGCCATCTGCGCCAGGCTCACGTCACGGATCGACTTGCCATAGTAAACCTGGGCGGCGGCATCGATGCCGTACGCACGGTTGCCCAGGTAGATCTTGTTCACGTACAGCTCGAGAATTTCGTCCTTGGTCAGCTCGCGCTCGATCTGCAGTGCCAGCAGGATCTCGTTGGTCTTACGCGAGAAACTGCGTTCGCTGGTCAGGAAGAAGTTCTTCGCCACCTGCATGGTGATGGTGCTGCCGCCGGTCTGGATGTGTCCGGTCTTGACCAGCTGTGTGGCCGCGCGCATCAGGCTGCTGGGGTCGACGCCATAGTGGTTGAGGAAATTGTCGTCCTCGGCCGACAGAAGTGCCTGAATGAACTGTGGCGGAATCTCCGAGAAGCGGATCGGGGAGCGGCGCATTTCGCCAAATTCCGCGATCAGCTTGCCGTCGCTGCTGAACACCTTGAGGGGGATCTGCAACTGGATGCTTCTGAGCGAATCGACCGAAGGCAGGTTGGGGCTAAGATACAGAAACGCGCCGCTCACACCGAGTACGAGCGCGCAGATGGCTGCGACGGAAGACCACCAGAAGAACTTAAGCAGACGTATCAAGGCTTTTCGGTGTCCAGGTTGTGAATGGGTTGCACGCAGGCCCGGCGGGCCGGAAAACGCCGGGCATTATAAGCATTTTTCGCCACGCCGGGGTTACCGCCCGGGCTGCTCGTCGTCTGGCGGCGGCCAGGTCCAGGGGGTGCCCCAGGCTGCATCGAGCGTAAGGGAGGCCGCGATGCTTGGACGCTTCAGCAAGGATGCCGGTTCATTTACAGGGATTGAAATCGTCGAGAATGCGGTGCGGGTGGTTCAGTTGCGCAAGCGCAAGCGGCGCTTTGAGGTGCTTTGCCAGGCACAGGAACCCTATCAGCAGCCAGCCGACACCACCTGGATGGTTCAGCCAGCACATGCTGCAGCGGCGCTGCGCCGTGCCTTCGAGCGTCACGGTGTATGCCCGCATCGAGTGGCCATGGCGTTGGCAGCCGACCAGGTGATCTGCAAGCCGTGCCGCGTGCCGCGTCAGGCGTGCGAGGAGCAGATCGAAGCGCAGTTGCTCGCCGAAGCCGAGCGGCTACTGCCTTTTGCGCTGGATGACCTGGCCATGGATTTCCATGTGCTGGGTCCCTGCTCTGATGAGCCGAACAGTGTCGACGTGATGGTGGCGGCTTGCCGGCAGAGCACGCTGGCACTGGTGCAATCGGTGGCGAGGCACGCGGGGCTGCAACTGGAAGCCGTCGAGGTCGATACGATTGCCCTTACCCGGCTGTTACCGCCTGCCTGTTCGGATCAATCCGCCGTGTTGCGGATCGATCTGCAAAACATCGCCCTGCATCGTTGGCAGCGCCAAGGCGTCTGCCAACGATGGGCGTGGACGTCGACTGAACCCATGTTGTCGGGTGAGCTGCCAGAGCAGGTCGTCTTGGCGCTCGTGTCGCAGGGCCTGCCGGCGGACCTGTGGGTGTCCAGCGGCGCCTGCATGACCCCTCGGCACCTGCACGCGATGAGCGAACGGCTCAACGTGCGTTGCCGGCCGTTACCCGCACCCGGCGGGCTCGAGTGTCTCGGTGGCCCCATGCTGCTTGCCAGCACGCTGGCGGCAGGTGGGTTACGGGCATGATCAGGTTCAACCTGCTTCCTTGGCGCGAGCGGCAGCGGCAAGCGGCCATTCGGCGCTTTCGCAACCAGCTGTTGGCAAGCGCCTTGGCGGCCCTGTGCGCCGTGACGATGGTCGATCAGCTGGCGCGTCAACGGGCCCAGTTACAGACGACCGATAACAGGCAGCGTGCGGCGGCATTGGCGGCCCTGAATGAGCCGACAGCGTCGAGGGCGCAGCTGCAGGACCAGTACGCCACGTCGTCGAGTCAGCTTGCCCGGTTTGAGACGCTGCGCGCTGAACAGCGCATCCTGGAGGGGCTGTTCACGGACCTTGAGCGCGCCCTGCCGACCACTGTGCAGTTATTGGGCCTGCAACTCGAAGCCAGCCACCTGCAGATTACGGGCCTCGCTCCCTCTGGCGCCGTGATCGCCCAGTTCATGCGGGACCTGGGTCGCTCTGGCATGTTGATCGACCTGCAACTCAAGCACATCAAAAGCCTGCCCCGTGCCGATCAGTTCCTGCTGACGGCACGCGTCGCTGCGTCCTGGTCATGAAACTGCAGGCGCACTTGGATCGAGCGGCGCTGCTCGGGCAGTCCGTGCGGGCCAAGCGCATGGCGCCAGTGCTGCTGGCCGTTTGCCTGTTCGCCTTGGGCTGCGCGATACGCCTGCCCGCAGCGCTGCAGCAAATGGACCAGGAGCAGGCCAAGTCCCAGGCACTGGATGAGCAGCAATCGGCTTTGAATGGAGAACGCGCAACGCTCGACAGCCTGCGCGCCTCGGTGGCAGGGGCTGAGCAACGCCTGCAGGTGGCCCTGTGGAACATGGCCGCCGGCCAGGACATGAGCGACCTGGTGGACCACATCTCGGCGTTGGGCCGTGCCCACGGCTTGCTCATCGAGCTGCTGCGGGTGCAAGAGGCGCAACCCCATGGTGAGTACCAACAGGTGCCGCTGGAGCTGCGGGTCAAAGGCGAGTATGCCGGCGTGCGGCAATGGTTATTGGAGTGGCTTGGCCAGGCTCGGCTGCTGCGCACTGGCGACATGAGCCTGGAGCCTGTCACCGGGCAGCCTGGCATGGTGCAGCTACGGCTGCAGGTCGATGCCTTTCAGGCAACTGTCCCGACGCTGCAACCACAGACATTGGCCCAGCTGCCGGCAAGCGTGCCCGCGGCGGCACCACAGGTCGATCCGTTCAGGCCGCAGCAGGGCCGGCTGCCTGATCGCGGGCTGGCAAGCGTGCCGCTGTCCCAGGTGCGCATGGTTGGCAGCCTGTCACGGGCACAGGCTAACGAAGCGCTATTAATGGCGGCCGGTAAGGTTCATCGGGTGCGGCTGGGCGACCGGGTCGGGCGCGATCAAGGGGTCGTTACGCATATCGATTCGGTTCAAGTGGAAATCCGCGAACACTGGTTCATGGACGGTGCATGGCACGAGCGCGTTGCGTTTATCTCTATGGCAACACCTGTGGGCAAGGAGGCCCTGGTCCTGGATGAGCAAGACATGGAAATGGCTATTGGCAACCCTGCTGCTGCCGTTGACGGCAATGGCGGCCCCTTACCAGGGTGAGCGGCTGTCACTGAATTTTCAGGATGTCGAGGTACGCGCCGTGCTGCAGGTGCTTGCCGATCATGCCGGCATCAACCTGGTCGCCAGCGACGACGTACAAGGGAGCGTCACCTTGCGACTGGAAGATGTGCCTTGGGATCAAGCGATCGACCTGGTATTGCGCAGCAAGGGCCTGGGTCGACGCCACGAAGGCAACGTGCTGCTGATCGCACCGCTTTCTACCCTGAGCGCGCAGTCGTTCGAGGGCACCTCGAACCCACTCGACACGCAATCACAACCCATGCGTCGGGAACTGATGCGTATCCACTACGCCAAGGCCGCCGATTTGTCCGAGCTGTTACTGGCGAGCATGTCTGAGGACGGCATTCTTGCCGGCAGGGGCAGCCTGGGCGTGGATGAGCGCACCAACACGCTGGTGGTCCACCAGCCGGCGAATCGACTCGCCGAGATTCGGCAACTGATCGCCCAATTGGATGTGCCCGTGCGTCAGGTAGCGATCGAGGCCCGTATCGTGGAGGCCAACGTCGACTACCAGAAAGGCCTGGGGGTGAGATGGGGCGGCGACCTGTACAGCGCCGCACCGAGAGCGGGCAAGGACCTGTTCGTTGACCTGGGCGTCGAGCGGGGCGGCAGCAGCCTTGGCGTTGGTCTGTTGCGCGGCGACGTGCTCCTTGACCTTGAGCTCAGTGCCATGGAAAAGAGCGGTGAGGGCGAGATCATCTCCCAGCCCAAGGTAGTGACCGCCGACAAGGAGACGGCGCGGATACTCAAAGGTACCGAGGTGCCTTACCAGCAGTCCAACAAGAATGGCGCGACAACCGTGTCGTTTCGCGAAGCCTCGCTTTCACTGGAGGTGACGCCGCAGATCACGCCGGATGACAGTGTCGTCATGACCGTGAGAGTGACCAAGGACGAACCTGACTACGTCAATGCCCTCAATGACGTCCCGCCCATTCGCAAGAACGAGGTCAATGCCAAGGTCAGGGTCGAGAACGGGCAGACTATCGTGATCGGTGGCGTCTACTCCACCACGCAAAACAATGTAGTGGACAAGGTGCCATTTTTTGGCGATCTGCCGTATGTTGGACGGCTGTTTCGACGCGATGTACTACAAGAGAAAAAATCCGAGCTGCTGGTCTTCCTGACTCCGCGTATCATGAGTGACCAGACGATTGCTGTGAGTCGTTGATTCTGTGCGAAATTTGATACTTGTGGGGCCCATGGGTGCTGGTAAAAGCACCATCGGGCGCCTATTGGCCAAAGAGCTGCGCCTGCCATTCAGGGATTCCGACAAGGAAATCGAACTGAGGTGCGGTGCCAACATTCCGTGGATCTTCGACAAGGAAGGCGAACCGGGTTTCCGTGACCGCGAGCAGGCCATGATTGCCGAATTGTGCAGCCTTGATGGCGTGGTCGTTGCCACCGGTGGCGGGGCGGTCATGCGCGAGGCCAATCGCCGCGCGCTGCACCAGGGCGGGCGGGTGATCTACCTGCATGCCTCGGTCGAGCAGCAGGTCGGCCGCACCGCTCGGGATCGCAACCGGCCATTGCTGCGTACCGCCAACCCGGAGGCGACCCTGCGCGCCTTGCTCGAAACCCGAGACCCGCTCTACCGTGAAATTGCCGACCTGGTGGTGCAAACCGACGAGCGGCCACCGCGAATGGTGGTGATCGACATTCTCGAGCGCCTGCAGCAGTTGCCGCCCCGTTAACCCGGGACTATTCTCGGCCTCCTGCGCCGAGGCGAGGCTCAACGATACCGCGTGGCTTGCCTGCCAAAGGCGCCGTGCACCAGCTCATTGTGGGGATACATGCAGACACTGAAGGTCGACCTGGGCGAGCGCAGCTACCCGATCTACATTGGCGAAGGCCTGCTGGACCAGCCTGAGTGGCTGACGCCGCATATCGCTGGCCGTCAGGTTGCCATCGTTTCCAACGAGACCGTGGCGCCGCTCTATCTGGAGCGCCTGAGCAAGACTCTGGGGGCTTACAGCGTACTGCCGGTGGTCCTGCCCGACGGTGAGGCCCACAAGAACTGGGAAACGTTGCAGCTGATCTTCGATGGCCTGCTGACGGCCCGCCACGATCGGCGCACCACCGTTGTAGCGCTCGGTGGCGGCGTGATCGGCGACATGGCCGGTTTTGCTGCGGCGTGCTATCAGCGCGGTGTGGATTTCATCCAGGTACCCACCACCCTGCTGTCGCAGGTGGATTCGTCGGTCGGCGGCAAGACCGGCATCAATCACCCACTGGGCAAGAACATGGTCGGGGCGTTCTACCAGCCCAACGCCGTGGTGATCGACACCACGACCCTCGGGACCCTGCCAGCGCGTGAGCTGTCTGCCGGGTTGGCCGAAGTCATCAAGTACGGTTTGATCTGTGACAAGCCTTTCATGGCCTGGCTCGAAGAAAATATGCCGGCGCTGCGCAGCCTCGACGCCGTCGCGTTGACCGAAGCCATCCGCCGCTCGTGCGCGGCGAAGGCAGCCGTCGTAGGGGCTGACGAGCGCGAGTCGGGTGTTCGCGCCACGCTCAATCTTGGCCATACCTTCGGCCATGCCATCGAAACCCATATGGGCTATGGCGTCTGGCTACATGGCGAAGCCGTGGCAGCAGGTACGGCCATGGCGCTGGAAATGTCCATGCGTCTGGGCTGGATCACGCAGGCCGAACGCGACCGCGGCATTGGCTTGCTGCTGGAGGCAGGCTTGCCGGTGGTGCCCCCGCAGGAAATGACCCCAGCGCATTTCATGGAACACATGGCGGTCGACAAGAAGGTGCTGGACGGCCGTCTGCGCCTGGTGCTGTTGCGCCAGCTAGGCGAGGCCGTGGTCACCGACGACTATCCCAATGAGATTCTCCAGGCCACGCTGTCGGCGGATTACCGCGCGATCGTGGCCCAGCTTTGAGGTTGTGACAGCGCAATGACCAGTTTGCACGCCGATGAGGCCTTTCTCGACCATTACCAACTGAGCCATGACCCGTTCGCACCGCGCGTACCGGGCTTCAAGTTCTTTCCCGCCCAGCGCAAGCCGGTTCTGGCGCAGCTGCACCACCTGGCTCGCTACAGCCACCTGATGCTGGTGGTCACCGGGCCTCTGGGCAGCGGCAAGACCTTGCTGCGCCAGGCGCTGGCGGCCAGCACCAACAAGCAGTCGGTGCAGAGCGTCGTGGTTTCGGCCCGCAGTGCCGGCGATGCTGCCAGTATCCTCGGCCAGATTGCGCAGTACCTGGATGTGGCCGAGCCGCAGGTCCAGAGCATCCTGTCCAAGATGGTGCAACTGGCCCTGACTGGCCAGGAAGTGTATCTGCTGGTGGACGATGCGGAACAACTGGACGAGTCGGCACTCCAAGCGTTGCTGGAATTGGCGGCAGGCGTTCCCGAAGGGCGTCCGCATGTATTCCTGTTCGGTGAGCCATCGCTGATCGCAGGGCTCGATGAGTTGAATATCGAGGAAGAACGCTTCCACATCATCGAACTTGCGCCGTACAGCGAGGAGGAAACCCGCGAGTATCTCGAACAGCGCCTGGTGGGTGCCGGCCGGGGTATCGAGGTGTTCAGCCGGGAGCAGATCGCCGATATCCATGAAAATGCCGATGGGTGGCCTGGCACTATCAACCAGGTTGCCCGTGACACTCTGATCGAAGCCATGATCGCCAGCCGCTCGACGGCAAAGCGACCAGCCATGGGGTTCAAGATGCCTAAAAAACACGTACTCGCGCTATCCGCCGTGGTCGTCGTCGCCGTGGCCGCGGCGGTGTTGATGCCCCGCAAGGGCGACAAGGCCCCTGAAGATGCACCCGCAGCCCAGGCCCAGTTGCCCCTTGGCGACGGCAATTCCAGCGCGGCAATCGAGTTCTCCGGCTCGTCCCAGCCCAAGCCCCTGCCGCTGGGCGGGCAGTCGCAACCGGTCATGCGTGAACCGTTGGCCCAGGCCGCAGGCATGGGCGAGGGCGAAGAGGGCAGCCCGGCGGGTGATACCGCGTTGCAACCGGGCAACCCGCCACCCACGGTAACCACCATCGCACCGCCACAGGGCGTGTCTGCTGGCCCAGCGCCGGCACCTGCCCAGCCGGTGACCTCCACGCCCAAGCCGGTGGTCACGCAACAGCCCAAGCAAACCACGCCGGCCAAGCCTGAGCCTGCACCTACCCAGGTGGCGGTGGCCAAGCCCGCGCCCAAGGTCGCCGAGAAAGCTGCTGAAAAACCAGCGTCAGGTGGCAGCGGCAACAGCAGCTGGTACACCGGTCAGAAGCCGGGCAACTACGTGGTGCAGATTCTGGGGACCAGCTCCGAAGCATCCGCCCAGGCCTTCGTGAAAGCCCAAGGTGGCGACTATCGCTACTTCCGCAAGTCCCTGCAGGGCAAACCGCTTTACGTGGTCACTTACGGTAACTTCGCCAACCGCGATGCAGCTGTGGCTGCCATCAAGAACTTGCCAGCGAAGGTCCAGGCTGGTAAACCTTGGCCACGTACCGTCGCCAGCGTCCAACAAGAGCTGGCTTCGGCCCGCTGATACCTTCCGGGCAGCACCACCCCGCTGCCCTGTAGCCAAGCGAATTCTGGTTTTCGTCTAGCCTGCTGCGCCTGAGCGCGGCAGGCTTTTCCGTCCCGGGCTGCCGGCCACAAGCCGCCCATGCAGTCCTGGCTGAATCGCTTCAGAGTCCAGCGAAGTTGCCACATGGTTGGCGGCATCAATACATTCAAAAATGCGACATAAATTTTCAATGGTGAGACATGAAAATTTGTGAGCGTCGCTGTCGCTGTGCAACAATAGTTTTCCATGGCCACCGCAAAAAAGCTGGCGTTTGATCGGCGTGGATGGTAAGTGGTTGTTAAAAAAAGAGATTTGCCTCCGTTGAGGGGTGAACCTGGTGAGAATGTGTCTATGAAAACAGGTCTGTACCATCCCGAAGAATTCAAGGACAACTGTGGTTTCGGCCTGATCGCCCATATGACGGGCGAGCCCAGCCACCACCTTCTGCAAACCGCCATGCAGGCATTGACCTGCATGACGCACCGCGGCGGTATCAACGCCGACGGCAAGACCGGCGACGGTTGCGGGCTGTTGATGCAGAAGCCCGATCAGTTCCTGCGTGCCATGGCCCAGGAACATTTTGCCGTCGAACTGCCCAGGCAGTACGCCGTCGGCATGGTGTTCTTCAACCAGGATCCGATAAAGGCAGAAGCGGCCCGCGCCAACATGGACCGTGAAATCCGCGCGGCCGGCCTGCAACTGGTGGGCTGGCGCAAGGTGCCGATCGACACCAGCGTGCTGGGTCGCCTAGCCCTGGAACGCTTGCCGCAAATCGAGCAGGTGTTCATCGGCGGCGACGGCCTGAGCGACCAGGAATTGGCCATCAAGCTGTTCAGCGCCCGCCGCCGTTCGTCGGTAGCCAATGCCCATGACGCCGACCACTACATTTGCAGCTTCTCGCACAAGACCATCATCTACAAAGGCTTGATGATGCCGCGGGACCTGGCTGCGTTTTACCCGGACCTGAGCGACGAGCGCCTGCAAACCGCGATTTGCGTGTTCCACCAGCGCTTCTCCACCAACACCCTGCCGAAGTGGCCGCTGGCGCAGCCCTTCCGCTTCCTTGCCCATAACGGCGAAATCAATACCATCACCGGTAACCGCAACTGGGCCATGGCCCGGCGTACCAAGTTCGCCAATGACCAGATCCCCGATCTCGAGGAGCTCGGCCCGCTGGTCAACCGCGTCGGCTCAGACTCGTCGAGCATGGACAACATGCTCGAACTGATGGTGACCGGCGGTATCGATCTGTTCCGTGGCGTGCGCATGCTGGTGCCGCCAGCCTGGCAGAACGTCGAGACCATGGATGCCGACCTGCGCGCCTTCTATGAATACAACTCCATGCACATGGAACCCTGGGACGGCCCGGCCGGCATCGTGATGACCGAAGGTCGCCACGCAGTGTGCCTGCTCGATCGCAATGGGCTGCGTCCGGCGCGTTGGGTCACCACCACCAACGGCTACATCACCATTGCCTCGGAAATCGGGGTGTGGGGCTATCAGCCCGATGAAGTACTGGCCAAAGGCCGCGTCGGACCCGGGCAGATCCTGGCGGTGGACACCGAAACCGGACAGATCCTCGACACCGATGCCATCGATGACCGTCTCAAGTCCCGCCACCCGTACAAGCGCTGGCTGCGTCAGCACGCCACGCGGATTCAGGCGACCCTGACCGACGACCAGGGTGTGGCCAGCTACGACGCTGACCAGCTCAAGCAGTACATGAAGATGTTCCAGGTCACTTTCGAGGAGCGTGACCAAGTGCTGCGCCCCTTGGGTGAACAGGGCCAGGAAGCGGTCGGTTCGATGGGGGACGACACGCCGATGGCCGTGCTGTCGCAGCGCGTGCGCTCGCCATACGATTTCTTCCGCCAGCAGTTCGCCCAGGTCACCAACCCGCCGATCGACCCGCTGCGCGAAGCGATCGTGATGTCGCTTGAGATCTGCCTAGGCGCCGAGCGCAACATTTTCCAGGAGTCGCCGGAGCATGCCTCGCGCGTCATCCTGAGCTCGCCCGTCATCTCGCCGGCCAAGTGGCGCTCGCTGATGAACCTGGAGCGTGACGGCTTCGAGCGCCAGCTGATCGACCTGAACTACGAAGAGGCCGTTGGGCTGGAAGCGGCTATCCGCAACATCGCCGACCAGGCAGAAGAAGCCGTGCGCGCGGGCAAGACGCAACTGGTACTCAGCGACCGCCACATCGCCCCTGGCAAGCTGCCGGTACATGCTTCGCTGGCCGTAGGTGCAGTGCATCACCGCTTGACCGAGCAAGGCCTGCGTTGCGACAGCAACATCCTGGTGGAAACCGCCACCGCCCGTGACCCGCACCACTTCGCCGTGCTGCTGGGCTTCGGGGCTTCGGCGGTGTACCCGTACCTGGCCTATGAAGTGCTGGCCGACCTGATCCGCACTGGCGAAGTGCTGGGCGATCTGGACGAGGTGTTCAAGTACTACCGCAAGGGCATCTCCAAAGGCCTGCTCAAGATCCTGTCGAAGATGGGCATCTCCACGGTCGCCTCCTACCGGGGCGCTCAGTTGTTCGAAGCCATCGGTCTTGCCGAGGAAGTGGTCGGGCTGAGCTTCAAGGGTGTGTCGAGCCGTATCAAGGGTGCGCGCTTCGTCGATCTGGAAAGTGACCAGAAGCTGTTGGCTGCCGAGGCCTGGAGCGTACGCAAGCCGATTCAGCAAGGTGGCTTGCTGAAGTTCGTCCATGGTGGCGAATACCACGCCTACAACCCCGACGTGGTCAACACCCTGCAGGCCGCCGTGCAGCAGGGCGACTTCGCCAAGTTCAAGGAATACACCACACTGGTCGACCAGCGCCCGGTGTCGATGATCCGCGACCTGTTGAAGGTCAAAGTGGCTGACCAGCCGTTGCCGCTGGAGCAGATCGAACCGCTCGACGCCATCCTCAAGCGCTTCGACTCTGCCGGTATCTCGCTGGGTGCGCTGTCTCCAGAAGCTCACGAAGCCTTGGCCGAGGCGATGAACCGCCTGGGCGCGCGCTCCAACTCCGGCGAAGGCGGAGAAGACCCGGCGCGCTATGGCACCCTCAAGAGTTCCAAGATCAAGCAGGTGGCAACCGGCCGCTTTGGCGTGACCCCTGAATACCTGGTCAATGCCGAAGTCTTGCAGATCAAGGTGGCCCAGGGCGCCAAGCCCGGCGAGGGCGGTCAGCTGCCCGGCGGCAAGGTCAACGGCCTGATCGCCAAGCTGCGCTACGCCGTACCGGGCGTGACGCTGATCTCGCCTCCACCGCACCACGACATCTACTCGATTGAAGACTTGGCGCAGCTGATCTATGACCTCAAGCAGGTCAATCCGCAGGCGCTGGTTTCGGTCAAGCTGGTGGCCGAGGCGGGTGTCGGTACCATCGCCGCTGGCGTGGCCAAGGCCTATGCCGACCTCATCACCATCTCGGGCTACGACGGCGGCACGGGTGCGTCGCCACTGACCTCGATCAAGTATGCGGGCGCGCCATGGGAACTGGGCCTGGCCGAGACTCATCAGACCCTGCGTGGCAACGATTTACGCGGCAAGGTGCGGGTGCAGACCGACGGCGGCCTGAAAACCGGCCTGGACGTCATCAAGGCGGCCATCCTGGGGGCCGAGAGCTTCGGCTTCGGCACTGCGCCAATGATCGCGCTGGGTTGCAAGTACCTGCGTATCTGTCACCTGAACAACTGCGCAACCGGCGTGGCTACCCAGAACGACAAGCTGCGCAAGGATCACTACATCGGCACGGTCGACATGGTCGTCAACTTCTTTACCTTCGTTGCCGAGGAAACCCGTGAGTGGCTGGCAAGGCTAGGCGTACGCAGCCTTGGGGAGCTGATCGGGCGCACCGACCTGCTCGAAGTGCTGCCGGGCGACACCGAGCGTCAGCACCACCTGGACCTGACCCCGCTGTTGGGCAGCTCGCACATTGCGGCCGACAAGCCGCAGTTCTGTGAGGTGGACAGGAACCCGCCTTTCGACAAGGGCGAGCTTGCCGAGAAGATGGTCGAAATGGCCATGCCGGCGGTGCGTGACCAGGCCGGTGGCGAGTTCGCGCTCGACATCTGCAACTGCGACCGTTCCATCGGTGCGCGTGTGTCCGGTGAGATCGCGCGGTTGTACGGCAACCAGGGCATGGCCGGTACGCCGATCACGTTCCGTTTCAAAGGCACCGCAGGCCAGAGCTTCGGCGTCTGGAACGCCGGTGGCCTGAACCTGTACCTCGAGGGTGATGCCAACGACTACGTCGGCAAAGGCATGACCGGTGGCAAGGTCACCATCGTGCCGCCGGCCGGCAGCCCGTTCGAAACCCAGCACAGCGCAATCGTCGGCAACACCTGCCTGTACGGCGCCACCGGTGGCAGGCTGTTCGCTGCCGGTACGGCGGGCGAGCGCTTCGCTGTTCGCAACTCTGGTGCCCACGCCGTGGTAGAGGGCACTGGTGATCACTGCTGTGAGTACATGACCGGCGGCTTCGTCTGCGTCCTGGGCAAGACCGGTTACAACTTCGGCTCTGGCATGACGGGCGGCTTCGCCTACGTGCTCGACATGGACAACAGCTTCGTCGACAAGCTCAACCACGAACTGGTGGAAATCCAGCGCATCAGTGGTGAAGCGATGGAGGCTTACCGCAGCCACCTGGCGCGGGTTCTTGCCGAGTATGTGGATGAAACCGGCAGCGAGTGGGGGCGCGAGCTCTCCGAAAACCTGGACGACTACGTACGACGTTTCTGGTTGGTCAAGCCCAAGGCCGCCAACCTCAAGCAACTGCTGTCCAGCACCCGCGCCAACCCGCAGTAAACAGCTGCACGTGACCAACCCTGGGCGCTCGACCGGAGCAGCCCAGGGTTTGCCCGGCTCAAGTGATCGTCTTGCGGCTTGCAGCGTGTAGCGTGCGGCTGCTGTTAAGAGGTTTTGAAAAATGGCTGAACGTCTGAACAACGACTTCCAGTTCATCGAAGTGGGCCGCAAGGACCCGAAGAAAAAATTGCTGCGCCAGCGCAAGAAAGAGTTCGTGGAAATCTACGAACCCTTCAAGCCGCAGCAGTCCGTTGAACAGGCGCACCGTTGCCTGGGCTGCGGTAACCCGTATTGCGAGTGGAAGTGCCCTGTGCACAACTTCATCCCCAACTGGTTGAAGCTGGTGTCCGAGGGCAACATCCTGGCGGCCGCCGAGCTGTCGCACCAGACCAATACCTTGCCCGAAGTCTGTGGGCGCGTATGCCCACAGGACCGTCTGTGTGAAGGCGCCTGCACCCTGAACGACGGTTTCGGCGCCGTGACCATCGGCTCGGTGGAGAAGTACATCACCGACACGGCCTTCGCCATGGGCTGGCGCCCGGACATGTCCAAGGTCAAGCCTACCGGCAAGCGCGTGGCCATCATCGGTGCCGGCCCGGCTGGTCTGGGCTGCGCAGACGTGCTGGTGCGCGCTGGCGTGACGCCCGTGGTGTTCGACAAGAATCCTGAAATCGGCGGCTTGCTGACCTTCGGTATCCCTGAGTTCAAGCTCGAAAAGAGCGTGCTCAGCAATCGCCGCGAAGTCTTCACCGGCATGGGTATCGAGTTCCGCCTCAACACTGACGTGGGCACGGACGTGACCATGGAACAGTTGCTGGCCGAGTACGACGCGGTCTTCATGGGTATGGGTACCTATACCTACATGAAAGGCGGCTTCCCTGGCGAAGACCTGCCAGGGGTGCACGATGCCCTCGATTTCCTGATCGCCAACGTCAACCGCAACCTGGGCTTCGAGAAGTCGCCTGAAGATTTCGTCGACATGAAGGGCAAGAAAGTCGTGGTCCTGGGCGGTGGCGACACGGCCATGGACTGCAACCGTACCTCGATTCGCCAGGGTGCCCAGACGGTGACCTGTGCCTACCGCCGCGACGAAGCCAACATGCCGGGTTCGCGCAAGGAAGTGAAGAACGCCAAGGAAGAAGGGGTGAAGTTCCTCTACAACCGCCAGCCCATCGCCATCGTTGGCGAGGACAAGGTGGAGGGCGTGAAGGTGGTCGAGACCCGTTTGGGCGAGCCTGATGCGCGCGGGCGCCGCAGCCCGGAGCCAATCCCGGGTTCTGAAGAGATCCTGCCGGCCGATGCGGTGGTGATCGCGTTCGGCTTCCGCCCCAGCCCCGCCTCCTGGTTCGAGCAGCACGATATCCAGCTCGACAGCCAGGGCCGTGTCGTGGCGCCGGAGAAGAGCAGGTTCAAGCATCAGACCAGCAACCCGAAAGTGTTCGCCGGTGGCGACATGGTGCGCGGGTCGGACCTGGTCGTGACCGCGATTTTCGAAGGGCGTACCGCTGCAGAAGGCATTCTGGACTACCTGGAAGTCTAAGCGCCCTGGCAGGTAAGGTGGGGTCGCTGGGCGGCCTCACTTGCCTGGGGCAGACGCCCGGGCTTGCCCAGGAATGCTTGACCTGAAGCACGCAAAAAACAAAACGCATGGCCCCGACCGTGCCTTTTGTGTCGGTGTCTGAGAAAATGCCCCCACTATTTTTCCGGATGCCGACATGACTGCCCTGAAGAACGACCGTTTCCTGCGTGCTCTGCTCAAGCAACCCGTTGACGTCACCCCGGTATGGATGATGCGCCAGGCCGGCCGCTATCTTCCGGAGTACCGCGCCAGCCGCGCCAAGGCCGGCGACTTCATGAGCCTGTGCAAGAACCCGCAGTTCGCCTGCGAAGTGACCCTGCAGCCGCTGGACCGTTACCCGCTGGATGCGGCGATCCTGTTCTCGGACATCCTCACCATCCCGGACGCCATGGGCCTGGGCCTGTATTTCGAAACCGGTGAAGGTCCGCGTTTTCGGAAGGTGGTCAGCACCCCGGCCGACATCGAGGCGCTGCCTGTTCCCGACGCGCAGAAAGACCTGGGCTATGTGATGGACGCGGTCAGTACCATCCGCCGCGAACTCAATGGCCGCGTGCCGCTGATCGGCTTCTCCGGCAGCCCCTGGACCCTGGCCACCTACATGGTCGAAGGCGGCTCCTCCAAGGATTTCCGCAAGACCAAGGCCATGGCCTACGACAACCCACAGGCACTGCACCTGTTGCTGGACAAACTGGCGCAGTCGGTAACCACGTACCTCAATGGGCAGATCCTGGCCGGAGCCCAGGCCGTGCAGATCTTCGATACCTGGGGCGGCAACCTGTCGTCGGCGGCCTATCAGGAATTCTCCCTGGCCTATATGCGCAGAATCGTCAGCGGCCTGATTCGCGAACATGACGGGCGCAAAGTCCCCGTCATCCTGTTCACCAAGAACGGCGGCCTGTGGCTGGAAAGCATTGCCGATGCCGGGGCCGATGCCCTGGGGCTGGACTGGACCTGCGACATCGGCGATGCCCGTCGCCGGGTAGGTGACAAGGTCGCCTTGCAGGGCAATATGGACCCGACCGTCCTGTATGCCCGGCCGCAGGCCATTCGTGCGGAAGTGGCGCGCATCCTGGCCAGCTACGGCCATGGCAGCGGCCATGTGTTCAACCTGGGCCACGGCATCACGCCGGAGGTCGACCCTGAAAACGCGGGCGCCTTCATCAATGCCGTGCACGAGCTGTCGGCGCAGTATCACCAGTGAACCGGTTGTGACAGCGCATTACGCTGCATGGCCCGACTGGGGCTGAATGCAGCAAGGCTGTCGCATTAAGTTTCAATTCAGCGGTGCTCGCTAGGCTGGTCCTACTCCAACACAGATAGGACCCGCCCCCATGAAAGCACGCTATCTTGCCCTGATCCTTGCCCCCCTGTTCAGCACCGCTGCATTGGCTTCAGGTGGCTACACCGGCCCTGGCGCGCAGTCGATTTCCACCGTGGCCGCTGCCAGCGAGGCCGCAGACGATACCCCGGTGGTCTTGCAGGGCTACGTAACCCGCAAGCTCGACAACGATGACAAATACGAATTCAAGGACAGCACCGGCACCATCACGGTCGAGATCGATGACGAGGACCTGCCAGCCACGCCATTCAATGACAAGACCAAGGTCAAGCTCACTGGTGAAGTCGAGAAACACTTGATGAGCCGCGAGGTGGACGTGGACCGTGTCGAGATCATCAACTGATCCAGCACTCCTGTCGCAGGCAGGCCGGTTCTTGGCGAGTCCGCCGCGCCGTGAACCGGCCTGCCCCCAGCCTTCAGGCGGCCTTTGGCGCCAAGGTGCTCAGGCGCAACGCCACCATCAGGGCCACCGCCAGCAAGCTCCCAATGAACAGGCCAATACCATTCCAGCCCCAATGATGCCAGAACACCCCGCCCGCCGTGCCCGCCACGCTTGAACCGGCGTAATAGCAGAACAGATACAGCGAAGAGGCCTGGCCCTTGGCTTTCAGCGCCCGGCGCCCGATCCAGCTGCTGGCCACCGAGTGAGCCCCGAAGAAGCCGAAGGTGAAGACGAGCATGCCCAGGATGATCAGTGACAGCGGCTGGGTCAGGGTCATGAGCAAGCCGCCGCCCATGACCACGATGCTGGCCCAGAACACCTTGCGCCGCCCCAGCCTGTCAGCCAGTGCGCCCACCTGGGCCGAACTGTAGATGCCGGACAGGTAGACGACCGACAGCAAACCCACCAGGGCTTGGTTCATGTGATAAGGCTCGGCCAGCAAGCGGTAGCCGATGTAGTTGAACAGAGTGACGAAGGCGCCCATGAGCAGGAAGGCTTCGAGGAACAGCCAGGGCAAGCCGGCGTCCTTGAAGTGCATGAGGAACCCGTTGACCAGCGTGCGTGGGTTCAGGGTCTGGGGCTGGAAGTTGCGCGACTCGGGCAATGCCTTCCAGAACACGATCGCCGCCAGCAACGCCAGGCTTCCCAAGGTGAGCAGTGCCGCGTGCCAGCTGACGAAATCGATCAGCACGCCAGTGATCAGGCGTCCGCACATGCCGCCGATGGCATTGCCGCCGATGTACAGGCCCATGGCCAGGCCGATGTGCTGTGGGTGGATTTCTTCACTGAGGTAGGTCATGGCCACCGCCGCCAGCCCGCTCAACGACAACCCGACCAGTGCCCGGGTTGCCAGGACCAGCTCCCAGGTCGGCATCACCGCGCTGGCTATCGTGGACAAGGCCGCGCAGCCCAGCGCCGCCACCATTACCGGCTTGCGGCCGATGCGGTCGGAAATCGGGCCTGTGACCAGCAGACCGAGCGCCAGCATGCCGGTCGAAACCGAAAGCACCAGGCTGCTCTGTGCAGCGTTGATGCCGAACTCCTTCGACAGCAAGGGCATCATCGGTTGGACGCAGTAAAGCAGGGCAAAGGTAGCGAAGCCGCCGCTGAACAGCGCCAGCACCGTTCTCATGAAGGCCGGCGTGCCTTTTTCGATCCAGGCGTCGTTCGAGGTCACGGGCTCGGGTTCGGGTTTGGTGGCTACAAGGGCTACAGCGGTTTTCACAGGCAAGTACCTCAGAGGCAGTGAAAAAATCATATAGCTGGCTAATAATTAGGTCCAATATATTGTTCGACCTAATTAAGACGTTTCACGACCTATGAGGGGGGGTGATGGAGCTGCGCCATTTACGCTATTTCGTCGCGGTTGCCGAAGAATTGCACTTCGGCCGGGCGGCTCAGCACCTGGGCATTTCGCAGCCGCCGCTTAGCCAGCAGATTCTGGCGCTCGAGCAAGAACTCGGGGCGCGGCTGTTCGAGCGGACCAACCGCCGTGTCGAGCTCAGCGAGGCCGGGCGACTGTTTCTGGAAGAGGCTCGCCAGGTGTTGGCGCAGGTCGAAAAGGCCGCTGATGTCGCCCGGCGCGCACAGTTGGGCGAACTGGGTGAGATGAAGATCGGCTTCACCTCCTCGGCACCGTTCACATCGAAAATTCCCAAGGCGATTCATGCATTCCGGCAGCGCTTTCCTGCCGTGCACCTGAACCTCATGGAAATGAGCAGCCGCGAAGTGGCGCAGGGCGTATTCGACGAGTCCATCGAAGTGGGGCTAATGCGGCCCATGCCGCTGGCAGACGGCCTGGTGGCGACCGAGCTGTTTCGTGAGCCCTTGGTGGCAGTGATCAACGCCTCTCATGCGCTGGCCAACGGCGCCGAACAGGGTGTGCACCTGGCAGCGTTGGCCCACGAGCCCTTCGTGTTCTTTCCGCGTAGCTACGGCAGTGGTTTGTACGCGCAGTTACTGGAGCTGGCGCGGCAGGCGGGTTTCAGTCCCCACTTTGCGCAGGAGGCAGGGGAGGCCATGACCATCATCGGCCTGGTGTCGGCGGGGCTTGGGGTGTCGGTGCTGCCGGCGTCCTATCAGCGCATGCGCATTGAGGGCGTGGTGTATCGCACCTTGCTGGACGAGCAGGCCACCTCGGCGGTCTGGCTGGTACAGCGCCAGTCCCGCAGGTCAGCGATGGCTCAGGCGTTTGCCGAGCTGCTCACCGGGCAGGTTCAGGGGTGAAACCTGACCGTTGAGCAGAGCGGATCATCAGTTGACGCGGGCCAGGTCACCCTTGAGCGCAACACCGGCAATCACTGCACCGGCGTGGCATTCGTAAGTGGAAGCGTCCTTGCGTTCGTTGCGCTTGTAGTAGCTGGCGATGTTCGTCACCGCATTGGCGTTGGCCTTGCGGGCAGCGTCCTGCAAGGTCAGCAACGCGGACTGCAGGGCCCACTCGCAGGCAGCCTCGTCACTCTTGTTGAAGGCGTTGGTTTTCTTGTTGGTGACCGAGTTAGGGCTGATCACGGTGACCTTGCCGCGCGGCTTTACGCCGGCCAGGTAGAATTTGACCGAGCCATCGAGCTTCTTCTCGGCAAGCATCTGCTGCACCACCTTTTCGAACGGCAGGTACAACGCCGTGTCGCGGGCCTGGCTCAGGCCGGGCAGGGCAGCCAGCAGCAGGGCGGTAGCGGCGGTCAGGGTTTTCAAGCGCATCGGGTTCTTCCTTGGTCAGTGGTTGGATGAGGCGTTGCTGCGTTGCAGAAGCTGATCGGCGGACAGTGCGTTGAGCTGGCGCACGATGCTGCGGTCCAGGTTGTAGACCCAGCGGTTGTAGTTACGGTGGATCTTGCCGCCGTCATACCCCAGTTCGCGGCTGTCGCGATAATCGATGCGGAACTGGCTGGCGCTGTAGTGGATGTCCACGGCGGCGTAGAAGGTATTGCGCACGGTGATGTCAGCCTGAATGACCGAAGCGCCGACCGACCGGGCCGTCCAGCCACGCTCGACGATGGCCTTGAGGATCGCCTGCTGGACCTGCTGCTGGGTGTAAGGGGTGGCAGCAGCCAATTGTTCCGAGGGGTTGAGCACCGGTTTGGAGGTACAGCCGGCAATGCCGGCCAGTACCAGCCCTAGTGCAGCGGCGCGTAGCAGTGAGGACATTCCTTGCGCTCCTATCGAGGGTCAGGGCCAGCGGCGGAAGATCAGCGATGTGTTGACCCCGCCAAAGGCAAAATTGTTGTTCATCACAAACCCGTGGTTCATATGGCGAAACTCACCCCGCAGGTAATCCAGTTCGCCGCAGCGAGGGTCTACCGCGTCCAGGTTCAGCGTGTGCACATAGCGGTCGCTGTTCATCATCTCGATACTGAACCAGGACTCCAGTGCACCGCACGCCCCCAGCGTATGGCCCAGGAAGCTCTTCTGCGAACTGATGGGCATGCGTGGGCCGAACAGGCCGCTGGTGGCCAGGGTTTCGGCGATGTCGCCTTGCTCGGTGGCGGTGCCATGGCCGTTCACATAGCCAATCGCCTCCGGGGCCAGGCCTGCGTCTTCGAGCGCCAGCTCCATGGCCCTGCGCATGGTCGACTGTTCAGGCCGGGTCGTGTGCTGACCGTCGGCATTGCTGCCGAAACCGATGATCTCGGCATGAATCTTCGCGCCCCGCGCCTGTGCATGCTCAAGCGCTTCGAGCACCAGCATGCCGGCACCTTCGCCGATCACCAGGCCATCCCTGCCGCAGTCGTAGGGGCGCGGGCTGAGGTGCGGTGTGTCGTTCTTGAGGCTGGTGGCATAGAGCGCATCGAAGACCATGGCCTCGGTCGGGCACAGCTCTTCGGCACCGCCGGCCAGCATCATCGGCAAGCGGCCGTACTTGATGGCTTCGTAGGCATAACCGATGCCTTGGCTGCCGCTGGTGCAGGCACTGGACGTGGGGATCAGGCGCCCGGTCAGGCCGAAGAAAATGCTGATGTTGGCGGCGGTCGTGTGCGGCATCATGCGCACATAGGAGTTGGCATTGAGCCCGTCGGCCACCGAGTTGAGCAGCATGTTGCCGAACGCCTTGATCTCGTCGGTGCTGCCGGTGGACGAGCCGCAGGCCACGCCCATGCGGCCGTCGCGAATGCTCGGGTCGCCGAGCAGGCCTGCATCGGCAAGGGCCTGTTCGGCGGCGCCAACGGCCAGGCGGGACACCCGGCCCATGCTGCGAAGCTGCTTGCGCGTCCAGTGCGCCGGGACCTTGAAATCATCGATGGGCCCTGCCAGGCGCGTGTTCATTTCCTCGAAGCGGTCCCACTCGTCCATGCGGCGGATACCACTGCGTTGGCTGGCGAAATGACCGGCAATGGTTGCCCAGTCGTTGCCCAGCGAGGTGATGCCGGCCATGCCGGTGACGACCACGCGACGCATCAGCACAGCCCCCCGTTGACCGCCAGCACCTGGCGGGTAATGTAGCTGGCCTCCGGCGACATGAGGAAGTTGACGGCGCCCGCTACCTCTTCAGCGGTGCCCATGCGCCCGGCAGGGATCATCTTCATCAGTTCGTCTACCGGCACATGTTCGTCGAGCATGGCGGTGTCGATCAGCCCGGGCGCTACGCAGTTGACGGTGATGCGCCGCTTGCCCAATTCGATTGCCAGGGCCTTGGCCGCCCCGATCAGGCCCGCCTTCGACGCGCTGTAGTTGACCTGCCCGCGGTTGCCGATGAGCCCCGAAACCGAGGTGATGCAGACGATGCGACCCGGCGCACGGCGGCGGATCATGGGCATCGTCAGCGGCTGCAGCACATTGTAGAAACCGTCCAGGTTGGTCCGCAGCACCTGGTCCCAATCCTCGTCGGTCAGCGCCGGGAAAGCGCCGTCGCGGGTCAGGCCGGCATTGCACACCACGCCGTAATAGGCGCCGTGGGCCTCCACGTCGGCTTCGAGCGCTGTGCGGCAGGCGGCACGTTCGCCGATGTCGAACTGCAATACCCGCGCCTGCTGCCCCAACGCGCGCACTTGATCGGCCACCGCGTCGGCGTCGGCCCGGCCGCTGCGGCAATGCAGCACCAGGTCGTAGCCCGAGCGGGCCAAGCGCAGGGCGATGGCGCGGCCGATTCCACGGCTCGAACCGGTCACCAGAATGGTATCAGTCATGACAGGGGCTCCTCAGGGCCCGCTTCGGCCAGGTAGCTGGCCGCTTGCGGCGGGCGGTACACATTCAGGCGGGCGGTGGCGTGGATGCCGGGGCCGCGCAGGTGACATTCGAAAACGCCCATGCCGTTCTCGTCTTCGAGCGAACGCTGGGCGTGCACATGCAATTGGGCGCCGGCCGGAAAAGACTCGACATCGCACGAGTACTTGCGGGCACCGAGCAGGAAACCCAGCTCGACGGCTTGCCCATTGCGCCGTGCCCGACAGCCGGCATAGGCGGCCACGCTCTGGGCCATCAATTCGATGCCGAACCAGGCCGGCAGGCTGCCATCGGCGCGATTGAACAGTGCGCCGGGCCGTACGGTGGTGCGGGTGCTGATCTGCTCCTCGTCACAATGCTCGATGTGATCGATCAGGATCATGTCGCCAGCATGGGGCAGCAGCTCGGCCAGGGGCCAGGTGATCATGCGGTGTCTCCAAGAATCAGGCTGACGTTGTTGCCGCCGAAGGCGAACGAGTTGCTCATCAGTCGGCGTGGGCCATGGGTTGCCAGGCGCTGGCTGCCGTCGACCAGGGTCAGTTCAGGCAGGGCAGGGTCGGGCTGACCGTCCCACACGTGCGGCGGCAGCAAACCCAACGGGTTGTGCCTGCTCAGGCTCAGCCAGCAGAACGCTGCCTCGAGCGCACCGGCAGCGCCCAGGGTGTGGCCCGTCATCGGCTTGCTGGATGAGCAGGGCAGACCGGCGCCGAACAGGGTATCGACGGCCAGGCTTTCCATGGCGTCATTATGGGGCGTGGCGGTGCCGTGCAGGTTCAGGTAATGGATGTGCGCGGGCTCAAGCCCCGCATTGTCCAGCGCTTTGCCCATGCACTGCAAGGCACCGGCGCCAGTTGGGTCGGGCGCGGAGATGTGGTGCGCGTCGGAACTGGCGCCCGCGCCGAGCAAGGCGATGCGCTCGCCTTGCGCTTCGGGTGTGCGGGTCATCAAGAACAAGGCGGCGGCCTCGCCGATATTGATGCCGTCGCGGTTGGCCGAGAGCGGATTGCAGCGGTGCTCGCTGATCGCTTCCAGGGCGCTGAACCCATTGAGCGTGAGGTGACAGAGGCTATCCACGCCGCCGCACAGCACTGCATCGCACACGCCCAGGTCCAGCAGGCGCCGAGCGCTCAGCAGTGCTCGGCCGCTGGAGGTACACGCGGTTGAAATCACATAGGCCGGGCCGCCGAGTTGCAGCCAGTCGGCGAGAAAGTCGGCCGGCGCGCTCAACACTTGCTGGTCATAGTGATAATCGGCCGGGAAGTGGCCGCCCGCCAGGAAGTGGCCAATGGCGGCACTGCCTTCGGCGATGCCCGAAGTGCTGGTGCCCAGGACCACCCCAACACGGTGGGCGCCGTATTGTGCGATCGCCTGGCGCAGGGCGGGCTCTATCTGCAACGCGGCGGCGTACAGCAGCTGGTTGTTGCGACTGTGCTGCTCCGGCAAGGGGACGGCTGGCAGTGGCTGCATCACGGCTCCCACCGGAGGCTGGCGCTCGGGGATCCAGCCTGCGGCCGGCCGCATTCCCGAGCAGTCGCCGGCGAACAGGCGTGCGGCGACCTCGGCCTGGCCATGGCCAAGGGCGCAGATCAGGCCCAGGGCATTGAGGTAGGCGGTCATGGTGTGTGCTCACGGGGCAGGGGGGCGACTACATAGCGCAGGCCTTGGTCCAAGTGCAAGTCGAAGGCGTGGGCCGTGCGGTAGGTCACTCGCCAGCGCTTGCCCAGCCAACGCTGCCCCTGCTCCTGCCGGGCCTGGGGATACGACCGGGCCAACTGGTCCTGTGGCGTGAGGGCGAACAGCATGGCGGCGAACAACTCGCGGGCCGCCGGGTCGGGTGGCAGCAAGCCGTCGGCCTGCCACTGCTGGCCGTCCAGCACTTGTCGCGCCTGGGGAATACCCAGCAGGTCGAGCAGCGACCAGCGCAGGCGGCCACCCTCGTCCTGGATCACCAGCAGCCAGTCCTGGCGCTGACCGGCCTGGGTACGCTCCACATGCAGTTGCTGCGGCAGGGCAAGCGCCGGGGGGGATGCGGGCAGCGGGGCCCTGGCGGCGCAGGCACCGAGCATCAGGCAAAGGACTAGCGCCATCCAGGTTTTCATGCGTGCTCCAAGGGCTTGCGAGCCACGACATTGACCAGCGTTTCATCGCGTTCGCCAACGGGAGGTGGCTTGCGCAGGCCCAGACGCTCCAGCAGGCCGAAGTCCTTGGCCCGGCTCCACCACAGGTAGGGATAGGACACGTTGTCGGGCCCGAACGCGAACCCCTGCATGCGCAGCATGTGCAGATAACCTTCGGCGCTTTTCTGCACGTGCATGGGGTGACGGAAGAACCAGCGAATCACCCAGGTATCGATATAGGCTTGGGTGGATTCTGCGAACAGCAGGTAGCCGCCCGGTCTGAGTACGCGGTAGAACTCGGCCAGGGCCTTTTCCTGTTCGACCAGGTGATGAAAGGTCTGATGGCAGAACAGCACATCGATGCTGGCATCGGGGTAGGGCAGGCTGGCGCAGTCACCGCCAGACAATTCCACCTCGATGCCCAGCCGCTTGGCCTCGGCTGCGCTGAGGTCGAGGCTGTGCGGATCGGCGTCGGTGCCCAGCAGCCTGGAGGGGGCGAATACCCGTTGCAGGTGTTTGAACGACTTGCCCTGCCCGCAGCCGGCATCGAGCAGAACCGGCGCCTGGGGAAGGGCGCCTGCGAAGAGTCGGGCGAGGTCATCGATCGCCACCCGCAGCACGTGATGCTGCCAGGTGTGGCTGCTCAGGAAGCGAAACCCGATGCGGGTTTCTTCCACGTAAGTCTCGCTCAGGAACGGGCGCTGGGTCATGGGGTGTCCCTTGCGCACAGTTCAGCCAGGGTACGCAGCCGGCGCCGAGGCTCGGCGACGAACGGGTTACGTGTATCCCAGGCATACCCGGCCAGTATGGAGCTGATCATGGCGCGAATCTCCGGTGAGCTGCCGGGGTGATAGATCACATCCTGGAAGCTGCCGTCGTACCAGCCCTCCACGTAGACACGGAAGGTGTCGACGCCACGCTGCAGCGGCTCGGCAAATGCGCTCTGCCAGTCCACTGCCTCCCCTTGCAGTTGGCGATGCAGCAGGCCTGCAGCCATGCTGGCAGAGCGCATGGCGATGGTGACCCCGGAGGAGAACACCGGGTCGAGGAACTCTGCGGCATTGCCCAGCAGCGCATAACCCGGCCCATGCAGGGCTTTCACGTTGGCCGAGTAGCCGCCGATGGTGCGAGCCGGGGTGTCCCAGACTGCATTGGCCAGCACCTTGGCCAGGGCGGGCGCTTGCGCCACGAAGTGCTTCAGGCACGCATCGAGGTCGTCAGGGGCAGTGGCAAAGCGCTCAGCGGCAGCCACTACCCCCAACGAGGTGCGGCCATCACTGAAGGGGATGGTCCAGAACCAGATGTCACGGTGCTCGGGGTGGGTGGTGATGAGGATCTTGTCGCGGTCGAAGCCGGGGTGGTCGATGCGGTCTTCGATGTGCGTGAAGACCGCCTTGCGCACTGGGAAGGCGGACGGGGCTTCAAGGTCCAGCAGACGCGGCAGCACGCGGCCATAGCCACTGGCATCCAGGACGAACTGTGCCTGGAGCACGTACTCGCTGCCATCAGGCCGGCGCACACGCACCTGTGGCTGTAGCCCGCCCATGTCGGCGCTGACCACCTCATGCTCGTAGCGGATCTCCACGCCCTGCGCTTGGGCCTGGTCGGCCAGTATCTGGTCGAAGCGAGCACGCTGCACCTGGAAGGTGCTGGTCTTGCCTGGCGTGAAGGTCTGCCCGAAGTCGAAGGCGGTGTATTCGTCGCCCCATGCGAAGGCAGCACCATTCTTGTATTGGAAACCTGCCGCCTGCACGGCATCCAGCATGCCCGCCTCTTCGACGAAGTCCAGGCAGTGCGCCAGCAGGCTTTCGCCGATGGAAAAGCGCGGGAAGCGCTGACGCTCGATCACCAGCACGTCGTGCCCGCTGCGCTTGAGCAAGGCCGCCGCGATGGCACCGGAAGGCCCGGCGCCGATGACCAGGACCTGGCGTTGTTGGGTTTCAAGGGTTGGCATGCGGGCTCCTTGCCATGGGTTCTGTGTTGAGCGGAAGGCGATGAAGGCCGGCCAGCGCCGGCATCAGAGTGGCGACCAGGCTCATCAGCATGAGCGCGAAGTACACCGCTGGGGTAATCAACTGCTGGGACAGCAGCAGGTTGAGAAAAACGATTTCACTGAGGCCGCGAATGTTCAGCAGCAGGCTTTCGCGCCATTTGCCGGCAGCGCCGGGCGACGCAGCAGCCCAGCACAGGCCCAGCCAGTTGCCCAGCAACTTGCTGGCGATCGGAAGCACCAGCAAGGCGACCAGCTGCCACGCGTCCAACTGCCCCAGGGCCTGGTGGGCATCGATCTGCACCACGCCGTAGGTCAGGATCATGGGGACCGCCAGGCCCTGTTGCACGAGGCGGTTGTACCGCTCTGGCAGCGGCAATGCCGCCGCGACCTTGAGCCAAGCCAGGCACGCCAGATAGCCAACCCCCAGGATCAGTGCGTTGAGCTTGTAGTGTTCGGCAATGAACAGCAGCACCAGGAACAACGCGCCATACAGCGAAGGCGCGCGCAGACCCAGCGCGTGCAACGGCCATGGCAGCAGCGCCGCCAACAGCGGCACGGCCAGTGTGCCGGGATCGAGGCTGCCTTGGCCCGCACCTAGTAATAGCCAGCACGCCAGGTCGATCAAGATGGCAGCCTGCAACAACCGCCGGCTGGCCGCCGGGGGATAGTCGATTGCCTGGAGATAGAGGTAGAGCACCGGTATGGCGGTGATTGCGAACACCAGGCCCAGTGCCAGTGCACCGACCCCGCTCAGGCCTATCACCCAGATCGCGCAGGTGATACCGCAGAGGAACGGCAGCAGGAAGCTGGGCACGGCAAGTTTCAGCGCCTGTCGGTCCGGGCGCAGCGCCAGCACGTCGATCAGGATATGACCGAGCAACAAGGCGAAACTGCCGCCGTAGAGGGCTTTTACCCATGCTGGTGCGATTAACGCAGTGCCCTCCAATTGCCAGTGCGGCGTTACCCACAGACCCATCAAGGCAGGGAGTACCAGTGTTGCCAGCAACAGATGGCTGACGATCGGGATCAGCCCGAGGCGCTTGCCCAGCCTGCTGGCCAGGGTGAAGAGCGCCAGCGCCAGCGCCCAGAAGACGGCGATCATCATGAGCGGTCGTGCGCTCCCTCGCGAGGCGCTGCCCAAGGCGCCAGCAGGAAGCTGAACACCAGGCCCAGGCTTACCGCCATGCCGAAGTTGCTGACTGCCGGCGTACTGGACAGGGCCAGCAGGCCGAACGACAGCCATGTGGTCAACGCAGCCAGCAAGGTTCCGAGCAGGCTCACCGCGGCGCCGCCGATGCGCTCATGCATGAGGATGGCGTAGTCGACGCTGATGGCCGTCACCAGCAGCAATCCGAACAGGCTGAACAGTGTCAACGGCTCGCCCAGCCAGCCGAGGCTCGCCAGGCTGCACAGAGCAGCCAACAGCGGCAGGGCAACGATGCGCAAAGAACCCCGCAACCCGAAAGGCACTGCCAGCAGCATCAGAATCAACGCACACGAAAGCAGTTTGAGTTCCGCTGCGCTGACCTGGGTGGCGGCGAACAACTGGTTCAGCTCGCCAAGACGATCAACCAGCTGTACACCGGGCAGGCCCTGCGCCTGCAACTGCAACAGGGCGGCGTCAGACAAACCTTGCAGGCTGACGATGGCAGCCACGCCGTCACCTGTGCTGCCCAGCCACAAGGGCCGCCATGCCTCGCCCAACGGGCCTGCCAGCACGTCGTCGATACGCTGCAGTGGCAGTGCGCGCAGTTGCGCGACTTCAGCGGCCAAGGCCGCCTGGGGAACGCCGAGCGCCACCAGCGGCTGCCAATGCGCCGTTAGCGTGGCCAGGGCCTCGCGCACCTGTGCTTGCTCGGCAGGGGTTGCGACCAGCTGTCCGAGGCTCAGGTAGCCCTTGAGTTTGCCCAGCGCGACCAACTCATCGAGCTTGGCCCCAAGCTGTTGGGTGCGTTCGAGCAATTGCTGCTGGTCGGCAGCCCGCACCAGGTAGAACTGGCTGGAGGGCTGGTAACCGGTGATGCGTGCCACTGCCTGGGCTTGCTGCAACAGTTGCGGCGGCGTGCCCACCCATTGGCGGATGTCGTTGTGGGTCTGTAGGTGCCAGAGGCCGCTGGCGCAGAACAACAGCAGCAGGGCCAACAGCGCTGCGCTCGGCACTTTGCGCAGCAATGCCTCACGCCAGCGGGTGAGCGCCTGCGCGATACGCATTGGCCAATCGGCAGGTTGCAGCTGCGCCTTGCTCAGCAGGGCCGGGACCAGGCACACCGCACTGAGGTAGGCGCCCAACAGGCCAGCGGCGGAGAAAACGGCAATCTGGGTCAGCGCCGGGAACGGGGTGAAGGCCAATGCCAGGTAGCCGATGCAACTGGTGGCCAGGCTCAGGCTCATGCCTGGCAGGGTCAGGCGCACGGCCGTCCAGCTTTGCCAGGGCTTGAGGCTCCAGCTCTTGGTCAGGTAGTGCAGTGGGTAGTCGATCGCGACGCCGATCAGGCTGGAGCCCAGCACCAGGGTCATGACGTGCATCTGGCCGAACACCGCCACGCACACCACTGAACCGAACAGCATGCCGACCAGCACGGGTAGGAACGCCAGCAGCGCACGCACGCTGCGCAGGGCCAGCAATAGCAACAGCAAGATGCCCAGCGTTGCCCCGCCGCCTACCCAGGTGATCTCCCGGCTGGCTTGCTGCTGGCCGGCGGCCGCGTGCAGCAGGCCGCTGGCGGCCAGCAACTGCGCATCGACAGCGCTTGCCTGCACACGCGCCTGGGCCAGCAAGTCCGCGACCTGCAGGGGCAGGTGCATGTCGAAGGCATTGCCCAGGGTGTGCGCGCGCACCAGCACCCAGTAATCCCCTTCGGCCTGGGCAATCAAGGCACCGCTGGCGGTGTCCAGTTCCACGTTCGCGGGCTTGGGCTGGGCATTCTGGATACGCCCGGTCAGGCCTAGCCAGTCATCCTGGCCTGGCACGAGGCTGAACCCTGCGAAGGGATCGACCAGGCTCTGGACGCGCTGCGCCACGAAGGCGTCCGGCTCCTGCTGCAATTGTTGCCGGTCAGATGACGGCAGCATGGCCAGGCGACCTTTGAGCAACTGATCACGCACTGCCTGCAGGTCGGTGTCCAGGCTCCACTGCACCTTTTCGAACAGGCCAGTGGCCTGCCACTGTTCCGCCAACCGTTGTGCCAGCGCCACTGCCTGTTGACGCTGAGCGTGGCCGACCAGAAGCAGCAACTCGCGGTTCAGCGGTTCCTGCATCCGCTGCTCGGCCTGTTGCACCAGCGGATCCTGGGTCGCTCCGGGTACCAGCGCCATCAAGTCGGCGGACAAGGGCGCGCCGCGGTGCCACTGCCAGCCGGCCACGGCCAGCATGATCAGCAGCAGGCAGACGAACAGGCGCGGCAACTGGCGTTCAGTCGGCAAAGTCACTGCGCTCCATGTCGCTCAGCTCGGCAGCGCCGGTGCTTTCAGGCAGGCGCAACACGGTGCTGTCGCCTTGGGTCTCGCTCAGCTCGATGCGCTGCACAAAACGCCCGCCGCTGATATCGATGCGGCTGAAGATTTGCTTGAGCAGCAACGAGCGTGGGGTCAGACGCAGTTGCCACTGGGTTGAATCGCCGCTCAAGGCCAGTTCGAAATCACGCTGCAGCCCAGTGCTGTCACCTTGCAGCACGGCAAAGAACAGCTGGTTTTGCTGCGCACCGGCGCTGCGGCTCGGCAGCACTTGCCAGCCGCTCGGGTCGCGCCGGGCAATGCCATGGGCGTCGATCCGGTAGTCCTGACGCAGTGGCGTATGCAGCATCCAGAGCAGGCCATGATCACGGGCAAGCACGAACTCACCTTCGCTCAGCAAGGGCTGGGGCAGGGCACGCAGGTGTTTTTCCTGAATGAAGGGGCCCTTGACCACCGCAGGTGCGCTGAGCTGGTGTTGCAGGGCGTCCAGGTCAAAGGCTGCGCTCAAGGGGCTGACGATCAGCACCGCCAACGTTGCCAGCACGCAGGCCAGCCGTCTTAGCGCAGCACTCATGACAACACCTGCTGCACGGCGTCGAGCATGACCTGCGGCGAGGCCAGCTGCATTTCGCCGCTGTCGATGTGCACGGCCACCTGAACCGTACTGGCACGGGTCATGCGCTCACCGGTCACGGCGTCGCTGATCAGGTAATGCAGCTTCAGGCGGTTTTCCCATTCCACCAGGCTGGCCCGCACCACCAGGCGCTGACCGAACGTGGCGCCGCGCATGTAGCGCAGCTGCAGGTCGATCACCGGCCATGCATAGCCGCTGGCCTGCATCTGCACATAGTTGTGCGCCAGGCGGTCGAGCAGGGCGCACCGCGCCACTTCCAGGTACTTCACATAATGGCCATGCCAGACCACATGCATGCTGTCGACATCGAAAAACGGCACGATGACTTCGGTGTCGACGTGGAAAACGCCAGGGTTACGCATGCAGCCTCCAGTGACGTTGGCCGATGCGCACCAGGCAGTGGCGCAGCTCGCCTTCCAGCGCCCGGTCTTCGATGACCGGCGCGAACTCCTGCAACAACGCCTCGTGCATCTGCGCCAGCGCAGGGGGCAGCGCGTGTGCCTGGGGCTGCTGGCTGCGCAGCCAGACGCCCTGGTTGGCGGCCAGCAACGCAGCGGCGGCGACTTGCTCGGTCAGCTCCAGGACCCGCAGGGCATCGCGGGCGGCAATGGTGCCCATGCTCACCTTGTCCTGGTTGTGGCATTCGGTGGAGCGCGAAAACACGCTGGCGGGCATGGTCTGCTTGAGCGCTTCGGCAGTCCAGGCGCTGGCCCCGATCTGCACAGCCTTGAAACCGTGGTTGATCATGGCGCGCTCGGCCGGTGCGCCCGACAGGTTGCTCGGCAGGCCGTGGTTGTAACGCACATCCACCGCCAGCGCGAGTTGTCGGTCGAGCAGGTCGGCCACGTTGGCGACGAGGGTTTTCAGGCTGTCCATGGCAAAGGCGATGTGCCCGCCATAGAAATGCCCACCGTGCAGCACGCGCTCGGCATCACCGTCGATGATCGGGTTGTCGTTGGCACTGTTGAGCTCGGTCTCGATGAAACCACGCAACCAGCCCAGGCTGTCGGCCAGTACCCCCAGGACGTGCGGCGCGCAGCGCAGCGAATAGCGGTCCTGCAGGCGGTGCAAGGGCGGCAGGGGTGCGTCGATCGCCAGGTCCTGGCGCAGCCAGGCGGCGACCTGCGCCTGGCCAGGGTGTGGCTTGGCGGCGAACAGGCGTTCGTCGAAATGCTCGGGGTTGCCTTGCAGGGCAACCACGTTCAGTGCGGTGATGCGGGTTGCCAAGTGCAGAAGATAATCGGCGCGGGCAAACGCCAGGCACGCAAGGCCGGTCATCACTGCCGTGCCGTTCATCAGGGCCAGGGCTTCCTTGGGCCTGAGCACCAGGGGCTGCCAGCCCAGTTCGCGGTGCACGTCGGCGCTGAGGCGGCGCTGGCCCTGGAACATCACCTCGCGCTCGCCCGAGAGCGTCGCGGCCACGTAGGACAGCGGGGTGAGGTCGCCACTGGCGCCTACCGAACCCTCTTCGGGGATCAGCGGCAGGACGTCGTGGGCAATGAAGTCGCGCAGGCGCTCGAGCAGTTCCAGGCGAACACCGGATACCCCGTGGCTGAGCGACCGCAGGCGTGCAGCCAGCACTGCGCGTGTGGCCGAGGCGTCCAGCAGCTTGCCGAGGCCGCAACCGTGGAAGGTGTAGAGGTGGCGTGGCAGCGCCTCGACGTGTTCCAGCGGCACGGCCACGACACAGGAGTCGCCGTAGCCGGTGGTCACGCCGTAGATCACCCCTTCCTTGTCGAGCAGGGTGTCGAGAAAGCGCGCCCCGCGGGCAATGCGCTCGCGGTAGGCGGCATCGCCCTGCAGGTGTGCCGTGGCACGGCCTTCGGCCAGCGCCACGACGTCTTCGATAGCCAGCGGCGATTCGCCGAACGTGACAGGTTCATGCGCTTGCATCGTCATCGGTCTTCCAGAAAGGGTAGAAATTGAACCACTGCAGGGGCGCGCGCGTGCAGTAGTGGCCCAGGCGATCGGCGTAGCGGGCGGCCCACTGGGCGATGACTTCATCGCGCTGGCCGCGTCGCCATTGCAGGCGTTCGGCAAAGGGCTCGAGGGTGACGTGGTAGCGGCCGTCGTGCTTGAGGCAGAACAGCAGGTTGAGCGGGCATTCGAGCATGCCCGCCAGCAACCAGGGGCCCTGCGGGAAGGCGGCGCGGTGGCCCAGGAAGTCCACCTCGACGGTACGCCCGCCATGCAGCGGCACGCGATCACCCGCGATGGCCAGCCATTCACCGCGCTCCAGGCGCTCGGACAGTTGCAGCATCACCGCAGGGTCCAGCTCGCTGACCTGGATGAGCCGCAGGTTGGTGGCGCCCGCCTCGCCCAGCAAGCGGTTGAAGCGCTCGGCATGGCGGGTGTGCACCAGCACGTTCATGGTCACCTGCTCGCCGATTTCGGCCAGGGCCCGGCAGACTTCCAGGTTGCCCAGGTGGGCGCCCACCAGCATCTGCCCGCGTGCGCCGCGCAGTTGCTGACGCAGGCCGGCAGGGTCGTGGATTTCGATATCCTCGATGCGCAGCTTGCCGTTCCACACGTCAAGCTTGTCCAGCAGGGCCTCGGCAAAGGCCATGAACTGGCGAAAGACCTGCCATGAGCCAGGGGCAGGCGTCTGCCCGGTGTTCCACTGGCGCAGGCGTTGCTGGTACTGCCACGCGCTGCGGCGGGCACGGCGGCCGAACAGGAAGAAGTAGGCGACGATCACGTGGATCAATGGGCTGAGCACGCGGCGGCCTAGCAACCGTACCAGGGCGGCGGTCAGCTTCATCAGCCAGAAGCTGCCCCGCTCCTGGTGGTCGGCCCAGTGCTGCGACGGTTCGCTCATGACCGCCACCGACGCCAGAGGATCGCCGGTGCGCGCACCAGCATGCCGAAGAACAGCTTGGCGTGCATCTTGGAAATCAGTGCGTTGTCGTGGACCAGGCGAAAATGCGACAGGCCATCCTGTGGATAATGTACCCGCGTCGGCAGCCAGCGCATTGGTTGGTTGCGCCAGGCCAGGCGCACGAGAATTTCCGGGTCGAAGTCCATGCGCTTGCCAAGTCGCACGGTGTCGATCAGGGCCAGCGTGGCTGGCAGCGGATAGACCCGAAACCCGCACATGGAGTCGGGAATCTGCAGCGACAGGCTGTTGATCCACACCCAGACGTGGGTTAGGTAGCGCGCGTACAGCCGCCCTTTGGGCACACTGGCATCGTACTGTGGATAACCGCACACCAGTGCCTGGGGGGCATGACGCGAATGTTCCAGAAACGTCTGCACATCGCCCAGGTCGTGCTGGCCATCGGCATCGACCTGCAACGCATGACTGAAGCCCAGTCGCGCTGCCTCGCGCAGGCCGGCCATGACTGCACCGCCCTTGCCCTGGTTGACGGGCAGGGTGACCAGAAACACGTTCGTCTGTTCGGCCAGCCGGGCGAGCACCTGCGCGCAGCCTGCGTCGCTGGCATCGTCGACCAGCACGCAGGGCAGGCCCGCGCGCAGCAAGTCGTCCACGACCGCCGGAACGGCCTGTTCATGGTTGTAGACCGGGATCACCGCGCAGGGCTTATGCACAGGCGTTCTCCAACAGAACCCGGCCGCTCGAGCACGGTTGACCGGCACAGGTGAAGGCGAAGTAAAGCTTACCGCGGGCCTTGTCCAGGCGAAGGCTCAGCGCCAGCTCATCGCCGGGCCGCACCAACTGCTGGAACTTGAGCACCTCCATGCCTGCAAAGCGCAGCGGCGACTCGGTCAGCTCAGCGGCCAGCGCGACGGCCCAGTCGATCTGGACCACGCCGGGCAACACGGGCGTGCGGGGAAAATGCCCCGGGAAACAGGCAAGGTCCAGGGGCACGCCGAGCTTGAGCTGGAGTTCGTCACCCTCGCGGTGCTGCTCCAGCACATGCGGCGCCATGCTGCGAGGCGCCAGCAGCAATGCCTGCAGCGCAGCCTGGGTCAGCTTGCCCTGGCTGTTGAGCGGCAAATGCTGCACCAAGCGCCAGCGGCGGGGCAGTGCCAGCGCCTCACAGTGGCCTGCCAGGTGGCTGCGCAGGGCCTCGACCAAGGCCCGCCGCCCCTGGTTGCGCAGGGCGTGCAAGCCTGCGGGGGTCGGCACCAGCAGGGCGCCGAGGCTGGCCCGGCCGTTTTCGATCATGCCAAGGCGTGCTTCAGACACCCATGGATGCGTGCACAAGGCCTGTTCGAGCATGGGCAGCGAAATGCGCTTTTCTTCGAGTTTGACGATCCGATCCAGTCGCCCCAGCAAGCGAAAGCGCCCATCTGATGAGAATTCGACAGCGTCGGCGCTGTGTTCTACATGCCCCGCAGGGAGGTAGGGCGAGGCGATGCACAGCGCGCCCTGTTCATTCTGGCTGACCTGTACACCGGCAAACGGCTGCCACAAGGGCTGCCCCTGACGCCAGGCGATCCCGCCGGTCTCCGAGCTGCCGAGGATTTCAGCCGGCCATTGGCCGAGACGCTGGTGCAGGCGCTCGGCCGCATCGGCGGGCAACTCACCGCCCGACGAGAACACCTTGCGCACTGGTTGCAGGGCTGGCCAGTCGAGGTTTTCCCCCATGCGCTTGAGCAGCGCCGGGCTGGCGACCCAGGCAAAGGCCGGGTGGGCGCGGCTGGCCCGTTGCAGGTCTTCGGGGAACGGCAATTGACGGCGCTCGAAACCACGCCCGGCGCACAAGGGCCACAGCACGCGGAACAAAAGCCCGTAGATGTGCTGGGTGGCGACGCTGCCGATGATCCAGGCAGGGCCCAGGGCCTTGCCCCACAAGTGCTCCAGCGCGTTCACCTCGCTGGCCAGTTGCGTGAGCTGCTTGTCGATGCGCTTGGGCTCGCCGCTGGACCCGGAGGTGCACAGGCTGATGCGGCACCGGGCCAAGTCCAGAACGGCAGGTGGCAAGGGCGCGTCGAACAGGTCGTCGGGCAGCGTATCCTCAGCCTGATCCGTGAGCCACAGGTCTACGTGGGCATTCCAGCGCTCGCGTGTGGCCGGTTGCAGGTCGGCCGGCAGCAAGACCTCAACCTCGGCCCGCCATGCACCGAGCAGGGCAGCGGCCAGTTGCGCGGCGTCCTCCAGGTGCACCGCCAATCGGCGAACACCCCGCGCACGCAGGCCACCGGCCAGGCGCAGTGCCTGCTGGCTCAGTTCGGCATGGTCCAGGACAGGGGCTTGGGTCACCTGGCGCGGCGCATCCAGCGGCAGCAGCAGGTGTTGGAGGTTGATCCAGTTCATGAGCGTCCTCGCACACGTTGTCTAATCAGCCATTCGAGGGCGAACAGCACGCCCATCGCGGCATAGGCGATCACGCCGTTGTAGAGCGTCCACCAGCCCAACGGCGCCCACAGCGTAAGCGCGGCCGCGATCAGGCCGTTGAGCAAAAAGAACAGGCACCAGGCCTGCGTGACCTGCCGGGTATAACGCACCGCGCGCGGTGGCAGCGCTGGGTCGCTCAAGCGTGCCAGGCGTTCGGCCACCGGCATGCCGTGCAGCAGGCTGCTACCGAACAGCCCCAGCATGAAGGTACTGATGAGCACCGGATACCAACGCAGCAGTGCCTGGCTGTCCGACAGCCCCAGCAGCCCACAGAACAGCAGGGCGGCAACTGCCATCCACAGGCTGCCGGGACGACGAGGGGCGCTGAGCGCACGTGCCAGCCAAAGGCCGCCGAGCAGCAGGCCAAATTGCCAGGGGGCGTAGTGCGCCATGCCGAAATGCACGGCGAACGGATACAGCAGCCCGGCAATCAGCAGGCCGGCGCCGATCAGTCGCTTCATGCCTCCGGGTTCACCAGGCGGAACACGGCCTCGACCACGTCGTTGACGGTACGCACCGACTTGAACTCGTCAGCGGCTATCTTCTTGCCTGTCTGGCGCTTGATGTGATCGATCAGGTCGACGGCGTCGATGCTGTCGATTTCCAGATCCTGGTAAAGGTTGGCGTCCAGGCTGATACGCTCAGGCTCGAGCTCGAACAATTCGACCAAGGCGTCGCGCAGGATGTTGAAGATGTCTTCACGGGTTTGCATGATGCGATCTCAGGCGGCCTGACGGGCAGTGACGAACGCCGCCAGGGCGGCGACACTGCTGAAATGGTTGCGGGTGTCCTTGGCATCGGCGTCGATCTTGATGCCATAACGCTTCTGGATGGCCAGGCCGAGCTCGAGCGCATCAACCGAATCCAGGCCCAGGCCTTCGCCGAACAGGGTCTGTTCGTCGTCGATGTCCTGGATGCTGATGTCCTCCAGGCCCAGGGCGTCGATGATCAGTTGCTTGAGATCACGGTTGAGGTCTTGCTGTGGCGCGCTCATCGGCGGCGAGCTCCTTGATGTAGTAGTTGTGCAGGTAGTCGTTGAGCAGGCGGGAAGCTTTGGGTGCAGGGCCCAGCGCTGCGTAGGCGTCGGGATGCACGTCCGGGCCCACCGAAAGGGTGAAGTGCACACGCCTGCCAGGGATGCGGTACCAGGGTTCGTTCTTGGTCAGCGTGGTTGGGCTGACCTTGATGGTGACTGGGGTGATGACGCTTGCACCGCGCAGGGCAATCGCAGCCGCGCCGCGGTGAAAGGCCGGCGGCTGGCCGGGCGAGGTGCGCGTGCCTTCCGGGAAAATCACCAAGGTCTGGCCCTGCTGCAGCGAGGCGACGGCGGCGTCGAGCATGTCCATGCTGCCATCGTTGCCGATGTATTGCGCCTCACTGACCGGCCCGCGTGTGAACGGGTTGTCGAACAGGCTCTGCTTCACGACGCAGTTGGCCTGGCGTACCAGGCCGATCAGGAACACCACGTCGATCAGGGAGGGGTGATTGGCAATGATCATCTGACCCGGCCGGCCCAGGCGCTCGGCCCCTTCGATTTCGTACGTCAGCACGCCCATGGCGCGCATGAACTGCACGAAGCGCCAGAACAACCAGCTGATGGTGCGCCGGGCCCGCTCGCGGTGGCGCACCCGGCCACCGGGCAGGCAGGCCAGCAGCGGAAACACGAACAGCCGCAGGGTCAGGCAGCCCATGCCAAACAGTATAAAGCTCGTCGCGGTGGCCAACAGGCGCCAGATGAAGGCATCGCCTGACCTGCTCACGGCTGTCGGTGCCAGTTCCATGTACGACGCTTCCCTGTGTGAGTGAAATCGGTGCGGCCGTTGAGCATGGCCTTGAGCCAGGCCAAGCCGTGAGGCAGCCCAGGCACTGCCGGTGATGCGGCGACCTGGCCGGGCGCCAGCTGCCATTGCTGGCCTGGGGTCAGCAACAGGCCGAGCGCATAGGCGAATGGGACGTCGTCTATCCAGGGGCCATAGGCCGGCGGCGGCTGTTCTTCGGTAACGATCAACAGCACGGCTGGGGCACCATCAGCCATGAGCGCTGCGGCTTCCACCACGCCCTGCTCGAAACCATCCCCCGCGGCGGCCAGTGCCGTCATCTCGCAGGTGGAACCGCGCAGGATCGACCACAGGCCGATGACCGCGTTGTGCACCGAGAGGCTGAACTGGGTAGGTGATAGCGGCTGCCCCGCAGCCAGTTCGCCCAGAATCGAAAACGTACGGGGTGTTTCACCGTGGCGTGACACGAAGACCAGCGGCAGCGGCGGCTGGCCCTCTGCCAATGGCCAGGCCACCGCGAACGCCATGCGCGCCATGTGGCTCAGCCGACGGCGTTGCATGGCCGGCAGAAAGGCCACGTCAGGCGCGCAGGCGTCAGCACCCGATGGCGAATTGCCACTGGCCCAGGCGTGCCAGTCGGCAGGCGCCGAAAGGCCCGGAGCCCATGCACGCCATTGGGTGATGTTGAAGGTGATCACGGTGGTTTTCTTCCCGCCCTGAGGGGCTTCCATGCCGAGCGAACGTGTCGGCGCCTGCCTGTCAGGGGTGGTGCGTTCATCGAGTGGCGCGCATTATCCCGGTGCGGCGGTGATGTAGCAATGGATTCGGATCCAAAGAGACAACGCCTTCAAGCGGATGTGGCGTGGTCCGATTGAATAGTTTCCTTTTTCCGACAGTCGGCACAGCGCCATGTCTGGTGCGCAGCCGCTGTAGCAGCGCTGGCCATGGGCACGGCGTCGCCACATACTCGGCAACTCGTCCCTATCCGGAGGTCAGTCATGCGACGCGTGGTGTTCAATCAGAAAGGCGGGGTGGGCAAATCCAGCATCGCCTGCAACCTGGCAGCGGTAAGCGCCCATGAAGGCTACCGAACCTTGCTGATCGACCTGGATGCACAGGCCAACTCGACCCAGTACCTCACCGGGCTGGTGGGCGAAGACATTCCCATGGGCATCGCCGATTTCTTCAAGCAGAGCCTGTCCAGTGGGCCCGGGGTGAAGAAGAATAAGGTCGATATCCACCAGACACCGTTCGAAAACCTGCATGTGGTCACCGCCACCTCGGAGTTGGCCGACCTGCAACCCAAGCTCGAAGCCAAGCACAAGATCAACAAGCTGCGTAAATTGCTCGACGTCTTGAGTGAAGATTACGAGCGGATTTACATCGACACCCCGCCGGCCCTCAACTTCTATGCCGTCTCGGCGCTCATCGCAGCGGACCGAGTGCTGATCCCGTTCGACTGCGACAGCTTCTCGCGTCAGGCCCTGTACGGGTTGCTGGCCGAGATCGAGGACATCAAGGAAGACCACAACGAACACCTGGTCGTCGAGGGCATCGTGGTGAACCAGTTCCAGCCCCGTGCCAGCCTGCCGCAGCAGATGCTGGACGCGCTACTGGCCGAAGGCTTGCCGGTGCTGCCGGTGTACCTGGGCAGTTCAGTGAAGATGCGGGAGTCGCATCACGCCAGCCTGCCCCTGATCCACCTCGACCCCCGTCACAAACTGACCCAGCAATTCGTGGCGCTGCATGATTTGCTGGGTGGGGATGAGTAGGTGCAGCTTGATCAGACGTCTGCACGAGGGGCTACGTATCCCCTATGAGTCGCTGCTTGCAGGTACCTGAGGTCAAACTCCCTGGCTGCGCAGCCACTCCAGCAGTGGCTGAAGGGGAAGTGCCCCTGCCTGGCGCGCGATCTCGCGGCCGTTGCGCATCAGTATGAGGCTCGGGATCGAGCGAATGCCCAGTTGCCCGGCCAGGGAGCGGTTGGCTTCGCTGTCGAGCTTGGCCAGGCGGCAGCGGCCAGTCAGTTGGCGGGCCGCTTGTTCGAAGACTGGCGCGAAGGCCTTGCAGGGGCCACACCAATCGGCCCAGACGTCGATCAGCAAGGGCAGGTCGCCTTTGACCTGGCTTGCATAGCTGCTCTCGGTCAGCACGAACGGCGCCTGGAGCACCACTTGCTGCTTGCAGCGGCCACACTTGGGCGCATCGCCCAGGCGGTCGGCGGGCAAGCGGTTCAGGCCGTTGCAGTGAGGGCAAGGGACAATTAGCGGATCGGTCATTGCATCTCCGTTGGCGTCTGTGGGCTTCAGGACGAGCAACTGATTTCCAAGTGCTTGCCCCAGGCAGGTGGCGGCGCTGCATAGGCCTGCATTCCGGCCTGTTCCTCGAACGGGCGGCTCAGCACCTCATGCAAACGCCTGACCTCAGTGTAGTCGCCTGCCTCGGCCGCTTCGATGGCGTTCTGCGCCAGATAGTTACGCAGCACATACAGCGGGTTCACGGCGTGCATGCGCTCACGCCGCCCGGCAGCATGGTTCGGTTCACGTTCGCAGCGCGCTTGATAGTCGACAGCCCAGGCATCGAAACCCGCCAGGTCGATGAAGGCGTCACGTACCGATTGCAGCGCGTCGGCCAGCGGTTGATCGCCCAGGCGGCGGAAGAACAGGTTGTAGTCCACACCACCGCTCTGCATGCGTTGCAGCAGACGCTCGACCAAGGCCATGTCTTCATCCTCGGCGGTAGTCAGGCCGAGCCGGCGACGCATCAGGTCCAGGTAATGGGCCTGGTAGAGGGGCAGGAACAGCGCCAGTGCCTGCTTGAGCGCTTCGACCTCGACCACCGTGGTCAAGGCCTGGGCCAGCGCGCTGAGGTTCCAATGGGCGATCGGTACCTGGTTGGCATAGCTGTAGCGGCCGCGGTCGTCGGAGTGGTTGCAGATGAAGTTGGCATCGAAGTCGTCAAGGAAAGCGAACGGGCCGAAGTCGAAGGTGATCCCCAGAATCGACATGTTGTCGGTGTTCATCACGCCGTGACAGAAACCGTACGCTTGCCAGCGTGCGATCAGCTCGGCATTGCGCTCGACGATGGTCTGGAACATGGCCAGGTAAGGCTGCTCGGCGTCTTTGCACTGCGGGTAGTGCTCCTCGAGTACATGGTCGATCAGCACGCGCTGCTGCTCGGGCTGCTGGGTGTAGTAGAAGTATTCGAAATGGCCAAAGCGGATATGGCTCTGGGCAAGGCGGGTGAGCATGGCGGCGCTTTCCTGGGTTTCCCGCCACACCGGGGTGCTGGAGCCGATCACGCACAAGGCTCGGCTGCTTGGGATACCGAGGGCATGCAAGGCTTCGCTCGCCAGAAACTCACGAATCGAGGAGCGCAGCACGGCACGGCCATCGCCCATGCGCGAGTAGGGGGTCTGGCCGGCGCCCTTGAGGTGCAGGTCCCAATGTTCACCGGCATCGTTGACCACCTCGGTCAGTAACAGGCCGCGGCCGTCACCCAGGCGTGGGTTGTAGCCGCCGAACTGATGGCCGGAATACACCATCGCTCGTGGATCGGCGCCTTCCCAGAGCTTGTGGCCACTGAACAGTTCGGCGAACAACGGCAGCTCGGCCTGGGCCGGGTCGAGGTCGAGCAGCGCCATGGCCGATGCACTGGCGACCACCAGGCGAGGGTCTGCGATCGGCTCGGGCAGTACCTGGGTAGAGAATGCGTCCCCCAGGCGGGCGAAGCGGTTGTCGAAGATGAGCTGGTCGAGGGCTTTCACGGGGCTGCTCCTGAGTCGAGGTGGCAAGCGGCCGCTGCGTGGCCCTGTGCGGGCGGACCGGCCGTGAGCGAGGGCCAGGCCCTCGCGGGTTGAACGGGCGTCTCTGCCCTATGGAGTCCAATCACACCGGTTGAGTGCCATCGGAGTTGGGCGAGTCCATCGGTATCAACTGTTGTTTGCCGGCTTTGGGGTCCATCAGGAACACCTCGACCTGGCGTACGGAGATCTTGATGTCGTGCGCCTTGAACTCCCGGTTGATGTAGCGATTGATCTCGTCCAGCGTCGGGTTGCGATCACCCAGGTCACGGACGTGCATGCGCAGTTCGTGGTCCAGTGAGCTTTCGCCGAATTGCAGGAAGTACACCAGAGGTTCCGGGTCCTTGAGCACCCGCGGGTTCTCATGCGCACCCTTGAGCAGCAGGTCGCGTACCAGGTCCAGGTCCGAGCCGTAGTCGATGCCCAGTTTCAGGGTCACGCGGGTAACGGTATCGGTGAGCGACCAGTTGATCAGTTGCCCGGTGATGAACGTCTTGTTGGGGACGATGATGTCCTTGCGGTCGAAGTCGGTGATGGTGGTGGCGCGGATGCGGATCTTGCTCACCGTGCCCGACAAGTTGCCGATGGTGATGGTGTCGCCGATACGCACCGGGCGTTCGAACAGGATCATGATGCCCGAAATGAAGTTGGCGAAGATTTCCTGCATGCCGAAACCCAGGCCTACCGACAGCGCGGCGACCAGCCACTGCAGCTTGTCCCAGCTGACCCCCAGGGTGGAGAGGGTACTGACGATGCCGACGCCGACGATGGTGTAGGACAGCAGCGTGGTGGTGGCGTAAGCACTGCCTTGGGCCAGATTAAGCCGCGACAGTACCAGCACCTCCAGCAGGCCGGGCAAGTTGCCGGCCAGGGCGAAGGTAATGCCCACGATCACCAGTGCGCCGAGCAGGTCACCGAGGCTGATGGGGACCATGCTCGCCGCAGCGCCCGTACCGCTGGTGTATTCGTACAACACGAAGTTGTTGAGGTAGGCGAATACCGAGAGCAGGTCCGACCATACCCAGTACAGGCCGGCGATGAAGCCACCGAGCAAGGCCAGGCGGATAAGGCGCAGGGACTGCTGATTGACCTGTTCGATGTCCAGCGTCGGTTCTTCGACGACGACTTCGCCATCGAGCCCTTCCTTGGCTGCAGCCCGCTTGCTGAGCGCGCGCTGGTAGGCCAGGCGTCGGGCGGCCACGGAAAGCCCGCGTACGAATGCCGCCTCGATCACCAGCCAGAACAGCAGCAGGTAGAGGGTGTAGATCAGGCGGTCGGTGAGTTTCAGCGCCGTGTAGTAGTAGCCGAAGCACACGGCGATGAACAGGGCGATGGGCAAGGCCGTGAAGGCCACGCCCACTGCTTTGCGAAACAGCGAGGTGTCGCGGTGGGCAGGGCTGCTCAGCAACAGGCGGCTGAGCAACCAGGCCATCAGTGCGTAGCAGGTCAGCACCACGCCAATCCCCAGCACGTCGTCGGCCAGCGCCGAGGGCTGGTGCTCGGCCACCGCCACCACCCCCACCAGTGCCAGCACCACAGTGCCCAGTCGCCGAACCCAGCCGCGCAAGAACTCCACTTGGGGCTTGTACCAGCGGAAGTGAATCTCGGCCACCCCGCCAGGCGAGAGGATACGGTAGGCCGTATAGAACACCAGCCAGGCCTGGGCCAGTTGCCACAGCGCCGCGCCAAGGTTGGCGTTCTGCCCGCGGGCGTCGATCTGCAGGGCGTAGCTGCACAGCGCCAGGCCCAGGCTCACCGGCATCGCCAGCAGGATGTTGATCAGGATCGCCTGCGGGGTGTGCCACTGGCTGTCGCGACGGAAATGGCCGATGTCCTGGTGCACCTTGCCCAGGCGCTGGTACAGGTACTTGCGTCGCCACAGCAACGCGCCGATCACCAGCAACAGCGGCAGGAACAGCAATGGGCGCTGGCTCAACCCGTCAGCCAGCTCCTTGAGGCCCGAGCTCCACGGCAGGTCCGCCACCTGGTCGGCCAGGCGTTGCGGCACATAGGCCAGCCAGTCCCAGTCCAACGGCTTGTTGCTGGGTATCCAGAACATCTGCTCGTCCAGCGTGGTGCGCAGGCTTTGGGCAGTGCCCAGTAGCTGCTTCTGGTTCAGTTGCAGGGTAATGGATTCGTTGAGCAGCGCCGACAGCTCTCGGTTCAGGCGTTCGAGCAAGTCGCTGCGGGTGATGGCCACTTCCAGCAATGCCTTGCGCAATTGGGGGGTGACGGTTTCGGGGGGTTGTGCAGCCAGCAGTTTGTCCACGTAGCTGACCGGGCTGCTCATCTGCTCGCGCTGCTGATTGACTTCGAACTGGTACAGGCGCGTGTCGGCGATCTGGTCAGCCAGGTCACGGTCGAGCTTGAGGTGCGGCAGAGTCTGTTTCTGTTTGTACAGGATCTTGGACAGCAGCAGGCTGCCCTTGAGTACGCTGATCTGCTCGTCCAGCGCCTGATCGGCCTGGGTCAGGGTGTCGAGCTGCTGCTTGGTCCGCAGGTTCTGCTGGGTCAGTTCGTTGAGCCGGTCGGTGCTTCTGAGCAGGTAGTCGGACAGCTTGAGGTTGGCCGCGCTTTCGGTGGCCAGCAGGCTGCTGCCGCCGGCTTTCTGGGCTTCGATCGACTGCTGCGTGACGGTTTCCTGGGACTGGGCCAGGCGTTTATCGTTGATCAGGGTCTGCAGGTCCTGGATTTCCTGCTCCAGGCGTGCCGTGCGCTCGATCAGCAGGTCATGGCGGGCATTGCCCAGGTCTTGCAGCACGCTGTTGCCGGCCAGCTCCTGGCGGCGTAATTGGGTGAGGGCGTTGAGCGAGGCCAGTTCGGCGTTGAGCTGGTTGCGCAGGTCGGCACTGATAGGCTTGCCCGCATCCTTGCCGCTTTTGAGGATGCTGTTGATCTGCTGGGCCCGCGCCTGGCTGCTGCTGATCTCGGACTGAGCCCGTTCGGGACGGGTCTGCGAATTGATGATCAGGCTGTTGGCTTCGGACAGCGCCTTTTGCAGCTCGCCTTGCTGGGTGGTGCGTTCACTGAGCATCTGCTCGAGCTGCGGCACGCCAAGGCTGGCGTAGCGCTGGGCCACCGACTGCACCGAGCTCTGCTTGAGCCTTGCCAGCTCTTTCTGGCTGTCGCTGGTTTCCTTTGGCGCGCTGGCCAGCTGCTGCTTGAGGGCGGTCAGCTTGCGTTCGTTGTCTTCCTTGCTGGCCAGCAGGCTGAGGGTTTGCTCGAGCACTTGCTGCAGGGCCTTCTGATCGGCTTCGGGCAGCTTGCGCTCGGCGATCTTGTCCAGGCTTTCCTGGACGCTGGCGGTGGTGGGGGCTTCAGCGGCGGCGACCGCCAGGGGAAGGCAAAGGCACAGCCCGAGCAGGGCTGTGCGAAGGTGCAGGCGAAAGGACATAGGCAGACTACTTGTGGATCAGGCAGAAACGAAGTTTAGAGGAACAATCCTGGTCCTGGTCGCGATCCTTCGGGGAATCTGACGCCCACTTTCTGAATCTTGTTCCCGTCCATGGTCGCCACGGTCCAGATCGTGCCATGCCATTCGACCTGGTCGCCTACCACTGGCGCGCCTCCGACCTTCTGTCGGATGAACTGCGCCAGCGGCATGTGGGCATCCTGGCTGTCGACGTTGAGGCCGTAGAGCGACGCCACGGCGCCGAGCTCGGCATCGCCTTCGAGCACGAAGTCGCCGAAGAAGCGCAGGTCCAGGCCGCGTTGGGGCGCCTGGCTGAAGAGTTTGCCAAGTGCAGGCAGGTTGTGCTCATGGCCGATCACGCACAGCATGTCGTCCACTTCCAGCACGGTACTGCCCGAAGGGTGCAGCAGCTGTTCGCCACGGAACAGCGCGGCGATGCGCGTGCCCTCTGGCATCTTCAGCTCCCTGAGCGCCGCTCCAATGCACCACTTTTCGGCGCCCAGGCGGTAGACGAACATCTCCCATTCGCTGGTGATGTGCACTTCCAGTGCCGAGCGAGAGATGGGCGCCGGGTCTGGCGGCACCGTCACCTTGAGCAGTTTGGCCATCCAGGGCAGGCTGGTGCCCTGCACCAGCAGCGAAACCAGGACGATGAAGAACGCCAGGTTGAAGAACAGCTGGGCGTCCGGCAGGCCTGCCATCAGCGGGAATACCGCCAGGATGATGGGCACGGCGCCGCGCAGGCCTACCCAGGAAATGAAGGCTTTCTCGCGGTCGTGGAACGCCTTGAAGGGGAGCAGTGCGGCAACGACCGACAACGGGCGTGCGATCAGAATCATCCACAGGGCAAGGCCCAGTGCTGGCAGGGCGATAGGCAGCAGGTCGTGAGGCGTCACCAACAGGCCCAGCACCAGGAACATCCCGATCTGGGCCAGCCATGCCATGCCGTCGAGCATGTGCAAAATGCCGTGCCGGCTGCGGATCGGCTTGTTGCCCAGCACCAGCCCGCACAGGTAGACCGCAAGGAAACCACTGCCGTGCAAAGCGTTGGTCAGCGAGAAGACCACCAGCCCACCGGCCACGACCAGAATCGGGTAAAGGCCGCCTGCCAAGTTGATGCGGTTGACCAACTGCAGCATCACCCAGCCGCCGCCCAGCCCCAGCAACCCGCCGATGCCGAACTCGCGCAACAGGTGGCCCAGCAGGCTCCAGTGCAGCCCGGTCTGGCCACTGGCGATCATGTCGATGAGGGTCACGGTGAGGAACACCGCCATCGGGTCGTTGCTACCCGATTCGATTTCCAGTGTGGCGGTGACCCGTTCGTTCAGGCCTTTACCGCCCAGCAGTGAGAAGACCGCTGCGGCATCGGTGGAGCCCACGATGGCGCCAATCAGCAGGCCCTGGATCAGGCTCAGGTCGAACAACCAGGCCGCCACCATGCCGGTCAGCGCCGTGGTGATCATGACCCCGACCGTTGCCAGCGAAAGCGCCGGCCACAAGGCGACCCGGAAGCTTGCCACCCGCGTGCGCAAACCACCGTCGAGCAGGATCACGGCAAGCGCGAGGTTGCCCACCAGGTAGGCGGTTGGGTAGTTGTTGAAAATGATGCCACCCCCGTCCACGCCAGCGATCATGCCGACGGCCAGGATGATGACCAGAATCGGGATGCCAAGCCGCGACGACAGCGAACTGACCAGGATGCTTGCCCCCACCAGCAATGCGCCGATCAGGAACAGGCTATTGATGGTACTGGCATCCAAAGGCAGGTACTCCGGGACAACGAGGAGGGAAGACGTGATAGCGCGGATTCGGTGTTTGCTAGCAGGTCGCGTGCCAACCGATTCTAACCTGATGAATTGGCAGCCTGTAAAGCGTTTCTGAAGATGTAGGCAAGCCAGCCCGCAGCGCGCGCCGCCTTCAAAGAAGAGGGCCGCGAATGCGGCCCTCGTGCTATCAACCGTGGTTCTTGCCCAGCAAGGCGTGATAAAGCTCGGTGTCTCCCAGAATCCCCACGACTTTGTCGTTTTCCTGCAGCACCAGCTTGTTGCCGGTCTGGTAGCGAATCTGCAGGGCCTCACGCATGCCGATATCGGCATGCACCAGGGTTGGCCTGCGGCTCAGGCCTTCCACTGACTGCCCTGGCGCCCAGTTCTGCATCTCCAGCCCGTTCTGGCCTTGCCGTGCACGCTTGATCGAATTGCCTTCACCCAAGTCCAGCCACGAATCGCCACCGGGGTCCAGGCAGACCGAGCCGTTGACGCGCTTGCAGTTGTCGAGCGAGCGCATCAGGCTGCGTCCGCACAGTACGTTCAGCGGATTGGTATGGGCCACGAAGGTGCGCACGTATTCATCGGCCGGGTTGAGCACGATTTCCTCGGGCTTGCTGTACTGGATGATCCGGCCGTCCTTCATGATCGCGATCCGGCTGCCCAGCTTGAGCGCCTCGTCCAGGTCGTGGCTGACGAAGACGATGGTCTTGTTCAGCTGGCTCTGCAGGGTCAGCAATTCGTCCTGAAGGCCTTGGCGAATCAAGGGGTCCAGGGCCGAGAACGGTTCGTCCATCAGCAGGATGTCGGCATCCATGGCCAGCGCGCGTGCCAGGCCGACGCGCTGTTGCATGCCGCCGGACAATTCATCGGGCTTCTTGTTGCGCCACTGTGCCAGGCCTACCAGTTCGAGCTTTTCGTCGACCAGCTTGCGACGCTCCTTCTCGGGGCGGCCCTGCATTTCGAGGCCGAAGCTGATGTTCTCGCGCACCGTGAGCCAAGGCATCAGGGCGAACTTCTGGAACACCATGGCGATACGCTTGGTGCGCATCATCTTCAGTTCAGCCGGGGTGCAGTGGGCGATATCGATGTGCTTGCCTTCGTGCTCCACGAACAGCTTGCCGCGGCTCACGGTGTTCAGCCCGTTGATACAGCGCAGCAGGCTGGACTTGCCCGAACCGGAAAGGCCCATGAGCACGCAGATCTCGCCTTTCTGGATGTCCAGGTTGGCTTTCTCGACGCCGACCACAAGCCCGGTCTGCTTGAGAATCTCTTCGCGGGTCTTGCCCTGGTCCAGCAGCGACAGCGCTTCGCGTGGCTTGTTGGAGAAGATGACGTCGACGTCTTCGAATCGAATGATACTCATGCTTCACTCCTGGCCGGCAGCTCCGGTTGCTTGCAGATACGGTCGAGCATGATCGCCAGCAGCACGATTGCCAGGCCCGCTTCGAAGCCCAAGGAAATATCGGCGGTGTTCAGTGCGTTGACCACGGGTTTGCCCAGGCCGTCGGCGCCCACCAGGGCGGCGATCACCACCATCGACAGCGACAGCATGATGCATTGGGTGACGCCTGCGGCGATGCTCGGCATCGCATGGGGCAGTTCGATACGGGTGAGCAGTTGACGGCGCGAGCAGCCAAAAGCCTTGCCGGCGTCCATCAGTTCCTGGGGCACATCGCAGATACCCAGGTAGGTCAGGCGGATGGGGGCGGCGATGGCGAATACCACCGTCGAGATCAACCCAGGCACCACGCCCAGGCCGAACAGGGTAAGGGTAGGGATCAGGTAGACGAAGGTGGGGACCGTCTGCATCAGGTCGAGCACCGGCCGCATGGCGGTGTAGAACATCGGCTTGTGTGCGGCGACGATACCCAGCGGCACGCCGATGGCCACGCAGACCACGGTGGCGAAACTGACCTGGGCCAGGGTTTCCATGGTTTCCTGCCAGTAGCCCAGGTTGAGGATCAGCAGAAAGGACACTGCGACGAAGGCGGTCAATGCCCACTTGCGCTGGATCAGGTGCGCCAGGGCAGCGAATAGCGCGATGAGCACGAGCGGGTTGAACCAGGTCAGGGTACTGGTGACCCCATGGATCATGAACTCCAGGCCTTGGGCGATGGCGTCGAAATAATTCGCGCCGTGCTGGGTCAGCCACTCGACGAACGAGGACATGTACTGGCCCAGGGGTATTTTCTGATCGATAAGCATGATAGCGAGCTTCCACCTGCGTAGATTGAAATCAACCCGGGGCGGGCACGGTCCTGCCCCGAGGTAGCGCTACTGCGTAGTTCGGTTATTGCGTCAGCTTGGCCTTGGCCGCCTCGAGACCAGGTTTGCCATCCACGGTGGTCACGCCTGCCAGCCAGGTGTCCAGCTTGCCAGGATTGTCCTTGAGCCATTTGCGCGCGGCGGCGTCAGGTTTCATCTTGTCGTCCAGGACATAGCCCATCATGGTGCTTTCGTCCTTGAGCTCGAACGACAGGTTCTTCAACAGTTGGCCGACGTTGCTGCATTCCTGCGCATACCCCTTGCGGGTATTGGTGTACACCGTCGCCTTGCCGAAATCGGGGCCGAAGAACTCGTCCCCACCGGTCAGGTACTGCATCTTGAACCGAGTGTTCATCGGGTGCGGCTCCCACCCCAGGAACACGATGGCTTCGCCACGTTTCTGCGAGCGATCCACCTGGGACAGCATGCCGGCCTCGCTGGACTGGACGATCTTGAAGCCGGCGTCCTTCAGGCCGAAGGCGTTCTTGTCGATCATGCTCTGGATGGTGCGGTTGCCATCATTGCCCGGCTCGATCCCGTAGATCTTGCCGCCTAGCTCATCCTTGAACTTGGGAATGTCGCTGAAATCCTTCAAGCCCTTGTCGTACAGGGCTTGCGGTACTGCCAGCGTGTATTTGGCGTTTTCCAGGTTGGCGCGCAGGGTTTCGACCGTACCGGCGTCGCGGTACTGCTTGATATCGTTCTCCATGGTCGGCATCCAGTTGCCGAGAAACACGTCCAGGTCCTTGCCGGCCGCCAGCGACTTGTAGGTCACCGGCACCGAGATCATGGTGGTGTGCGTCTTGTAGCCCAAGGCGTCGAGCACAGCGCTGGTGGTGGCCGTGGTTACCGTGATGTCGGTCCAGCCGACATCCGAAAACCGCACCGTCTGGCACTGCTCGGGTTCTGCAGCCTGGGCCAGTACCGATGCGGACAGCAACGCGACCAGCAATAACGAGGGTGAACCTTTCATGGGTGGACTCCTGTGATTTTGTCTTCGGGTTCGCGTGGTTCGTCGGACGTTCTGAGGGTCCGATCGATCAGGCCTGCAGAGGGCAGGTTGCGTGGCCGTGCTTTACGAGTCGCTTTCGATAATCCTCCAGCGCCGAGCAATCGCCTACTGGTGGAGTCGTATCCAGTACGCAACGGGTCGCATCCAGTATGGGCAATGTCGCTTATGGATTCTTCTGCCCATCCTGCCGCTTTTTTGCGTCACCAAGGCGCCGGAAAGCGGCGCGCTGGGCCTGCAAAACAGGCGGCGCGGCTGGACAAGACTACGTCGGTTGCAGACGGCGAGCAGGGTGGCAAAAGCCCGATGATGCGTGCATTGAAGGCGGCCTGCAGTTCAGCCTAGCAGCTGCCCCGCCCTGCGCATTGCGCGCACAGACAAGCCCAGCAAGAGGTGATTCGACAATGGCCATCAGCGTGTTCGACCTGTTCAAGATCGGTGTCGGGCCTTCCAGCTCGCACACCGTCGGCCCCATGCGTGCCGGTGCCCTGTTCGTCCAAGGGCTGCGTGAGCGCGGCGAGCTGGAACAGGTAAAGCGGATCGAGGTGCGCCTGTATGGTTCGCTGTCGGCTACCGGTATCGGCCATGGGACCGACAACGCCACCATCATGGGGCTGATGGGCGAATGGCCAGACGCCATCGACCCCACCCAGATCGTCCCGCGTATTGCCGACCTGCGTGAAACCCAGGTGCTCAAGCTCGATAACCGCCTGCCCATCGACTTCATCTGGGCCCGTGACATGCTGCTGCTCGAGGAGAACCTGCCTTACCACCCGAACGCCATGACCCTTGTGGCAGAAGGCGAGCATGGCGAAATTCACCGCGATACCTACTACTCGGTCGGCGGTGGCTTCGTGGTCGATGCCGCCCAGGCCGCCAGTGGCGTGCTGGACGCCGACCAGACCGTGCTGCCTTACGATTTCAACAGCGCGGCTGAACTGTTGCGCCTGTGCAAGCAAAACGACCTGAGCGTGTCGCAATTGATGATGGCCAATGAACGGGTCTGGCGCAGCGAGGCGGAGATTCGCGCCGGCCTGCACACGCTTTGGGATGCCATGCAGGAGTGCGTCAACAATGGGCTCAAGTACGAAGGCACGCTTCCGGGCGGGCTGAACGTGCGCCGCCGTGCTGCCAAGCTGCACCGCAGCCTGCAGGAGATCGGCAAGCCCAACGTGATCGGCTCGACCATGAGCGCCATGGAGTGGGTCAACTTGTTCGCCTTGGCCGTGAACGAAGAGAACGCCGCAGGCGGGCGCATGGTCACCGCGCCTACCAACGGCGCGGCCGGCATCATTCCGGCGGTGCTGCACTACTACATGCGGTTCAGCGACGAGGTGGACGAGTCCAGCGTGGTCGATTTCTTCCTCGCAGCCGCCGCCGTGGGCATCCTGTGCAAGAAGAACGCCTCGATCTCAGGTGCCGAAGTGGGCTGTCAGGGTGAGGTAGGCTCGGCATGTGCCATGGCCGCGGCAGGGCTTGCCCAAGTACTGGGTGCTACCCCGCCCCAGGTTGAAAACGCAGCCGAAATTGCCTTGGAACACAATTTGGGCCTGACCTGCGACCCGGTAGGTGGTTTGGTGCAGGTGCCCTGCATCGAGCGCAATGCGATTGCTGCGGTGAAGGCCATCAACGCCGTGCAGATGGCGTTGCGCGGTGATGGCGAGCATTTCATCTCCCTCGACCAGGTGATCCGCACCATGCGTGATACAGGTGCCGACATGCACGACAAGTACAAGGAAACCTCGCGCGGCGGCCTTGCCGTCAGCGCCATCGAGTGCTGAGGCACTTCTTCGATCTGCAGTGTCATCGTCGAGCGATCGGCGTTGGCACTGCGCTCATCATAACGGTGCAAAGCACCACCTCGTGACCTTAAAACGTGCAAGACGATGCCTACCGTCAGTCGGATGTCGTGATCGGTGCAGGCATTGTCGGTGACACTCAAGAGTGTCGTTTCTGGGCAACTTGGGGACTGTATGTCACCAAAGTGCTCAGGGGTTACACGCATACCGCCTAGAACGCCTGTTTGAGCGCTGTAACAGACTTGTAGGAAAGTCCTGATTTTGATCACTGAGTAGGTCGTTTTCAGGTTTTTTCGGATAGCTGTTCAATTTCAGGCACGGCGTTTGCGTAGTGATAGACAACCAAGCCCCGTGGACGACCCTGGGGCAATAACAAGAAATCAGTGCCCGCCTGAGGCACACCCTGCATTTGTGTGAGGAGAAATCGCGATGACGTCGTACACCTCCGGGAATCCAACCCAGAACCGCACAACCCCCCAGTCCATCGGGTTTCTTCTCCTGGACAATTTCACGCTCATTTCCCTGGCGTCGGCGGTCGAGCCCCTGCGCATGGCCAACCAGCTGTCCGGCCGTGAGCTGTACCGCTGGCATACCCTGACCGTCGATGGCGGCCAGGTCTGGGCCAGTGACGGCCTGCAGATCACCCCCGATGCCGCCATGCACAGCGCACCCCCCATGGACACGGTCATCGTCTGTGGCGGTGTGGGTATCCAGCGTACCGTGACACGTGAGCACGTGACCTGGCTGCAAGCCCAGGCTCGCCAATCGCGCCGCCTTGGAGCGGTGTGCACCGGCAGCTGGGCACTGGCCTGTGCCGGCCTGCTCGACGGCTTCGATTGCAGCGTGCACTGGGAGTGCCTGGCGGCCATGCAGGAGGCCTACCCACGGGTCAACATGAGCACCCGCCTGTTTACCCTCGACCGCAACCGCTTCACCAGCTCTGGCGGCACTGCGCCGTTGGACATGATGTTGCACTTGATCAGCCGCGATCATGGTCGGGAATTGTCGGCGGCCATTTCCGAGATGTTCGTCTACGAGCGCATCCGTAACGAGCAGGATCACCAGCGCGTACCGCTCAAGCACATGCTGGGCACCAACCAGCCGAAACTGCAGGAAATCGTCGCGCTGATGGAAGCCAACCTCGAGGAGCCGATCGACCTGGACGAGCTCGCCGTCTACGTATCGGTGTCGCGTCGGCAGCTTGAGCGTCTTTTCCAGAAGTACCTGCACTGTTCGCCTTCGCGCTACTACCTCAAGCTGCGTCTGATACGCGCACGTCAGCTGCTCAAGCAGACGCCGATGTCGATCATCGAGGTGGCGTCGGTCTGCGGCTTCGTGTCCACGCCACACTTCTCCAAGTGTTACCGCGAGTACTTCGGCATTCCACCGCGCGACGAGCGTGTTGGCTCCAATACGACCCAGCAGGTGGCGATGATGCCGATTCCACAAGCCATCACCCTGTCGCCCCACAGCGGTCCCATGGCGGCATTGAGTCAGGCGCGTAATGAGTCGACGTTTGCCAGTGTGAGGCTCTAAGGGTCCGGGGCGGCGTCTCAACCCACTCGCCGGCATGGCGCGGCCCCTGTAGGGGCCGGCTTGCCGACGATCACGCCTGCATCGCAGCGTTTGCTCAGGTGCGGTTATTGAATTGCGCCAAGGCTGGCAGCAGCTGTTTATCAATCGCCTGCCGCACGGCCGGTAACAAGGTGGCGCTGCCCGCGTACATCTGCTCGACCATCCCCTTGAGCGCCCGCGCGTTTGGTTCGGTGAGCCCGCGTACCACGGCCTCACATGCCTGCTCGGCACTGGCACCGGCCGGAATCTCGAACCCGCGTGCTCGCAGGTGGCCCGCCAGGTCGTCTTGATCAATCAAATCGGCATGCATCATGGCTGTTGTCCCTTTTATCGCATAGAGAGTGCTGCAGTGATCACGACCGATTCTGTGACGCCGCCGTCATGCTCGCAACCTCGAAAGGGCGGGGTGGCTGCTTTGGCTATGAACAGGTCGTTTCCGGCTAAATCCGCTGCCCAGGAACTGCGCACACTCTAGTCATCTACCGAAGCGGAGGGTTTGGTCACCCTCACTCGTGCACAGTGGATGTTGCTCGCTCTTGGCCCCGGACGCTCACGGCTTTCCGGGGTTTTTTTGTTTCTTGCCTCGCACAGCGCAGGCGTGCTGATACAAAACTAACCGCGCCCTAGGCCTAGACGTTCGTTCAGGCGTATCTTCAGGCCTGATAAATTTGCCAGTTTACCGAGACTAGAAACCAGGCAGTAATTAGGCTTCAAGTGCCTTTGGAGCGTGAGCGATGAAATGCAGAGCCTGGTTTATTTCGATGGTGTTGTTTTTAACGGCGTGTTCAGGACTGCCTGCACCAGATCGACAGGTGGACGCCTCTTCCGCTCAGCCGCTTTTTGACATGGCTAAGCCAAAAAACATGCAGGCCCTCAAACAGAGCAAGCGGACGTATCGCTTATTGAATGACGTGCTGAAAGATCCCGCCACAGAGGAGGTGCAGTGGGTGGATGTGGATGCTTCATTGATCAACGAAGCCACCAAAACGTTAAGTGTACGGTTGGCGCAAGGGAAGGCCATTACATTTCGGTTGCGGCGCAGCGATCCGCCCGCCCCGGGCATGGTGGGTTGGGTGGGGGACTCAGTGGCTGAGTTAGAGAAGAACGCGGACACGGACATTGATTTCAACCCATTGACCTGGATCTCGATAGTGCGAGACGGCGAGCAGCTGGCGGGCGCTATTCACATTGAGGGCGTGTCTTATGATTTGCACTATGTTGGAGCCGGGCAGCATGTAGTGGTCAAAGTCGACGAAGCCAAGCGGCCTTTTGAACAGGCAACTGATCTGGAGCACCCCCAGCAATATGCTGTCGCTGGCGAGGCTCCGCGCGCTGCCTCCAGCACGATCCGCGTGCTGTTTTTCGCAACCAATGAACAACGTGCCAAGAATCCGAGTTATCGCGCGACCATAGCCAGGGTAGTCCAGGATGCCAACCAGGTGATGATTAACTCACAGGTCCCGGTCACCGTCAGCATCGCGGGGTTCATAGAGCTAGACTACGCAGAGGGCGACAAGACCGGGGTTGAGCAATTCAAAGATTTCAGAACACCGGGGCGTGACCTGAATAATCAGGTGAGCCGCTGGCGCGACTATTTCTCTGCCGATGTGGTCACCCTTTACACCTCCTATCCGGGTACAGGTGGTGAAGCCGCTACCGGCGGGTATCTCATCGTCGGTGCAGTTGACGCCTTCGCTCACGAGATGGGGCACGTGCTGGGAGCTGGCCACGGGTGGAACGGGTCATCGGGGGGTTACCATCACGGTTATAAACGTGACAATCCGACATTCCACACACGTATGGTAACCACATGGGGGTCCATACCTTATTTTTCTAACCCTAGGCTTTCTTATCAGGGCGTGCCTATAGGAACGATGGCACACCACGATGTGGCACGCACAATTAATGAAAACCGAGAGCGTGTTGAGAATACCTATGATCCCTTCCGGGGTGTCGAGCTCACCCTCTACAGTGGAACCAATCTCCAGGGCAGTTCGTGCCCAGTGAGTATTCGACTCACTAGCCCAGTCAACGTTGCGAGCCAATGTTCAGGCCAGGCGGTACGCTCTTTCAAGGTACGGGGGTATGAGGGGGGAGAGAAATTATGTTTCTACAATGGACCCGGTGATCGGCATGTCTGTTATCGCGGAGGGGCGTCATCTCCCCGAGAGTTCGTTGTGGTCGATATAGATAGTACCAATGTGCCTCAAGGATTTGTCCGTACATTCAAGGGGGGAGCGCTGGCAGGCCAAGTTGTTGATGCGCTGTACGGGAGTCACGGGGTGCTCCTGTTCGCAGCAGCTGACTTCAAAAAACCGATTTGTGGGTTCAGCACGTATTTGGCCAATCATCTCATTGCTGATCTGCCAGGTTGTGTAAAGGGCGGAGGCTTGGCGCGATCTGCACGGGTCTTTAGTCAAGACGTGATCACCACCAATTATAAATGGTGTTTTTTTAACCAAGACCGCACCCGTACGTTGTGCTTCGAAGGAGAGGTAAGAGGAAGATTTGATATCGCCAATTTCGACTCTACGCGGGGTATTCCACCCACTCTTAAAAGAACTCAATCTGGTAGTTATATGAATGGAAATGTCCACCGGTTTCAGAAGAGCATCGTACCCAAATGACCATTCAATGGCACCCTGCGTAACGCTGCATTAATGCCCAACCGTTAGGGTTGTGTGCGTTTAGCAGGCAAAGGCTTGATGGATACTCAGGTTTACGCGCTGTAGCAGGAAAAGCCCGTTTCTGGCACGGCCTGCCGCCTCGCCGCGGCATGGCCTATGCCAGCCCTTCATGCGTCATTGGGCATTGTTGCCATTTGGTAACTGGATGGTTTTGCCCACGTGCTCAGGCTTGTGTACGTCTCGTTGCTGTGCGGTCACCCGCTCCAGGCCTTGCAGTGTTCGTGAACTAAAAGGTGTCGACCTCGGACCTGCTATGTCCACGTGCAGTAACAGTTGTTCGCTCGCAGCCAAGATTTCTTCAAGACCGTGCCGATGCAGACTGTGATAAACATGCAGACGTTTTTGATCAAAGCCGATGATTTGGGTCTGCACCCATACCTCAGTATCGAGTTTTACCTCCTGCAGGTAGTTAATGTGCGCCTCCAGGGTAAACAGCGAATGACCGTTCCGTCCACGGCTGTCGGCATCCAGCCCGATCTGCTCCATCAGCGCATCGGTGGCATAGCTGAAGATCAACAGATAGAAGGCATCGCGCAGATGCCCGTTGTAGTCGACCCAGTCTGCTTTGACTGGGGTGCGATAGGTGATCAGTGCAGGCATCGTGCTCTCCTCATTCGCTGAACGGCATGCCGTGTCTGGCTTTGCTGATCTTTACCGCTTCCAGCACCGCCAGCAGTGAGTCATCCCGGTAGCGTTCCAGCGCGGCGATGCTGCGATCACCCAATTGCTGCGACGTACCTTCCACCACATCGTCGATCAGCTTGTCGGTCAGCTCAGGCGCCGGAAGGTAGGTCCACGGCAGCTTCAATGCCGGCCCGAATTGCGACATGAAGTGGCGCATGCCGGCATCGCCCCCCGCCAGGGTATAGGTCAGGAAGGTGCCCATGAACGACCAGCGCAGGCCCGCGCCAAAGCGGATGGCGTCGTCGATTTCACCGGTGGTGGCGACTCCGTCGTTGACCAGGTGCAGCGCCTCGCGCCACAGCGCTTCGAGCAAACGGTCGGCGATGAAACCGGGGACTTCCTTGCGTACGTGCAGCGGGCGCATGCCAAGGGCGGTATAGACGGTGCTGGCCGCCTCGACGGCCTGCGGCGCGGTCCGCATGCCGCCGACGATCTCGACCAACGGCAGCAGGTACACCGGGTTGAAAGGATGCCCCACCACACAGCGCTCAGGGTGGAAGGCCGAGGCGTAGAACTCGCTGGGCAACAAGCCCGACGTGCTGCTGGCAATGATCGCATCGGGTTTGGCTGCGGCGCTGATCCGTGCATGCAGGTCGAGTTTCAGGTCCAACCGCTCAGGCGCGCTTTCCTGGATGAAATCGGCGTCGCGCACGCACGCTTCAACGGTGTCGACAAAGGCCAGTCGGGCTTGTGACGCGCCCGGCGCAAGGCCCTGTTTCTCCAAGGCAGGCCAAGCGTTGGCGATACGTTTGCGCAGGGCCTGTTCGGCGCCTGGCGCCGGGTCCCAGGCGATCACGTCCAGCCCGTGGGCAAGGGCGCGTGCAACCCAGCCGCTGCCGATCACGCCGCTGCCTAATGCCGCGAATGTCTTGATGTCAGTGATGAAGTTCATGCGGGTCTCCAGAAGCGATCAGCGACGGTTCAGGTTCATCTTTGCCCGGCCTTCGGCGGGGCTCAGCACACGGGCGCCCAGGCGTGAAATGATCTCTACCGCGCGCTCGACCAACTGGCCGTTGCTGGCCAGTACGCCACGGTCCAGGTACAGGTTGTCTTCCAGGCCGACCCGCACGTTGCCGCCGAGCAACACGGCCTGTGCGGCCATGGGCATCTGCATGCGGCCGATGCCAAACCCGGCCCAGGTCGCATTGGCGGGCAGGTTGTCGACCATGGCTTTCATGGTGGTGGTATCAGCGGGTGCGCCCCACGGGATTCCCAGGCACAGCTGGAACAAGGGGTTGTCGAGCAGGCCCTCTTTGATCATTTGCTTGGCGAACCACAGGTGGCCGGTATCGAAGATTTCCAGCTCTGCCTTGACCCCCAGTTCCGTGATGCGCCGGGCACCGGCGCGTAGTTGCGCGGGCGTGGAAACGTAGATGGAATTGCCGTCACCGAAGTTGAGAGTGCCGCAGTCCAGGGTGCAGATTTCCGGTAACAACGCCTCGACGTGGGCCAGGCGTTCGAGCGGGCCGATCAGGTCAGTGCCCTGCCCGAATGCCATGGGGTTTTCATCGGGCCCGATTTCCAGGTCGCCGCCCATGCCGGCGGTGAGGTTTACGATGATGTCCACGTCGGCTTCGCGAATACGCTCCATGACTTCGCGGTACAGGTCCACATCACGGCTGAAGCGCCCTGTCTGCGGGTCGCGTACATGGCAGTGCACCACGGTGGCGCCGGCCTTGGCGGCTTCCACGGCCGCTGCGGCGATCTGCTTGGGTGTGACTGGGACCAGATGGCTTTTCGAGGCGGTGTCGCCGGCGCCGGTCAGGGCGCACGTGATGATGACGTCGTGGTTCATAAGGGATCCTGTGCGATCTGTTGTGGGCTTTTCGCCGGCAAGCCGGCCCCTGCAAGGTCCTGGACGAACCTCGGTGTGCAGGGAGCTGTAGGGGCCGGCTTGTTGGTGATGGGGCGGTATCAGTTGGCGGTAACCTTGAGGTTGTCGGCGGCCGGCTTGCCATCGAAGGTGGTCACCCCCTCAAGCCAGCGGGCCTTGTCCTCGGGGTGATCCTTGAGCCATTGGCGCGCCGATTCCAGCGCGTCCTTGTGGTCGAGCAGTGGCTGCATCATGCGGCTCTCGTCTTCGGCACTGAAGCTCAGATTGGCCAGCAGGCGGTTGGCATTGGGGCAGCGCGCTGCGTAATCGGGCGCGGTTACGGTCCACACCGTCGCGCGACCTTCGTCAGGGCCGAGCGCATCCTGGCTATCGCCGAGGTAAACCATGTCGATGTTCACGTTCATGGGGTGTGGGGTCCAGCCGAAGAACACCACGGCTTCCTTGCGCCGTACTGCGCGGTCCACGGCGGCCAGCATGCCCGCTTCGCTGGACTCGACCAGCTGGAACTTGCCCAGGCCGAACTGGTTCTTGGCGATCATGGCCTTTATTTGGGTGTTGGCACCGGAACCCGGCTCGATGCCATAGAGCTTGCCGCCCAGTTCCTTCTCGAATTTGTGTATGTCGGCGAAGGTGCGCAGCCCCTTGTCCGCCAGGTACCTGGGCACTGCCAACGTGGCCCTGGCGTCTTCGAGGCTGGCTTTGTCCATGACTTTGACCTGCCCGGCCTCGATGAAGGGAGTGATGGTCTGGGTCATAATCGGGTTCCAGTACCCCAGGAACATGTCCAGGCGTTTGTCGCGAATGCCAGCGAAGATGATCTGCTGCGACGCGCTGGTTTGCTTGGTGGTGTAACCCAGGCCATCGAACAATGCCTGAGCGATGGCGCTTGTCGCGATCACATCGGTCCAGTTGACCACGCCCAGACGGACATTCTTGCAGGCAGCGGCATCGGCTGCGTAAAGCGAGGGGGTAACAAGGCTGGTCAGGGCCAAGGTCAACAGGCTGCGGCGGATCAAGCTGTGCATGGTGGCTCTCCATCGGCAGTACAGATTGTTATGGTGGCGGTCTCTGCGGACCGTGTGAACACGCTACGCTGGTGGCACTATTGAAAATCGCACGCCGGCGACCAACATTTGCACGCAGGCGACCTGTTCTCTGGAGCACGCCATGGCGCAGATCATCCACTTCCTGTTATTGCCCGGTTTCTCGGCCATGGGGTTCATCAGTGCCCTGGAGCCCCTGCGCGTGGCCAATAGGTTCAAAGCCCAGGCGTACCACTGGCAGGTGTTGAGCCTGGATGGGAGCGCCGTGAACGCCAGCAATGGCATGTCGGTCAATGCCGACGCAGCGCTGGGTGCGCAAACGCCCTGCGGTACGTTGCTGATCGTGGCAGGCTTCGAACCCCTGCGCTGCTACGCCCCCAAGCTCCAGCAAAGCCTGCGACGCCTGGCTCACGAGGGTGGCATGCTAGGCGGGATCGATACTGGTGCTGTGGTGCTGGCCGAGGCAGGCTTGCTCGATGGCCATCGTGCGACCGTACACTGGGAGGCGCTGGATGCGTTCAGGGAAAACTACCCCAGCCTGCAGGCCACCCAGGAGCTGTTCGAAATTGACCGGCAACGCATTACCTGTGCGGGCGGCACCGCTTCAATCGACTTGATGCTCGATCTGATTGCCCAGGCCCATGGCGCCGAGCTCGCCGTGCAGGTTTCCGAGCAGTTCGTGTTGAGCCGTATTCGACCGCGCCAAGATCATCAACGCATGCAGATCGCTGCACGCTATGGCATCAGCAACCGCAAGCTGGTGCAGGTGATCGGTGAGATGGAAAAGCACACCGAACACCCCCTTGGCACAACGGAACTGGCCGCGCGCGCGATGATCACCCGTCGCCAGATGGAGCGCCTGTTCAGGTTGCACCTCAACGACACCCCCAGCGGCTTTTACCTCGGCCTGCGCCTGGACAAGGCTTGCCAGTTGTTGCGCCAAACCCAGATGACGATCACCCAGGTCAGCGTGGCATGCGGTTTTGAACTGCCGTCGTACTTCACCCGACGTTACAAGCGCCGCTTCGGGCGCTGCCCGCGCGAGGAGCGAAGGGTCGTGAAGCCGTCACCGCCGAATTAGCCCTGCAAAATGTCGTTGCCCACACGTTGGAGCTTGAGGTTGGTGCGATGAATAAGCCGCAAACTTTTCCTGACCAGGCAGTCTCGCGCTACTGTTGCAGAATCGATTGCAGGTACTCGGACCGGTCATCGGTGCGTTGCGCCACGCAGGTGTCCCAGGCGGCCTGGTAAGCTTTGCCGTTGGTTGGCAGGGTGAGGGTTTCCACCTTGCAATCGGCATCGCGAAGCTGCGTCCACAGCCCCTGAGCCTGCTTCAAGCGCTCGATCATTGTTGCTGCAACGCTGCCTTTGTCGTCGAACGCGTCATGAACGCGCTGGAGAAGTTCGTCATAGGCCGATTTCAGCTCCCGTTCGGAGGCTTGCTTGTTAAACGCTGCGCAGGCGTGGGCTTGCGCCTCGGTCTCGACGTTGTCGCACGGGGTATTTTCTTCCTCACCGGCCTGGGCTGCGGCCACCACGGCCAGCAGTACCATCCCTGCCATCGCTTTCATTCGTTGTTTCCTCCACCGGCTGACGAATCCTGACGATTCTCGCGCACTCTCGGCGCGTACGGTATCACCTAGGCAGATTGTTCATCAAAGGGCCCTCGATGGTCGTTATCGAGACTGTGTCTCATCGCCGCAGGCCGCGCCAGAGGCCGGCTTGTCGCGCATTGACGCTTTCGGCAAACCCCCTGTCGTTTTTGCATCGGGGCGCCTCGGGGCACAGGCATATGCTGGCCCCAAAGCGCCGGCACAAGGTTTGGCGCCAGCCCATTCAATAAAAGGGGACGCCTGATGAGCCCAGCCGAATTACACGCCGACAGCATCGTCATCGATGGCCTGATCATCGCCAAGTGGAACCGCGAGCTGTTCGAAGATATGCGCAAAGGAGGCCTTACCGCCGCCAACTGCACCGTGTCGGTTTGGGAAGGTTTCAAGGCAACCGTCGACCAGATCGCTGCAAGCCAGAAACTGATCCGCGAGAACAGCGACCTGGTGATGCCCGTGCGCACCACGGCCGACATTCGCAAGGCCAAGGAACTGGGCAAGACCGGTATCCTCTTCGGCTTCCAGAACGCCCATGCCTTCGAAGACCAGATCGGTTATGTGGAGGTGTTCAAGCAGCTGGGCGTGGGCATCGTGCAGATGTGTTACAACACCCAGAACCTGGTAGGCACTGGCTGCTACGAGCGTGACGGCGGCCTGTCGGGCTTTGGTCGCGAAATCGTTGCCGAAATGAATCGCGTCGGCATCATGTGCGACTTGTCCCACGTCGGCTCCAAAACCTCCGAGGAAGTCATCCTCGAATCGAAAAAGCCGGTGTGCTACTCCCACTGCCTGCCATCGGGCCTTAAAGAGCACCCGCGCAACAAGTCCGATGAAGAACTGAAGTTCATCGCCGACCACGGTGGTTTCGTTGGCGTGACCATGTTTGCACCGTTCCTGGCCAAGGGTATCGACTCGACCATCGACGACTATGCCGAGGCCATCGAGTACACCATGAACATCGTAGGTGAAGATGCCATCGGCATCGGCACCGACTTCACCCAGGGTCACGGCAAGGAATTCTTCGAATACCTCACCCACGACAAGGGCTACGCCCGTCGCCTGACCAACTTCGGCAAGATCATCAACCCGCTGGGCATTCGCACCGTGGGCGAGTTCCCCAACCTCACCGAAACCTTGCTCAAGCGTGGCCACTCCGAGCGCGTGGTTCGCAAGATCATGGGCGAGAACTGGGTCAACGTATTGAAAGACGTCTGGGGCGAATAAGCCGCTCTCAAGCTTCCAGCCCCTGCCAGCAACGCCGGGGCTACCCAATAAAAATTTTTTCTGGAGTTGAGTTTCCATGGCCAAGATCGCCCCGCAATTGCCAATCGAAGTCGACAGCGAGACCGGTGTCTGGACCAGCGACGCCTTGCCGATGCTGTACGTGCCACGCCATTTCTTCGTCAACAACCACATGGGCATCGAAGAAGTCCTGGGCGCCGACAAGTACGCCGACATTCTCTACAAGGCGGGCTACAAGTCGGCGTGGCACTGGTGCGAGAAAGAAGCCGAGTGCCATGGCCTGGAAGGGGTCGCGGTCTTCGAGCACTACATGAAGCGCCTGAGCCAGCGTGGCTGGGGGCTGTTCGAGATCCAGGACATCGACCTGGACAAGGGCACGTGCAGCGTCAAGCTCAAGCACTCGGCCTTCGTCTACGTCTATGGCAAGTGCGGCCGCAAGGTCGACTACATGTTCACTGGCTGGTTCGCCGGTGCCATGGACCAGATTCTCGCTGCCCGCGGCAGCTCGATCCGCACCGTTGCCGAGCAGGTGTACGGCGGGTCGGAAGAAGGCCACGAAGATGGCCTGTTCGTAACGAAGCCGTTGTAAGCCGGAGATAGCGTCATGGCATTCGAAGCAATGTTCCAGCCGATCCAGATCGGCAAACTGACCGTCCGCAACCGCGTGCTCAGCACCGCGCACGCCGAGGTCTACGCCACTGACGGCGGCATGACGACCGACCGCTATGTGAAGTATTACGAAGAAAAGGCCAAGGGCGGCATCGGCCTGGCCATCTGCGGCGGCTCGTCCGTGGTGGCCATCGACAGCCCGCAGGAATGGTGGTCGTCGGTCAACCTGTCCACCGACCGTATCATTCCGCACTTCCAGAACCTGGCCGACGCCATGCACAAGCATGGCGCCAAGATCATGATTCAGATTACCCACATGGGGCGTCGCTCGCGCTGGGATGGTTTCAACTGGCCGACCCTGATGTCGCCCTCGGGCATCCGCGAACCGGTGCACCGTGCCACCTGCAAGACCATCGAGGTGGAAGAGATCTGGCGTGTGATCGGCAACTACGCGCAGGCAGCCCGCCGCGCCAAGGAAGGTGGCCTCGATGGCGTCGAGCTGTCGGCGGTGCACCAGCACATGATCGACCAGTTCTGGAGCCCGCGCGTCAACAAGCGTACCGACGAGTGGGGCGGCAGCTTCGAAGGCCGCATGAAGTTCGGCCTGGAAGTGCTCAAGGCCGTGCGTGCCGAAGTGGGCGACGACTTCTGCGTGGGCATGCGGATCTGCGGCGACGAGTTCCACCCCGATGGCCTCAGCCACGAAGACATGAAGCAGATCGCTGCCTATTACGATGGCACCGGCATGCTCGACTTCATCGGGGTAGTGGGCTCGGGTTGCGATACCCACAACACCCTGGCCAACGTCATCCCGAACATGAGCTACCCGCCAGAGCCGTTCCTGCACCTGGCAGCGGGCATCAAGGAAGTGGTCAAGGTCCCGGTCCTGCACGCGCAGAACATCAAGGACCCGAACCAGGCCACCCGGATTCTCGAAGGTGGTTATGTGGACATGGTCGGCATGACCCGTGCACACATGGCCGACCCCCACCTGATCGCCAAGATCAAGATGGGCCAGATCGACCAGATCAAGCAGTGCGTCGGCGCCAACTACTGCATCGACCGCCAGTACCAAGGCCTGGACGTGCTGTGCATCCAGAACGCCGCGACCTCGCGTGAGTACATGGGTGTGCCGCACATCATCGAGAAGACCACCGGCGCCAAGCGCAAGGTCGTCATCGTCGGTGCCGGCCCTGCAGGCATGGAGGCGGCGCGCGTGGCCGCCGAGCGTGGCCACGATGTGACCCTGTTCGAAAAACGCGACCAGATCGGCGGTCAGATCACCATCGCAGCCAAGGCGCCGCAACGTGACCAGATTGCTGGTATTACCCGCTGGTACCAATTGGAGTTGGCCCGCCTGAAGGTGGACCTGCGCCTGGGGACCGCGGCCGATGTAGACACCATTCAGGATCTGCGCCCGGACATCATCGTGCTGGCTGTGGGCGGACATTCGTTCCTGGAGCAGAACGAACACTGGGGTGCGGCCGAAGGGCTGGTGGTCAGCAGCTGGGACGTGCTCGATGGCAAGGTCGCGCCGGGCAAGAACGTGCTGGTGTACGACACCATCTGCGAGTTCACCGGCATGTCGGTGGCCGACTTCATCGCCGACAAGGGTAGCCAGGTCGAAATCGTCACCGACGACATCAAGCCGGGTGTCGCCATGGGCGGCACCACCTTCCCGACCTACTACCGCAGCATGTACCCCAAGGAAGTGATCATGACCGGGGACATGATGCTGGAGAAAGTCTACCGCGAGGGCGACAAGCTGGTCGCTGTGTTGGAGAACGAGTACACCGGCGCCAAGGAAGAGCGGGTGGTCGATCAGGTGGTGGTGGAGAACGGTGTGCGTCCGGACGAGCAGCTGTACTACGCCCTCAAGGACGGTTCGCGCAACAAGGGCCAGATCGACGTGGAGGCGCTGTTCGCCATCAAGCCACAGCCGATCTTGAGCCAGCCAGGCGAAGGCTACCTGCTGTACCGCATCGGCGACTGTGTGGCCCAGCGTAACGTGCATGCGGCGATCTACGATGCCTTGCGTCTGTGCAAGGACTTCTGATCGCACCGCCTTTCTGAAAGCGGGACTGGCCCCCCTGTAGGAGCGGCCTTGTGCCGCGAAAGGGTCGCGAAGCGGCCCCAGCATTTGATCAGTACCACGGATGCTGGGGCCGCTTCATAGCCCTTTCGCAGCACCAGGCCGCTCCCGCAGGGGCCCGCGCTGGCCTTCGGGGTGGCGCAAGAATCTAGCTGTTGTGGGAGCTTCCCATGTTGAACACCCTTCTACCCATCCTGCTGTTCGCCGCGCTCGGGCTTGCCGTGCTCGGTGCGCTGCGCCGTGTGAACATGTGGCGCCGAGGTCGACCCTCCAAGGTGGACCTGATCGGCGGTCTGCTGGCCATGCCGCGCCGCTACCTGGTGGACCTGCACCACGTGGTCGAGCGCGACAAGTACATGTCCAATACCCACGTGGCCACCGCTGGCGGCTTCGTGCTGTCGGCGCTGCTGGCGATCCTGGTGCATGGTTTCGGCCTGCAGAGCAAGATCTTGGGCTACGCCTTGCTGCTGGCCACGGTGATCATGTTCACCGGCGCCATCTTCGTCTTCAAGCGCCGCCTGAACCCGCCTTCGCGCCTGTCCAAGGGCCCTTGGATGCGCCTGCCCAAGAGCCTGCTGGTATTTGCTGCCAGCTTCTTCATCGCCACCTTGCCCGTGGCCGGTATTCTGCCGGCCAACACGGGCGGCTGGGTGATGGTCGGGATTCTGGGCCTGGGCGTGCTGTGGGGCGTGTCGGAGCTTTTCTTCGGCATGACCTGGGGCGGGCCCATGAAGCACGCCTTCGCCGGTGCCCTGCACCTGGCCTGGCACCGGCGCGCCGAGCGTTTCGGTGGCGGGCGCTCCACTGGCCTCAAGCCGCTGGACCTGGAAGACCCCCGTGCGCCTCTTGGCGTTGAAAAGCCAGTGGACTTCACCTGGAACCAACTGCTGGGCTTTGACGCCTGCGTGCAGTGCGGCAAGTGCGAGGCCATGTGCCCGGCCTTTGCCGCCGGGCAGCCGTTGAACCCGAAAAAACTCATTCAGGACATGGTCATCGGCCTGGCGGGCGGCACCGATGCCAAGTTCGCTGGCAGCCCCTATCCTGGCAAGCCGTTGGGTGAGCACGGCGGCCACCCCCACCAGCCTATCGTCAATGGGCTGGTCGATGCCGAGACACTGTGGTCCTGCACCACCTGCCGCGCGTGTGTGGAAGAGTGCCCGATGATGATCGAGCATGTCGATGCCATCGTCGACATGCGCCGTCACCTGACGCTTGAAAAAGGCGCCACCCCGAACAAGGGCGCCGAGGTGCTGGACAACCTGATCGCCACCGACAACCCGGGCGGTTTCGCCCCGGGCGGGCGCATGAACTGGGCGGCTGACCTCAACCTCAAACTGCTGGCGGACGTCAAACGTACCGACGTGCTGTTCTGGGTGGGTGATGGCGCCTTCGACATGCGCAACCAGCGCACCCTGCGCGCGTTCGTCAAGGTGCTCAAGGCCTCTGGCGTCGATTTCGCCGTGCTTGGCCTGGAGGAGCGCGACAGTGGTGACGTGGCGCGCCGTCTGGGTGATGAAGCCACGTTCCAGCAATTGGCCAAGCGCAACATTCAGACCCTGGCCAAATACACGTTCCAACGCATCGTTACCTGCGACCCGCACAGCTTCCATGTGCTCAAGAATGAATACGGTGCGCTGGGTGGCAACTACCAGGTGCAGCACCACAGCACCTACATTGCCGAGCTGATCGGTGCCAACAAGCTCAACCTGGGGCAGCACAAGGGCGGCAGCGTCACCTACCACGACCCGTGCTACCTGGGCCGCTACAACGGCGAGTACGAGGCGCCTCGCGAGGTGCTTCGCGCACTGGGCATCGAAGTTCGCGAAATGGAGCGCTCGGGCTTTCGCTCACGCTGCTGTGGCGGTGGCGGCGGTGCGCCGATCACCGACATCCCGGGCAAACAGCGTATTCCCGACATGCGCATGGACGACATCCGCACCACCGAAGCCGAAGTGGTCGCCGTGGGCTGCCCGCAGTGCACGGCCATGCTCGAAGGGGTGGTAGAGCCACGGCCGCTGATCAAGGATTTGGCCGAACTGGTGGCCGATGTGCTGATCGAGGAAGAGGCCCAGCCAGCGGCTGCCAAACCTGCGAAATCCAAACGTGAACCTGCGGAGGTGCATTGATGAGCGACATCATCCGCCGCGACCCTCGCGCCGAGTGGATCGCCCGTAACCGTCTGCATCCGCTGCATGCGGCCATGCAGACGCAACAAACCAGCTGGATGGGGCCCAACGGCCTCATGCGCAAGAACCCCCACGCCAGTGCGGCTGGCTTCATCGGCCCCAACGGCCTCAAGCGTATCGATCGCTCGGGGGCCCAGCAGGGCACCAGCGGTGGCGCACGGCGTAGCGCTGCGGCCGAAGTGCAGTTGCCGCTGCACCAGGTGGCAGAGCCTGCGTTCTACATTGCCGTGGTACCGGACATGATCGGCGGGCGCCTGGGTAGCCACGACCGCGACCTGCTGGGCCTGGCCCATGGGTTGGCGGGCAGCGACGGCGCGGTACTGGCCATCGTGTTCGGCGAGCACAAGGAAACCAACTTTGCCGCCGCAGGCGTGGACCGCTTGCTGGTCATCGAAGGCGAGGCGTACCAAGGGTATGCACCGGAGCAGTTGGTGCAGGGCTTGCGCGCTGTCGATAACCAGTTCGCCCCGCGTCACTGGCTGCTGCCAGACAGCCGTTCCGGCGGTGGCGAGCTCGGCCGACGCCTCGGTGCTGCGCTGGGCGAGCGCCCGGCAACGCGTGTCTGGCAGGTCAAGGACGGCCAGTGCATCGGCCGCGCCGGTGCGGGGCAGCAAGACATGCAACGCGTGCTGCCACGCCTGATCCTGGCTGCGGCCGAATGTGCAGAGCCTGTGAGCGAAACCCGTCACGAGGCCTTGCCGGTCGAGCTGTCCGGCAGTGTGGCGCGCAGTATCTCGCGCATCGAGGACCTGGGCTCTGTGGCCGTCGACCCGGCCAAGATCGCCATGGCCGAAGCCGAGTTCATTGTATCCGGTGGCAACGGTGTCAAGGACTGGGCCCTGTTTCACAAGGCGACCACCGCATTGGGCGCGACCCAAGGTGCATCGCGGGTGGCGGTGGACGATGGCCACATGCCGCGTGATCGCCAAGTCGGCGCTACGGGGACGTGGGTAACGGCTCGTGTGTACATGGCGGTAGGTATCTCTGGCGCTATCCAGCACCTGCAGGGCATCGGTGCCTGCGACAAGGTGGTGGCGATCAACATGGACCCCGGTTGCGACATGATCAAACGCGCCGACCTGTCGGTGATTGGCGACAGCGCGGCGATTCTTCAGGCACTGATCGACGCTGTGGAGCAGTTCCGCAACGGCGCCCAGCGTGACGCGGCATAAGGGCACGAGCATGAGTACGAAAGTCATCAGCCTGGTTTCGATCGGTGCGCACCCAAGCTCCGGTCGCGCGCGGCGCGCCGAGCAGGACTCACGGGCGGTCGAGTTGGGTCTGCAACTGGCCGGCGAAGACCTGCAAGTCGTGCATGCAGGGGATCCCCGTGAGGAGGCTTTGCGCGGTTACCTGGGCATGGGCCTGGAACACCTTGATGTGCTCGAGCAACCCGCCGGCGCCGATGTGCTGGGGGTGCTGGGCGATTACCTGCGCGGTGCCGGTGCGCAACTGGTGCTTACCGGCAGCCAGGCCGAGACGGGGGAGGGGTCGGGCATGCTGCCGTTCCTGCTCGCTGAAAAACTGGGCTGGCCGCTGGTGGTGGGGCTGGCCGAGGTGGAATCCATCGAGAACGGTACTGCCCAAGTGTTGCAGGCGTTACCGCGCGGTCAGCGCCGGCGTTTGAAGGTACGCCTGCCCATGGTGGCGACGGTGGATAACGCCGCGCCCAAGCCGCGTCAAAGTGCCTTCGGACCAGCGCGCCGTGGTGTGCTAGCGGCGCAGGACGTACAGGTGGTGGACGATGAACTGCTGGGCGAAGAGGCCCTGCAACCGGCCCGCCCACGGCCCAAACGGCTGAAAGTTATCAAGGCCAAAAGCGGCGCCGACCGCATGAAGGCCGCCACGGCCAAGGCCAGCGGGGGCGGGGGCAAAGTGTTGAAGGACGTCACGCCGCAGGAAGGTGCCGAGGCCATTGTGAAACTATTGGTCGAGGAAGGCGTACTGCGCTGATGGGCATGCCTGGCGACTGAACCCGCCAGGCATCCCGCGCAGCGGCTGGCATCGGCTGTGCCGGTGATCGCGGGCAAGCCCGCTTCCACCGGCGAGCACAGCGGGTGACGCGCGCCGTGCAAGACCTGTCATTTTTGCCAGTACCCCAGCGCTGCATGCCCGTCTATCCTGCACGCATGCCACGCGAGTTCGGGGAATCATGCCGACCTTTCTCTACAGCGCCAACCGACGACATCCCGTATCAGACACCGGGCGCCAAGGTCGTCGGGCTTATTCGCCCTATGGCACTGGGAACGAGCTCTCGGAGCCAAGCCTTGCCTTTTGTGGAGAGTTGCGCGATCCGCTGACGTTCAGCTACCCGCTGGGGAATGGACACCGGCACTACAAGCCATCGCTCATGCGCTTCCATTCACCCGACATATTGAGCCCATTCGGTAACGGCGGCTTGAATGCCTATGCCTACTGCGTGGGTGATCCAGTCAACCACAGCGACCCTACTGGGCAAAAGCCAGAGGAATATGTGCTGCCAGTCCTGAGCATCTTCACCAACCTCATGGGCGTCTTTATCAGCGGCCTACGTTTCAGGTCTTTCCATAAACGGATCAATTCGGCTTCCCAAACTGCCGTGGAAGCTCTTCAACCGCTGATACCCAAGCCAAAGCGGGCTGAGTGGGTGTTATCGAGTATCAGTGCCCTATCGGGTACGGCGGGGTTGACCATTGGGGTGACCAGAGCGGTCGACCCGGACAGCAAATGGCAAACCTGGGCGCTTGCAGCGCTGACGATAGTGTCGCTGGGCACCTCTACCTATGAAGCATGGAAGCTGGCTCAAGCGAAACCGTGGCGATTGAATGAACCCACACTCGTTAACGTGCCGTCGATAGAGGAACCGAAGGCGGTAGTCAACAGGCTTCGCACGGAACGCAGGCACTCTGCAGACCCGGGCTTTCCGAAGAGCATAGGGGATGATGCTGCCCGACTAAGATCTACCTAACCACGGCTTGAAGAAAGGATAGCGACATCTGTCGCTATCCGGGTTCTAGCCAGTTACTGTGCCTGCACTTCCTTAAGATACGGCGCAGGCTCCGCCCCCAGGTTGTTCAGCAAGCGCCCGCTGTACCAGTCGATGAAGTTCACCACCCCAAACTCATACGTCTTGGAGTAAGGACCAGGCTGGTACGCCGTGGAGTTGATGCCACGTTGGTTCTCTTCAGCCAGGCGGCGGTCCTGGTCGTTGGTGGCATCCCATACCTTGCGCATGTTTTCTGGGTTGTAGTCCACGCCTTCGACGGCATCCTTGTGCACCAGCCACTTGGTGGTGACCATGGTTTCCTGGGCACTGATCGGCCACACGGTGAACACGATCATGTGATCGCCCATGCAGTGGTTCCAGGAGTGCGGCAGGTGCAGGATGCGCATCGAGCCCAGGTCCGGGTTCTTGATGCGGCCCATCAACTTCTTGCAGGCCTGCTTGCCATCCATGGTCATCGAAACCGTGCCCTTGAGCAGCGGCATGCGTACGATACGGTTACGCAGGCCATGGCTCTTGTGCAGGTACGGGATCTTCTCGGCCTCCCAGGCGGCAGCAGAGGCGGCCACGTGGTCCTTGAATTCCTGGCTGGCGCGCGGGTCGTTGGTGTCGTCCCACTCCAGCAGGGTCTGCAACAGTTCCGGGTGCGAGCCATTGCAGTGGTAGCACTCGCGGTTGTTCTCCAGCACCAGCTTCCAGTTGGCCTTTTCCATCAAGGTGGTCTGCACCGCCACCTTGGCGTTTTCCATGTCGTACGGTTCCATGTAGTGGTCCAGGGTGGCCAGGAACTCGTCGATGGCTGGCGGGTTTTCCGCCAGGCTGATGAAGATGTAACCGCCACCGACCTTCACGTTCACAGGCTTCAGGCCGTACTGGTTCATGTCGAAGTCAGCGCCCATCTCGGTGCCGGCGAACAGCAGGCGGCCGTCCAGCTCGTAGGTCCACTGGTGGTAAGGGCACACCAGCTTGGCCACCTTGCCTTTTTCGCTGACGCACAGGCGCGAGCCGCGGTGACGGCAGACGTTGTGAAACGCATGCACCTTGCCCTCGGTGCCGCGCACGACAATGATCGGGTTCTTGCCGATCTGCAGCGTGAGGTAATTGCCTTTCGCCGGGATCTCGCAGGTCATGCCAGCGATCAGCCACTCCTTGTGGAAAATCTCCTGCATGTCGATCTGGAACAGACGCTCGTCGGTGTAGAAAGGCTGGGGCAGCGAGTAGGTGCGCTCGCGGTTTTGCAGCATCTCGGCGGTCGCCTTGCGTGCAGGTTCAAGTGGATCGCCCAGGCTCAGGGTTGCGGTGACGTCCATCGTGTATTCCTCGGGGCCGTGCGCGGCCGGCAAAAGGTGGCTAATCGTTGTTGTGGTGCCGCAAGGCTGTTAACCATGAACAGCGTGTTGTTTTGCGGTGGAGTGTGCGTGCGAAGGCGGCGTGAACCGTATCCATGGGCGACATGGCCGATTTGAATTACGACGCCGCAACCCTTGTCGTGCGGGGCTGGTCGCGATAAGTACGCCGATGTCGCTGGCAGGAATGTTCAAGGTCGCAAGCTTGAGCATCATCCGAGCCATAAAAAGGCCAACTGTCGGCTGCTGGAGATGAACATGTCCGAAACCTACCTCAATCCGGTCACTACCCAGACCTGGGCCAACGGCCGCCACATCGTGCGCTGCGTCAAGGTCATCCAGGAGACCTGGGACGTGCGCACCTTCTGCTTCATGGCAGACCAGCCGATCATGTTCTTCTTCAAGCCTGGGCAATTCGTGACCCTGGAGCTGGAAATCGAAGGCAAGCCGGTCATGCGTTCCTACACCATATCCAGCTCGCCTTCGGTGCCCTACAGCTTCTCCATCACAGTCAAGCGCGTACCCGGCGGGCTGGTGTCCAACTTCCTGCATGACACCATGCACGAAGGTGCCGAGCTGCCGGTGCACGGACCTGTGGGGCTGTTCAACGCCATCGACTTCCCCGGCGCCAAGGTGCTGTACCTGTCTGGCGGCGTGGGCATCACACCGGTCATGTCGATGGCCCGCTGGTTCTATGACACCAACGCCAATGTCGACATGGTGTTCGTACACAGCGCCCGTTCACCCAAGGACATCATCTACCATCGCGAACTGGAGCAGATGGCGTCCCGCGTGCCCAATTTCGGCCTGCACATCATCTGCGAGAAGCATGGCCTGGGCGAACCCTGGGCGGGCTACCGTGGCTACCTGAACCAGCGGCTGATGGAGCTGATTGCGCCGGACTACATGGAACGCGTGGTGTTCTGCTGCGGCCCGACCCCCTATATGACGGCGGTCAAGCGCATGCTCGAAGCGGTCGGCTTCGACATGAACAATTACCACGAGGAGTCGTTCGGGGCGACGCCAGCCGAAGCCAAGGCCGATGCAGTGGAACATGCCGAAGCGGCCGCCGATGCGCCGGAAGTGGACGCAGCCGACCTCAACCTGGTCGAGTTCATCGGCAGCGACAAAAGCATTCGCATCGCGCCGGGCGAAACCGTGCACGCAGCGGCGGCGAAAGTCGGGCTGATGATCCCCAAAGCCTGCGGCATGGGGATCTGCGGTACCTGCAAGGTGTTGAAGCTGGGCGGCGAAGTGGAGATGGAACACAACGGCGGCATCACCGAGGAAGACGAGGCCGAAGGCTACATCCTGTCATGTTGCAGCGTACCGAAAGGGGATGTGCGCATCGATTATTGAGTCCAGGGCACAGCTTGGATCTGTCGGGGGCTGCGGTGCAGCCCCACGTCTTTGACTGACCGATGGTTGACTCAGGTCGGAACAAGAGGGGGGTTACCCTGTCAATGTGCGGGGCACAACCCTTGTGAATCCGATATTTAATGGCGATGGGCAACGGTTTTCTTTATCGTGTGCGCCCCTCGCAACAACCTGAGATAGACCCATGCTTGAAGCTTCCCTGAATCAACTCGAGCAACTGGTCAGCGACCTGATGCAAAAGAACGCTCAACTCACCGAGCAAAACAACGTCCTCGGCCAGCAACTGGCCCAGGCAAACGAAGAGAACGAAACCCTGCAGCTGTCGTTGATGGAGCAGGAAGAAAAGAACGGCGCCACCGCCGCCCGTATCCAGGCGTTGGTCGATCGTGCCAGCGCGGGTGTCGTCAACGCATGAGCCTGCAAGCGCAGCCGGTCAATGTCGTGTCGATCCTGGGCAACGACTATTCGATCAAGGCGCCCGAAGGCCAGGAAGAGACCTTGGCCCACGCGGTGCGTATGTTGAACACTGCCCTGGCCGAGACCAAGCGTTCGTATCCGACCCTGATCGGCGACAAGCTGCTGGTACTGGCAGCCTTGAACCTGTGCTCAAAGCAGGTCGAACTGCAGAAGGAACATCAGCGGACCCTTGCCCGGACCCAGGCACAGATCGACGCCACGGTGGATGCGATCGTTCGGACCATCGCCGAGCAGTGACAGGCCGTTGGCCAAGCTACGTGGGAGCGGCTAACCCCGCCCCCACGCTTCACGTTTTCTCCAGTCATTGAATGACTGAAGGTGTAGGTGGTCCTGCTTGCAAAGCAATGGCTTCACTGGCAACCACACCAAGCGCCCTGCTTTCGCTCAGTCCGGAGCAGGAGGCGGCATCTGGATTATCAAGTCTTAAGACTCAGCACGTCGAACAGGTCGTAATGAACTTCCTGGACAGTCCAACCCGAATCAGACTTGGTGTACTGTGTTTCCACACGTTTTTTTTCGTACACCTCGCCTGAACTCACCAGGCCTTCACGCACGGTGAAAAGTATATCGGGATCGAGTACTTCCACCCGCTCTGCGATGTCACTGTTATAGATGACGTGAACGGTAAGGTTCCCCGGGGTGTCGCGGGTCCACACCTTCTCCGTGACGACCTGGCCATTGATCCGGTCGCCAACCTTGATGCACTTGGCAACATCAGCTTCGCTGAGCACTGCCTGATTTTTTTCGTTCATCGCGTTTCTCCATGTCACAAGAGTGGTTACCCGGCCAGGTGTAAGCAGCCTATCGTCCTGTCCGGCAGAGAGAAACTGGCAGAAGTATCAGGTGCCAGCGATGGCCTGGATGTCTGCCGCCAGCTCACGCACACGTTCTTGCTCGGTGTCCCAGGAACACATGAGCCGCGCATCGCCGCTGCCGATGAAGGTGTAGAAGCGCCAGCCTTTGCCGGATGACGCGTTCACTTCACCAGCGGCCCACGGCCGCAGGTGCAGCAGTCACCTAGCGCCGCGTGCTCAATCGGGGTTTACAACGCCCTGCACTTTGCCCGGGCCCAGGAGCATCAACGGTTTCGAGTCGTCTCTAATGAGTTCCCCCTCCGATAAGCGACCAACGATCAGGCTCACGTAACCACTGCCCTTTGCCCAGGCCCAGGAGCATCAACGGTTTCGAGTCGTCTCTAATGAGTTCCCTCTCCGATAAGCGACCAACGATCAGGCTCACGTAACCACTGCCCTCAAACGCCATGAAATCGCCGGGTACACCGAGCGGGCCAGCACTGGTATCGACTGGGTATTCCAGGTGCCGGTCACCGCCAAGGTTCACGATGAACTTACGCGTGCCGTCTGCCAGGTGATACAGCGTCCTGTGATGAACCGTCTCCCACGTGCTTGGCAGCATGATCACCGTACCTTTGGGTGCGTACAGGGCCGCCTGGTGTTTCTCGCCGAGCACGAGAGCATCCGTGGGGCATGGCAACGTTTTAAGAGCAGTGGCTTTAGGGTTGTTGGTTACGAGCTTTTGCTCGATATGGTGGTAACTACCATCGACAATGACTATATCGAGTGGGCCGCTCCAGTCTATGGCTTGCTGGCGGGTAACTTGCGCGGTATAGAAATGGGTCGAGCCATCGTCGACGTTTTGCGCTTGCACACTAAGAACCGCAGTGTCCGATGCTTCATCCAACTCGATGTAGCGTACCCAGACGCGGTGATTCAAGGCAGGTTCCGGAAAAATGCTGCCGAAGCTAGCTTGCAACAGTTTTTCCGGATCCACTGGTACAGAGCTGTATGGGCGATCAGGTGCGTTCAGAGATTTCATGGCGGATACTCTTAGGACTAGAGGGCCCAAGGTACTCAGGCGGTGCACCACGCCCAACTGGCAAATCTGCTAGTCGCAGTCGATCTTAGGCTGCCACGATTCGGCGTATGGCCGATGCCAGGGCCTCGACCCGTGCCGTTTCGGTATCCCAGGAGCACATGAAGCGAGCGCCGCCATTGCCGATGAACGTGTAGAAGCGCCATCCTTCATCCCTCAACGCAGTCAGTGCAGGCTCGGGAAGTTGCAGAAACACGCCATTGGCCTCTACTGGGAACATCGCCTCGACGCCAGGCAGATCCTGCACCAGCGAGGCCAGCAGCTGCGCACAATGGTTGGCGTGCTGCGCATGCCGCAACCACGCGCCGTCTTCCAGCAAACCGACCCAAGGTGCCGACAGGAAGCGCATCTTCGAAGCCAATTGCCCAGCCTGCTTGCAGCGGTAATCGAAGTCTTCGGCCAGCTCGCGGTTGAAGAACAGAATCGCCTCGCCCACGGCCATGCCGTTCTTGGTGCCGCCAAAACACAGCACATCCACTCCCGCTTTCCAGGTCAGCTCGGCAGGCGAGCAGCCCAGGAAGGCACAGGCATTGGAAAAGCGTGCGCCATCCATGTGCAGGTGCAGGTTCAGCTCCCGGCAGGTCTCGCTGATCGCCTTGAGTTCGTCGGGACGGTAAACAGTGCCGACTTCAGTGGCCTGCGTGAGCGTGACCACCCGCGGTTTCGGGTAGTGGATGTCCAGCCGCTTGAGCGCCACTTCACGGATGCTGTCGGGCGTGAGCTTGCCGCCGACGCTGCGTGCCGTCAGCAGCTTGGACCCGTTGGAAAAGAACTCCGGCGCGCCGCACTCGTCGGTTTCGACATGCGCGGTCTCGGAGCAGATCACGCTGTGGTAACTCTGGCACAGCGAGGCCAGGGCCAGGGAGTTGGCGGCGGTGCCGTTAAAGGCGAAGAACACTTCGCAGTCGGTTTCGAACAAGGCCCGAAAGTATTCCGAGGCGCGCGAAGTCCATTGATCGTCGCCGTAGGCGCGGTCGTGGCCGTGGTTGGCTTTTTCCATCGCAGACCAGGCCTCCGGGCAGATGCCGGAATAGTTGTCGCTGGCGAATTGTTGGCTCTTATCTGTCATGACACTGTCCTGTGAACGACGCAGAACAGCACTCTAAACCATCGATTCAGCGGTTGACTATACAACCCGGATACCCGTGCGTTTTCAGGTCGTGTGTTCAAGGAATCCTCGACATTCGAATGTGGCCAACCTCGCCGAAGCGCCACACGGGTGAGCGTTGCCCTTTGAGCAGACGGGGGCTTGGCTCGGCTGGTTTTCAGGCCTGTGCCTCCCACCGGGCGCCGTACGTGTGGCCAGTGTGATCCGGACGCTGACCAATGTCGTAAACGCGCCATTGCAAGGCGTGCGCAGGCATCTGGCACACCCCGGCCAGCCCTACCATCGCCACAAAGGGTCAGAGTGAACCCTCCGAACAAAAAATGATCGCTGCCGGGAGATACAAGATGTTCAGCAAGCAAGACCAGATCCAGGGTTATGACGATGCACTGCTGGCGGCGATGAGTGCCGAAGAGCAGCGTCAGGAAGACCACATCGAGCTGATCGCCTCGGAGAACTATACGTCCAAGCGCGTGATGCAGGCCCAAGGCAGCGGCCTGACCAACAAATACGCCGAAGGCTACCCAGGCAAGCGCTACTACGGTGGCTGCGAGCACGTCGACAAGGTCGAAGCGCTGGCCATCGAGCGCGCCAAGCAGCTGTTCGGTGCCGACTATGCCAACGTTCAGCCGCACTCCGGCTCCTCGGCCAACAGCGCGGTGTACCTGGCGCTGCTGCAGCCTGGCGACACCATCCTGGGCATGAGCCTGGCCCATGGCGGCCACCTGACCCACGGCGCCAAGGTGTCGTCCTCGGGCAAGCTGTACAACGCCGTGCAGTACGGCATCGACACCGATACCGGCCTGATCGATTACGACGAAGTCGAGCGACTGGCGGTCGAGCACAAGCCTAGAATGATCGTCGCGGGCTTCTCGGCCTACTCCAAGACCCTGGACTTCCCGCGTTTCCGCGCCATCGCCGACAAGGTCGGGGCGCTGTTGTTCGTCGACATGGCCCACGTGGCCGGCTTGGTCGCTGCGGGCCTTTACCCGAACCCAATCCCGTTCGCGGACGTGGTGACCACCACCACCCACAAGACCCTGCGCGGCCCGCGTGGCGGCCTGATCCTGGCCAAGTCGAACGAAGAGATCGAGAAGAAACTCAACGCTGCCGTCTTCCCGGGCGCCCAAGGCGGCCCGCTGATGCACGTGATCGCCGGCAAGGCGGTGTGCTTCAAGGAAGCGCTTGAGCCTGAGTTCAAGAGCTACCAGAAGCAGGTCATCGAAAACGCCCAGGCCATGGCCCAGGTGTTCATCGATCGCGGTTATGACGTGGTCTCCGGTGGCACCGACAACCACTTGTTCCTGGTCAGCCTGATTCGCCAGGGCCTGACGGGCAAAGATGCCGACGCTGCCCTGGGCCGTGCGCACATCACCGTCAACAAGAACGCCGTCCCCAACGACCCGCAATCGCCCTTCGTGACCTCGGGCCTGCGCATCGGCACCCCGGCGGTGACCACCCGCGGCTTCAAGGTCGCCCAATGCGTGGCCCTGGCCGGCTGGATCTGTGACGTACTCGACAACCTCGGTGACGCTGACGTCGAAGCCGATGTGGCCAGCAATGTCGCGGCGCTGTGCGCAGATTTCCCTGTTTACCGCTGAGTGGAGTCCCACACCATGCAACGTTACTCGGGCTTCGGCCTTCTCAAGCACTCCCTCAGCCACCACGAGAACTGGCAGCGCATGTGGCGTACGCCGACACCGAAGAAGGTGTACGACGTGGTCATCGTCGGCGGTGGTGGCCACGGCCTGGCCACGGCCTACTACCTGGCCAAGGAACACGGCATCACCAATGTCGCGGTGATCGAGAAAGGTTACCTGGGCGGCGGCAACACCGCCCGTAACACCACCATCGTGCGCTCCAACTACCTGTGGGACGAGTCGGCCCACCTGTATGAGCACGCCATGAAGCTGTGGGAGGGCCTGTCCCAGGACCTCAACTACAACGTCATGTTCTCCCAGCGCGGCGTGTACAACCTGTGCCACACCCTGCAGGACATGCGTGACTCCGAACGCCGGGTCAGCGCCAACCGCCTCAATGGGGTCGATGGCGAACTGCTCAATACCGCCCAGGTCGCGGCGGAGATTCCGTACCTGGACTGCTCCAAGAACACCCGTTACCCGATCCTGGGGGCCACCGTGCAGCGCCGTGGCGGCGTCGCCCGCCACGACGCCGTGGCCTGGGGCTACGCCCGTGCCGCCGACGCCCTGGGCGTGGACTTGATCCAGCAGACCGAAGTGACGGGTTTCCGCAAGGAAAACGGCGCGGTCATCGGCGTGGAAACCAACAAGGGCTTCATCGGCGCCAAGCGCGTGGGCGTGGTCACGGCAGGTAACTCCGGTCATATGGCCAAGCTGGCCGGCTTCCGCCTGCCGCTCGAATCGCACCCATTGCAGGCACTGGTTTCCGAACCGATCAAGCCCATCATCGACAGCGTCATCATGTCCAACGCCGTGCACGGCTACATCAGCCAGTCGGACAAGGGCGACCTGGTGATCGGTGCGGGTATCGACAGCTGGATCGGCTACGGCCAGCGTGGTTCGTACCCAGTGATCGAGCACACCTTGCAGGCCATCGTCGAGATGTTCCCCAACCTCTCGCGTGTGCGCATGAACCGCCAATGGGGCGGCATCGTCGACACCTCGCCGGACGCCTGCCCGATCATCACCAAGACCCCGGTCAAGAACATGTTCTTCAACTGCGGTTGGGGTACTGGCGGCTTCAAGGCGACCCCAGGTTCGGGCAACGTCTTCGCCGCGAGCCTGGCCAAGGGCGAGATGCACCCCCTGGCCGCGCCGTTCTCCATGGACCGCTTCTACAACGGCGCCCTGATCGACGAACACGGCGCTGCCGCCGTCGCCCACTAACCGGAGACACCGTCATGTTGCATATTTTCTGTCCCCACTGCGGCGAGCTGCGCTCCGAAGAAGAGTTCCACGCCTCTGGCCAGGCACACATCGCCCGTCCGCTGGACCCCAACGCCTGCTCCGACCAGGAGTGGGGCACGTACATGTTCTACCGTGACAACCCGCGCGGTATTCACCACGAACTGTGGGACCACGTTGCCGGCTGCCGTCAGTATTTCAACGTCACCCGTAACACCGAAACCTACGAGATCCTGGAAACCTACAAGATTGGCGAGAAGCCGCAAGTCAGCGCCCGTGAACACACACCGGCGCGCTCGGCTGCTGTAAACGAACGGGGAGTCAACGTATGAGCCAGACCTATCGCCTCGCCAGCGGCGGCCGTATCGACCGCAGCAAGGTGTTGAACTTCACCTTCAACGGCAAGACTTACCAGGGCTATGCCGGCGACAGCCTGGCGGCGGCTTTGCTGGCCAACGGCGTCGACATCGTCGGCCGCAGCTTCAAGTACTCGCGTCCGCGCGGCATCATCGCCGCAGGCACCGAGGAGCCGAACGCCATCTTGCAGATCGGCTCCAGCGAAGCCACCCAGATCCCCAACGTGCGCGCTACCCAGCAAGCCCTGTATTCGGGCCTGGTCGCCACCAGCACCAATGGCTGGCCGAACGTCAACAATGACGTCATGGGTATCCTGGGCAAGGTAGGCGGCAGCATGATGCCGCCGGGCTTCTACTACAAAACCTTCATGTACCCCAAGTCGTTCTGGATGACGTACGAGAAGTACATCCGCAAGGCAGCCGGCCTTGGCCGCGCGCCGCTGCAGAATGATCCGGACAGCTACGACTACATGAACCAGCACTGCGACGTGCTGATCGTCGGTGCAGGGCCTGCTGGCCTGGCGGCAGCCCTCGCGGCTGCGCGCAGCGGTGCTCGCGTGATCCTGGCCGACGAGCAGGAAGAATTCGGTGGCAGCCTGCTGGACACCCGTGAAACCCTCGACGGCAAGCCGGCCGTTGAATGGGTCAGTGGCGTCATCAAGGAGCTCGAAGGCCTGCCGGAAGTGACCTTGCTGCCACGCGCCACGGTCAACGGCTACCACGACCATAACTTCCTGACCATCCATGAGCGCCTCACCGACCACCTGGGCGACCGTGCTCCGCTCGGCCAGGTGCGCCACCGCGTGCACCGTGTACGGGCCAAGCGTGTGGTGCTGGCCACCGGCGCCCACGAGCGCCCGCTGGTGTACGGCAACAACGACGTGCCAGGCAACATGCTGGCCGGCGCCGTTTCGACCTATGTTCGCCGCTACGGCGTAGCGCCTGGCCGCAAGCTGGTGCTGTCGACCAACAACGACCATGCCTACCGTACCGCGCTGGATTGGCACGATGCAGGTTTGCAGGTGGTGGCCATCGCCGATGCCCGCCACAACCCACGGGGCTCGCTGGTCGAAGAAGCGCGTGCCAAGGGTATTCGTATCCTCACCTCCAGTGCTGTCATCGAAGCCAAGGGCAGCAAGCACGTCACGGGTGCTCGGGTGGCCGCCATCGATGTGCAGGCCCACAAGGTCACCAGCCCTGGCGAAACCCTCGAGTGCGACCTGATCGCCACCTCCGGGGGCTATAGCCCTGTGGTTCACCTGGCTTCGCACCTGGGCGGCCGTCCGGTATGGCGTGAAGACATTCTGGGCTTCGTGCCGGGCAATGCCCCGCAAAAGCGTGAGTGCGTTGGCGGCATCAACGGTGTCTACCCGTTGGGCGATGCCATTGCCGACGGCTTCGAAGGCGGCGTGCGTGCAGCCACCGAAGCCGGCTTCAAGGCGACCGTAGGCACCTTGCCGAAAACCGTCTCGCGCAAGGAAGACGCCACCCTGGCGCTGTTCCAGGTGCCACACGACAAGGGCACCGCCCGTGCGCCGAAACAGTTCGTCGATCAGCAGAACGACGTGACGGCCGCTGCCATCGAGCTGGCTACCCGTGAAGGCTTCGAGTCGGTCGAGCACGTCAAACGCTACACCGCGCTGGGCTTCGGTACCGACCAGGGCAAACTGGGCAACATCAACGGCCTGGCCATTGCGGCGCGTTCGATGGGCATCACCATTCCGGAAATGGGCACCACCATGTTCCGCCCCAACTACACGCCGGTGACATTCGGCGCGGTGGCCGGTCGTCACTGTGGGCACCTGTTCGAGCCCGTGCGCTTCACGGCCCTGCATGCCTGGCACGTGAAGAATGGCGCCGAGTTCGAAGACGTTGGTCAGTGGAAGCGCCCGTGGTACTTCCCCAAAGGCGGTGAAGACATCCACGCCGCCGTTGCCCGCGAATGCAAGGCGGTGCGTGACAGCGTCGGCTTCCTGGACGCCTCCACCCTGGGCAAGATCGATATCCAGGGCCCGGATTCGCGTGAGTTCCTCAACCGCGTGTACACCAACGCCTGGACCAAGCTCGATGTGGGCAAGGCGCGCTATGGTCTGATGTGCAAGGAAGACGGCATGGTGTTCGACGACGGCGTAACCGCCTGCGTCGGCGACAACCACTTCATCATGACCACCACCACTGGCGGCGCGGCGCGCGTGTTGCAGTGGCTGGAGCTGTACCACCAGACCGAGTGGCCAGACCTGAAGGTGTATTTCACCTCGGTGACCGACCACTGGGCGACCATGACCTTGTCCGGGCCGAACAGCCGCAAGCTGCTCAGCGAGCTGACCGACATCGACATGGACAAGGAAGCCTTCCCGTTCATGACCTGGAAGGAAGGCAACGTCGGTGGTGTGCCAGCCCGTGTGTTCCGTATCTCGTTCACCGGTGAGCTGTCGTATGAAATCAACGTGCAAGCCAACTACGCCATGGGCGTGCTGGAGCAGATCGTCGAGGCAGGCAAGAAGTACAACCTGACCCCGTACGGCACCGAGACCATGCACGTGCTGCGTGCCGAGAAGGGCTTCATCATTGTCGGCCAGGACACGGACGGCTCGATGACGCCGGACGACCTGAACATGAGCTGGTGCGTGGGGCGCAACAAGCCGTATTCGTGGATTGGCCTGCGCGGCATGAACCGTGAAGACTGCGTGCGTGAAAACCGCAAGCAGCTGGTTGGCCTGAAACCGATCGACCCGAACCAGTGGCTGCCCGAAGGCGCTCAGCTGGTGTTCGATCCGAAGCAGCCCATCCCGATGGACATGGTTGGCCACGTCACCTCCAGCTACGCCGCCAACTCCCTGGGCTATTCGTTCGCCATGGGTGTGGTCAAGGGCGGCCTCAAGCGCATGGGCGAGCGTGTCTACTCGCCTCAGGCCGATGGCAGCGTGATCGAGGCGGAAATCGTGTCTTCGGTGTTCTTCGATCCGAAGGGTGAGCGGCAGAACGTTTGACTCCGGGCCCCTGGGGAGCAGGCCAGGCCGGGTCGCAGGCCGGCCGGCTCCTACAGGCGCGGTGCAGACACCGAGGTTCATGCACGCTCAGTAAGCGCCGGCTCGCCGGCGATGAGGCTGGCAGAGCTTGCTGGACAGGGTGTCTGCATCCCATCGACGAACAAGAATTCAAGGCAGGTATGAAATGAGCGCTATCAACGTCTTCGAGCAAAACCCCGGCGCCTCGGCCAAGGCCGAGTCGCCATTGCACCACGCCGACCTGGCAAGCCTGGTGGGCAAGGGCCGCAACAACGCTGGCGTGACCCTGCGCGAGCGCAAGTTTCTCGGCCACCTGACCCTGCGTGGCAACGGTCATGATCCAGCCTTTGCCGGTGGCGTACACAAGGCCCTGGGCCTGGAGTTGCCGGTGGCATTGACCGTCGTGGCCAACGGCGATCTGTCGCTGCAATGGGTCGGTCCTGATGAGTGGCTGCTGATCGTCCCGGGTGGGCAGGAAGTGGCGATTGAACAAAAGCTGCGTGCTGCCCTTGAAGGGCAACACATCCAGGTGGTCAATGTCAGCGGTGGGCAGAGCCTGCTGGAGCTGCGCGGCCCGAACGTGCGCGACGTGCTGATGAAGTCCACCAGCTACGACGTGCATCCGAACAACTTCCCGGTCGGCAAGGCTGTCGGCACGGTGTTCGCCAAGTCGCAGCTGGTGATTCGGCGTACTGCCGAAGACACCTGGGAGCTGGTCATCCGCCGCAGCTTCTCCGATTACTGGTGGATGTGGCTGCAGGACGCATCGGCCGAGTACGGGCTGGCCATCGAAGCTTAAGGAGAACTGCCATGAGTCGGGCACCGGATACCTGGATTCTCACCGCCGACTGCCCGAGCATGCTCGGTACCGTCGACGTGGTGACGCGTTACCTCTTCGAGCAACGCTGCTACGTGACGGAGCACCATTCCTTCGATGATCGGCTGTCCGGGCGCTTCTTCATTCGCGTGGAGTTTCGCGTGCCTGACGGCTTCGACGAAGACGGGTTGCGTGCAGGCCTTGCCGAGCGCAGCGAGGCGTTTGGCATGGCGTTCGAGCTGACGGCTCCCAACCATCGCCCCAAGGTGGTGATCATGGTGTCCAAGGCCGACCATTGCCTGAACGACCTGCTGTATCGCCAGCGTATCGGTCAACTGGGCATGGACGTGGTGGCGGTGGTTTCCAACCACCCCGACCTCGAGCCGTTGGCACACTGGCACAAGATTCCCTACTACCACTTCGCGCTCGACCCGAAGGACAAGCCTTCACAAGAGCGCAAGGTGTTGCAGGTGATCGAACAGACGGGCGCCGAGCTGGTTATTCTCGCGCGCTACATGCAGGTGCTCTCGCCCGAGCTGTGCCGCCAGCTCGATGGCCGCGCGATCAACATCCACCACTCGCTGCTACCGGGGTTCAAGGGCGCCAAGCCTTACCACCAGGCGTACAACAAGGGTGTGAAGATGGTCGGGGCCACGGCGCATTACATCAACAATGACTTGGACGAAGGGCCGATCATCGCCCAAGGTGTCGAAGTGGTGGACCATACCTATTACCCCGAAGACCTGATCGCCAAGGGGCGAGACATCGAGTGCCTGACCCTGGCACGGGCGGTGGGATACCACATCGAGAAGCGGGTGTTCCTCAACGCCAACCGCACGGTCGTTCTTTAGCGTTTTTGCTGGCCTCCTCGCCGCTTGGGTCGCGGCGAGGCTCGCCTCTGCCTCTCCCTGTGTGTGCGCCTTATCTTCCCGCGACAAACCTGCCGCTAAAAGGCATCTCCCTGTCGCTCCCAGTCAGTGCATCGGGCCCCATCCGGCCCACAATTCCCCCATTCCAGAAACACATGCCGCCCATGGATGGCGGCGCGTTCAACCACCGCTGCATAAATACAAATCAAGCGAGGTAAGAGCATGTCTGGCAATCGTGGAGTGGTATATCTCGGCGCCGGCAAGGTCGAGGTGCAGAAGATCGACTACCCGAAAATGCAGGACCCGCGCGGCAAGAAGATCGAGCACGGCGTGATCCTGAAGGTGGTCTCCACCAACATCTGCGGCTCTGACCAGCACATGGTCCGCGGCCGCACCACTGCCCAGGTCGGCCTGGTTCTGGGCCACGAAATTACTGGTGAAATCGTCGAGAAGGGCAGTGACGTCGAGCGCATGCAGATCGGCGATCTGGTCTCGGTGCCATTCAACGTCGCCTGCGGCCGTTGCCGTTCCTGCAAGGAAATGCACACCGGTGTCTGCCTCACCGTAAACCCGGCCCGCGCCGGTGGTGCCTACGGTTATGTGGACATGGGCGACTGGACCGGTGGTCAGGCCGAATATGTACTGGTGCCATACGCCGACTTCAACCTCCTGAAGCTCCCTGAGCGCGACAAGGCCATGGAAAAGATCCGTGACCTGACTTGCCTGTCCGACATTCTGCCAACCGGTTACCACGGTGCCGTGACTGCAGGCGTAGGCCCAGGCAGCACCGTCTATGTTGCAGGTGCCGGCCCTGTGGGCCTGGCTGCCGCTGCTTCGGCTCGCCTGCTGGGCGCTGCCTGTGTGATCGTGGGCGACCTGAACCCTGCTCGCCTGGCTCACGCCAAGTCCCAGGGCTTCGAAGTGGTCGACCTGTCCAAAGACACCCCGCTGCACGAACAGATCGTGGACATTCTTGGCGAGCCGGAAGTGGATTGCGCCGTCGATGCCGTCGGCTTCGAAGCCCGTGGCCACGGCCATGAAGGTGCCAAGCACGAGGCGCCGGCCACTGTTCTTAACTCGCTGATGCAGGTGACCCGAGTTGCCGGCCAGATCGGTATCCCTGGCCTGTACGTGACCGAAGACCCGGGCGCTGTAGACGCGGCTGCCAAGATCGGTGCACTGAGCATCCGTTTCGGACTGGGCTGGGCCAAGTCGCACAGCTTCCACACCGGGCAGACGCCAACCATGAAGTACAACCGCCAGCTGATGCAGGCGATCATGTGGGACCGCATCAACATTGCCGAAGTGGTGGGTGTGCAGGTGATCAACCTGGATCAGGCGCCGGAAGGGTATGGCGAGTTCGATGCAGGTGTGCCGAAGAAATTCGTGATCGACCCGCACAAGATGTGGGGCGCGGCGTGACGGGCTTCGCAACGGTATAAGAAAGCGCCACGCATGGGAGTGCGTGGCGTTTTGCGTTTGGCTGGATCATTCGCCCTGAGTCGTTCTGGGGTTACCACGGATATGAGTGGTAAGGTCCTGAGGATCCAATGCGCTCTTCAGCAGTCTTCCACCCTCGTTCAACATACCGCGCTGTCGTTCCACCAGTGTGTTGAGGTGCAGTCCACCCGCTTCCGTCGGAAGTAGATCTTGTAACGTTTGCAACGTCCGTAGATCTTTTTCATTGGCTTTATATCGGGCCAAATTTTCCTTCAATATGGCCCCTTTTCCACCGCCCAGATCCTGGTTTACCGGTACGCGGTTAAGCGTTCGAGTTTCATATCGGTAGAGGGTATCCGGCTGCCAGGTTTTTGAGTAATACTTGCTGTTCCCTTGTTTCACGATCTTCGTCGAGGGCGGCACTTTGCTACCCGCTGTAAACCTGGTTACAGTCGTTGTGGGCTGTCGCTTGATTTGTTTGAAAATTTCAATAACGAGCGTGGCATGGCCTGAGGGATCGACCGCGTTCACCGGGTCGTTCGTACAGTAGGCGTAGCTATTCAGGCCGCCTTCGCCAAAGGGGCTGAGACTGTCTGCTGCGATAAATCTGCCAAGGCTAGGAGAGTAAGCGCGGTATCCTTGCCCCAGTAGATAGCATCTGGCAGTTGGTTCCAACGCCTCACCATTAAAGCCTGTCGCCACTCGCGTTGAAGGCAAGGTGGGATCATGTCCGTAAGCTGAATAGCTGTGGGGAGGCTCCTCATCGTCGCTCAGCACAGAGAGCACAGAACCCTTGTCGTCGGTTGTCAGCAGCCCGGCGGTTGTTGTGGCCCCCGTGAGTTGTTCTGCCAAAGGCGCTTCAGCGCCGCGCAGGATCGTACGAGTGACGGCGTCCTCCCGGACGGTACTCAGCTTGTTGCCTTGGTAGAATAAAAGCGAACTGTTCGGTGCTTTGCTCATGGTTCAACTCCCTGCCGTGCGGGGTGAATGGAGGTTGCTCTAAGCCCATTCTGAACAGCCACAGGGATTTAGGTACTGGCAGAAATGACAGTTTTGGAAGCTCACACGGAACCTGTAGGAGCGGGCCCGCCCGCGAAGAGGCCAGCCCGCCCTAGCCATCACTCAGCGCATCATCCCCAACTCCGCATCGTCCAACAGCGCCTTGGCCAGCGCGCTTAGATAATGCGAAGCCCAAAGCAACTGCGGCTTGTTGTCCATCAGGCCGTCAATGGTCAAATCCCGTGCATATACGATTTTAAGCGTGAGGAATGACCTGTAGTGGGGCCACAACCAGCCTGCTGTCAAACAAGAAGGCGGCAGCTGTACATGGGTTGACAGACCGGTAGGTCAAACAAAACCCGGCGCACGTGAAGTGCCCCATGCACAGCTGCCATAGAGGTTAAGCCATGTGTTTGACGAAGGCGGCCTGTCAAAGCCGGTCGCTGATTTTGCAACGACCGGCCGAGACTAGAGCCCATCCCGGATCACCGCAACGGCTTAAACGGCTTGGAAGCATATTTCTGAAACGTCCTACAAGTAAGCGGAAAAATCGGAAAACTGGCGGCGTTAGGCGCGCTGATCCGCTGGTCCGGTTGGGCATTACCTAATATAACAATCTGTCTTCACGGATCTTTGCGTTCGCTTCTGGTGGGTGACTACCGCTGTCGGCATTCGAAGAGCTCCAGGCTGGACGCGTGGACTCAATTTCACGTCTGAAGTGATCAATTGAATTTTGCTCGTCGCGCATTAGTGCTCTTCCCGCTTTCGCTGCACCATCCTTAATTTTTTTGATGTTGATGTTAATATCACTTACGTAGTCATCAAGGACGCTACGCGCTCGGGAAGAACCATGTGAACTGCTAACCCCTGGTAAGCTCGAGAGCTGCTCAGGATTTGTACTGATAGACAGGGTTGGGACCTCTGAAGCTCGAGGTGGTTTGTGCTTTGGCTGAGGAGCAGTGCCTGCCGGCTTTATTGTTGGTTGTTTACCCGGTCGGGGTGTAGAAGTATTAAGCGATTTTTTGACGAGCGCCAGTTTGGCTGTCGGCCCGAGTCCCTTGTATCTCGGGAGTAGACCGACTTTAGTAATCGGCCTCGGCATATGTCCCGTAGGATCCTGAAAATTAACCGGGTCACCAGCGCAGTAGTTGTATGCATTAATCCCGCCTTCGCCAAAGGGGGACAGACTGTCAGGACTTAGAAAACGTAGAAGTGACGGTGCATAGCTACGATAACCGACGCCCAGCTGATAATACTTTGTGAACTGCTCTATGGCCTGGCCGTTGAATCCAAGTAAGATTTTTGCTGGCTGGAGTGTTGCGCAGAAGCCATAGGCAGAATAAACGTGCGGTCCGACGTCTTTCATACGGGTGTGCTCCTGTCAGAATGCGCATAGCTCTCGCTCTTTTAAAGCGGCTGCTCTGAGTATCCCGGTGATCTCCGTATGCCGCTACTGGCAGAAGTAACAGGTGATGGATACGGTACGGGTGAACATCTGCGTCGACAGTCGGATAGGAACAAATCCCCCGAACCCCAGTCGAACGCCTCGTTTCCCGGGCCATCCCGGCCTACGAGGTCCCTCCCGATGAAAGCATTCACCCTGGCGACCCTGATGACCCTGGCCGCAAGCCCGGTGTTCGCCTTCAACCTCAGCGATGCGGCCAACGCCGTCTCTGCCATGCAGAACCAGATGCAACAAGGCCAGGTGCAGGCTCCTGCGGCCCAGGCCAATCTGCTCAATACCCTGGGCAGCCAATTGAACATCACCCCCGAACAGGCCATGGGCGGGGCGGGGGCGATGCTAGGGATGGCACGTAACAACCTCAGCACTGAGGAATATGGCCAGTTGACCAAAGCGGTGCCTGGGCTGGACCTGTTGGCTGGGGCCAATGCGCTGGGTGGGTTGAGCGGGCTGGGGGATTTGCTGGGCAAGCACAGCGAAAGCCAGTCGGCATTGAGCAACGCGCTGGGCAACAACGTGGAAAACCGCAGCGACTTGTACAGTGCATTCAAGGCGCTGGGGATGGATGCCGGGATGATCGGGCAGTTTGCGCCGTTGATTCTGCAATACCTCGGCCAACAGGGCATTGCAGGGTCGTTGTTGCAGAACCTGGGTAGCTTGTGGACCGCACCAGCGCCCTTGAACCAGCCTTCGGTCTAGGGCACGGTATGGACAATCCAGGTAGATGGTGAAGGCTGGCGCGGCCCTTTCGCGACACGCGTCCGCTCCACAACAGCCAGCGCAGGCCGCCAGATCATTGGATCAGGCCGCTTCGCTGAAATCCACTAGCCGCACCGGGCGGCGGAAGCCGGCGGTCAGGACGGCCAGGTAGGCAAGGCCCAGCGCGAACCAGCACAGCCCGATCACCAGCGTCAGCGCCGACAGGCTGGTCCACAGCCACAGCGTCAGCCCCAATCCCACCAGTGGCACCACGCCATAGCTCAGCAACCCCTTGGTATTGCGCTGGCTGGCATCGTCCATCAGGTGGGTCTTCACCACCGCCAGGTTCACCGCCGAGAACGCCACCAAGGCGCCGAAGCTGATCAGCGAGGCGAGGGTGGACAAGTCGATCACCAGCGCCAGCAGTGAGAACGCCGATACCACCGCGATGGCGAATACCGGTGTGCCGAGGCGTGGCGACAGGTGGCCGAAGGTGCGCGGGGGCAGCACCCGGTCCCGGCCCATGGTGTAGAGGATGCGCGACACTGCGGCCTGGGAGGCCAAGGCCGAGCCGAGGCTACCGGCGACATAAGCGGCCGTGAAGAAGTTGGCCAGGAACTGGCCGCCCGCCTTGAGCATGACCTCGTTTGCAGCAGCATCGGCATTGGCGAAGGTGCTGCCCGGCAGCACCAACTGGCTCACGTAGGCCAGCACGGTGAACAGCAGGCCGGCGAACAGCGTGGTGAGGATGATCGCCCGCGGCACATCACGCCGAGCATTGCGGCTTTCCTCTGCCAGGGTGGAAACGGCATCGAACCCCAGGAACGACAGGCACAGCACTGCCGCGCCGGCCATCATCGGACCAAAGCCGGGTGCGCTACCGTCACCTTGCAGCGGCGCCAGCCAGTCGATGGGGTGGCCGTCGCTGAGGGTCTGCCAGGACAGCGCGATGAACACACCAATGAAGACGATCTGCGCGCCCACGATCAGATTGCTGGTCTTGGCCACCGAGCTGATACCAACCACGTTGAGCACGGTCACCAAGGTGATGCAGGCGAGTACGAAAGCCCAGGCCGGCACCGCTGGAAAGGCGATATTCAGGAACAGGCCGATGAGCAGGTAGTTGATCATCGGCAGAAACAGATAGTCGAGCAGCAGCGACCAGCCCGCCAGAAAGCCTACGTTCTGGCCAAAAGCCATGTGGGTGTAGGAGTACGCCGAACCCGCGACCGGGAAGCGTTTGACCATAAAGCTGTAGGACGCGGCTGTGAACAGCATGGCCATCAGCGTGATCAGATAGGCGGTTGCCGTACGGCCACCGGTTAGCTCGGTGACGATGCCGTAGGTAGTGAAAATGGTCAGTGGGACCATGTACACCAGGCCAAAGAACACCAGGGCAGGGAGGCCCAGAACACGACGCAGTTGGGGCGGGGCGGAGCTTGATGGGTGGGTCATCGGTCGATCCAGACATTTTTGTAGTTGTGCTGTGATCGATCTTTATCCACAAAAGGGGTGTGTGACAAGAAGTATCAGGGGCCGAATAGACGCCGGACTCTCATTGGCAGGGTGTCCAAGCGTCCAATGCGCCTATCGCCTGGATGCCCCGCGCACCGTCATGACCCCGCAGGACCCAGCTTGCCGGCGCCATAGCCATTACAGGCAACAACGTCCCTCATTCCCAACGCAACTGCTCGATCCGTTCATCCTTTTCCAGCCACAGCTGGTTTACCCACGCCTGTACTGTCTGGCGGAAAACAGGATCGCTCTCGTAGTCGCCGGCCCACAACGCTGGGTCGAGCTCACGCACCTGAATGTCGATAATTACCCGGCTGACACTGCCATTGAGCAAGTCCCAGAAACCTGGCGCCTTGTCGCCGGGGTAGACGATTGTGACGTCCAGCAATGCATCGAGCTGCTCACCCAGCGCTGCGAGTACGAACGCCACGCCTCCGGCCTTGGGCTTTAACAGATGGCGGTAGGGTGATTGCTGCTCCTGGCGCTTGGCCTCGGTGAAGCGGGTGCCCTCCAGGTAATTGACCACGGTCACCGGTTGGCGCTTGAACAGCTCGCAGGCAGCCTTGGTGATTTCCAGATCCTTGCCCTTGAGCTCGGGGTGCTTCTCCAGAAAGGCTTTGCTGTAGCGTTTCATGAAGGGATAGTCCAGGCCCCACCATGCCAGGCCCAGCAGCGGCACCCAGATCAATTCCTTTTTCAGGAAGAACTTGAAGAAGGGTGTGCGCCGGTTGAGGCTCTCGATCAAGGCGGGAATGTCCACCCAGCTCTGATGATTGCTGATCGCAAGGTACGAGGTGTCACGGCGCAGGTTTTCGATGCCGCGAATGTCCCATTGTGTGGGGGTGCACAAGGCAAAGATGGCTTTGTCGATTTCCGACCAGGTTTCGGCCACCCACATTACAGCCCCTGATGCATGGTCTCGCCCACGACCAGGTAGCACCAGTTTGAACAAGGCGAACACCAGCAGGGGCCCGATCAACACCAAGGTATTGAGCAGCAGCAAGGTGGCTGTAAGTATGCCGGTCAGCACGCGACGCATAAGGAGACTCTTTCTGTCAGAACCATAACGATCGGCAATGATAAGCAGGGTTGCGAACTACGCCAAACCTCCAATGCCCGGCGGCACGGACAAATGTTTCACATTATGTTGGTTAGGCTTTGGACCGCGAACCTGGGCTGCCTGTGCGGTCTAACCCGTAAATCGATCAAGGAAGCTTGCTTGTGAAATCACTGTTTGCCGTGCTGACCCTGTTGACGCTACCGGTGATGGCCGCCGAGCCTACGCTGTACGGGCGTTACGAGAATATCGCGCTGCCGGAGATTGGCCAGACGCTCAAGGCCAAGATGGATACTGGCGCCTATACGGCGTCACTGTCTGCCAAGGACATCGAGCTGTTCACCCGCGATGGGCAGGAGTGGGTACGTTTCCGTTTGGCAACCAAGGATGCCGGCGACAAGGTTTACGAGCACCAGGTCTCGCGCATCAGCAAGATCAAGGGCCGTGCCGATGATGAGGATGAGGGCGATGCACCCGAGAGCGCTAAGCGGCCAGTGGTGGACCTGGAACTGTGCCTGGGAGACGTGAAGCGAACCGTGGAGGTCAACCTGGTGGATCGCAGCAACTTCAATTACCCACTGTTGGTGGGTGCCAAGGCGTTGCGCGAGTTCAAAGGCGCGGTGAACCCTGCCAAACGATTTACCGCTGGCAAGCCTGACTGCTGATTATCGTTGCATGAACGGGCGCATCGCCGCTGACGCACGCCTGCAGGGGCGCCGGATCGCTTCTACACGAGCCGGCTTGACGGCAATAGCCTTCTGTTCAGGCATCGGGTGCGGTGGTGACCATTGACGGCCGTGTGCTCACCTCGGCGTACCAGGCCGCCAGCCCAGGCTGGCGCTCACGCCAGCCAAACGCTGGCTGACGCAAGTCCAGGTACCCTAATGCGCAAGCCACGCCGATCGCTGCCAAATCGAATCCCGACATCAGCTCCGCCAGGTGGGCCTGTTCGAGGTTGGCCAGGCTGCGGCGGATCTTGTCCCCCTGCGCCTCCAACCATCCATCCCAACGTTTCTCGACGGGTCGCACGAACGTTTCGTAGCGGCTCGAGACGGCTGCATCCAGAATGGCATCCGCCTGGGAGGCCAGCGTCATGCGCCGCCAGCGAGCCGAGCCTTCCCGGGGCAGCAGTGGCAACCCCACATGTTGCTGATCCAGGTACTCGCAGATCACCCGGCTGTCATGCAGCACGGTTCCGTCGGCCAGGCGCAGCGCCGGAATCTTGCCGATGGGATTGCCGGCGTTTAGCTGCTCGTCACCGTTGACTGGGCTGATGTTCACAGGCTGCAGTGCCACTCGGTCCAATTGGCCGGTTTCGTGCAATACCACCATGACCTTGCGCACGAATGGCGACAGGGGCGAGTGGAACAGGGTCATGGTGCTCATGCTCAATTCCCTTGCAAGCTGGCCGGCATGCACACGCCCGTCCCGCCGATACCGCAATAGCCGTCCGGGTTCTTGGCCAGGTATTGCTGGTGGTAGGCCTCGGCGAAGTACACAGTGGGTGCTTTGTCGATTTCGGTGGTGATCTGACCGAAGCCAGCCTTGTCCAGCTCGGCCTGGAAGGCCTCGCGGCTGGCCTGGGCCTGCTCGAGCTGCTCTGGGCTCGTGCAGTAGATGGCCGAGCGGTACTGCGTGCCGACATCGTTGCCCTGGCGCATGCCCTGGGTCGGGTTGTGCAGTTCCCAGAACATGGCCAGCAGTTCACCGTAGCTCACTTTGCTCTTGTCGAAGACCACCAGCACAACTTCGGTGTGCCCGGTCAGGCCTGAGCAGACCTCTTCGTAGGTAGGGTTCGGGGTAAAGCCGCCGGCATAACCCACGACGGTACTGACCACACCCTCACGCTGCCAGAATCGACGCTCTGCGCCCCAGAAACACCCCAGGCCGAAAATGGCGAAATCCACATCTTCGAAGAATGGCCCGAGCAGCGGCGTTTCCTCGAACACGTAGTGGAACTCGGGCAGGCTCATCGGCGTTTCGCGGCCAGGCAGGGCCTGCTCCGCAGTGGGCATGACGTTTTTGTTCACCAGTATTTCCGAACGCAGGACCATGGCCGTTCCTCTGTGTCTATTCAGTTGGATAGCTTCAGGGCCATCGCCGACAAGTCCGCTCCCGATCACATGACCTGCGTGATCCTGGTGGGGACGGGCCTGCTCGCGATGTAGCCCGAATGGTTTCTAGTGTGCCCGAGGTTTGCGCCGCTGTCAGGCGGCTGGACCTCGCGGATAGCGTTGCAGGCGCTCTGCCAGCTCTCGCCCCGGAATAGGTCGGTCAAACAGATAGCCCTGCCCGATGTCACACCGGTGTCGACGCAGGAAACCCAGCTGCGCAGGGGTTTCAATGCCTTCGGCTACCACCTTCAGCTTGAGGTTGTGGGCCATGGCGATCACCGCCGAGGTGATTTCCATGTCGTCCTGGTTGTCGGGGATGTCCTTGATGAAGCTGCGGTCGATCTTGAGGATGTCGATCGGGAATTTCTTCAGGTAGCTGAGCGAGGAATAACCGGTGCCGAAGTCATCCATGGCCAGGGTCAGGCCCAAGGCTTTGAGCTCGTCGAGTTGCCGATGGGTGTCCTCACTGGCTTCGAGCAGCAACCCTTCGGTCAGCTCCAGCTCCAGTTGGTGCGCAGGCAAGCCTTCTTCCCTGATGATGCTGCTGATCGAGGCGACCAGATCAGGGTCGGAAAACTGCTTGGGCGACAGGTTGATCGCGACGTGCAGATTGCCAAGCCCTGCTGCACGCAGTTCGTTGCTCATGCGGCACGATTGGCGCACAACCCATTTGCCAATGGGGATGATCAAACCGGTTTCTTCGGCCACGCTGATGAACTGGTCAGGCCGGATCATGCCCCGCTCAGGATGGTTCCAGCGCAACAGTGCCTCCAGGCCCAGCAGCCGGCCGCTGCGCAGGCACAGCTTGGGCTGATAGAACACGTCCAGCTCGTTCTGGGTCAATGCGCGGCGCAGGTTGTTTTCGACGAACAGTTTGTAGCTGGCCTCGGCGTTGAGGACCTCGGTGAACACCTGCACCTGGTGTTTGCCGTTGGCCTTGGCCTTGTGCAGCGCCAACCCGGCATTCTTCATCAGGCTGGTGGGGTCGGCACCATGCTGGGGAGCGCTGGCTAGGCCCACCGATGCTGTGACATTGATCAGCTGGTTATCGACGAACATCGGCTTGTCGAGGGTGCGCAACAATTGCTGGGCAACCCCCTGGCCGGCCTCCAGGCTGGTGTCGTCGAGCAACACGGCGAATTCGTTGCTGGCAAAACGGGCCAGGATACCGCCGGCATGCAGGCTGTTGCGCAGGCGCCTGGCCAGGCTGATAAGCAACTTGTCGCCCGTGTGATGGCCGAGACTGTCGTTGATGCGCTTGAAATTGTCGATGTCCACCAGCAGTAGGCACATCGGATTCTGCACATCCCGGGCGAAGCATTCGTCCAGGCTGCGGATGAACGCCGGACGGTTGCCCAGGTTGGTCAGGTTGTCGGTGTAGGCCAGCCGCTCGATGCGCTGCTGGGCCAGCTTGCTCTGGGTGACGTCTTCGTAGATGCCGATGTAGTGGGTCAGCTCGCGGTTGTCACCATACACCTTGGAGATCGACAGCTGCCCCCAGTAGGGTTCCAGGTTCTTGCGCCGGCTCTTGAATTCACCCTGCCAGCTATTACCCATGGCCAGGCTCGAAGGCGAGTCGAACAGCAGCTCGTTGAGGTTCTCAAGGGCGGGCAGTTCACCCAGGTGACGCCCTTGCACTTCCTCGGTGCTGTATTGGGTGATGGCGGTGAAGCTCGGGTTCACATACTCGACCTGCCCATCCCGGTTCACCAGCAGGAAGGCGCTGGCGCTCTGCTCCACGGCGCGTTGGAACAGGTGCAGCGCACTGGCCGCCGCGCGGCGGTTGTGATTGGTAATGACCTGGGCGAACTGGTCGGCCAGCTCGCCGGCAAAGGCGATCTCATCGGACTGCCAGGCCCGTGGCTGGCCGGCCTGTTCCAGGCACAACACGCCCACCACCTGGCCATCGACGCGAATGCTGGCATCGAGCATGGCCTTGTTGCCAGGCCCCAGGCTCTGCATCAACGCACGTGTACGGGGATCGTGCCCAGCGTTGTGCGCATCGATCGCACGGCTGGCATGCAGGGCCTCGAGGTAATCCGGGAAATGGCTGGCGTCGATTGCCTGGGGTTGCCGGTGCGCTTGCACATCGCTGTACCAGGCTGTGATCGGCTCAAGCCGATGGCCTTCCAGGTGCCAGATACCGGCGCAGTCGATCTTGTAGATCTCACAGGCGCTACGGGTGATCAGTTCGGCGGCTTCGAGCAACGAGTTCTCGGCGCTGTAGCGTTGACGGGCCAGGCGCAGGATCAGGTCTTGCTGGCTGCGTACGCGCTCCAGGTGCTCGAGCTGCTCACGTTGGGCACGCTGGTTCAGTTGCAGGGCCAGTTGCAGGCGGTTGTTGCGTGACTCCAGGTCGCTGGCGGTCTCGCCCGTGTCTTCCGGGTGATCGTCCAGTACGCTCAGGTAGCCGCACAGCAACTGCCGGGCGTGCTGTTTGAAGGCTTCGCCGACCTCCAGCATGCGCACGGAAGCGCCTGGCGTGTGCAGGGTGTAGCGCACACGGTAGTAGCCGCGTTGCGACAGTTGCAGCTGGATGTCGTCATGCAGCCGGTAGCGGGCCTCAGGTTCCATGAGGCTGGCGTAAGGGGCATCGACCAGCGCGCAGAGGTCACTGGCATGAACGCCGAACTGGCGCTCGCAGGCCGGGTCCAGGTAGAGCAACGACCAACTGGCTTCATTGAGCCTTTCGAAGCGCAGCATGCCCAACCGCGAGGGCACGGGTAACTGCGTGACGACCTCGCCCGTCACACGGTTGCCAGCATCGGGTTGGCTTTTCATCGAAAACTCGCTTGAAGAGGGAACGCGCGCGTTGGACCGCGTCGAATCTGGCAAGGTTGCATCATGTCCCTATAGCTGGCAAGCGGCCATGTACGAAGCTGTAACAAGGTTATCGGCCGAGGGTACGGAATCTGTAGGACGGCTGTTCAGAGCGGCTGTGCAACGATGATCGGCAACGCCGACGCGCACCGGGGCCATCATGTCCCCGCACAGCGCCCACTTTGCGCCAGGCAAAAAAAGCCCCGTCAATCGACGGGGTTGAGGTACGAGCGTGGCAGCTCGAAAAAGAGACTGCCCCTCACCGGGAGGGGCAGTGCGCTGCCTTACAGCAGCATGGTGCGGATATCGCCCAGCACATCGCCCAGACGCTTGGTGAAGCGCGCAGCGGCAGCGCCGTTGATCACACGGTGATCGTACGACAGCGACAGCGGCAGCATCAGCTTGGGCTGGAAGGCCTTGCCGTCCCAGACAGGCTGCATGGTCGCCTTGGAGACGCCCAGGATGGCCACCTCAGGGGCGTTGACGATCGGCGTGAAGCCGGTGCCGCCAATATGGCCGAGGCTGGAGATGGTGAAGCAGGCGCCCTGCATCTCGTCCGCCGAGAGCTTCTTGGTACGCGCCTTCTCGGCCAGTGCAGCCGCTTCGGCAGCCAGCTGCAGTAGGCTCTTCTGGTCGACGTTCTTGATCACCGGTACCAGCAGGCCGTCGGGCGTGTCCACGGCAAAGCCGATGTGCACGTATTTCTTGCGGATGACCGCTTTGCCGCTTGGTGCCAGCGAGCTGTTGAAGTCTGGCAGTTCCTTGAGCAGGAAGGCGCAGGCCTTGAGCAACAGCGGCAGGACGGTCAGCTTGACGCCGGCCTTTTCTGCGACGGCTTTCTGGGCCACGCGGAAGGCTTCGAGCTCGGTGATGTCAGCCGAATCGAACTGGGTGACGTGAGGCACGTTCAGCCAGCTGCGGTGCAGGTTGGCAGCACCGACCTGCATCAGGCGGGTCATGGCCACTTCTTCGACTTCACCGAACTTGCTGAAATCGACCACCGGAATCGGCGGAATGCCAGCGCCGCCGGTTGCACCGGCAGCTGCCGGCGCTTCCTTGGCCTTCTGCATCATGGCCTTGACGTAAACCTGCACGTCTTCTTTCAGGATGCGGCCATGTGGGCCGGTCGCTGCCACGGCGCCGAGCTCTACGCCAAATTCACGGGCCAGCTGACGCACGGCTGGGCCGGCGTGCACCTTGGCGTTGTTGCCGGCAGCCGGGGCGGTTGCGGCTGGCGCAGGGGTAGCGGCAGCCGGGGCAGCAGCAGGGGCAGCGGCGGCGGGTTCGGCCTCGGCCTCGGCCTTGGCCGGTGCAGCGGCGGCCGGAGCCTGCGCTGCGGCAGGCGCTGCACCTGCGATTTCAAGCTTGAGGATCAGGTCGCCTGTGCCCACTTCGTCGTCAAGCTTGGCAATGACTTCCTTGACCACGCCAGCAGCAGGCGACGGGATTTCCATGGAGGCCTTGTCGGACTCCAGGGTGATCAGCGATTGATCGGCTTCGACGGTATCGCCTGCCTTGACCAGCACTTCGATGATCTTGGCCTTGCCCGACGAGCCAATGTCCGGCACGTGGATGTCCTGCACGCTGGCAGCAGCCGGGGCGGCAGCAGGCGCTGGCGCTGCTTGGGCAGCAGGCGCCGGTGCGGCCGCTTCAGCCTGTGCGGGCTTCTGCTCGGCGGCAGGTGCCTCAGGGGCCGCATCAGCGGCTCCCTCGGCTTCCAGAACCAGGAGCTCGTCGCCTTCTTTCAGGCGATCGCCCAGCTTGACCTTCAGTTCCTTGACGATACCGGCCTTGGGCGCCGGAATCTCCATGGAGGCCTTGTCGGACTCCAGGGTCAGCAGGCTTTGATCAGCCTCGATACGATCACCGACCTTGACGAACAGCTCGATGATTTCACCTTCACCGCTGCCGATGTCAGGTACGCGAATGAGTTCGCTCACTTAAAAATACTCCTCAGCAGTCCAATGGGTTGCGCTTGTCCGGGTCGATGCCGAACTTGACGATGGCGTCAGCCACAACCTTGGGTTCGATCTCGCCACGGTCAGCCAGCGCTTCCAGGGCAGCCAGTACCACGAAGTGACGGTCTACTTCGAAGAAGTGACGCAGCTTCTTGCGGCTGTCGCTGCGACCGTAACCGTCGGTACCCAGGACCTTGAACTCTTTGCTCGGCACCCATTGGCGGATCTGCTCGGCGAACAGCTTCATGTAGTCGGTGGACGCGATGACCGGCCCCTTGCGGCCGCTCAGGCACTGCTCGACGTAGGTCTGCTGTGGCTTCTGGCCAGGCTTGAGACGGTTGGCACGTTCCACGGCCAGGCCGTCGCGACGCAGTTCATTGAAGCTGGTGACGCTCCACACGTCGGCCCCGACGTTGAACTCTTCACGCAGAATCTTCGCCGCTTCGCGCACTTCGCGCAGGATGGTGCCCGAACCCATCAGCTGCACGTGGTGTGCGGCTTCGCGGGTGTCTTCTTCAAGCAGGTACATGCCCTTGATGATGCCTTCCTCGGCACCGGCCGGAATGGCAGGCTGCTGGTAGGACTCGTTCATCACGGTGATGTAGTAGAAGATGTCCTGTTGCTCTTCGGTCATCTTCTTCATGCCGTCCTGGATGATCACCGCCAGCTCGTAGCCGTAGGTTGGATCATAGGTGCGGCAGTTCGGGATGGTACCGGCCATCATGTGGCTGTGACCGTCCTCGTGCTGCAGGCCTTCGCCGTTGAGTGTGGTACGGCCGGCGGTGCCGCCGATCAGGAAGCCACGGGTACGGCTGTCGCCAGCGGCCCAGGCCAGGTCGCCGATACGCTGGAAGCCGAACATCGAGTAGAAGATGTAGAACGGCAGCATCGGTTGGTTGTGGCAGCTGTACGAAGTACCGGCAGCGATGAACGACGACATGGCGCCGGCTTCGTTGATGCCTTCCTCGAGGATCTGGCCTTTCTTGTCCTCGCGGTAGAACATCACCTGGTCCTTGTCGACCGGCTCGTAGAGCTGACCCACCGACGAGTAGATGCCCAACTGGCGGAACATGCCTTCCATGCCGAAGGTGCGGGCTTCGTCAGGGATGATGGGCACGATGCGCTGACCGATTTCCTTGTCCTTGACCAACTGCGCCAGGATGCGCACGAAGGCCATGGTGGTGGAAATTTCACGGTCGCCCGAGCCGTCCAGGATCGCCTTGAGGGTTTCCAGAGGCGGGGTCGGCACGCTGAAGCTCTTGGCGCGGCGCTGAGGCACGAAGCCGCCCAGGGCCGCACGACGCTCGGCCAGGTAACGGGCCTCGGCAGAACCTTCTTCGGGCTTGTAGAACGGCAGGTTCTCCAAGTCCGCATCCTTGACAGGGATATCGAAGCGGTCACGGAAGTGACGCAGGCTGTCGACATCGACCTTCTTGGTGTTGTGCGCGGTGTTCTTGGCTTCGCCGGCACCGGTACCGTAACCCTTGATGGTCTTGGCCAGGATGACGGTAGGCTGGTCCTTGTGGTTGACCGCCTGGTGGTAGGCTGCATAGACCTTGTACGGGTCATGGCCGCCGCGGTTGAGCTTCCAGATCTCGTCGTCGGACAGGTCTTCGACCATGGCCTTGAGCTCTGGGGTGTTGAAGAAGTGCTCACGCACGTAGGCGCCGTCTTTGGCCTTGTAGTTCTGGTACTCGCCGTCGATGACTTCGTCCATGCGGCGTTGCAGGGCACCGTTGGTGTCCTTGGCCAGCAGCGGATCCCAGAAGCGACCCCAGACCACTTTGTTGACGTTCCAGCCACCGCCGCGGAACACGCCTTCGAGTTCCTGGATGATCTTGCCGTTGCCGCGAACCGGGCCGTCGAGGCGCTGCAGGTTGCAGTTGATGACGAAGATCAGGTTGTCCAGCTTCTCGCGGCCGGCCAGGGCGATCGCGCCCAAGGATTCTGGCTCGTCGCACTCGCCGTCGCCCATGAAGCACCAGACTTTCTGCTTGCCTGCTGGAATGAACCCACGAGCTTCCAGGTACTTCATGAAGCGTGCCTGGTAGATGGCCTGGATCGGGCCCAGACCCATCGAAACGGTCGGGAACTGCCAGAAGTCAGGCATCAGCCAAGGGTGTGGGTACGAGGACAGACCGTTGCCATCGACTTCCTGGCGGAAGTTGTTCATCTGCTCTTCGCTGATGCGGCCTTCCATGAAGGCGCGGGCGTAGACGCCCGGCGAGGCGTGGCCCTGGTAGAAGACCAGGTCGCCACCGTGTTCTTCGGTCGGTGCCTGGAAGAAGTAGTTGAAACCGATATCGTACAGGGTGGCGCTGGAGGCGAAGCTGGAGATGTGTCCGCCCAGGTCCGAGTCTTTCAGGTTGGTGCGCACGACCATGGCCAGGGCGTTCCAACGCACCATCGAGCGAATGCGGCGTTCCATGAACAGGTCGCCAGGCATGCGTGCTTCGTGGGTGACAGGGATGGTGTTGCGGTATGGCGTGGTGATCGCATACGGCAGCTGGGAGCCACTGCGGGTGGCCAGCTCGCCCATACGGGTCATCAGGTAATGAGCGCGGTCTTCGCCTTCTTTGTCGAGGACCGACTCCAGGGCATCCAGCCATTCCTGGGTTTCGATTGGATCGAGGTCTTGCATGGCTTGCTCCAGGGCGGAAAGGCAACCAGAATCGATTGCCTGAGATTGCGACTGGCCTTATGGGCAGACGTCGTGAATTCTTGGATTACCGGGATCTTCGTCCGGCGCCGTGTAGTTTTACTACATTTGCTTTCGCATTTCATGCTTTTGCACGACAGGCACAGTAGTAAAACTACATTTGTGCGACGTTTGGTCGCATCCTGGCTTGTGAGGAAAAACGTTCATGTTGGTTGGCAATGTTCCACGAACGGGTAACTGTTGATGTTCCATGCCACGAATTCGAATTTTTCAGCTATTTCCAACTTTTGTATGACAGTCCAACCGTGGTCCGGCTTTCCCTTGGCCGCCTTTCCTCATCCATTTCACGCCGATCAAGGATAGCCCATGCGCCTGCCTTTGCCTTGCCAGCTGCCTGCCGTTCTTCAACCACTGACCCTGCGCAACCAACAGTTTCTGCACGAGGCGGTGGCCGCACACCCGGAACTGGACCTGGGCAGCTGGAGCGAGCAGCATGCTCGGCAGTTCGATCAGGTGGCGGCGGTCAGTGACTTCGTGCTCGCCCAGGTGCAACGTGACCCGGGGCTGCTGTTCGGCCTGATGGGCAGCGGCGAGCTGGAACGGGGCTACGGGCAGGGCGAGCTGCGCGGCCATGTGGCCAAGGTTGCCCAGGCGGCGCAAAGCGAGGACGAGCTTGCCCGTAACCTGCGTCGCGAACGCAACCGCCAGCAGGTACGCATCATCTGGCGTGACATCACCCGCCAGGCCGATCTCGGTGAGACCTGCCGCGATCTCTCCGACTTGGCCGACGCCGCCATCGATGAGGCCTACCAGTGGCTGTATCCACGCCACTGCCAGCAATTCGGCACGCCGATCGGCAACCGCAGCGGCCAGCCACAACACATGGTGGTGCTGGGCATGGGCAAGCTGGGTGCGGGGGAGCTGAACCTTTCCTCGGACATCGACTTGATCTTCGCATTCCCCGAAGGCGGCGAAACCGAAGGCGTGAAACGCTCGCTGGATAACCAGGAGTTCTTCACCCGCCTGGGGCAGCGCCTGATCAAGGCCCTGGACCCGGTCACGGTCGATGGCTTCGTGTTTCGCGTCGACATGCGCCTGCGCCCGTACGGGTCGTCCGGTGCGCTGGTGCTCAGCTTCAACGCGCTGGAGCAGTATTACCAGGACCAAGGCCGCGACTGGGAACGCTACGCCATGATCAAGGCCCGGGTAGTGGCAGGCGATCAGGCTGCCGGCGCCCAGCTGCAGGAAATGTTGCGCCCGTTCGTCTACCGACGGTACCTGGACTTCTCGGCCATCGAGGCCCTGCGCACCATGAAGCAGCTGATCCAGCAGGAAGTGCGGCGCAAGGGCATGGCGGACAACATCAAGCTGGGCGCAGGCGGCATTCGCGAAGTGGAGTTCATCGCCCAGGCCTTCCAGCTGATTCACGGCGGCCGCGACCTCAGCTTGCAGCAGCGGCCCTTGCTCAAGGTGCTGGCTACCCTGGAAGGCCAAGGCTACCTGCCCCCTGCCGTGGTCACCGAGCTGCGAGAGGGTTATGCATTCCTGCGCTACACCGAGCACGCCATCCAGGCTATCGCCGACCGCCAGACGCAAATGTTGCCGGAAAACGAAACCGATCAGGCCCGAGTCGCCTACATGCTGGGCTACGCCGACTGGCAAGCCTTCGAGGCTCAACTTGGTCAGTGGCGTGAGCGCATCGACTGGCACTTCCGGCAGGTCATCGCCGATCCCGATGAGGAGGAAAGCGAAGGCGAGTTGGTGGTCGGCGGTGAATGGTCGCCCTTGTGGGAGCAGGCCCAGGATGAAGAGGCTGCTGGCCGTCAGCTGGAGGAGGCCGGCTTCACGCTGCCAGGCGAGGCCTTGCGGCGCCTGGCGGCCCTGCGCGCCAGCCCGCAGTTGCGTTCGATGCAGCGCCTTGGGCGCGAGCGGCTGGATGCCTTCATCCCGCGATTGCTGGCCCAGGCGGTCGAGCACGAGAACCCCGACCTGGTGCTCGAGCGGGTACTGCCGCTGGTCGAAGCCGTGGCCCGGCGCTCTGCCTACTTGGTCCTGCTCACCGAGAACCCCGGTGCCCTGCGCCGTCTGCTGACCCTGTGCGCCGCCAGCCCATGGATTGCCGAGCAGATCGCACGCTACCCCTTGTTGCTCGATGAGTTGCTCAATGAAGGCCGCCTGTTCAGCCCGCCACTGGCGCCGGAGTTGGCCAGCGAATTGCGCGAGCGCCTCACGCGCATTCCAGAGGATGATCTGGAGCAGCAAATGGAGGCGTTGCGTCACTTCAAGCTGGCGCACAGCTTGCGCGTGGCGGCCTCGGAAATCAGTGGCAACCTGCCGTTGATGAAAGTCAGCGACTACCTGACGTGGCTGGCCGAGGCCATCCTCGACCAAGTGCTTGCCTTGGCCTGGCGCCAGACCGTTGCCCGCCACGGTCAACCCATGGGCAGTGACGGCATCCCCTGCGACCCGGGATTCGTCATCATCGGCTATGGCAAGGTCGGTGGCCTTGAAACGGGCCATGGGTCGGACCTGGACCTGGTGTTCATCCACGATGGCGACCCTCAGGCCGAAACCGACGGTGCCAAGCCCATCGACAGTGCGCAGTTCTTCACGCGGCTAGGGCAACGCATCATTCACCTGCTGACCACCCAGACCAACTCGGGCCAGTTGTATGACGTGGACATGCGTCTGCGGCCCTCGGGTGCCGCGGGCTTGTTGGTCAGCTCGCTGGGCGCATTCGAGCGCTACCAGCAAAGCGAGGCCTGGACCTGGGAGCACCAGGCACTGGTCCGCGCGCGCGTGCTGGTGGGTTGCCCGCGGGTTGGCCAGGCGTTCGAGAAAGTGCGGGCGCAGGTGCTGGGGCAACCGCGCGACCTTGAGAAGCTGCGTATCGAAGTGAGTGAAATGCGCGCCAAGATGCGCGCCAGCCTGGGCACGAAGGCCACTGTGGCCGGCACCGCACCCAACGCCTTCGACCCGGGTATGCCCTTTGACATCAAGCAGGATGCGGGCGGTATCGTCGATATCGAATTTATGGTGCAATACGCCGCTTTGGCCTGGTCCCATGACCATACGGCCCTGGTTCGATGGACCGATAACATCCGCATTCTGGAAGAGCTGGAGCAAGTGGGGTTGATGCCTGCTGCCGACGCGGTGCTGCTGCGCGAGGTATACAAGGCGTTTCGCGCTGCCTCTCACCGCCAGGCGCTGCAGAAGCAGGCCGGGGTGATCGATGCAGCGCAGTTTGTCGATGAGCGCCGCCAGGTGCGGCGTATCTGGAGCGAGCTCGGCCTGAGCTGAACCCTGTGGCGGCGGCTCGTCAGGGTGACGATCCGCCGCGATTGGGGCGTGAAGCAGCCCCGGTGTTACACTGTCGGCCACATAGCCTGAATATAAAGAGGGGAGGCCAGGCTGAATCGCAGCCTGTCGCCTCCCCGAGCGTTTCTGGACCTAGCATGAGAATACTGATCATTGGCCCCAGCTGGGTCGGCGACATGGTGATGGCGCAGACCTTGTTCCAGTGCCTGAAACAGCAGCACCCCGACTGCGTGATCGATGTGCTGGCCCCCGAATGGAGCCGGCCAATCCTCGAGCGCATGCCCGAGGTGCGCCAGGCCTTGAGCTTCCCGCTCGGCCACGGTGCGCTGGAGCTGGCCACGCGGCGGCGCCTCGGCAAGTCGCTCAGTGGTCAGTACGACCAGGCCATCTTGTTGCCCAATTCGCTGAAATCGGCGCTGGTGCCGTTCTTTGCCGGTATCCCCAAGCGCACCGGCTGGCGTGGCGAAATGCGTTTCGGTTTGCTCAACGATGTCCGCAAGCTGGACAAAGCGCGTTATCCGCTGATGATCGAGCGCTTCATGGCCCTGGCCTATGCCCCGGGCGCCGAGCTGCCAAAGCCCTACCCCCAGCCCAGCCTGCAGATCGAGCCACACAGCCGTGAGGCGGCCCTGGCCAAGTTCGGCCTGGAGCTGGACCGTCCGGTGCTGGCGCTGTGCCCAGGCGCTGAATTCGGCGAAGCCAAGCGCTGGCCGGCCGAGCACTACGCCGCCGTGGCCGATGCCATGATCCGCCAGGGGTGGCAGGTCTGGCTGTTCGGCTCGAAAAGTGATCACCCAGTGGGTGAGCAGATCCGCGAACGGCTGATCCCTGGCCTGCGCGAAGAGTCCGTGAACCTGGCCGGTGAAACCTCCCTGGCCGAGGCGATCGACCTGATGTCCTGCGCAGACGCCGTGGTCTCCAACGATTCCGGGTTGATGCATGTGGCGGCGGCGCTCAATCGCCCGCTGGTCGCCGTATACGGCTCGACATCGCCTGGCTTCACGCCGCCGCTGGCCAGCCAGGTCGAGGTGGTGCGCCTGGGCATCGAATGCAGCCCTTGTTTCGATCGCACCTGCCGCTTCGGTCACTACAACTGCCTGCGTCTGCTCGAACCCGGTCAGGTCATCGCCGCGCTGACCCGTCTGGGCGGTGCGAACATCATCGACGTGCTGACCGAGGTCGACTAAGTGCGGGTACTGATCATCAAGACGTCCTCGCTGGGCGATGTGATCCACACGCTGCCAGCGCTCACCGATGCAGCCCATGCCATACCCGGCATCCGGTTCGACTGGGTCGTCGAGGAAGGCTTTGCCGAGATACCCAGCTGGCATCCGGCGGTCGATCAGGTCATTCCGGTGGCCATCCGTCGCTGGCGCAAACACCTCTGGCAGACCGTTCGCAGCGGCGAGTGGAAGGCCTTCAAGCAGCGCCTGGGCGAACGCCAGTACGACTTGGTGATCGATGCCCAGGGCCTGGTCAAGTCGGCGTGGCTGACCCGCTACGTGAAGGCGCCGGTCGCAGGCCTGGACCGGTATTCGGCCCGTGAGGGCTGGGCCAGCCGCTTCTACGACCGACGCCTGTCGGTTGCGGTCGGCCAGCATGCCGTCGAGCGCGTGCGCCAGCTGTTCGCCATGGCGCTGGCCTATGACCTGCCCGAGGGCATCGGCCGTTACGGCCTGGACCTTGAGCGCTTGCAGTTGCCGCCGGCAGCGCCCTATGTGGTTTTCCTGCACGGGACCACCTGGACCACCAAGCACTGGCCCGAGGCCTACTGGCGCGAGCTGGCCGAGCGCATGGGCCGGCGCAGGCTGGAAGTGCGCCTGCCCTGGGGCAACCCGGCCGAGAAGGCCCGGGCCGAGCGCATCGCCCAAGGCTTGAACCATTGCCAGGTACTGCCCAAGTTGAACCTGGCCGGCGTCGCACGTGTGCTGGCCGCTGCAAAGGCCTGCGTCGCCGTCGATACCGGCCTGGGCCATTTGGCGGCAGCCCTCGATGTACCGACGCTTTCGCTGTTCGGCCCTACCAATCCGGGCCTGACCGGCGCCTATGGACGGACCCAGATCCACCAGGCCAGTGACTGGCCGTGCGCACCCTGCTTGCAGAAGAAGTGCACCTACAAACCGAGCGCCGAAGACCTGCGCCGGTACGATCTGAACCGCGAGTGGCCATTGTGTTTCACTCGCCTCAATCCCGAGCATGTAGCGAGCCGCCTGAGCGCGCTGCTGCTGGCTGAGGATGTCCGTTGATGCAACTGGCTTTCGTACTTTACAAATACTTCCCCTTTGGCGGTCTGCAGCGCGACTTCATGCGCATAGCCCTGGAGTGCCAGCAGCGCGGCCACCAGATCCGGGTCTACACACTGATCTGGGAGGGCGACATTCCGCCGGGCTTCGAAGTGCTGGTGGCGCCGGTCAAGGCGATCTTCAATCACCGGCGCAACGAGAAACTCACCGCCTGGATGCAGGCCGACCTGGCCAAGCGCCCGGTAGACCGGCTCATCGGTTTCAACAAGATGCCAGGGCTGGATGTGTACTACGCCGCCGACGGCTGCTTTGAGGACAAGGCGCAGAACCTGCGCAGCGACCTGTACCGCCGCTGGGGCCGCTATCGGCATTTCGCCGAATACGAGCGGGCGGTGTTCGCCAAGGATGCCGGCACCCAGATCCTGATGATTTCCGAGGTGCAGCAGCCGCTGTTCATCAAGCACTACGGCACCCCGGTCGAGCGTTTTCACCTGCTGCCACCGGGCATTTCCCAGGATCGTCGGGCGCCGCCCAACGCTGCTGAAATTCGCGCCGACCTGCGCAAGGAGTTCGACCTGGCCGAGGATGCGTTGCTGATCGTGCAGATCGGTTCCGGTTTCAAGACCAAGGGCGTGGACCGCAGCCTCAAGGCGTTGGCGGCATTGCCCGCGCCCTTGCGCAAGCGCACCCGGTTGCTGGTGATCGGCCAGGACGACCCTAAGGTCTTCCAGTTGCAGAGCGCGACGCTGGGCCTGGGCGACCAGGTGCAGTTTCTCAAGGGGCGCAGCGATATCCCACGCTTCCTGCTGGGCGCCGACCTGCTGATCCACCCGGCTTACAACGAGAACACAGGCACCGTGCTGCTTGAAGCCCTGGTCGCCGGCCTGCCGGTGCTGGTTTCGCACGTGTGCGGCTATGCCCACTACATCGCCGAGGCCGACTGCGGTTTGGTGCTGGACGAGCCGTTCGAGCAGGAGCAGCTTAACCGCTACCTGCAGCGTATGCTCGATGACCCCGCCGCGCGGGCCGATTGGTCGCGCAACGGCCTGGCATTTGCCGACACGGCCGACCTTTACAGCATGCCGCAGCGTGCCGCCGATGTAATCCTAGGGCAGGAGGGGGCATGAAATTGATCGTGGCAGAGCCCTTCAAGCGGCTTTGGGCTGGGCGCGATGCCTTCGAGGCGGTAGAAGCGCTGCAGGGCGAAGTCTATCGGGAGCTCGAGGGGCGCCGCACCCTGCGTACGGAGGTCGCCGGCGAAGGCTTTTTCGTGAAGATCCACCGCGGCATTGGCTGGGGCGAGATCTTCAAGAACCTGCTCACGGCCAAGTTGCCGGTGTTGGGCGCCGGCCAGGAGTGGCAGGCCATCGAGCGCCTGCACCAGGTTGGCGTGCCAACCATGACGGCCGTGGCTTTCGGTGAGCGGGGCGGCAACCCGGCCACTCAGCATTCGTTCATCATCACCGAGGAACTGGCGCCGACCGTCAGCCTGGAAGACTTCAGCATCGACTGGATCAGGCAGCCGCCTGCGCCACGCCTCAAACGTGCCCTGATCACGCGCGTGGCCGAGATGACCGGTGGCATGCACCGTGCCGGCGTCAACCACCGGGACTGCTACATCTGTCACTTCCTGCTGCACACCGACCGGCCCGTGACGGCCGATGATTTCAAGTTGTCGGTGATCGACCTGCACCGCGCCCAGACCCGCCCAGCCATCAGCCGCCGCTGGCGCAACAAGGACCTGGCTGCCCTGTATTTCTCAGCCCTGGACATTGGCCTGACCCAACGCGACAAACTGCGTTTTCTGCGCAGCTACTTCCAGCGCCCGCTGCGTCAGGTCATGAAGGACGAAGCTGCACTGCTCGCCTGGCTTGAGCGCAAGGCGCAGAAACTCTACGACCGTAAACAACGCTATGGGGATGCACTCTGATGGCCAGTTGGACACTGGCGCCAGGTTACGCGCACCTGGCGAATGATTTCGGCAGCCTCGAGGCGGTATTCGCCCTTCAGGGCGAACGCCTGACCCGGGATCCGCTCAGCGAAGTGGTGCGTGTCGAGCGTGAAGGCGTCAACTATTACGTCAAGCGCTACACCGGTGCTGGCAAGCACATGCGCCGCTACCTGGGTCGCCCACGTATCAAGGCTGAATGGCAGAACCTCAAGCAGTTCGCCAAGTGGGGCATCCCCACGGCCGATGTGGTCGCCTGGGGGCTCGAACGCAATGGCCTGGCGTTCGGCCGTGGCGCAATGATCACCCGCGAGCTGCCCAACACCGAGGACCTCTCGGCACTGGCCGACCGCAACGATGCCCGCCTGGCCGATCGCGCCTGGGTGGACCACATCAGCCGCCAGCTGGCACGCCACACCCGGGTCATGCACGAGCATCGCTTCGCCCATAACGATTTGAAGTGGCGCAACCTGCTGGTTGATGACCAAGGGACGCTGTTCTTCATCGATTGCCCCACGGGTGACTTCTGGCGTGGGTTCATGTGGCGCCATCGCCTGATCAAGGACCTGGCCTGCCTGGACAAGGTCGCCAAGTACCACCTTTCGGCAACCCAGCGCCTGCGCTTTTACTTGCAGTACCGAGGCCGCGACCGGCTCAATGCCCGTGACAAGAAGCGCATTCGTCAGGTACTGGGCTTTTTCGAGGGAAGGGAATGACCGACTATATGGCCAGCGCAGACCGTGCGTTGCTCCAGCGCCATGGCCTGGACGACTTCGAGGCGCTGTGGGCGCTCGAACTCGACGCGGTGGACGAGCCCAATACCGGCCGCGGCGGCTGGAGCAGCGTGTACCGCCTGGAACTCGAGGGCAAAGGGTATTACCTCAAGCGCCAGAGCGACTACCTTACCCGTAGCCTGCACAAGCCCTTTGGCGAGCCGACCTTCGCTCGCGAATTTCGCAATATCGTTCGCTACCAGAAGCTGCACATTCCTGCATTGGAGGCAGTGTTCTACGGTGAGCGCAAGCAAGGTGGCAAGCACCGGGCACTGTTGATGACCCGCGCGCTGGACGACTGGCGCGACCTCGACAGCCAGTTGCTGCAATGGTCCGAACTCGATGCATCGGTACGCGATGGCATGCTCCAGGCCTGCGGCCAGTTGGCGCGCACGCTGCACGGTGCTGGGCAGGTACATGGTTGCTTCTACCCCAAGCACATCTTCCTGCGTAAGCGCAAAGAAGGCTGGGAGGCGCAGTTGATCGACCTGGAGAAGACCCGGCCCTTGCTCTTCGGCATGCGCGACCGCCTCAAGGACCTCGAGCCCTTGCTGCGCCGGGCACCGGTATGGAGCGACGGCGAGATACGCACATTGCTGGCAGCCTACCTCGCACAACCCATCGACAGCACGCTGGTCCAAACCTGGGTCAACCGCCTGGTACAACGCCGTCATCACAAGGAGGCTCGCTGATGCAGCTTTCCGAGCTGAAGGACACAGGACGCAGCCCATCGCTGCCGCTTGCCATCAACCTCGCCGATGCCGCCGGTAGCGCCGAGCTGCAGTTGCTCAGTCTACTGCGCGTGCTGCCGGGCCAGCGTTATGTGGGGGCCGGGGTATGGCGTGGCAGGCCGGTACTGGCCAAATTGCTGGTGGGCAGCAATGCCGCGCGCCAGTTCCAGCGTGAGCTGCAAGGCGTGAAGCTGCTCGCCGCGCAGGGGCTGACTACGCCGGTGCTGCTCGCCGATGGCCTGGTGGAGGGTGAGGGCGGCTGGCTGTTGTTCGAGTACCTCGATGGCGCGCAAAGCCTGGCCGATGCCTGGGCGGCGGTCGAGCACCTGCCTGTGCTCGCCGACGAGCAGCAGCAGGTGCTGGGCGAGGCCCTGGCGGCTGTGGCGCAGATGCACAAGCAGGGGCTGTGGCAGGAGGACCTGCACTTGGACAACCTGCTGCGTCATGCAGGCAAGCTGTACCTGATCGATGGGGCCGGTATCAAGGCTGAAACGCCAGGCCAGCAGCTTTCTCGCCCTCGCGTGCTGGAAAACCTTGGTGTGTTCTTCGCGCAGCTACCCAAGCGCCTGGAACCGTACACCGAGGAGCTGCTGGTGCATTACCTGCTGGCCAATGCCGAGCATGCATTGCCGATGGAGGCGTTGCAGAAGCACATAGACAAGATCCGCGTCTGGCGCCAACGCGACTTCCTGAACAAGGCCGGCCGCGATTGCAGCCTGTTCAGTGTGGAGCGCAGCCTGACGAGCCTGCGGGCTGTGGTCCGTAGCGAGGCCCAGGCCCTGTTGCCGGTGCTTGAGCAGGCGGATGAGCTGATCGACCGTGGGCACCTGTACAAGACTGGCGGCGCAGCCAGCGTGGCACGGGTCGAGGTGGATGGCCGCAAGCGGGTCATCAAACGCTACAACATCAAGAACACCCTCCACTGGCTCAAGCGCTTCTGGCGACCGAGCAGGGCCTGGCACTCGTGGATCGAAGGGCATCGCCTGTCGTTTCTCGACATCGCTACCCCGCGCCCGCTGGCGGTGCTGGAGCAGCGAGTACTGGGTTTGCGCACGCGCGCCTACCTGGTGACCGACTACATCGACGGCCCCGACCTCATCGAATGCTTTGCCCCCTTCGTCGAGCAGGGCGATGCGCCGGCCGAACAGGTGGAGGCCTTGGTGCAGCTCATGCAACAGCTGATCGGCGAGCGCATCAGCCACGGTGACTTCAAGGGGCACAACCTGTTCTGGGAGCGGGGCCGGTGGTCGCTGATCGACCTGGACGCCATGTGCCAGCACGGTAGCCAGGGCAGCTTCGCGCCGGCTTTCGCTCGGGACCGGGCGAGGCTACTTCGCAACTGGCCGGCTGAGAGTGCCTTGTACCAACGGCTGGATCAGGTGCTGCCTACAGTGACGGCATAAGCGGCAGGCAGTGCCAGCCAGTCGCTGCTTCCCCCCGGTTGGCGCACGCGTATACGCCATTGACCGTCGTGCCAGCGCAGGATTGCCCATGCGGTGGTGGTCGCAGCGGGCTGTCCGGGTATCAGCAGATGGTAGTGATCCGCCAGCAGGTGGGCACGCACGGGCAAGGCATGGCCACCGGCAAGCAAGTAAGGTTGGCCGTCGCTTTCGTACAGTTCCTTCGCCCCTTCCAGTGGGATCCCGTCTGGGGGCGCGGGAAGCTGACAGAGCTCCAGCAATGCGTTGAGGTCTGGCAGGCCGTCGTGCCACAGCACGGGTGAGTCGACGATCCATTCACCTTCAGCGTTCCGTCTGACCGCCACCTTGCTGTAGGCATCGGTTTTCCTGGGGTCTATGGCACGCCAGCGATAACCGTCGAACGCCACCTGATAGTACCGGCCTTGCTTGTCCTGGATGTAGTAGAGGGCCAGTCCCGCACGTTCGGATGGCTTTTCATACACGCCTTCGCTATGGATGCCGTCGATTCGGTAACGCAACTTGGCGGTGTCCGGACGTACCTGGAAGGTAGGCGGTAGCATCAAGGGTGGGTTGGGAGGCATGGCGCGAATGGCGCGCCTGATCACTGTCGTGCCGCCGATGCTGTTGACCCCGTCGCTCATGTGGGTAAAAGCCTCCACCATATGCTTGAGCACGCCTACCCGATCTTTCTTTTCCAGCGCTTCAAGGCTGTCCAGCACGCTCAGCACCGCGCGGGCGAATGCCAACGGCGCCAGGCCACGTACCGGAATCACGAAGCTGAGCAAGTCGAGTATTATCCACAACGCATGCAGGCTGGCCTCGCCCAGCAGCTCCAGTTTGGTGTTAGTGCTGGCATCGACCGTCGACATGAGCGCGCGGACCTCTGCCAGATAACAGGCGTGCAAAAAATTGCCGGAGATGACCGGGCGACTCAGACGCTGAGCGAGCCCGCCCTTGGTCAGCAAGCGCTCGATGGTTTTGCGCCGGGCCAAGGGTATGCGGTCCATCACGTAGGTGCGTAGATCCGGGTTGGCGCGGAGCGATCGGATCAGCGCACGCGCATTGGCGTATTCGCGCCAAGGCCTGCGATCCGGTGCATCTGGCGCATACACCAGAAAGCGCTGCATTTGCGGTGTTTCAGGCGTGATCAGCAGTACCCCCTGTACGGTGTGCCCGGCAATCAGCAACTGCCGTACACTCAGGCGGTTCTCTTGCACCAGGGGGCGCCAGTCGCTGTCGGGGTAGTTGAGCACGGTCCTGCTCCAGCGATAGCCCTGCTCAAGCGGGTCGGGCATGAAGTGGCCGGCATAGCGGGCTTTGGCGGCTTCAGCCCGCATGCGAGCACAGTTGATTCGCGCATGTGCATCCCGTCGCCACTGGCCTTGCTCCAGATCGATCAGGTGGCTGCGTAGAAAGCGTGAATAGCTGTCGCCGACATTGAGCTCACGGACCATCTGCCGAGCCTGCGCAGGGGACAAGCCTTGAATGTTTGTCTCGTCCTTATGGTGGACTCGAGCGGTCAGCCAGTAGTCCAGGTCCAGCAAGCCCACATTCACCAACGCCAACTGATCCAGACTGTAGGTTTGCCTGACCAACTCCACGGTGTCCCCTGTCTGCGGCCGGCTAGCGATGGGTATATAGCTGCTGGGCTGAGCTGGAGGCATCACCGGGCCGGTCTGACGGGCAATGGTGACGCTGATGAAGATCTGTTCGGGTGCCAGATCGAGTTGGTGGTCCAGTCTCAATCGCTCGCTGAGGCGGGCGCGGGTCCACTGCAGCAGGCTGTTGCGTTCGGTGAACTGTTCAAGCGTAGGAATGCCCGACGCTGCGGCCTGATCGATGGCCACGATCAGCTCCTGCATCGTCTGCATGATATGCGTGAGCCCTTGGGTAGAGGTCTTCTTGAGCCAGGCAGGAGCGTGCTTTTCAAGCAGCAGGCCATAACGCGTCGGCAGCGCTGCCTTGCTGGTCACCCAAGGCAGCAGGTCTGCGGCCGTTGCCAGGCGTTCGGCGAACCCAGTTTGATCCACGGGTTGGCTGCCCCATACCGCGTTCAATCGCGCCCGCTGGGCATCGATCAAGGCCTGAATCTGGACTTCCACTAGATCGTCGGGTAGCCAGTCGTAACGCAGTCGTTGTGCGTTATGGGCGCGGTCGGCATCACCAGGCGCCAGTAGCTTGAGCATCGGCTGACTTTGCAGGGGATCATCCAGCCGCTCGCACAGCTCAAGGTGCAGGCTCTGGACATCGGCGAACGCTTCGATGCCGTGGGAGAGGCTGCATAACAAGGCTGGGCCGCCGGCCGCATCGCCCGTCATCATCTGTCCCTCGATACTGCCTTGTACAAGCAGTATGGCGCCGGGCAAGTAGGCCCGCCAGTTGGGTCTTGAGCAATCGAGCAGCAGCCGATAGAGCTGTGGGCGCTTGGACGCTTCGATGCCCTGGCGAGTCCAGGACATGGGTTGGTCAAGGCACATCTGTAATAGCGATGCTGCCGGAGGCTCCAGTGTTGCGTCAGCGATGCGCAGGTCCATTTCGGCCTGAAGCTGTTGTCGCCGAAGCGCAATGAGCCGAGCACGGCGGTTGCTGCCTGCTTCGTCCGGCAGGTTCCAGTAGTCTGCCAGCGCGCCGAAGAATTGTTGCCGGCCCGCCAGCGGTGAAAGCTGCAGGTCTGGTAAGGGCAGGGGAGCCAGTAGGGCAGTGATTTCAGCGTCGAATGACTCGAAATGTTGCAAGGGTGAGACGGATGACATGGTGCGAACTCCTTTAGAGAGATCGCGAGCCTGGGCGATATGGCAGGGGCATGCGTGCTAGCCCGCTACCGCCATCACGTAGTAAGGGCCGGCTGCCTGACCCGTTGCCTATAGGCCGTGGCGCTGGGCCATCCGACGTCGCCAGTTCTGCAGGCATTGCTCAAGTTGCGCCGGGCTCTGGATGTGCTGGCGGCGCGCCTGGCTCAACAGAATCAACGCCAGCTCTGCGGTCACCTGTGCGTCGGCGCTGGCGTGATGACGCGCTTGTACCTGCAGCTCGAAACGCGCTACCCAGTCATCGAGACCGGCTTCTCGCAACACCGTGTCGGGATTGAGCATGGGTGCCAGCTCGGCCACATCGAGGAAGGGTATTTGCAGACGATGACCCAGGCTCTGTCGGAGGGCCCGTGCCAGCATGCGCTCATCGAACGGCGCATGGAAAGCCAGCACCGGGCTGGTGCCAATGAACTCGAGCAGGTCAAGCAGTGCGTGCCCTGGGTCGCAGCCCGCTGCCAGGGCGCTTGGGCCCAGGCCGTGTATCAGGACGCTGGGGTTGGTCTTCTGCTCAGGTCGGTACAGGGTCCGCTCGAACTGCTGCGAGAAGTCCACTGCCCCGTCCTCGATGGCCACTGCGCCTATGGACAGGACTTGATCGCGGTTGGTGTTCAGGCCACTGGTTTCCAGGTCAAGTACCACCCAGCGCTGCTCGCGCAGGGTGCAGGTGCCAAGCGCGGTGGGTAGGGGCAAGGCCGCCAGGCGTTCGCGCTGCGAAAGCGCCAGTTGCGGAGCTTGGGGGCGCAGCCATGCGAAGAAGCTCACAGCTGGTACCTCATGGCCAGGCTGCTTTGCAACCGCTGAGCCTGGCGCAACGACTCGCGCAGGATGCGCCGGTCCAAGTGGTTGAGGCTGTCTGGGTCCAGGCGGTTGGAGTAGGCCAGGTTGTCGCGTGCCTGGCGTTGATGTTGCTGCATGCGGGTCTGCTGGATGAAATGGTACGCCTCTTCGTAGGCGGCGCCGTCCAGGGGATCGATCACACCCTTGACCACCAGTTGGCGGATGCGCTCCAGGGTATTGCAAGCACCGATCCCATGGGCCAGCGCCAGCACACGTGCGCCATCGACGAAGGGCGTCAGGCCCTGAACCTTGAGGTCCAGGGTGCCAGCCTTGTCAGTGCCCTGGCGCGTCAGCACGAAGTCGCGCAGACGCCCCACAGGCGGGCGTTGGCGCAGGGCGTTGTCAGCCAGCATGCGTTGGAAGATACGGTTGTCGGCTATCTGCGTCAGCAATGTGCTGCGCAACGCCTCGCACGTGTGTTCGTCGCCCCAGACTACTCGCAGGTCGAAGTAGATGCTCGAGCCCAGGAGGTTCTCCGGGCTTGCGTCACGCACGAAGCCGGCAAAGCGCCGTGACCACTCACTGTGGGACAGGCATAGCGCAGGGTTGCCGGCCATGACATTGCCCTTGCACAGGGTAAAACCGCACTGCGCCAGGCATTGGTTGATGTACTGCGCCAACGGTAGCAGCCGCGCCCGGATGGCCTGCGCTTCGGTGTCATCGGCTGCGTCGAAGAGGATACCGTTATCCTGGTCGGTGTGCAGGGTCTGCTCGCGCCGCCCTTCACTGCCAAAACAGAGCCAACTGAACGGCACCCCCGGATCGCCACGTTCTGCCAGCGCCAGTTCGATGACCCGGCATACCGTGTGGTCGTTGAGCAAGGTGATGATCTGGGTGATCTGCGTAGAGGAGGCACCGTGGGCGAGCATGCGCTCGACCAACTGACTGATTTCGCCTCGCAGGGAAACAAGCGTGTCCAGGCGCGGCGCATGACGAATGGTACGCGCCAGGTGCACAAGGTCCACCCGCTGCAGGGAAAACAGATCGCGCTCGGACACCACCCCACACAACCGCCCGCTCTCCACCAGGCACACGTGCGCGATATGCCGCTCGGTCATCGCCATGGCCGCATCGAAGGCACTCGCCTGGGGGCTCAGGTAGAACGGTGCGGCGGTCATGTGCCGTGCAATGGGTGCACCCAGATCGGCATCGGCTGCGGCAACCACCTGGCGCAGATCGCGCAAGGTGAAAATGCCCGTCGGCTGGCGCTGCCCATCGACGATCACGATCGAGCCAACCTGCTGCTCATGCATCAGCCGCACGGCTTCGCGCAGCGGTGTCTCGGGGGCACAGGCCACGGGGTGACGCATGGCCAGTTCGCCTAGCGGTGTATTGAGGGAATACTGGGTACCCAGGGTTTGCACCGCCTGTTGACGGACCTGTTGGTTGACCTGATCCAGAAGACTGCTGACCCCTCGCAAGGCGAAATCGCGGAACACCTCGGAAAGGGAAAAGACGCGGATGAATGCCGCCTTGTTCAGTTGCAGGCAGAAGGTGTCGTCACCGGCCAGGTGCTCCGTACGCGTGGCTCGCTCGCCGAGCAAGGCTGCCAGTGGAAAACACTCGCCGTGGGTAATCTCGAACGTGGTTTCGACGCCGGGTTTGACCAGGTGCTGCCGCTCACCAACGACGCGGCCCTGCTTGACGATGTAGAAGTGCTCGACCGGCCCGTCGCTTGGCTTGATGATGCTTTCGCCGCTGGCGTAGAAGCGCAGCTGGCACTGCTCGACCAAGTAGGCCAGATGGCTCTGCTCCATCTGGTTGAAGGGCGCAAAGCGCTGCAGGAATTGCAGGGTGCCCTGGATGTTTTGCAGCACTGCCGTTCTACCCGCTTGCTGGTAGGCGTCTTTTTTGCTCATCGACCTGACCGTATCGCTACGCCGAACTATATATATCTATCTATAGGGTCGGCTTTGTTGTTTTCGGCATTCATGGTCGGCCTGCAGAGGGCGTGGTGCCCATTGGACGTAAGTCTAGGGCACGAACACGTCAATAATCCGACGAAAGGTAAATTGGGTGTCGGAGAATCTGCGGTCTTACCAGTAGAGCGAATGGATACGAGACGACCATGTCCGAGCACACCGATATCTTGAGCGACGCAGAGCGTGCGGCACTCGCTGCTGTGAGTGCGCCGCCGCCTGCCCGGCCGGTAGTGCTCGTGGTCGACGATAATCCGGTCAACAGCGAAGCCTTGATGTTGTATCTCAAAAGCAAGGGTATCGACGGCATGACGGCCGATGGCGCCCAGGAGGCGCTGTTCAAGCTCCATTGGGAGCCTCGCATCGCGCTGATGATCACCGACCTGCGGATGCAGCCCGAGGATGGGCTGTACCTTATCCACAAGGTGCGCGAGATGCAGGAAGCGGACCGGGCTGCGCTTTCGATCATCGTGGTATCAGGCGATACCGATGTGAAAGAGGCCGTTGATGTCATGCACCTGGGGGTTGTGGACTTTCTGTTGAAGCCCGTCGACCTGGCGAAACTGCTCGAACTGGTGAAGCGCGAATTGAAGCTGGCCTGATGTGCAAGCGGGGCCCGAAGGCCCCGCCGATCAACGCTGCAAGCAGCTCACGCTATACGCCGGTCGTTCAGATCCCGTTGCGTGCCTTGAACTCACGGCGACGGCGATGCAGCACAGGCTCGGTGTAGCCGTTAGGCTGCTTGGCACCTTCGAGCACCAGCTCGACTGCCGCCTGGAAGGCAACGTTGTCGTCGAAGTTGCCCGCCATCGGGCGATACAGCGGGTCGTTGGCGTTCTGCTTGTCGACCACTGCCGCCATGCGCTTGAGGCTTTCGAGCACCTGCTCCTGGCTGACTACACCATGTCGCAGCCAGTTGGCCAGCAACTGGGCGGAAATGCGCAAGGTGGCGCGGTCTTCCATCAGCCCCACGTTGTTGATGTCGGGCACTTTGGAGCAACCCACACCCTGATCGATCCAGCGCACCACGTAGCCCAGGATGCCCTGGGCATTGTTGTCCAGCTCGTTGCGGATTTCCTCGTCCGACCAGTTGGGGTTGGTCGCCAGCGGAATGGCCAGGATGTCATCGACCGAAGCCGGTGTGCGCGAAGCCAGCTCGCGCTGGCGCGCCTGCACATCCACCTTGTGGTAGTGCAGGGCGTGCAGGGTGGCTGCCGTCGGCGAAGGCACCCACGCGGTATTGGCACCGGCCAGCGGGTGAGCGATCTTCTGCTCCAGCATGGCGGCCATCAGGTCGGGCATGGCCCACATGCCCTTGCCGATCTGCGCACGCCCTTGCAGGCCGGTGGCAAGGCCTACATCGACGTTGTTGTTTTCATAGGCGCCGATCCACTTCTCGTTCTTCATGGCGCCTTTGCGCACGACCGGGCCTGCCTCCATGGAGGTATGGATTTCGTCGCCCGTGCGATCGAGGAAGCCCGTATTGATGAACACCACGCGCTCGGCAGCGGCCTTGATGCAGGACTTGAGGTTGACCGTTGTGCGGCGCTCTTCGTCCATGATGCCGACCTTGACGGTATTGCGCTGCATACCCAGCAGGTCTTCGACCCGGCTGAATATCTCGGCGGCGAACGCCACTTCCTCCGGGCCATGCATCTTCGGCTTGACGATGTACACACTGCCGGTACGGGTATTGCGGCGACTGGTGGTGCCGTTGAGGTTGTGCAGCGCCATGAGGTTGGTGAACAGACCGTCCTGGATACCTTCCGGGACTTCGTTACCCTGCGCGTCGAGGATGGCCGGGTTGGTCATCAGGTGACCCACGTTGCGCACGAACAGCAGCGAGCGACCATGCAGCGTGACGCTGCCCCCGTTCGGCGCTGCGTACTCGCGATCGGGGTTCATGGTGCGGGTGAACGTCTTGCCGCCCTTGCTGACGCTTTCGGCCAGGTCACCTTTCATCAGCCCCAGCCAATTGCGATACACGATCACTTTGTCGTCGGCGTCGACTGCCGCCACGGAGTCTTCGCAGTCCATGATGGTGGTCAGTGCCGATTCCATCAGGATGTCCTTGACGCCTGCGGCATCGGTGCTGCCCACCGGGGTACTGGCATCGATCTGGATTTCGAAGTGCAGGCCATTGTGCTTGAGCAACACGGCAGTGGGGGCGTTGCTGTCGCCGTGGAACCCGACCAGTTGGGCGTCGTCACGCAGGCCCGTGTTGCTGCCGCCTTTGAGGGTGACGACCAACTGGCCAGCCTCGATGCGATAGGCCGTGGAGTCGACGTGCGAACCAGCAGCCAGTGGTGCCGCTTCGTCGAGGAAGGCACGGGCGAAGGCGATCACTTTGTCGCCACGTACCTTGTTGTAGCCTTGCCCCTTTTCGGCGCCGCCTTCCTCGCTGATGGCGTCGGTGCCGTAGAGCGCGTCGTACAGCGAGCCCCAGCGGGCATTCGCGGCGTTCAGGGCAAAGCGTGCATTCATGACCGGTACCACCAACTGCGGACCGGCCATGTGGGCGATTTCTTCGTCCACGTTTTGCGTAGTGGCCTGGAAATCGTCGGCTTGTGGCAGCAGGTAACCGATTTCCTGAAGGAAAGCCTTGTAGGCCGGGGCGTCGTGGGCCTGGCCTTTGCGGGCCTGGTGCCAGGCGTCGATCTGGGCTTGCAGCTCGTCGCGCTTGGCGAGGAGGGCTTTGTTCTTTGGAGCGAGGTCGTTGATGATCTTTTCAGCACCTGCCCAGAACTGCTCGGCGATGATGCCGGTTCCGGGGATGGCTTCGTTGTTCACGAAGTCGTACAGGACTTTGGCGACCTGAAGGCCACCGACTTGAACGTATCCAGTCATTGCTTGCCTCACTCTGCTCAGCTATTTCGCTCTTTTGTATTGAGCCTGTAGCGCTTCTCCTCGCACGGCACCAGTGCATGCCTCCGGTACAAGCTCGGACGCGGCTGGGTGCGGTTTGCCTGCCTGACAGCAAGCAACGTGCATTCTTCACAGGCGCCTCGACAGACCTTCAAACGACGTTGTGTAGTCCGCGCCCACGGATACTACATGAAGCAGCCGGCTGGGCACTATCAGACTAAAAGCGCCGTCAGGCGACCTGTTGGTCGCACAGGATCCTGCAAGGAAGCGCCATGTTCGCAAAAAACGGAGTGATTGTTCCAGATAAATCTAAAAACAGTACACGATTTATAAGGAGGATTGCCCTGCGGCAGGTTGACGCGCCTTGCCTATACTGTGGCGACACCTTGGCGCTGTATGGCCTGAACCCCACTCGAGGAACATTCCGTGGAACATCTTGTGCTTACCGTGATCGCCCCGGACAAGGCCGGCCAAGTCGAGCGGATCGCCCAGTGCATCGCCGACTTCGAGGGTAACTGGCTGGAAAGCAGCATGTCGCGCATGGCTGGGCAATTTGCCGGCATCCTGCGGGTGGCAGTGCCGGCGGATCGGTATGACGCGTTGGTGGACGCGCTAGGGGCATTGTCCGCACACGGCATTCGCGTGCAACTGGCCGAAAGTGGCAGCGAGCCTGCCCATGCATCCAAACCCTTTGGCATGGAACTGGTAGGTAACGACCGGCCAGGGATCGTGCGGGATATCACCCGTGTGCTGGCCGAGCTGAATGTGAACGTCGAACGGATTGCCACAGAGGTACGCCCGGCACCGATGAGCAACGAACCCCTGTTTCATGCCGAGGCCCTTCTGGCATTACCCGCGTCCCTGCCGCTGGAGCAGTTGCAGCAACGTCTGGAAGCGCTGGCCGATGACTTGATGGTGGAGTTGCGGTTGCGCGCGGATGAGTAAATGCGGCTCGCCACTGCCGCAGACTCTGGCAGAAGTTATCCCGATTTAGAGAGGACGGCCTTGTGGATAAGCTGGGGCTATCGGGCCCCAGCGCCCGGCTTGCAAGGGCTGCAGAGATTTGATCGAAAATTGATCAATGCAGAGGGGGTTGTGCACAAACGGCGGGGACGAGGGTGTGGATAAGCTCTGGAGATGTCTCTGCAGGCCATGTATATCAAGGCGTACAGAGACATGATCGTTTTTTGATCAGCGACTTTTACGCAAACTCCACCACGCATCGACGCTGTACAACGCCAGCCCTGCCCAGATGAACATGAATGCGGTAAGCGTGCTTGGGGATAGATGCTCGTCGAACAGCCAGATGGCCTGGAGCAAGACCAGCGTTGGCGCCAGGTATTGCAGAAAGCCCAGCGTGGTGTAGGGCAGATGCCGTGCGGCAGCGTTGAAACACACCAGCGGCACCAGTGTCACGGGGCCTGCAGCCATCAGCCACAAGGCCTCGCTTGTGGTGTAGAACTCACCTTGCGCGCTCATCGCGCCGGGGTGCAGCAGCAACCACCCAAGCGCCAGCGGTACCAGCATCCAGGTCTCGACAACCAGGCCGGGCAGGGCCGCCACGGGGGCTTGCTTGCGAATAAGCCCGTAGAACCCGAAGGTCAGCGCCAGTGCCAAGGATACCCAGGGCAGGCTGCCCACCTGCCAGACCTGTTGCATGACGCCGAGCGCGGCCAGGCTGACCGCCAGCCACTGCAAACGGCGCAAGCGCTCGCCGAGAATCAGCATGCCGAGCAGCACGTTGATCAGCGGGTTGATGTAGTAGCCAAGGCTGGCCTCGAGCATGCGTCCGTTGTTCACCGACCAGACATACGTCAGCCAATTGGCTGCGATCAATGTGCCGCTCAATGCCAGGATGGCCAAGCGCCGCGGGTTGTCGCGCAGGTCGCGCCACCAGCCGGGGTGTTTCCAGAAGGCGAGCAGTATCGAGCCGAACAGCGCTGACCACAGCACACGGTGGACGATGATCTCCACGGCGGGGACGCTTTGGATGGCTTTGAAGTACAGGGGGAACAGGCCCCAGATGATGTAGGCACTCAGGCCCAGTAGATACCCGCGACGCGGGTTTGCAGCGTGCATGCAGAGTCCTTGCTTAAGATGCTGATTAACGGCAGCTATTGTAGACAGCGCCGACGGTCGATCTAGAACAACTTGAGTGGGGCTTCATCGAGGGCGGCCATTTGCTCACGCAGCGCCAGAATCTGATCACCCCAGTACCTAGGCTGACCGAACCACGGGAAGCTGGGCGGAAATGCCGGATCGTCCCAGCGACGCGCCAGCCAGGCACTGTAGTGGAGTTGACGCAGGGCACGCAGCGGCTCGATCAACGCCAGCTCACGCGGGTCGAAGTCGTGAAATTCGTTGTAGCCCTCGACCAGCTCGGCCAACTGGCCCTGACGCTCATCCCGATTGCCTGCCAGCATCATCCACAGGTCCTGTACCGCAGGGCCCATGCGGCAGTCGTCCAGGTCAACCACATGGTAGATCTCGTCGCGGTGCATCAGGTTGCCCGGGTGCAAGTCACCGTGCAGGCGGATGACCTGGTGCGGGGTGCGGGCATAGATGGCTTCCACTCGAGCCAGTACATCGCGCGCGACCGATTCGAAGGCGGGCAACAGTTCCCGGGGCACGAACCCGCCTTTTAGCAGTGTGTCCAGTGAGGCGTGCCCGAAGTTATCCACAGCCAACGCTTCCCGGTGTTCGAACGGCCGGCTGGCAGCCACGGCATGCAGGCGTCCGATCAACTGGCCCAAGCGGTACAACTGATCGAGGTTGCCGGGTTCAGGGGCATGCCCACCACGGCGCGGGAACAGCGTAAAGCGAAAGCCACCGTGTTCGAACAACGTGTTGCCTTGATGCTGCAGAGGCGCTACCACCGGCACTTCGCAGCCGGCCAATTCGGCCGTGAAGCGGTGTTCTTCGACGATGGCTGCATCGCTCCAGCGACCGGGTCGATAGAACTTGGCGATCAAGGGCTGCTCGCCCTCGATGCCCACTTGGTAGACGCGGTTTTCATAGCTGTTGAGTGCCAATACCCGCGCATCGCTGAGAAACCCCAATGATTCCACGGCGTCGAGCACCACGTCGGGGGTGAGTGTGGCGAACGGGTGGGACATGATGACTCCGGCGGTAGGCAGCGTGGCCCCCATGTTACCGCGTTGGCCACCGAGGCGCCGCAGGGCACTCGGCCATGTGCCAAACGCCGTTACAGGTCAGGCCGGGATACCAATCACCACATCGGCGGCCGAGAACTGCGCACGCAGGGCGCTGCCAACGGTCACCTGGTGCTCTGCCAGCCAGGCCGGTTCGGCGAAGGCGCACAGGGTCTGACCATTGCCAAGCGCAAGGCGCACCTCGTGGGGGCCATCGGTGCCCGTCAGAATCGAGTCCACGGTCACCTGCAGGCAATTGTGCTGTTGATCCGCCTCGTCGCTGTGGCCCAGCAGGCGCACCCAACCTGCCTTGAGCAAGGCCACCACCGTCGTGCCCAAGGTCAGCCCAAGGCGCTCGGTGCTGTCATGAGTGATCAAGGCTTCGATCTGCAGCCCCCCACTCAGTGCAAGGCCGACCCGATCATGCCACCCCACGCGATGAAGGGCGCTGACCTGGCCTTGCAGCTGATTCCGGGCGCTGGTGCGCAGCATCAGGCGACCGAGCAGGTCAAGGTCGCTCACATCATCGGTGGCTTCGAGCAACTGAGCTTGCAAGGCTTGCAGGCGCTGATACAGCCTCAGCACCCGTTCGCCTTCGGCAGACAGGCGTGCACCGCCGCCGCCGCGCCCGCCAGTGCTGCGCTCTACCAAGGGGCTGCTGGCCAGGTTGTTGAGTTCATCGATCGCATCCCAGGCAGCTTTGTAGCTCATGCCGGCAGCCTTGGCGGCGCGGGTGATGGAGCCCTGCTCGGCAATGTGCTGCAAGAGGGCCACGCGCTGTGGGCGGCGGGTAATGTGATGGGTCAGTGGGGCAGGTAAGGGCATGGGCATCCGACCGGTTCGGTGATGGGCCAGTGTACGGGGTGGGCGTAGCGTACCACTGCGTCGCCGCCACTGGCCTGCACGCTCATGCATAGCCGGGCTTGGGTGTGCGTGCCAGGCAGTAGACGTCTACACGTGCGGCACCTGCCTTGCGCAGGACCTGTGCAACAGCCTGCGCCGTCGCGCCGGTGGTCAGTACATCATCGACGAGCGCGACATGCTGGCCGTGCAGGCCACCGCATACGGCGAACGCCTGACGCAGGTTGCGCCATCGAGCCTTGGCGCTCAGATGCTGCTGGGCCGTGGTGTGGCGGGTGCGTACCAGCAGGTGTTCGACGAAGGGCACTGCCAGTTGCCTTGACCACCAACGCGCCAGCATCGCAGCCTGGTTGAACCCCCGTTCACGCAGCCGGCGCCGTGTCAGGGGTACAGCAAGCAGCACGTCGGGGCGGGGCAGGCCTTCGGCATAGTGATGGCTCAGCGCATGACCGGCAATCTCAGCCATCAGGCGTCCCAGCGGCCACTGACGGTTGTGCTTGAACCGACTGATCAGGGTGTCCACCGGAAATGTGAAATGCCAGGGTGCCAGAACCCGTTCGAATGCTGGCGGCCTGCGGTTGCACTGTCCGCATTCCATGCCTGCCATGGCCAGAGGCAGGGCGCACCGTGAGCAGTGGTCATCATTCAGCCAGGGCAGTTGTTGTTCACATGGCTCGCATAGCGCGTAGGGCTGGAGCGCAGTGGCACCGCATAGTGCGCATATTTGGTTAACTAGTGACCAATTGTAGACCAGCTTCTTAAGCTTAAGTTGACAGTTCATGGGCCTTCCCTGACTATTTCGGCTATCCGTGAAGCGCGGGCGTTCTCCTTGCCCGGCGCCTGCTAGAGCCTAAACAAGGAAACGCCGATGAGCGCCAGTACAACTGCAACAACACGTCACGACTGGTCCCTGGCCGAGGTCAAGGCGCTGTTCCAACAGCCGTTCAACGACCTGATCTTCAACGCCCAGGCTGTACACCGTGCGCATTTCGACGCCAACCGGGTGCAAGTCTCAACCCTGCTGTCGATCAAGACCGGTGCCTGCCCCGAAGACTGTAAGTACTGCCCGCAGTCCGGGCACTACAACACCGGCCTGGAAAAGCAGAAGCTCATGGAGGTGCAGAAGGTGCTCGAGGAGGCCGCGCGCGCCAAGGCCATTGGTTCCACGCGCTTTTGCATGGGCGCTGCGTGGAAGCACCCTTCGGCCAAGGACATGCCCTATGTGCTGGAGATGGTCAAAGGGGTCAAGGCCATGGGCCTGGAAACCTGCATGACCCTCGGCAAGCTCGACCAGGAGCAGACCCAGGCGCTGGCCCAGGCGGGCCTGGACTATTACAACCACAACCTCGATACCTCCCCCGAGTTCTACGGCAGCATCATCACTACGCGCACCTACGCCGAGCGCTTGCAGACCCTGGCCTATGTGCGCGATGCCGGCATGAAGATCTGCTCTGGCGGCATCCTCGGCATGGGCGAGACGCTCGATGACCGCGCAGGCCTGCTGATTCAACTGGCCAACCTGCCTGAGCATCCGGAGTCCGTGCCGATCAACATGCTGGTCAAGGTGGCCGGTACGCCGCTGGCCGACGAGGCCGACGTCGATCCGTTCGACTTCATCCGCATGCTGGCAGTGGCCCGTATTCTCATGCCCAAGTCGCACGTGCGCCTTTCGGCAGGCCGTGAGCAGATGAACGAGCAAATGCAGGCCTTGGCATTCCTGGCCGGTGCCAACTCGATCTTCTACGGTGAAAAGTTGCTGACAACGGCCAACCCGCAGGCCGACAAGGACATGCAGCTGTTCGCACGCCTGGGAATCAAGCCTGAAGCCGGTGAAGAGCACGCCGATGAAGTCCACCAGGCTGCGATCGAGCAGGCGCTGGTCGAACAGCGCAACGATGCGTTGTTCTACGATGCAGCTTCGGCCTGACATGGCCTTCGACCTGGCCGCGCGGCTGGCCGACCGGCGCGCGGCGGACCTCTACCGACAGCGCCCCTTGCTGGAAAGCCCACAAGGGCCGCTGGTAGTGGTCGATGGCCAGCCGCTGCTGGCTTTCTGCAGCAACGATTACCTGGGCCTGGCAAGTCATCCTGAAGTGCTCGCGGCCTGGCAGGCAGGTGCTGATCGCTGGGGTGTGGGTGGGGGGGCTTCGCATCTGGTCATAGGCCATACCACGGCACACCATCAACTTGAGCAAGCATTGGCCGAACTCACCGGGCGGCCGCGAGCGTTGCTGTTCTCCACCGGCTACATGGCCAACCTGGGGGTAATCACCGCATTGGTGGGCAAGGGCGATACGGTGTTGCAGGATCGCCTGAACCACGCCTCGCTGCTCGACGGTGGCCTGCTCAGCGGCGCGCGTTTCAGCCGTTACCTGCACAATGATGTCGGCAGCCTGAGCGACCGTCTGGCCAAGGCCACGGGCAATACATTGGTCGTGACCGATGGCGTGTTCAGCATGGACGGTGATGTGGCCGATTTGCCGGCGCTGGCCCAGGCGACGCGTGCGCGCGATGCCTGGCTGATGGTGGACGATGCCCATGGCCTGGGCACCCTGGGTGTGGGCGGCGGAGGGGTCGTCGAGCACTATGGCCTGGGCGTGGACGATGTCCCGGTACTGGTCGGTACGCTGGGCAAGGCCTGCGGTACGGCGGGTGCGTTCGTGGCTGGCAGTGAAGCGCTGATCGAAGCGCTGATCCAGTTCGCCCGGCCTTACATCTACACCACCAGCCAACCGCCCGCCTTGGCCTGCGCCACCCTCAAGAGCCTTGAGCTGGTGCGGACACAGCCTTGGCGACGCGAGCACCTGGCGGCACTGATCCAGCAATTTCGCGAAGGCGCAGAACAACTGGGCTTGCGCCTGATGGAGAGCCAGACGCCGATCCAGCCGATTGTCATCGGTGACAGCGCGCAAGCGCTTCGTCTGTCGCAGCTACTGCGCGAGCGCGGTCTGTTGGTGACCGCTATCCGGCCACCTACGGTGGCGGTCGGTAGTGCGCGATTGCGCGTTACCTTGAGCGCTGCCCACACAGCAGCTCAGGTGCAGCTATTGTTGAATGCATTGGCAGAGTGTTATCCACAGCTGGAGCGCGCCGATGCGTAACCGACTCGTACTGCTACCAGGCTGGGGCCTGGGCACCGCTTCTCTTGAGCCGCTTGCAGCCAGCCTGCGCGCCCAGGACCCTGGGCTTCAGGTGACGCTGATGCCCATGCCGGAGCTGGATCACTGCGACGTCCAGGGTTGGGTCGAGCACCTGGATCGCAAGGTACCCAACGATGTGTGGCTGGGGGGGTGGTCGCTGGGCGGTATGCTGGCCAGTGCCCTGGCCTACAAGCGCGGCGACCACTGTTGCGGCTTGCTCACCCTGGCCAGTAACCCTAGTTTCGTGGCCCGTGCCGATTGGCCTCACGGGATGGCCGAAGACACCTTCGGGACGTTCCTGGATGGTTGCCGCAGCCATCCGTCGGTCACGCTCAAGCGCTTTCGCACGTTGTGCAGCGAAGGGGCCATGCAACCGCGCACCTTGCTTCGCCAGCTGGGTGTAGGCGTTCCAGACACCGATCCGCTGTACCTGGCTACGGCGCTACAGGTACTGGCCCAGCTCGATACCCGAGCAGCGCTGGAGGCATTCGCCGGCCCGCAGCTTCATCTTTTTGCCGGCGCAGATGCCCTAGTGCCAGCCGAAGCTGCGCAGGCGTTGAGCGAGCTGTTGCCCGACGTGGAAGTGGGCCTTGTCGAAGACAGTTCCCATGCGTTTGTGCTCGAGTACCCACAAGAACTGGCCAGCGGTATCAAAAGTTTCCTGCATGAGAGTGGCGATGACTGATCTTTCCCAGCCAGGCTTGCCTGGCGCCTTGCCCGACAAACGCCAGGTGGCCACGTCGTTTTCGCGTGCGGCAGCCAGCTATGACAGCGTGGCAGCCCTGCAGCGTTCGGTCGGCATGAACCTGCTGACGATGCTGCCATCTGACCTCGAACCGACTCGCTGGCTTGATCTGGGCAGTGGCACGGGCCATTTCAGCCGGGTGCTTGCCGAGCGTTACGGGCCTGCAAGCGGTGTTGCCGTGGACATCGCCGAGGGCATGCTGCGTCATGCTCGCGATCGAGCCGATGGCGCCCAAAGCTACATCGTCGGCGATGCCGAGCGCTTGCCGCTGGGGGAGGGGTGCGTCGATCTCGTCTTTTCCAGCCTGGCCGTCCAGTGGTGCAGCCATTTTGCCCAAGTGCTGGAAGAAGCTTCGCGTATTCTGCGACCAGGCGGCGTCCTGGCTTTCAGCAGCCTGTGCGTGGGTACGCTCGATGAATTGCGCGGCAGTTGGCAGGCCGTGGATGGCCAGGTTCACGTCAACCGCTTCAGGCGCTTCGACGAATACCAACGTTCATGTGCAGCCAGTGCCCTCGAAACGCAGGTACTGCAACAGTTGCCGCATGTATTGCATTATGCACACGTGCGCACATTGACCCATGAACTCAAGGCGCTGGGGGCGCACAACCTCAACCCGGGTCGTCCTGCCGGGCTCACCGGGCGCGCCCGCATGCAGGGTATGCTCCAGGCGTACGAGGCCTACCGCCAGCCCCAAGGGCTGCCTGCCACTTATCAAGTGGTCTACGGCGTGCTGCGCAAGCCTGTGGCATAGGAGTACTTCATGAGTCAGGCGTATTTCATTGCCGGAACTGACACCGATGTCGGCAAGACCACCATTGCAGCCGGTCTTCTACACGCAGCGAAGTTGCAGGGGTTGAGCACCCTGGGGGCCAAGCCGGTGGCATCTGGCTGCAGCATGACGGCCAAGGGCTTGCGCAACAGCGACGCCCTGGCGCTGATCGACGAGAGCACCATCAAGCTCGCCTACGAGCAGGTCAACCCATTCGCCTTCGAGCCAGCCATCGCCCCCCATGTCGCCGCGCGGGAAGCCGGTGTGACGCTGGCGGTGGCGCAGCTGCTGGCGGATATGCGCACGGTGTTGCAGCACCAGGCCGATTTCACCTTGATCGAAGGCGCAGGCGGCTGGCGGGTGCCGCTTTCGGGCCTGGCGAACCTGTCGGACCTGGCCGTTGCATTGCAGCTGCCGGTCATCCTGGTGGTCGGGGTAAGGCTGGGCTGCATCAGCCACGCGCTGCTCAGTGCCGAAGCCATCGAACGGGACGGACTGCAGCTCGCCGGGTGGGTGGCGAACATCATCGAGCCAAAAACGTCGCGGCTCGAAGAGAATCTGGCCAGCCTGGCCGAACGGCTGCCGGCGCCTTGTCTGGGCCGAGTGCCCAAGCTCAAGCAAGCCACGGCGGACAAGGTGGCCGAGCATTTGCAGCTGGACTTGCTGGATTAACCAGCGCGTGTCTGCGGTAGCGGCGGGGCCAAGCGTGTGCAAGGTTAACTGACGCTGGTATGGTCAAGGCCTATCAAGTGGCACTGAGCCATTAGCGATTTAAACGGGCTTTTTGGTAGCTGGCCTGCTTTAATGAGGCCTCACCGTCATCCAGTGTCGATGGAGTCCTGACATGGAAATCACCGGTAGCTCCGCCTTCTACGCAGGCCTTGGTGCCATTCACAATGGTCAGAATCGCGTTGACCAGGCCGCCAGCCAGGTCGCCAACACCACCGCCGAACGTTCCGCCACCAGTCAGTCGAGTGATTTTCAGGCCGAGCGGCTGCGTGCCGTCGACAGAAGTCAGCAAATGGACCTGGCCACCAGCACCGTGCAAATGGCGCTGGGCAGAACCGAAGTCGAGCTTGGCGCCAAAGTCGTCAAGGCATCCGACGAAATGCTGGGTCGTATCATCGACACCTACGCCTAACGGTCGATAGCGCGTTCCCGCCTGCCACACACCGCCCAGAGGCTTGCACTGCCTCGTTTTCTTTTCTTCGCCAGAAGCGTCCCCGTCCTCACGGGCGAAGTGGCGTGGGCGTTGATGGCGGATTCGCCATTTTTCGTGGCGTAAATGGCACCTCTGGCCCTTCTTGACATCCGCCAGCGGTAAACGTAAGTTTCAAACAACTGTTTGATAGACCCTGCCGCGTGCGCCGGTCCCCCACAGAACTCACCTAGAGGTTCATCGCGATGCCTGACTACAAAGCCCCCCTGCGTGATATTCGCTTCGTGCGTGATGAGCTACTCGGCTACGAGGCGCACTATCAGAGCCTGCCAGGTTGCCAGGACGCCACGCCCGACATGGTGGACGCGATTCTCGAGGAAGGTGCGAAGTTCTGTGAGCAGGTACTGTCGCCGCTCAACCGCGTAGGCGATCAGGAAGGCTGCACCTGGAGCGAGGCGGGCGTGAAGACGCCGACCGGTTTCAAGGAAGCCTACCAGCAGTTCGTCGAAGGCGGCTGGCCGAGCCTGGCGCACGATGTGGAGCACGGTGGTCAGGGGTTGCCCGAGTCGCTGGGCCTGGCCCTGAGCGAAATGGTGGGCGGTGCCAACTGGTCGTGGGGCATGTACCCAGGCTTGTCCCACGGCGCAATGAACACCATCTCGGCCCACGGCACTGCCGAACAGCAGCACACCTACCTGACCAAGCTGGTTTCGGGTGAATGGACCGGCACCATGTGCCTGACCGAACCGCACTGCGGCACCGACCTGGGCATGCTACGCACCAAGGCCGAACCCCAGGCCGATGGCAGCTACAAGGTCAGCGGTACCAAGATCTTCATTTCGGCCGGTGAGCACGACATGGCCGAGAACATCGTGCACATCGTGCTGGCACGCCTGCCCGATGCACCGGCTGGCACCAAGGGCATTTCCCTGTTCATCGTGCCGAAGTTCCTGCCCAACGCCGAAGGCGCAGCGGGTGAGCGCAATGGTGTGAGCTGCGGCTCCATCGAGCACAAGATGGGTATCCATGGCAATGCCACCTGCGTGATGAACTTCGACGCAGCCACCGGTTACCTGATCGGCCCGGCCAACAAAGGCCTGAACTGCATGTTCACCTTCATGAACACGGCACGCCTGGGGACTGCGCTGCAAGGCCTGGCCCATGCCGAAGTGGCCTTCCAGGGTGGCTTGAAGTATGCCCGCGAGCGCCTGCAGATGCGCTCGCTGACCGGGCCCAAGGCGCCTGAGAAGGCCGCCGACCCGATCATCGTCCACCCGGATGTACGTCGCATGCTCCTGACCATGAAGGCCTTCGCCGAGGGCACCCGTGCGATGGTCTACTTCACGGCCAAGCAGGTGGACATCGTCAAGTACAGTCAGGATGAGGAAGAGCGCAAGAAGGCCGATGCCCTGCTGGCGTTCCTGACCCCAATCGCCAAGGCCTTCATGACCGAAGTCGGCTTCGAGGCGGCCAACCATGGGGTTCAGGTCTACGGTGGGCATGGCTTCATCGCCGAGTGGGGCATGGAGCAGAACGTTCGTGACAGCCGTATTTCCATGCTGTACGAGGGCACCACGGGCATCCAGGCCCTGGACCTGCTGGGCCGCAAGGTGCTGATGACCCAAGGCGAGGCCCTCAAGGGCTTCACCAAGATCGTGCACAAGTTCTGCCAGTCGCAGGAAGGCAACGAGGCGGTCAACGAGTTCGTTCAGCCCCTGGCTGCGTTGAACAAGGAATGGGGCGAGCTGACCATGAAGGTGGGCATGGCTGCCATGAAGGACCGTGAGGAAGTGGGTGCGGCATCGGTGGACTACCTCATGTACTCCGGCTACGCCTGCCTGGCTTACTTCTGGGCCGACATTGCCCGCTTGGCTGCCGAAAAGCTGGCAGCAGGTACCAGTGAAGCGGCGTTCTACACCGCCAAGCTGCAAACGGCACGCTTCTACTTCCAGCGCATCCTGCCGCGTACCCGCACGCATGTGGCTGCCATGCTGTCCGGTGCTGACAACCTGATGGCCATGGACGAAGAACACTTCGGCCTGGCTTACTGAGTCACCTCAGGTCGTATGCGAACCGTCTGCTCCGGCAGGCGGTTTTTTTATGTCTGGCGCAAGGCAACGGTAAAGGCGCTCAAGTGTCCAGGTGAATGGCCGATCAACTAAGGGCACAATGCCACTATTGGTCTGCCAGGTTGGAATTGCCCTTGCTTCGCCTTAACGCTGTCCGCCCAAGCCATTTCGTACCCTCTCTCGTCTTGCTGGGGGCAGGCTTGGCTGCGGCTTACGTCAAGGACCTCAGCGTTTTCTTTACATCGCTTTTCAATGTGCTGCCAACCCTCGTGCTGTTGATGGGCGGCGCCTATTGCGCGGTGTACAGGCGCCAGCGGGAGCTGTTTCTGATGCTCACGGTCTACATCGCCTATTTCCTGCTCGATACCCAGACTGACTTCTATCGAGACAACGGCCGCGTTCGTGAAGATGCTGCCGTGATCTTCCACCTCGTGTGCCTGCTGTTACCGGCGTTGTATGGCCTTTATGGCATCTGGCAGGAGCGCACGCACCTGCTCCAGGACCTGGTCGCCAGGTGTGCGGTGCTGTTGGCCACGGCCGCAGTGGCGGCCGGCTTCGAGCAAAGCTTTCCCGAGGCACTGCTGGCCAGCCTGGCGGAAATCCGCTGGCCGATCTTGCACGGTCAGTGGATGAGCCTGATTCAGCTGGCCTACCCGGTGTTCATGGGCATGCTGGCCTTACTCGTCGTACAGTACCTGCGTGCGCCCAGGCCCCTGCATGGCGCCTTGATCGTGGGCCTGGTCGGTATTTTCTGGATGCTGCCCAAGACGTTCGTGTTGCCTTTCACGCTGAACATCATGTGCAGCCAGGTCATGCTGATGATTGCCACGGCAGTCGCTCACGAAGCGTACCAGATGGCGTTCCGTGACGAGCTCACCGGGTTGCCGGGCCGTCGCGCGCTCAATGAGCGCCTGCAGCGACTAGGGCGCTCCTATGTGATCGCCATGGCCGACGTGGACCATTTCAAGCGCTTCAACGACACCCATGGCCATGATGTGGGCGACCAGGTATTGCGGCTGGTGGCCAGCCGGCTTGGCAAGGTCAAGGGGGGAGGCCGCGCCTACCGCTATGGCGGCGAAGAATTCGCCGTGGTGTTCGCGGGCAAGACGGCTGACCAGTGCGTGCCGCATCTGGAAGCGGTTCGAGAAGCGATTGCCGGCTATGCCATGCACTTGCGTGACCAGAGTGCTCGTCCGCTGGATGACAACGCCGGCCGCCAGCGCCGCACAGGCAGCAGTGGCGACACGGTTACCGTGACCATCAGCGTAGGTGTGGCCGAACGGCAGGGCGATAACCGCAGCGTTGAAGAGGTGCTCAAGGCTGCCGATCAGGCGCTGTACGCTGCCAAGGCCGCGGGGCGTAATTGCTTGATGGTGCACGGCCTGAAAAATCGTCGGGGAGCAGTGCGGGAAGCGTGACCATAACTGACTACCTAGTCTCTTGATGACCCTATGTGTCGTAAAAGTTGTTCGGTTACACTGGTTCCACTACCCGTGCTGCGATGCTCATCGCCGCCCGTCCTGACCAGCGAGAGGTTGTCATGGCTGAATATAAAGCGCCCCTGCGCGACATGCGCTTCGTACTGAATGAAGTCTTCAACGTGGGCCAGCAGTGGGCGCAGTTGCCGGGCTTGGCTGAGTTGGTCGATGCCGAAACGGCCATGGCGGTGCTTGAGGAGGCAGGCAAGGTCACTGCACGCAGCATTGCACCGCTCAGCCGCGCTGCCGACGAGGAAGGCTGCCGCTGGGACAACGGCGCGGTGCATACGCCTGCCGGGTTCATCGAAGCCTACGACACCTATGCTCAAGGCGGCTGGGTAGGCGTGGGTGGCGACCCTGCCTTCGGCGGCATGGGCATGCCCAAGGCGGTATCGGCCCAGGTCGAGGAGATGGTCAACGCAGCCAGCCTGTCGTTTGGCTTGTACCCCATGCTCACCGCAGGTGCCTGCCTGTCGATCAACGCCCACGCCGACGAGGCGCTCAAGCACACGTACCTGCCGAACATGTATTCAGGTGTGTGGGCAGGCTCCATGTGCCTGACCGAACCTCATGCAGGTACTGACCTTGGCATGATCCGCACCAAGGCCGAGCCCCAGGCTGACGGCAGCTACCGTGTGACCGGCACCAAGATCTTCATCACCGGTGGCGAGCACGACCTGACCGAGAACATCATTCACCTGGTCCTGGCCAAGCTGCCGGACGCACCGGCAGGCCCCAAAGGGATCTCCCTGTTCCTGGTCCCCAAGTTCCTGGTCAACGAAGACGGCAGCCTGGGTGCTCGCAATCCGGCGACCTGCGGGTCCATCGAGCACAAGATGGGTATCCAGGCCTCGGCCACCTGCGTAATGAATTTCGACGAGGCGGTCGGTTACATTGTGGGGGAGCCCAACAAGGGGCTGGCCGCGATGTTCACCATGATGAACTACGAGCGGCTCGGCGTTGGCATCCAAGGGCTCGCTTCGGCCGAGCGCTCTTATCAGAACGCTGTCGAATACGCCCGGGATCGCCTGCAAAGCCGTGCACCGACCGGGCCCCAAGCCAAGGAAAAGCCTGCTGACCCGATCATCGTGCACCCGGATGTGCGGCGCATGTTGCTGACCATGAAGGCGCTGACCGAGGGCGGACGGGCGTTTTCCAGCTACGTGGCCATGCAACTGGACAGCGCCAAATACGCGCAAGACAGTGCCGTGCGCAAGCGCAGCGAGGAGCTGGTCGCGCTGTTGACCCCGGTGGCCAAGGCGTTTCTGACCGACCTGGGCCTTGAGTGCACCTTGCACGGTCAACAAGTGTTCGGTGGGCACGGGTATATCCGCGAATGGGGTCAGGAGCAGCTGGTGCGCGATGTGCGTATTACCCAGATCTACGAAGGCACCAACGGTATCCAGGCGCTGGACTTGATGGGCCGCAAGGTGGTGGCCAGTGGTGGCGCGTACTACCAGCTGTTTTCGAACGAAGTGCGTGAGTTCATTGCCGGTGCCGGTGCTGGCATGGCTGCGTTTACCAGCCCCTTGGAAGCGGCGCTCGACCAGCTCGATGGCGTGACCGACTGGGTGCTGCAACAAGCCAAGGGCAATCCGAACGAAATCGGGGCGGCGTCGGTTGAATACCTGCATGCCTTTGGCTATGTCGCCTATGGCTACATGTGGGCATTGATGGCCCAGGCTGCACTGGCAGGCGAGGGTGATGAAGCGTTCTACCAAGGCAAGCTTGGCACGGCACGCTTCTATTTCGCTCGCTTGCTGCCCCGCGTCGATTCGCTTATCGCCTCGGTCAAGGCGGGTAGCGAATCGCTGTACCTGCTGGATGCGGAGCAGTTCTAGGACTGGCGCAGGCGATGAAGACGACTGTAGCGCAAGGGCTCGGCGCCAGGGTGGTCGCCATGACAAAGGGTGGTGATAGGAATGATTACCCTTTGTAAGCCTTTTCCTACAACACGTGGTGACTTTTCACCACTGTTCTCAGATTGGATCCAGGGTTATCTTTCTTCCATGGACGTTGCGCAGGAAGCGCATAGGACAGATCAAGGAAGACGACGAAGGATTTCCTGCCAGGATGGTGGGGCGATACGGATGTCACAGGGAAACAGTCTGAAGAACCCCGCCTCGGCGGGGTTTTTCTTGTGCGTCACGTTCAGCTCAGTGCATCCAGTGGCGCAGCCACCGGTCCGCGCAGGTTGGTCTCTTCTTCGAGCAGGCCACGCAGAAGCTCGATGGAGGCCTGTTGACGCTGAGCGTCACGAAACACCAGCCCTACCTTCAAGGGCACCCTGGGTTCACTCAATGGTTTCCACAACAGCCCTTGCTGCGCCTGTTCGGCTTCCTTGGCACGGCCCGGCAGGATGGTCGCCAGTGAGGTGTGTGACAGGCTGTCGAGAATGCCTGCCATGTTATTCATTTCTGCCTGAACCTGCGGGCGACGACCTTGGCTGGCCAGCTGGGCCTGCCAGATCTGGCGCATCTGGAACTCCTCGCCCAGCATCAGCATGGGCAATTCCGCCGCCTGGTGGATCGACACCTTCTTGAAGTCCTTGAGCGGGTGGGTCGCTGGGATGACCAACTGCAATTCGTCCTCGTACAACAACACGCCATGCAGCCCAGGTTGGCGCGCGGGCAAATAGCTGATGCCGATATCCAGCGTGCCACTGATCAGGCGCTTCTCGATTTCCAGACCCGACAACTCATAGATCTGCACCACCAGGTGCGGCTGGGCCTTGCGCAGTCGTTCCAGAAGCTGCGGTACCAGGCTTGGCCGAACCGTTTGCAAAACGCCGATCGCCAAGGTGCGCAGTGCCTGGCCTTTGAAGTTTCGCATCGCTTCGTGGGCCCTTTGCAGGCCGTCGAGCAGGGGCAGGGCATGATTGTACAAGGTGTGCGCCGCCAGTGTAGGCAGCAGGCGCTTGTTACTGCGCTCGAAGAGGCTCAGGTCCAGGCCATGCTCGAGTTGGCGAATCTGCTGGGACAGGGCCGGTTGAGATAATGACAGACGCTCGGCGGCGCGCCCGACATGGCCTTCTTCATAGACCGCGACGAAATAACGCAGTTGACGAAAATCCATAAGTTCTACTTATTGAAAATACTGCTAAATCGAAATGTCGGAATCGGCATCCGGCGCCTAGTCTATCGCTGTATAACAACGGGTTACAGGCTTTGTGCGGACCCCACCGTTACCGCAGCCTGACTTCCTATTCATAGGTACGGCATTCATTTGAATCATGGCCGTTCCAGCCCTGCCCATCATCCTAGCGTGCAGAACTTCGATGAATCTGTTCAACCTTCGCCGTCCAGCTCGTGCTGTCGGGATTGAAACATTGCATGAGCCAGCACGTGCTCGGCCTCGTCCCGATACAGCGGCGATGGGCTCACCTGTTTTCGTCAGAGGGCAAGGCGCCTGGCTTTGGGACGACCAAGGCCGCGCGTGCCTGGACTTCAATCAAGGCGACGGGGTCAACACGCTGGGGCACAGCCCAGAGCCCGTGGTGAAGGCGGTGGCGAGCCAGGCTCAAGCCTTGATCAACCCGGGCGTGGGGCGCTCGCATGAGGGCGTTCTGGCGTTGCGCGACCAGCTCTGCCAAGCAACCGGGAGTGACCGTGCCCTGCTTTTCGACAGCACGGCTCAGGCACATGAAGGTGCTGTGCGCCTGGCTCGCCAGTGGGGTGAGCGCCATCGCCACGGTGCTGGCCATATCATCGTTGCCCGCCAGGGCGGCGAAGCCGCGTATGGTGCGCCTGTGGCCAGCCGTGCAAGCCATTGCACACCCGAACACGCCCCTCTCAGCCATGTGCCGTTCAATGACCTGGCCGCACTGCACGCGGCCGTGGAGTCGCGCACGGTAGCCGTCGTGCTGGAACCGTTACAAAGCCAGGGTGCAATCGTTGCTGCAACCGAGGAATACCTCAAGGGCGCTGAGGCTCTTTGCCGCGAGCTGGGCATTCTGCTGATCCTTGATGAAGCGCACACCGGCATGGGCCGCTGCGGTGCGTTGCTGGCCGAAACCCTGTACGGCGTGCAGGCCGACATGGTGGTGCTAGGTGGAGGCCTGGGTGGAGGCGTTCCACTGGCCGCCTTGCTGGTACGCAGCAGGCCGATGGCAGGCCTGCCGGATGCCTGGTACAGCAATGCGTTGACGGCCGCAGCAGGCCTGGCAGTCCTGAAAACGGTGCTGAGTGCGGGCTTCATCGAGCACGTGCAGGACACTGGCCGCCATCTACGCGAGGGACTTAGCCGCTTGGCGGGCCGCTTTGGCCAGGGCCAGGTCTGCGGGAGCGGGCTGCTGTGGACATTGCAGCTCAACGAGCCCCTGGCACGGGCGCTTGAGCGTGCAGCGTTGCAAGAGTGCCTGCTGGTCGGTGCGCCCCAGGCCGATGTACTGCGGCTCTCGCCGTCGCTTACCGTGACCCGCGGCAACGTCGACGAAATGCTGTTGCGCCTATCGCGCGCGTTCGCGCGACTGCACGCGGCCCAGGTCTCGGGGCGCAAGATGCCCGCCTAGTCCACCCACGTACAACCGAACCGTCTGGCGTTTCTGCGCACCGCCCTGGGTCTGTCACATTCGATCCAGGGCGTTTTTTTTGCCTGTGGAACCTCTGCAAGCGGCGGCGAGTCTGTGATGTAACCCCTTACGGAGAGACTCGCATGGACATTATTCGGATCATCATCGCAATCATTCTGCCGCCCTTGGGCGTGTTTCTGCAGGTGGGGTTTGGCGGAGCCTTCTGGCTGAACATCCTGCTGACCTTGCTTGGCTATATCCCAGGCATCGTGCACGCGGTGTACATCATCGCCAAGCGTTGAATTCCCTGCGGCTCACGGGTAGCCGTGAGCCGCAGGTTCAATGCTGCTCAAGCACCTTGCAGTAGAATCGCCATTCCTGTTCGAGCGCATGCTCAAGGTTACGGGCCTTGCGAAACCCGTGCCGCTCCCCCGCGTAGAAATGTGCCTGGGCCTCGATGCCATTGGCGTTGAGCGCTGCGAGCATGGCGCGGGTCTGCTCCGGCACCACGACCGCATCCAGTTCCCCTTGAAAGAACACCACCGGCACCTTGATTCGCTCGGCATGCAGGAGCGGCGTGCGCTGCCGGTAGCGCTCGGCATCCTGTTCCGGATCACCGATCAGCCAGTCCAGGTAGTCACCCTCGAACTTGTGCGTGGCACGCGCCAATGCAACCGGGTCGCTGACGCCATACAGGCTCGCGCCTGCCCGGAATACCTCCCTGAACGCCAGTGCGCAGAGGGCGGTGTAGCCGCCGGCACTGCCGCCACGGATGAACACTTTGGTCTTGTCGATCAGGCCATCGGCAGCCAGGCGCTCGACGGCTGAGCAAGCATCTTCCACATCGCTTTGCCCCCAACGCAGGTGCAACGCATGGCGGTACGCGCGGCCATAGCCGCTACTGCCGCGGTAGTTGAGGTCCGCAACGGCAAAACCTCGTTGGGTCCAGAACTGGATCCTCGGGTCGAGCACCGGATAGCAGGCCGAGGTCGGGCCACCATGAATGAAGACGATCAGCGGCGATGGCGTAGTGCTGCCTGCCGCCGGATAGAAAAAGCCATGGGCCAGCGCACTCCCGGTTCCGCAATGAAATGAGTGGGGCACGCTGACCCGATGCGCCGGCAGTACCTCGGCGCCCCCAGCCAGTATGCTCACTTCGTGAGTGTCACGCGCAATCGCAATGACCGCCGCCGGGCTGATGGGCGAGGCGGCGATGGCATACACGCAGGTGGCGTCCATGGCCAGGTGCCGAAAGCGGGTGTAGGCGCTGGCGAACCGCTCAGTGCGACCATCGGGCGTGCGCAGACCCAGTTGTCCGAAACCTGCTTCGAACCAAGTGGCCAGGTAATGCTGTGGCCCGAGTGCCAGCCAGGTACTGGCGCCCAGTTGCCACGGCGCTGCGGCATGGTCGGCAGGCTCGCTTGCCAGCGCTTGCCAGCCGTCGTCACGCTCGCCCCACGGCTGCCAGAAACCATCGCGATCGGACAGGCAGTACAGGCGGTTGGCCTCATCGAATCGGGGCTGCTGCAGCGATTCATCACCCGCTGCCACCGTTTGCGCTGGCCCCCATTGGCCGCTGGCCTCGCGACGGCAGGTCATGAGTCGCGTTACCGTCCACGGCTGCGCCGGGCGATCCCATTCGATCCAGGCCAGGCGCTCCCCGTCCGGGCTGACCGTGGGCGAAGCGTAGAAATCGGCGCCTTCGACCAGCACCTGACGTGTGCCCTCGGCCAAGGCCACCAGACGGTGCTCCACGGTTTCGCCATGGCGCTCCTCCACGGCCAGGGCCTGCCCGCCATGCCATTGCACATCGCCATAACGGCAGGCGGGGTCATGGGTAAGGGCGCGCGGCGGCGTGTTGTCCAAAGGTTGGGTGTAAACCTGCTGGTCCTTTTCGTTGACGAACACCAGTCCGTCCCCGCCCAGGCAGAAACTGCCCCCGCCATATTCGTAGACACGGCTGCGTACACTGAAGCCGTCGGGGGTCAGGCAGCGTGCCTGGTGATGATGCCAGTGCCAAATGCGGCAAGCGTCGTCGGCAGGCCGAAACTCGACCCAGAACAGGCCGGCGTCACCGACCTTGAGTTCGGCGAAATCGGTGCCGGCGGCGACAGCCTGGGCGGCGGTGAACTCAGCCTCGGGCGATGACACGGGAGTTTCGTTCATTTCGGAAAGTCATCTGTTCTATGGCGAGGTCGGCGCTTTGCGCCTGCTCGCGGGCCTTCAGGATCAAGTCATGGTCGGGCGACTTGGCGCATACCGGGTCGGCATTGCTGGCATCACCGGTGAGCATAAAGGCCTGGCAGCGGCAGCCGCCAAAGTCCTTCTCCTTCTCATCGCAGGAGCGGCAGGGTTCCGGCATCCATTGGTAGCCACGGAAGCGGTTGAAACCGAACGACTCATACCAGATGTGTCGCAGGTCATGGTCGCGCACATTGGGGAACTGCACCGGCAACTGACGGGCGCCATGGCACGGCAGCGCGGTGCCGTCGGGAGTGATGGTCAGGAACAGATTGCCCCAACCGTTCATGCAGGCCTTGGGCCGCTCCTCGTAGTAGTCCGGCGTGACGAAGATCAGCTTGCACGGGTTGCCTTCGGCTTTGAGCTTGTCGCGGTATTCATTGGTGATCCGCTCAGCCCGCTCCAGCTGATCACGGGTGGGCAGCAGCCCGACCCGGTTCAGGTGCGCCCATCCGTAGAACTGGCACGTGGCCAGTTCTACGAAATCCGCATCCAGTGCGATGCACAGCTCGATGATGCGGTCGATCTTGTCGATGTTGTGCCGATGGGTAACGAAGTTGAGCACCATGGGGTAACCGTGGGCCTTCACGGCGCGGGCCATTTCCAACTTTTGTGCGAACGCCTTTCGGGAGCCGGCCAGCAGGTTGTTCACTTGCTCGTCGCTGGCCTGAAAGCTGATCTGTATATGGTCCAGGCCGGCCTGCTTGAAGGCGGCGATGCGCGCCTCGGTCAAGCCGATACCGGAGGTGATCAGGTTGGTGTAGTACCCCAGCCGGCGGGCCTCGGCGATCAGCTCGGCGAGGTCCTGGCGAACCAGAGGTTCGCCCCCGGAGAACCCAATCTGCGCGGCGCCCATCTCGCGGGCCTGGGCCATGACCTTGAACCACTGCGCAGTGCTCAACTCCTGGCCCTGGGCTGCGAAATCCAGAGGGTTGGAGCAATAGGGGCATTGCAGCGGGCAACGATAGGTCAGCTCGGCCAGCAGCCACAGCGGCAGGCCGACTTCGGGCGTGGGCGGCAGATCAGGCAAGCTCGATCCAGTGTTCGGCACGGGCCACCTCCATGAACTGCTCGATATCGTCGGCCACTTCCGGCACATCGGGGAATTGCTGCTGGAGTGCGTCGATGATGGCTGCCACATCGCGCTGACCGTCGATCAGCCCTCCGATCAGGCTGGCGCTTTCGTTGAGCTTGATCATGCCTTCAGGGTAGAGCAGCACATGGCCTTTCTGGGCAGGCTCGTACTGGAAGCGGTAACCCTGGCGCCACCTGGGCACTTGCTGACGATCGAAATTCATAGGGTGATCCCTTTATGCCATACCCGTTCCTGGGTAACGGAGTGATAAGGCGGCCGGTTCAGCTCGTAGGCCATGCTCATGGCATCGAGCATGCTCCACAGGATGTCCAGCTTGAACTGGAGGATTTCCAGCATACGCTGCTGCCCAGCCCAGGTGGTGTAGTGTTGCAACGTAATGGCCAGGCCATGCTCAACGTCGCGGCGAGCCTGGCCAAGGCGCGTGCGGAAATACGCGTAGCCTGCCGGGTCGATCCAAGGGTAGTGCTGTGGCCAGCTGTCCAGGCGCGATTGGTGGATCTGCGGGGCGAAAAGCTCGGTCAGCGAGCTGCTGGCCGCTTCCTGCCAGCTGGCGCGACGGGCGAAATTGACGTAGGCGTCCACGGCAAAGCGCACCCCCGGCAATACCAGCTCCTGTGAGCGCAACTGCTCGGGGTCAAGACCAACCGCCTGGCCCAGTCGCAGCCAGGCTTCGATGCCGCCATCCTCACCAGGTGCGCCATCGTGGTCCAGTAAGCGCTGTATCCACTCCCGGCGCACCTCGCGATCCGGGCAGTTGGCCAGGATGGCGGCGTCCTTCATCGGGATGTTGACCTGGTAATAGAAGCGGTTGGCTACCCAACCCTGGATCTGTTCGCGGGTAGCACGGCCTTCATACATGGCCACATGGTAGGGGTGGTGAATGTGGTAGTAGGCGCCCTTGGCGCGCAGGGCCTGCTCGAACTCGGCAGGGGACATCGGCAGTGCATCGCTCATTCGGCTGGCTCCTGGAAGACTTGAGGTGGCGGGCAGGCCCGTTACAACTCGATGCTCATGCCGTCGAAGGCCACTTCCACACCGCGGCGCAGCACTTCGGCACGCTCGGGGGAGTCTTCGTCGAGAATCGGGTTGGTGTTGTTGATGTGGATGAGCACTTTGCGCTGGCGTGCAAAGCCGTCGAGCACCTCGAGCATGCCGCCGGCGCCGTTCTGGGCCAGGTGGCCCATTTCACGGCCGGTGCGCGTGCCCACGCCGCGGCGCTGCATTTCGTCGTCTTCCCACAAGGTGCCGTCGACCAGCAGACAGTCGGCGCCTTGCATCATCTCCAGCAGTTGCTCGTCCACCTGGCCAAGGCCGGGGGCATAGAACAGCTTGCCACCGGTGCGAGTGTCCTCGACCAGCAGGCCGAGGTTATCGCCTGGGTGCGGGTCGAAACGGTGTGGCGAATAAGGTGGCGCCGCACTGCGCAGCGGGAAAGGGGTGAACCGCAGGTTGGGGCAGGCCTGGATGACGAAACTGCCCTCAAGCTCGATACGGTTCCATTGCAGGCCGCCGTTCCAGTGGCTGAGCATGGTGAACAGCGGAAAGCCGGTGGTCAGGTCCTGATGGACCATGTCGGTGCACCACACCGGGTGCGGGCAACCTTCGCGCAGGCTGAGCAGGCCAGTGGTGTGGTCGATCTGGCTGTCCAGCAGGATGATGGCGTCTATGCCGGTGTCGCGCAGACCCCGGGCAGGCTGCATGGGCGCGAAGGCCTGAAGCTGTGCGCGAATGTCTGGCGAAGCGTTGCACAATACCCAATGCACACCGTCGTCGGACAGGGCGATGGATGACTGGGTGCGGGCAGTGGCCCGCAGGGTACCGTCCCTGAAGCCCTTGCAATTGACGCAGTTGCAGTTCCACTGCGGAAATCCGCCACCGGCGGCCGAGCCGAGAACCTGGATATACATGGGTGCTCTCTATGCTGTGCGGAAAGTCATGCCTGAAAAACGAAAACGCCCCGGCAGGCCGAGGCGTCGTACCCTAAGCCGTGCTTAGCGGTTGGCGAAGTACATGGTGACTTCGAAGCCGATACGCAGGTCAGTGTATGCAGGTTTGGTCCACATGGGATTACTCCTTCCGAATGGGTTGAGGAACGCTTGACTACTACTTGGGTACCGCCATAGGCAGGAGGTTCCCTGAATCAGGGTTGCGCTATCTTACAAGAAAACCGTTCATCCGAAGACTGTGTATCAGGAAAGTAGCGTTGCACCAGGTGCAATAATCTCGCGCTGCTTGGCCTGAAAGTCAGGTGGCGCGGCAGCGGTGGCCAGACAGATCCAGGGCGCCTGCCCATTGAGCAATGCGTCCTTCAGCCTGTCCAGATCATGCTGCCGCACGTTGAGGATAGCCCTGCGTACGCCATCCAGCGTCCAGGGTTGTGTAGCCAGGTGTGTCTGCCAGGCCCACTCCACGACCTCGGCGTTGCTCATCACCGCTTCATCGAACTGATCGGCCAGCAGTTGCTGCGAGGAAAGATCGAGCGTGACGCGCTCGCGCAACAAGGTGACCACCTGTTCCAGGATCATGGCCGGGCTGGCGTGGGGCGATTGCACGCCGATCATCAGCCCGTGCACGCCCTCCACCTGGCGCATGGCGCTGAACACCGCATAGCCCAGTTGCAGTTCGACCCGCAAACGTTGATAGACAGGGCCTTGAAGCAGGTGAGCCAGCAGCCTGCCCGCTGCCTCCATGCCCGCTGGCAGAGGGCAGAACAACAGCAGGGCATGCTCGCTGCCGTACCCGTCCACCGTGTGCCAACGACGGGCGGGCGGTGGGACGGGAACAGGCGCGCGGCCATGTCCAGGCAGGCCTTGCAGGACGGCTGCCAGTGCCCGCTGTGTATCTGTATCGAAACCCACAGCCAACCCATGCCAGGTGGCCTGTTGCCAGAGCCTGTCGAGTTGGGCCTGGCTTTGCCGTGACACGGTCACCGCCTGCACGTCGAGGCCTGCCACGGCGTTTGGCAACTGCTCGAGCAGTGCCCTGATGGGCATGGGCTCACTGGGTGGTACCGCGCGGTCAGCCCAGCAGTCGGCCGGCGGGGCCTTCAGCAATGGCAGGGCAATCCCCATGGCGGTGACCACGGCCGAAGCTACGCCTGCGCAGCGCAGCGCCCATCCCTGGCCGGCCCTGGCGAAACTCAGCTGTACCGAAGCGAGTTCGCAGCGCGCTTTGAGTGGGGCCAGGGCTTGATCCAGAACGGCATGCAGTGATTCCTTCAAAGCAAGGGGTACCTGCCAACGCACAAGCAGGGCTGCGTGCTGACGCGTGGCAGGCAAGGCGTCGCTGATGCTCAGTCCACCGGGTAAGGACCACTCACCGGTTTCAGGCAACGGTGTGTGCAGCAACGGCTCGCTCACAGGGAGCTGCCAGCGACCCTGGTCCGAATGGGGCAGGCTCGCCAGAAGCGCAGCAAAAGCGCGCTGGCCCTGTGTGTCGAGCGCGGTAAAGGGAAGCCCTGCGCTGTCCCTGCGTGCCAGCTCCATGGCGCTGGCGCTGTGCTCACGACGCCTTTGCAAACGCCCGAATTCTCGATTGAGCTGCGCCAAGTCCGCGTTCTGCATGTATCCGAACCAGCCGTGAAGCAGGGCCATGGCCTGCCCAACAGCCACACCGGTGCCTGGCGTCAGGTCGATGTGCCAGAGCAATTGCCCGGCGAAGGCGTAGAGCGTTTCAACCTTGATGGCCTGCAACCCGCAGTGCTGGCGCGCGGCAGCGAGCCACATACCGGGCCGGCTGTCGTTCAGGCAACTGATCAGCAGCGCTAGGGCATGCTCTGCGCCGGCCGGCATCTGGTCATGAGCGAACAGTTGCGGGTTGCAGCTTGTGCCCAATGGGGGTGGAGGGCGCTGCAGCTCGCGCGTGCCGCTGGCGAACAGTTGTGCGGGGGGCACGGCCAACTGTTCCAGTTCATCCAGGGACTGAGGGCCGCTCACCGCCAGCACCATCTGGCCACCCTGGTAATAGCGTCGGTGAAAGTCCCTCAGTGCTTGCTGGAAGGCGGGGTCTTGCAGCGGTAAGGTGTAACGGTTACCGGCCTGGAAGGCGCGCAACGGATGACCCGGCGCGACGGATTGCAGCAAGGCATGATGCGCCTGGGCCTGACGACTGCGCGACCAGGCGATGAATTCGGCGTGGATCACTTCGCGCTCGTCGCGTTGGCGAGCGATGGCCAGGTCCGGCTCGGCCAGCATCTGGCACAGCCGCATCAAACCGCCCGCCAAGGCTATGGGTGGGGTTTCGAAGAAGAAGTCCGTCGTCCGCTCGCGGGTGCTTGCATTGACCTGGCCGCCGAGCGCCTGCACGTAGCGCATCAGGCCATTTTCGAGGGGATAACGCGTTGTACCCAGAAAGAACAGGTGCTCGAGAAAATGCGCCAGCCCAGGCCACTTGGCAGGGGCGTCGTGGCCGCCCGCGTGCACCCTGAGCGCCGCCGCGGCGCGCTTGAGACGAGGGGCGTGGCGCAGGGTGAGCTGCAGGCCGTTGGCAAGGGTGAGCTGGCGGATGGTGTCAGGCATGGGGGCTCCGTGTGGTCCGACCATGCTAGCCTGCAAGCGCTGCGCTGTCAGTGATCCTGCCCAGGCGTTCGTCCGTGCAAGGCCTGACGCAGGTCGGTGAGGTAGGGGAATGCTCGACGGCCTTGCACCACGGCTTGCTGTTCCAGCTCGGCCAGCAGCAGGCATTCTTCATGGCCTGCCATGCCCAACACGCCGCCATCCGGGCCGACGATGCTGCTTTGTCCGCAATAGTCGATGGCGTCTTCCGTGCCGCAGTAGTTGGCATACACCAGGTAACACTGGTTTTCCTGGGCCCGGGCCCGCACCGTCACCTGGCAAACGAAGTCGTAAGGCTTCATGTTGGCCGTAGGGACCAGGATGAGCTCGGCGCCGGCCAAGGCCAGCCGACGGGCATTTTCCGGGAACTCGATGTCGTAGCAGATCAGCAGGCCGACTTTCCAGCCGTCCAGCTCGACGACCGGAAAATGATCCGGCCCCTGCGTGAACATCGTGCGATCAAGCTCACCGAACAGATGCGTCTTGCGGTAGTTGCCCAGGGTGCGGCCATCGGCAGCGATCAGTTGCGCGCTGTTGAAAACGGCACCATTTGGGTCGCGTTCCGGGTAACCGTAGGCGATGGCGATACCGTAGGTCTGCGCTGTCTGCATGATGTGCTGCGCTGACGGGCCATCGCAGGCTTCGGCCAGTTGCTGCACCTGGGCCGAGCCGATGTTGTAGCCGGTCAGAAACATTTCCGGGCAAACCAACAGTGACGCGCCCTGGCCGGCCGCCAACTGCGCCTGGTCGCGCAGCCGCTGCAGGTTGCCGGGCACATCCAGCGGGCCAGGCAGCGCTTGGAACAAGGCTATGCGCATGACAGCTCCTGGGTCAGTCGGCCAGCGCGATCGGGCCGATCTCGTCGAACACATCGCCTGGCCCCGGATTCTCGGGGTGGGTATGCCCGCCGAAGTGATTGATGATACCCCACACCGCATTGAGCGACGTCTGCACGGCGCCCTCCACCCAGGCAGGCGTCCAGGACACGTCGTCGCCGGCAATGAAGATGCCGCGCTGCTCGGCGGGCATGTCCTTTTGCATGAAGTGGGCATACATGCGTTGGTTGTAGCGGTAATGACCGGGCAGAGCGCCTTTGAAGGCGCCGAGGAAATACGGGTCCGCTTCCCACGACACCGTGATCGGATCGCCAATGATGTGGCCGGCGATGTCGGTCTTCGGATAGATCTTCTTCAGCGCGTCCAAGGCCAGCTGCACGCGTTTCTCGACCGGGTGTGGCAGCATTTTCAAGGCATCGCTCATCCAGGCATAGGACAGGCAGATGACCCCCGGCTTGTCGTCGCCGTTATCGAACAGGTACGTGCCGCGGGTCAGGCGGTCGGTCAGGGTCATGCTCAGCAGGTCGCGGCCGGTTTCCGGGTCCTTGTCCTTCCAGAACGGCCTGTCGACCATGACGAAGGTTTTCGACGACTGCATGTAGCGGGTGCGGTCCAGTGCCATCCACATTTTCTGGGAGAACAGCGATTCTTCGCAGTCGATCTGGGTGGTCAGCAACCACGTCTGGCAGGTGGCGAGCACGGCGCCGTACTGGCGGGTATCACCCCAGTTGTCGGTGACGGCCAGGCGGCCATCGGCAGCGCGCTGGATCCGCTTGACCCCGGTGCGGGGTGCGCCGCCATGCAGGGACCGCAAGCTGGTGCCCTCGGGCCAATGGGCGCAGCGCTCGGGCCGATGACGCCAGATACCTTGCGGTACCTGCTCCACGCCGCCCACGATCAGATGCTGATGATCATCGCAGTTGGTCATGACCACCCGGAAGATTTCCAGCATCGAGTTGGGGAAGTCAGAGTCCCAACCGCCTGTGCCGAAGCCTACCTGGCCGAACACTTCGCGGTGCAGGAAGCTGAGCTTGGCGAACGAGCGCGAGGTGGCGACGAAGTCGTAGAACGTGCGGTCGTCCCACAGCGGTACGAGTTTGTTCCACAGCGCCTTGAGGCGTGGTACATCGCGATCACGGATCGCTTGCTGGATATCGGCGAATTGCGCACCGCTTTCCAGCGCGTCAGCCCAGGCGTCGGCCACTTCATGAAACAACTGGGGAAGATCGGCAGGGGTTTCGGCGTAGTAGGTCTGGCCTTCGAGGTCGATCACCGTGCTGCTGGAGGCCGAGCTCAACGGGTTAGGGAAGGGCTTGGTCTGCAACCCTAGCTTGTCCACGTAGTGATAGAACGCCGTGGACGAGACCGGAAAGCGCATGCCACCCAACTCGGCGACGATGCCATCGGTGCCATTGAAGGCTTGCGAGCGCAGCCGGCCACCCAGTTTCGAGGCTTCGTACACCACTGGCTTGAGCCCCAGTTTCATGAGCTCGTAGGCGGCCACCAAGCCGGCGATTCCGGCGCCGATGATCGCGACTTCCTCGCCGTGACGTTGCGCCGGAATCGTGCCCAGGCCTGCCGGATGCTCCAGCCAGTCATCGAAGGCGAATGGAAAATCCGGGCCGAAAATGGTGATGGGTTTCTTGCCGTCGTCAGGGTGCCGGTTGTTCTTGTTCATTGAAGGACCTTGCCAGAGCGGCTGCGCGATGTGCTGAGCCTGAGTATAGGAGACGTCTGGCGGTCATTTTAGAGAGGGGGCGTTTCGTTATTAAGAAGCAGAATGAGGTCGAAATGTCTCAGGGTTGGTCATAGTGACGTGTCAGGTGAGCACTTTGACGATTTCGGCTTCATGAGCCTGGGTTTCAAAGCGCCTGACCGCGATCCACCTTGCTGCTGAGGATGATCGACGTGGTGGTTTTTTCGACGCCCTCGACGTTGCCGATCCGGTCCAGCAACTGGTCCAGTTGTTCCGGTGACTCCGTGTGCAGCCAGGCCACGTAGTCGAACTCGCCGCTCACTGCGCACAACTGCCGCACAGCGGCCATCGCGCTTAGTCGTTTGACGACCTCTTTGCCCGAGCGTGGCTGCACCTTGATGCCCACATACGCTTGTAGCCCACCGCCCATCACCTGCTGCCCCAAGCGCACGCCATAACCGGAAATCACCTTGTTCTTCTCCAACCGCTCGAGCCGTGAGTTGACCGTGGTGCGAGCGATGCCCAACTGGCGCGCGAGCATGGCTACGCTTTCGCGGGCATTGATCTGCAACAGGGCGATCAGCTGGCGGTCGATTTCATCCAGGGCGAACGGGCGAGGGTCTGGCATGGCGTGGCTCGGCGAGCGAAAGGGGGAGGTAGCCTAGCTAGGCTGGGTGGGTGGGGGCAAGGAGGATTGCCCCGCTGCGCTCAGACGTTCATTGAGGCTCACTGGGCTATTTGGTAACGCGTACTGCGGCCGCCGCCGGGCAGGCGTTCGATGCAGCCTTTTTCCAGAAGATCACTGAGGTGGCGAGTAGCAGTGGCTTTGGAAACTTTCGCTACGGCTTGGTACTGCGCTGCGCTGATACCTTGCTCGAAGCCGCGCTCGCCACCGTCGAGCAGACGGTTGAGTACTTTTACCTGCTCTGCGGATAACCCCTGGCCGCGGTGCGCCTGCCAGAATCGCGCCTTTGCCAGTACTCGATCAATACGTACGAGAGCCTTTTCCAGGCTGTTGAGCAAGGTGGTCAGAAACCAATACAGCCAACGGGTGATGTCCAGTCCACTTTTCTGACTGGCTTCCAGGATGCGGTAATAACCGGCGCGGTCGTCGAGAATGCTCGCGGACATCGCATAGAAACGGATGGCTTGTCGTTCACCTTGCGCCAACGCCAAGTCGGTGAGGGCGCGGGTAAGGCGGCCGTTACCGTCATCGAACGGGTGCAGGGTAACGAACCAAAGATGCGCGATACCCGCACGCAAGAAAGGGTTCAGGCTGGCATCGCGGCGACTGCGCTCGAACCAGACGAGAAAATCCGCCACTTGTGTTTCCAGGCCAGTTCGCGCAGGTGCTTCGAAGTGGACCGTCGGGCGGTCGAGCCGACCGGAAACCACCTGCATGGGCTCATCGCCGCGCAATGTGCCGATATGCAGAGGTCTTGACATCAGCGGGTCATCGCTTGGAAACAACCAGCGGTGCCAAATGAAGAGCCGTTCTGTGTCTAGCGTTTGTTCATACCCCTGAGTGGCATCGAGCAGCAATGCTGCCAGGCCTTCTGATCGCGGTGTGGCTGATTGGCTTTCCTCGTTCAACCCTAAGCGCTGCGCCAGCGATGAGCGCACGGAACCAACATTCAGTTGCTCGCCCTCGATGGCGGAAGAGGTGATTATGTTCTGCAGCATGGCATCCAGGCTGCTCTGCACTTCAGTTTCGTGCCCTGCGGCATCGAGCATCCCCAACAGACGGCCCTGCGCCTGGCTGCAGGCGTGCAGCAGTGGGGCGAGTGTTTCAGTTTGCCAAGTAAACCCTGGCCAACCGGGCTGCTGCCAGATCCATTGCGGGTCATTCATAGGTTACGTTCACGTGAGCCGATTAGCGAGCCTATTCGGCTCATTAAATGAGCCGATAATGCCGCCTATTCGGCTCACTGTCCAATGCATAGCGGGGAACATAGTGGCCTCAAGGGCGGTTTCAACACGGGCATCGGGCCCATGACGTGATATGAAATGCGAAAAGCCGCACAGTTGCGCGGCTTCGGAGAAGGTGGTTCGAACCTGCCCAGCAGAGCCATTACCTTGTTGGCTTTTCTATACGCCCTTAACATGGCAGACCCTCGCAAGGCAGGAAACACCATGTGGTTCACGAATAAAAAAACGCTCAGTGCCGAGCAGGCGACTGCGCTCAATGACCAGGGCTGGGCGGCGTTCCGAGCACAGGATCTGGACGCTGCGCAGCAGTGCTTCGAGAACCTTGCCAAGGCGTGTCCCGACGACCCGCGCTGGATGAATGGCGTTGGCGCGGTGAGCCTGGCACGTGATGATCGCGCCAATGCTCATCGACACTTCCAGAGGGCCGCCGACCGTGATTATCCCGGCAGCCACTACAACCTGGGCATCATGGCCTACCAAGACGGTGATCACGACGTTGCCCGCCGACACTTCCAGAGGGCTGCCGAGCACGACTATCCGGGCAGCCACTACAACCTTGGCAGCATGGCCTTCCAGGAGGGTGACCACGACACCGCCCGCCAATACTTCCAGAAAGCCACCGAGTACGACTGTGTCCGTAGCCACTTCTACCTGGGCAGCATGGCCTACCAGGATGGCGATCACGATGCTGCCGTCGAACACCTCAACAAGGCTGTGCGCCACGATCATCCGGAGGCGTTGAACTTGCTGGGTGACGTCCATCTGCATGCAGAGCGTTATCCGCAGGCTGAGCAGGCCTACCGGCGCGCGGCCGAGTTGGGCAATGTCGACGGCTACAACAATCTTGGCCTTCTTTACTTGCAGCTCGAAGACTATCAACAGGCCAAGCAGGCGTTGTTGCAGGCCTTGGAGTCCGACCACGTCTACGCCCAGCACAACCTGGCTGTGGCCTATCACCGACTGGGCGAGCTCGAGGCGGCCGAGCGCTGGTACCTGATTTCCTTCTCAGAGCACGGCAACCTGCAGTCGCTGGAGAACCTTGGGCATGTCTATGGTGACAGTGGGCGTGAGGTCGAGGGCCAGGCGCTGGTCGCGGCCTCCGACAAGCTCTACGAGGATCAACCGCTCAACGATTACGAGCAGGCGTTGATCGACCGGTTGCTGGCCTGAGCCACGGTGACCTTGCCGCTAGCGCCGCCGACCCAGAAAGCCGAAAGCCGCGCAGTGCGCGGCTTTGAATATGGTGGGCCCATACGGACTCGAACCGTGGACCAAAGGATTATGAGTTGCTGGGCTAGGCGTTATGCCTAGCGAAATCACTCAAGGCTTGGAGGAGGTAAGCATAGCTGGAGGCCACGTAATACAAAGGATTTAGCGTAGTTCTTAAAAGGTTGACCAACCTGAGTACCGTACCCCAAATGTACAGGCACTCATGATGATCCATAAGGCATCTCTGTCCTGGCTGAAATCTATACCTGGGGGCAACCTCAGCCCTCCATTTTGATTATTGTCAGGCAGACCTCGCGATGGCAGAGCATTCGCGTAGGGTTTCGTGAGAAGGGAGGTGCTATGGAAGAGGTGCGGTTGGATCTTATTGATAAACAGCTAAGATTGATTCTGGCTGTGAAGCAGGGGCGGTCGGATAAATGGTGTCTTCAGCTCTGGAGCCGGTTCATTAAGGCTAGAGATGGCAATCAATGTGTCGTCTGTGCTTCAGATGATCGTGTTCAAGCCCATCACATCTTTCGTAGAGCCTTATACCCGCATGGTTGGTTCCAGCCTGGCAACGGCATCACCCTTTGCTACGAATGCCATGAACGGCAACACGCCACATTCAATAGAAAACCAAATCTGCGTTTGCCGGTTGATGCAGAAGGTGGTGATAACCTAGATGACTCCTTCGTTTACCTAGACTACTTGATCGAATCTGCGCGTGCCCAGGGCTTTGATCATGACGAGTTCTACTACATTGATGATCACATGTTGTTTTTTTTCATTCGTCTGCAGGAGTGCGATCACATGCGCAGCTTTGTAGGGAATGAAAAATACAGCCGCCTTCAAATCGCTCGCGAGGTATGGCGGACATCCCCACCAAGCATGGTGGCGGCACTCGTACGGGCAAATCTCTGAAATTATTTTAGAGGGATTCGCAATGGCCCGAGACCATCCGTGTGATCGTGTAGGTAGAAACCCCTTCAGCTTCATGATCGCTGGTGATACTGAGATGCCAGATTGTAGGTGAAATGTGCCTAGTTTCGATGCAGATCGACCATAGGTCTACGCAGCGTGCTGATCTCGGCAGAGCGCATACCCGTCTCAAAAGCGATACTGACGATCCAGCCAAGCATGGGATTGCTGTGCTTGTTCACTGCGGCCATGAGTCGTCTTTCTTCATCGGTAGAAAGGCGACGATTACGCCCTTCGCCCGGGCTTGGTTTGCGAATGTTCAGCACCGGGTTGAAGGTGAGTCCCAAGCCCCACTCCTGGATGACCACGGTGAATAGATGGCTGAGTAGGGCAAGCTCCAGGCGTACGGCGTTGTTGCTGGTGGTTCCTACGCGCCCTTTCTCGCTCAAGCGCTTGTCGCGATAGTTGGCAATAATTTCAGCAGAAAGCGCCGCAAGCGAATATTTGCCCAGGGGCTCTGTGAGCTTCTTGGCTTTCGATGTCTCGCCGCGTTGGTTGCAGGCTTCTTGGTGGGAGTGATGTCGTTCAGATAGCGCTTGAGCGCCATTTCAAGCGTCATGCGCTCTGAGCCGCTGCACTGGATGTACACACCGCGCACCATCTCGTCTTAGGTGCGTCGTGACCAATCCTCAGCATCGCGTTTGGTGCGGAAGGTTTTGGCGTTGGTTGGCCACCCGGTCTTGCGGATAACGGCCCTCTAGGAACCGGCAGGGGTTTTGACGATTGAAGCCATCTGAAGGAGTCCAAAGGCGTGCAAGCGAAGCCGCACTGTACCTAATTTGTACCTTTAGACCATAGGACTGTATCTGAGGTGGTTCCGCCAAAAACACGAAAGCCGCGCAGTGCGCGGCTTTGGGTATGGTGGGCCCACACGGACTCGAACCGTGGACCAAAGGATTATGAGTCCTCTGCTCTAACCAACTGAGCTATAGGCCCTCAGTAGGAGGCGCGATTATAACGAGGGTTTCGCACCTGTGCCATCCGAAAGATCCGTTAGTGCTATACGAAGAAATTGCGCAGCGAATTCCTCCGGCAGCAAGGGCAGGCTGACGATGTAGCCCTGGATCTGCTCGCAGCCTTCGGTAGCCAGAAATCGCTGCTGGGCCTGGTTCTCGACGCCTTCGGCAATGATGGTCAGCTGCATGCTGCGGCCCAGCGCGATGATGGCGCGGGCGATAGCGGCATCGTGGGGGTCGTCGGGCAGGCCGCGGATGAAGGATTTGTCGATCTTGAGGATGTCCAGCGGCAGCCGCTTGAGGTAGCTCAACGACGAATAACCGGTGCCAAAATCGTCGATCGCCAGTTGCACGCCCAATTTCTTCAACTGGTGCAGAACCGCGAGGGCTTCTTCGGCCTGGCTCATGATGAAGTTCTCGGTGATCTCCAGCTGTAGATCGCCGGCCTTGAGTTGGTGTTGCTTGAGCAGTGCCTCGATGCGCCGTGCCAGGTTGGGTTGGCGAAGCTGCGCGCCGGCCAGGTTGATCGACAGCGGGCCAAAGGGTTCGTAACGCTGTTTCCAGACTTGCATCTGGCGGCAGGCCTGTTCCAGTACCCAATCGCCCAGTTGCAGGATGGTGCCGTTTTCCTCTGCCAGGTGGATGAAATGCTCCGGTGGCACTTCGCCAAATGTCGGGTGGCTCCAGCGGATCAAGGCTTCGGCACCGACCAGAGTCTGGGTTTGCAGGCTGAGCTTGGGCTGGAAGCACAGGCTCATCTCGTTGCGTTCGATGGCCCGGCGCAGTTCGTGCTCCAGGGCAACACGCTCACTGGCCTGGGCAGTAAGGTCGCGGGTATAGACTTCCACCCGGTTGCGCCCCTTGGCCTTGGAGCGGTACATGGCGGCATCGGCGTTGCGGATGAGCGTGGCGACATCGCTGCCGTCGTGTGGGTAGAGGCTTATGCCGATGCTGGCGCTGGTGAAGAACTCATGCTCGCCGGCCTGGAAGGGGGCGTTGAAACACGCCAGCAGCTTGTTGGCGATGGTGCTCGCGTCACTGGGCTTGTGCAGGCCAGGCAGCAGGATGATGAATTCGTCGCCCCCCAGGCGCGCCACGGTGTCCACGTCGCGCACCTGCTCTTTGAGGCGCTGTGCGATGCCCTTGAGCAGCAGGTCGCCTACCGGATGGCCGAGGCTGTCGTTGATGTGCTTGAAACGGTCCAGGTCCAGGAACAGCACGGCGCCTTGGCGATTGGACAGTTGTCCACAGGTCAGCACGGCCTGGAGCCGATTTTCGAACAGGGTACGGTTGGGCAGGCCAGTAAGGGGGTCGTGATGTGCCTGGTAGTCCAGCTCGGCTTGTGCGTGCTTGATGCTGGAGATGTCGGCGAACACCGCCACGAAGTGCGTGATCTCGCGCTCGGCATTGCGCACGGCACTGATGGTCAGCCAGCTAGGGTACAGCTCGCCGTTCTTGCGTTTGTTGTAAATCTCGCCCTGCCAGTGCCCTTCATCGGTCAGTTGATGCCACAGGGCAGCGTAGAAGGCGCTGTCATGCTGGCCCGAGGCGAGCAGGCGGGGGGTCTGGCCCAGCGCTTCGATCTCGCTGTAGCCGGTGATCTCGCTGAAGGCACGGTTCACCGCACTGATGCGCTGGTCGATGTCGGTGATCAGCACGCCCTCGGCCGTGTTTTCGAACACTGTGGCGGCCAGTTGCAGTTTTTCCTGCATCAGGTGGCGCTCGGTGATGTCTCGGGCGATGGTCAACATACAGTCGGTGCCGGCGATTGGCAGCGGGCGCGCAGACAATTCGCACAGGCGAATCTGCCCGTCGCTACGGCGGATATGGCAGGTGAAGTCGCGTACGAAGCCTTCTCGGTTGAGCTGGTCGAGCAGACGCTTGCGTTCATTGAGGTCTACCCAGATGCCAAGGTCCAGCGACGTCTGGTCCAGGGTCGGGTGCAGGGCGTAGCCGGTCAGGCGGCAAAACCCGTCGTTGACCTCCAGCAGCAAGCCATCGTGCTGACGGGACAGCAACAGGCCGTCTGGTGAGGCATGAAACGCCTTGGCGAACTTTTCTTCGGAAATCTGCAGTTGTTGCTGGGTTTCCTTGAGCTGGCTGATGTCCCGTACGGCGACCACCAGCGCAGGTGTGCCGTCGAGTTCGAAGGTTTCAGCAGACGTAAGCCCTGTGAACACCTGGCCGTTGCTGCGCCTGAAGCTCATTTCCAGGTTGCGGATGCCGCCCAGGTGCAGGCGCTCCAGCAAGCGAGGGCCTGAACCCTCGACTGCCCATAGATTGAGCTCGGTCGCCGTCCGGCCGATGACCTGGCCAGGCGTCAGGCCTATCTGCTCCTCGAACGCTTCGTTGACCTCCAGCAAGCAGCCGTCGCTGTGGCGGGCGATCAGCAAGATGTCCGGGCACTGCTGGAACACCGAGGCAAACTTCTGCTCGGACAGACGCAGCGCATCTTCGGTGCGCTTGGTTTCACTGATGTCGATCATCAGGCCGCGCATGACGGGCTGGTGACCATGCTTGATCATGCTGACGATGTTGCGCACCCACAACGCTTGGCCATCGGCACGAATCACCCGGTAATCCAGGCTGTGGTCGCGCCCGGCGGCAGTTTCGCTTTCGCAGTAGGCCTGGGCCCATAACGCATCGTCAGGGTGCACGATGCTGCGCCAGAAACCGGGCTTTAGCCAATTGCTCAGGGGGTAACCGAGCAAAGCTTCGGCATGGGGCGATACATAGCTGTACGTGAAATCGTTCACGTCCGCTTCCCAGGCGATGGCTGAAAGGCTCTCGACCAGACCACGGTAATGGTACTCGCTGCTGCGCAGCTCCTGTTCCAGTGCGATGCGCCGGGAGATTTCGGAGCTCAGGCGCCGGTTGATACGCATGACCGTGGCCAGCACCAGTACCAGCAACAATACGGTGGGTACGCCGTACACCACCAGATCGGACCAGAACATGCGGGCAGTGCCGTGCTGTGCGGAGGCTTGCGGGGAGACGGGTTGCGCCGTGGTTGGGCTGGGCATCGCCACGGCGACGTACTCGGCGACCGAACTTGGCTGTTGCACTTGCGCAACGCCCGTCGTGGTCCACAGGCTCAGGGTCACCAGCAGGATTGCCGGCATCAGGGGCATAGCGGCCTCTCGCATTCAAATGGTCTGAGTCGAGTGTAGACGGCCAATCACCTCTGGGATGGGTGTCAGGGAGGTTTTTTCAGGCTTAACAGGGCCTTGGAGACGGATGGCCAGTGGTGTGCGAAGCCTAGAAAAAACCCCGGCCTGGGCCGGGGTTAGTCATCACTCGTCGAGGAAGGAGCGCAGGTGCTCGCTTCGAGTCGGGTGACGCAGCTTGCGCAGCGCCTTCGCCTCGATCTGACGGATCCGCTCGCGGGTCACGTCGAACTGCTTACCCACTTCTTCAAGGGTGTGATCGGTGTTCATGTCGATGCCGAAGCGCATGCGCAGGACCTTGGCTTCACGTGCCGTGAGGCCCGACAGGACATCGCGGGTCGCTTCCTTGAGGCTCTCGACCGTGGCCACGTCGATCGGGGACTGCATGGTCGAGTCCTCGATGAAGTCACCCAGGTGCGAATCTTCATCGTCACCGATCGGGGTTTCCATGGAGATTGGCTCTTTGGCGATCTTCAGTACCTTGCGGATCTTGTCCTCAGGCATTTCCATGCGCTCGCCCAACTCTTCCGGGGTCGGCTCACGACCCATTTCCTGCAGCATCTGCCGGGAAATGCGGTTGAGCTTGTTGATCGTTTCGATCATGTGCACCGGAATACGAATGGTGCGTGCCTGGTCGGCGATGGAGCGGGTAATCGCCTGACGAATCCACCAGGTGGCATAGGTCGAGAACTTGTAACCGCGACGGTATTCGAACTTGTCCACAGCCTTCATCAAGCCGATGTTGCCTTCCTGGATCAGGTCCAGGAACTGCAAGCCACGGTTGGTGTACTTCTTGGCGATGGAGATCACCAGACGCAGGTTCGCCTCGACCATTTCTTTCTTGGCGCGGCGAGCCTTGGCTTCGCCAATCGACATGCGACGGTTGATTTCCTTGATTTCGGAAACGGTCAGGCCGGTTTCGGTCTCAAGGTCGATCAGTTTCTGCTGGCACGCAACGATAGCTGCGTCCTTTTCACCCAAGGCCGCAGCCCATTTGGTGTTGCGCTTGGCAAGGTCACCGCTCCAGGTCTGGTCGGTTTCGTTGCTCGGGAACATGCGCAGGAAGTCGGCACGCGGCATGCGGGCATCACGCACGCACAGCTGCATGATGGCGCGCTCTTGCTGACGCAGGCGGCTCAGTGCGCCGCGAACGCGCTCGACCAGCACTTCGAACTGCTTGGGTACCAGCTTGATCGGCATGAACAGATCGGCCAGTGCCTGCAGGGCAGCAATGCTTTCCTTGTGATCACGGCCGTTCTTCTTCAGGACCTTGTTGGTGGCCTGAAGCTGATCGGATACCGCGCCGAAGCGTTGGGCCGCAACGACAGGGTCCGGACCGCTTTCGGTCTCTTCTTCGTCGTCGCTGTCGGACTCTTCTTCTTCGTCCTCGGACTCTTCCTTCGCAGCGGCAGTCTTGGCGCCTGGAATCGGCACTTCCTCTGTCGGTGCTGCGATGTTGTCATCGGGATCGATGTAACCACTGAGGACGTCCGACAGACGGCCACCTTCGGTGGTGACGCGGTCGTACTCGCCGAGAATGTAATCGACAGTGCCCGGGAAGTGGGCGATGGCGCCCATGACTTCACGAATGCCTTCCTCGATCCGCTTGGCGATTTCGATCTCGCCTTCACGGGTCAGCAGCTCGACCGTACCCATTTCACGCATGTACATGCGTACCGGGTCGGTCGTGCGGCCGATATCGGTCTCAACTGCCGCCAACGCAGCAGCGGCTTCTTCGGCCGCGGCTTCGTCGGTGTCGGCTTCCGCCAACAGAAGGGCATCCGCATCCGGAGCACTCTCGAATACGTTGATCCCCATGTCGTTGATCATGCGGATGATGTCTTCCACCTGTTCAGGATCTGAAATATCCTCAGGCAGGTGGTCGTTGACCTCCGCGTAAGTCAGGTAGCCCTGCTCACGACCGCGGGTGATCAACTCTTTGATACGAGACTGCTGTTGCGCTTTTCCGGACATAACACCCTATCCACTGAAGGTCTTGGCGGGCAAAAAACAAGCCGAGGATTATACCCGAGCATGGACCTCACGCGCCAGATGAGGTCGGGTTTTGTGCGGGAACATTCCGGCTCAACAAGGCGAGAAGCTGGGTTTTTTCCTCGCTGGTCAATTCGCTTTGACGGGATTTCCTGAGCAGTTGTTCCAGGCTTCGCTCACGTTGGCGAGCGGACAAGCTAGTAATGGTGTCGAAAAACTGTTGTTCAAGGTTGTCGGCCACGATCAACCATTCCTTCTCCGCCAAGGCCCGCAGCAGGCGACCTTGTTCGGTGCCATGCCAGCGTGCGATCAGCTGCATTGAGCTTAGCCCAGGATTTTTCTGTGCAGCTTCGATCAATGCCACCAGCAGTTGGCTGTAGAGCTGTTCTTCGTCGGCAAAATGGCTGGCGTCCTCCACCTTGCCGGCCAGCAGCGGGTGGTGCAGCAGCGTACGCAGCGCCGCCAGCGTAGGCGGTTCGACCGGTGCCGGCACGCGGGGCGGGGGCTCGTCACGCTGCCACGGCTTGCCGCCCTTGCGATGCTTGTCCCAGGGTTTGTCGCTCCAGGGTTTCTTGCCGCCGGCCTTTTTTGGCGTCCAGGCTTGTTCCTGATGGGCGCCAGCATAATCGGGCTGCGGCATGTCGCCGTAATCAGGCGTGTAGCTGACCATGGCGTCGTAGTCATAGCCTGGATCGTAGTCTGCGCTGGGCGCCGCGGGGGCCTGCTGGGCCAGTTGCTCAACCTGCTGCGGATCGAGCCCGGTGATGTCCCGCAGGCGGTTGCGCATCAGCTGACGCAGGTTGGCGCCCGGAATTTTTTCGATCAACGGTGCAGCCAGGGTCGCCATGTGCGCCTTGCCCTCGAGCGAGCGAGGGTCTGCCTCGATGCTCAACTGCTCGAAGAAGTAATCGGCCAGCGGTTGGGCGTGCTGATTGATGCGGGCCATGAAGGCGTCGGTGCCTTCGGCGCGGACCAAGCTGTCCGGGTCTTCGCCTTCGGGCAGGAACAGAAAGCGCGCGCGACGGCCGTCCTGCAAGTTCGACAGGGCGGACTCCAGCGCCCGCCAGGCCGCCTTGCGCCCGGCCTGGTCGCCGTCGAAGCAGAACAGTACGCTCGGGACCACGCGAAACAGGCGCTTGAGGTGCTCTTCGCTGGTGGCAGTGCCCAGGGTGGCCACGGCGTTGCGCAAGCCCTGCTGGGCCAGGGCAATCACGTCCATGTAGCCCTCGACCACGATGATTTCGTCGAGGTTGCGGTTGTGCTTGCGGGCCTCGTACAGCCCGTACAGCTCCTGGCCCTTGTGGAACACGGGCGTTTCAGGGGAGTTCAGGTACTTGGGCTTGTCGTCGCCTAGCACCCTGCCGCCGAAGGCGATGATACGGCCACGGCTGTCACGAATCGGGAACATCACCCGATCGCGGAAGCGGTCATAGCGTTTACCGGTTTCGGCATTCTCGATCAGCAGGCCGGCATCGATCATGACCTTCTGCTGCAGCGTGTCGGCACCCAGGTGCTTGAGCAGGTTGTCCCAGCCCGGCGGCGCGAAACCCAGGCCAAAATCCCGCGCCACTTCGCCGGATAAGCCGCGGCCCTTGAGGTATTCCACCGCCGCCTTGCGGGTCGGGTGACTGCGCAGGGCCTGGCGGTAGAACTCCGAGGCGGCGTCCAGCAGCGGATACAACGGGGAATCGGTCGGCTGGCGCGGTTTCTGGTCGCGCCGGCCTTGCTCGCGCGGGACTTCCATGCCTGCCGCGCGTGCCAGTTCCTCGACGGCCTGGGGAAAATCCAGGTTGTCGTGGTCCATGACGAAGCCAAGGGCATTGCCACCGGCGCCGCAACCAAAGCAGTAATAGAACTGCTTGTCGGGGCTCACGGTGAAGGACGGGGTCTTTTCCTTGTGGAACGGGCAGCAGGCAGAATAATTCTTGCCGGTTTTTTTCAGTTGGACACGGGAGCTGACCACGTCGACGATGTCGAGGCGGTTGATGAGGTCGTCAATGAAACTCTGGGGAATCAGCCCGGCCATGGCAGTCTCGTCAATCTGGCAACTGGCAAGTCTAATCGCTCACGCGCCGAATGCAGCGGGTGATGCTTGAAGCTATGCGGGGAATAAGTGCTCGTCGCCGGCCCATAAGGCCCGTCAGTCGGACGTGCACGCCTGGCCTACAGCACAATGACCAGTTCTGACGTTTCAGGCAGGTTGCCCGCATGCACGGTGCTTGAACAGGTGCATGGAGCCTTGAGCAAGTTGCTCAAGTTTGAAACGACCACTGCCATCGCCCGGCGGTTAACCGGGCAGGGCAGAAGCTTTGCGATGAACGTCTGTATTAGTACAGACGAACGGCGCGGCGCTGTTCGCGCTGAACTTTCTTGGCGTGACGTTTGACAGCGGCAGCTGCCTTACGCTTACGCTCTGCGGTCGGCTTCTCGTAAAACTCGCGGCTACGAACTTCAGCCAGTACACCGGCTTTTTCGCAGGAGCGCTTGAAACGACGCAGAGCTACGTCGAAGGGTTCGTTCTCTTTAACTTTGACGGCTGGCATCCAGGGCTACCTTAATTCATTACCGGGGTAGACGCGCTCCTGGCAAAACAAAGGTGTGCTGGAGAACGTCGGTTTTCAAGGGTTGCGGATGTTAACCCTTAGCAAGCCGGAATGCAAAGCCTCTGATCGAAAACCGCTGGTCGGCACCTTGCACGGGGACTATCATGCGCGCCTTCGAATTCAGCCCCCACAAGGGACGAGCCCATGCTAGTACTGGGATTGGAAACATCCTGCGACGAAACCGGCGTCGCATTATACGACAGTGAGCGGGGCCTGCTGGCCGATGCGCTGTTCAGTCAGATCGACCTGCACCGCGTATTCGGCGGCGTGGTGCCCGAGCTCGCATCGCGCGATCACGTCAAGCGCATGCTGCCGCTGATTCGCCAGGTGCTGGACGAAGCGGGCTGCGTGGCCACCGAAATCGACGCCATCGCCTATACCGCAGGCCCCGGGCTGGTCGGCGCACTCCTGGTCGGTGCCTCCTGCGCCCAGGCCCTGGCCTTTGCCTGGGATATCCCGGCCATCGGTGTACACCACATGGAAGGCCACCTGCTGGCGCCCATGCTGGAAGAAAACCCGCCGGCGTTTCCGTTCGTCGCCTTGTTGGTTTCCGGCGGTCATACCCAGCTGGTGCGCGTCGATGGCATCGGTCAATACGAGTTGCTCGGCGAGAGCCTGGACGATGCGGCCGGCGAGGCGTTCGACAAGACCGCCAAGCTCATTGGGCTGAACTACCCCGGTGGGCCGGAAATTGCCCGGCTTGCCGAACGCGGCACACCGGGCCGGTTCGTGTTCCCACGACCGATGACCGATCGGCCAGGCCTGGCAATGAGTTTCAGTGGCTTGAAAACCTTTGCCCTCAATACCTGGCAGCAGTGCCGGGAGGCTGGCGACGACAACGAACAAACCCGTTGCGACGTGTCCCTGGCGTTCCAGCAGGCGGTGGTAGAGACTCTGACCATCAAGTGCAAGCGGGCGCTCAAGCAGACGGGCCTCAAGCGGTTGGTCATCGCCGGGGGGGTCAGCGCCAACAAGGCCCTGCGCGCTTCGTTGGAAGACATGCTCGGCAACCTCAAGGGCAATGTCTATTACGCCCGTCCGCAGTTCTGCACCGACAACGGAGCCATGATCGCCTATGCCGGCTGCCAGCGACTGCTGGTGGGGCAGCAGCAGGACCTGGCGATCAGTGTGCAGGCGCGCTGGCCGATGGAGCAGCTGCCGCCCCTGTAGGGCTCAGAAGTGCCGCTCGCGGCCTGCAAACAGGTCACGCAGGTTACTGCGATGGCGCCATACGATCAGGACGGTCAGTACCGTCATCGGCAGCAGGGCCTCGGGCTGGCGCCAGGCCAGCAATGGCAGGGTCAGCGGTGTTGCGATCAGCGCAGCCAGGGAACTGGTCCGGGTGAGGTACAGGGTCAGCAGCCAGGCAACGATGGCCAGCAATGCGGCAGGCAGGTACAGGCCGACCAGCATGCCGGCCGCGGTCGCGACGCCCTTGCCACCGCGAAAGCGAAAGTACACGGGGAACAGGTGGCCCAGCACTGCGCAGATACCGATCCAGGCCTGCGCGTGCAGGTCCAGCCCGGCAAGGCGGGCGAGCATTACCGGCAACAGCCCCTTGCACAGGTCGCCAAGCAGGGTCAGGATCGCCATCTTGCGCCCTGCCAGGCGCAGCATGTTGGTCGCGCCGGCATTGCCCGAACCACTGCAACGCGGGTCCGGGCTGCCTGCAAGGCGGCTCAGGACAATGGCGAAGGACAGCGAGCCGAGCAGGTAGGCGAGCAGCGCCAGTAACCAAAACATGCTAACTATTCCGGGCGAGGACGCCCTGATTCTAACGGCGCCAGTCGCCCTTGTCGTGCTGTGGAGAGAAGTGCTTGGACAGAGTGTTCATCGAAGGCCTGGAAGTCGATACCGTGATTGGTGCCTATGACTGGGAGCGGGATATTCGCCAGTGCCTGCGGCTTGACCTGAGCTTTGCCTGGGACAACAGGCCTGCGGCCGCGGGCGACGACCTCGCCCTGGCGCTCGATTACGCGAGCGTTTCGACGCGTATCCAGGGGTTCGCCGAGCAGGCACGCTTCGAGTTGGTCGAAACCTTCGCCGAGCGCCTCGTTGCCGTGTTGATGGACGAGTTCGGCATTCCTTGGGTACGCCTGAAGCTCACCAAGCCGGGCGCAGTGCCGGCAGCGCGTGGTGGTGTTGGCGTGGAGATCGAGCGCGGATGTCTCTGAGCACGGTATACCTAGGCCTTGGCAGCAACGTCGATCGGCACACCCACCTGTGTGCCGGCCTCGATGCGCTGGCCGCCATCCTGACCGACATGCGCTGCTCGCCAGCCTTCGAAAGCCAGGCGGTGGGCATCAAGAGCGGGCCGTTCATCAATTTCGTGGTGACCGGGCAGACGACGTTGCCGTTGATCGAACTGGACCGGCGGCTGAAATTCATCGAGGCCGACAATGGCCGGTATGCCCCTGATCGACTCGGCCTACCCCTGGATATCGACGTGCTGATGTATGACGACCTGCATGGCACTTTCGACGGGTTGGTGCTGCCCCGGGCCGAGATTCTGAAAAATGCCTTCGTGCTGTGGCCGTTGTCGCTGCTGGCGCCTGAACTGGTGCACCCGGGTGTAGGCAAGACCATGGCGCAGGTATGGCAAGAGGCGCAGATCGATCAGGTGCTGGCGCCAGTCGCCTTCGAGTGGCGTGGGTTGCAACTGACGCCTGGCTGATGGAGGCTCGTACTGTCGGATGCAAGTCCCGGTATGTCAGCCATCTGCTGCTGGGGTTGCCGCGCAGGTCGAGCGAGCTGCGCGGCATCGTCGCTAGCTGCCCTTGTAGGCATCGAGCGCCTGCAGGCGCTCATTTTTCAAGGCCTCACCCAATGCCTGGCCGGTGAGACCACCCTGAACCAGCGGCTTCACATCCACGGCCCGGGCAGCGGCCATAGCCCCTTGCAAGTAGTCTGCCTGCCGGTAGTCTGTCCGCCCGTTGCCCTGCGCGATCGCCCTGCACGCTGCTAGAAAGTCCTCGAAACGCTGCGGTCTGCGGTAAACGTCGAACGTTTGCAACAGATCCAGCAGCGCCTGGGCAGGCAGCTCAAAGGCCTGATTGGCCTGCTCCAGGCACTGGCTGGTCAGCATCGACAGCTCCTGGCATTCTCGCGGGGTTTTCAGGCGCTGATTGAGCGCTTTGATCGACGCGGTGGGCAAAGGATGCAGCAGACAGGCCCAGCGTATGGGCAAAGCAAGCTGAAGCTTGGCTGCCTGTTCCAGTGAGGCCAGGGTCTGGGGGTGAGGCTCCAGTTCCGGCAGCAGCACTTGCAGGGCATTGCACGCTCGCAGGACTTCGAAGAATACCTGGGGGTGCGCTTCCATCAATGCCCGCTCGATTTCCTTCCAGGTGCGTTCTGCCGTCAACGCCAGCAACTCACCCGACGCGCTGATGTGCTGCATCAACCCCAGCGTGTCGTTGGCCACCTTGAAACCCAAGGGCGCATAGCGCGCAGCAAAACGGGCCACGCGCAATACACGCAGAGGATCTTCGGCGAACGCCGGAGAAACGTGGCGAAGCAGGCGTCGATCGAGATCGGCCTTGCCCTGGTAAGGATCGTAGAGCGTACCGCACGCGTCCTCGGCCATCGCGTTGATGGTCAAGTCGCGGCGTATCAGGTCTTGCTCCAGTGTGACGTCCGGGCTTGCGTGAAAGGTAAACCCACCGTAGCCCCTGCCGCTCTTGCGCTCGGTGCGGGCCAGCGCATATTCCTCACCGGTCTTGGGGTGCAGGAACACCGGAAAGTCGGCGCCTACCGGGCGAAATCCTTCGGCAAGCATGTCTTCAACCGTGGCGCCTACCACAAGCCAGTCGATATCACTGACCGGGCGCCCGAGTAGACGGTCGCGTACAGCGCCCCCCACTTTGTAAATGTGCATAGGTAACTCCCCCTGATTGCCGACAGCATAACCTGCCGGCCGCCCGGGGGCGCATCACAGGTGGTGAATGACCGCCATGTCCAGGCGTCCGTAGTCAGAGCCTTCGCCGTGCTCGCCACGGGGCGGCATATGATGGGTTTTCATCACCTGGTCGCCTTGCACGGTCTCCAGGTGAATATCGAACCCCCACAACCGATGCAGGTGTTTGAGCACCTCTTCGGTCGAACTCCCCAAGGGCTTGCGGTTGTGTTGCTGGTGACGAAGCGTCAGTGAGCGATCTCCGCGACGATCAACACTCCATATCTGCACGTTCGGCTCGCGATTGCCGAGGTTGTATTGGGCAGCCAGTTGTTCACGGATGGTGCGATAACCCGCATCATCGTGTATGGCAGGCACGTAAAGCTCGTCCCGCTGGTCATCGTCCAGGATGCTGAACAGTTTCAGATCACGCATCACCTTGGGCGACAGGTACTGAAGGATGAAACTCTCGTCCTTGAAGCTGCTCATGGCGAACTTGAGGGTCGAAAGCCAGTCGCTGCCGGCAATGTCGGGGAACCAATGGCGATCTTCCTCCGTGGGTGCCTCGCATATGCGCCGAATGTCGGTGTACATGGCAAAGCCCAGTGCGTATGGATTGATACCGTTGTAATAGGGGCTATCGAAACCTGGCTGGAAGACCACGCTGGTATGGGACTGAAGGAACTCCATCATGAAGCCTTCGGTGATCAGCCCCTCGTCATACAGATCGTTCATCAGCGTGTAGTGCCAGAAGGTCGCCCAGCCCTCGTTCATCACCTGTGTCTGGCGCTGCGGATAGAAATACTGGGCGATCTTGCGCACGATACGCACCACCTCGCGCTGCCAGGGTTCGAGCAGTGGCGCGTTCTTCTCGATGAAGTAGAGGATGTTTTCCTGGGGTTCGGCGGGGAAACGCATGTCGTCCCGCTCACTGGCCTTGTCGGCACTTTTGGGAATGGTGCGCCATAGGTCGTTGATCTGCCGTTGGAGGTGCTCCTCCCGGTCCTTCTGGCGGCGACGTTCTTCCTCGGCGGAAATGGGGTAGGGGCGCTTGTAGCGGTCCACCCCGTAGTTCATCAGAGCGTGGCAAGAGTCGATGAGGTCTTCCACCGCATCGATCCCGTGACGTTCCTCGCACTGGGCGATGTACTGCTTGGCAAACACCAGGTAATCGATGATGGAGCTGGCATCGGTCCAGGTGCGGAACAGGTAATTGCCCTTGAAGAAACTGTTGTGCCCGTAGCAGGCATGAGCGATCACCAGGGCCTGCATGCACATGGTGTTCTCTTCCATGAGGTAGGCGATGCAGGGGTCAGAGTTGATGACGATTTCGTAGGCAAGCCCCATTTGCCCGCGGCTGTAGGATTTCTCGGTACTGAGGAACTGCTTGCCGTAAGACCAGTGGTGATAACCCAGCGGCATTCCGACCGAGGCGTAGGCATCCATCATCTGCTCGGCGGTGATCACCTCGATCTGGTTGGGGTAGGTGTCCAGGGCGTAACGTTCGGCCAGGCGGCCGATTTCCCGGTCGTAGGTCCGGATCAGGTCGAACGTCCACTCTGAGCCGGTGGAGATGGGCTGGCGTCTCTGTGCTCTGGCGGTCATGTGGCTAACCTGCGCTGGAAGAGTTCACGGAAGACCGGGTAGATATCGCCGGCCGATACCAATTGCTGCTGCGCGAACGTGTCGGGGAAGGCATTGCCGATACGTTCGTACTCGTACCAGAGCGCCTGATGTTCACGTGGGGTGATTTCCACGTAAGTGTAGTACTGAACGTGCGGCATGATCTGCCGGGTGAGGATGTCGCGGCAGATGGGTGAGTCGTCGTTCCAGTTGTCGCCGTCCGAGGCCTGGGCCGCGTAGATGTTCCAGTCACTGGCCGGGTAGCGTTCGGCCATGATTTCCTGCATCAGCTTCAAGGCACTGGAAACGATGGTGCCGCCGGTTTCGCGACTGTAGAAGAACTCCTCCTCATCCACTTCGCGCGCGCTGGTGTGGTGCCGTATGAACACGACTTCGATCCGGTCGTAGTTACGCTTGAGGAACAGATACAGCAGGATGAAGAAGCGCTTGGCAATGTCCTTGGTGGCCTGGGTCATCGAACCCGAGACGTCCATCAGGCAGAACATGACCGCCTTTGAACTGGGGTTCGGTTGTTTCACCAGCAAGTTGTACTTGAGGTCGAAGGTGTCGAGGAAGGGCAGACGGTTGATACGCGCCTTCAGCCGCTCGATCTCCTGCTCGATTTCCTGGATGTCGGTGAAGTTGTCAGGCTCCTCGACGCGCAGGCGGGCAAGTTCTTTCTGGGCTTCGCGAAGCAGGGCACGGCTGCTGCCGGTCAATGCGATCCGCCGGGCATGGGCCGAGCGCAGCGTACGTACGATATTGATGCGTGACGGGTTACCCTCGCTTGCAATACCTGCGCGCACATTCTTGAAGGTGTCTGCACCGGTCAGGTGACGCTTGACCAGGTTTGGCAACTCCAGGTCCTCGAACATGAACTCGAGGAACTCCTCCTGGGTGATCTGGAAGACGAAGTCGTCCATGCCGTCACCGGCGTTGCCGGCCTTGCCACGGCCACTGCCGCCGCCGCCACCCTGCGGACGGGGAATATGCTCACCTGCAGTGAATTCCTTGTTACCCGGGTGTACGACGGTCTGCTTGCCGCCACGGCCATGGTGCAGCACCGGCTCGTCGATATCACGGCCAGGGATGCTGATCTGTTCGCCGTGCTCCATATCCGTGATGGAACGGCGACTGACCGCTTCTTCCACGGCCTTCTTGATGTGATCACGGTACCTGCGCAAAAAGCGCTGGCGGTTGACCGTGCTCTTGTTCTTGCCATTCAGGCGTCGGTCGATAACGTAGCTCATGGTTCCTCCTGCGGGGAGCAGCTGCAAGCCATAAGCTTCAAGCTGCAAGAAAGAGCAGCCGCCGCAGCTGCGGGCACTGGCGCCGAACGGGTGCCCGGCGCCGGCCAGCGTGAAGCCTGCGGCTTGTCGCTTGCCGCTTTATTGCGATTTCCTGACCCGCAGGTACCATTCCGACAGCAGACGCACCTGCTTGTCGGTGTAGCCACGCTCCACCATGCGCGTGACGAAGTCGTTGTGTTTCTGTTGATCCTCTTTGCTGGCCTTGGCGTTGAAGCTGATGACGGGCAGCAAGTCTTCGGTGTTGGAGAACATTTTCTTCTCGATCACCACCCGCAGCTTCTCGTAGCTGAGCCAGCTTGGGTTCTTGCCATTGTTGTTGGCACGGGCGCGCAGTACGAAGTTGACGATCTCGTTGCGGAAATCTTTGGGGTTGCTGATACCCGCCGGTTTCTCGATCTTCTCCAGCTCTTCGTTCAGGGCGATGCGGTTGAGAATCTCGCCGGTTTCCGGGTCGCGGTATTCCTGGTCCTGGATCCAGAAGTCGGCATACAGCACATAACGGTCGAAGATGTTCTGGCCGTACTCGCTGTAGGACTCCAGATAAGCCGTCTGGATTTCCTTGCCGATGAACTCGATGTACCGGGGGGCGAGGTATTCTTTCAGGTAGCGCAGGTAGCGTTCGCGTACCTCGGCCGGGAATTGTTCCTGCTCGATCTGCTGTTCAAGCACGTACAGCAGGTGCACCGGGTTGGCCGCCACCTCATGGGGGTCGAAGTTGAACACCTTAGACAGGATCTTGAAGGCGAAGCGGGTCGACAGGCCGTTCATGCCTTCATCGACGCCGGCCGAGTCGCGGTATTCCTGGATGGACTTGGCTTTGGGATCGGTGTCCTTGAGGTTTTCACCGTCATACACCCGCATCTTCGAATAGATGTTGGAGTTGTCAGGCTCCTTGAGGCGCGAAAGGACGGTGAACTGAGCCAGCATTTTCAACGTGTCCGGGGCACAGTGGGCCTTGGACAGCGAACTGTTGACCAACAACTTGTCGTAGATACGGATCTCGTCGCTGACCCGCAGGCAGTACGGTACCTTCACGATGTAGATACGGTCGATGAAGGCTTCGTTGTTCTTGTTGTTACGGAAGGTGTGCCATTCGGATTCGTTGGAGTGCGCCAGCAGGATCCCGGAATAGGGGATGGCGCCCAAACCTTCCGTACTGTTGTAGTTGCCTTCCTGGGTGGCGGTCAGCAGTGGGTGGAGCACCTTGATGGGCGCCTTGAACATCTCGACGAATTCCATCAGGCCCTGGTTGGCGCGGCAAAGCGCGCCTGAATAGCTGTAGGCGTCGGCGTCGTTCTGCGGGAATTCTTCGAGCTTGCGGATATCCACCTTGCCCACGAGCGCAGAGATGTCCTGGTTGTTCTCGTCGCCAGGCTCGGTCTTGGCGATGGCAATCTGGTTGAGGATGGACGGATAGAGCTTGACCACCTTGAACTTGCTGATATCGCCGCCGAATTCCTGCAAGCGCTTGGTGGCCCACGGCGACATGATGGTGTTCAGGTAGCGCCGCGAGATGCCGTATTCTTCCTCGAGGATGGCCCCGTCTTCAGTGGCGTTGAACAACCCTAGCGGTGATTCGAAGACCGGCGACCCCTTGATGGCGTAGAAAGGCACCCGTTCCATGAGTTGCTTGAGCTTTTCGGCCAGGGAGGATTTGCCGCCACCCACGGGGCCGAGCAGGTACAGAATCTGTTTCTTCTCTTCCAGGCCTTGGGCGGCATGGCGGAAGTACGACACGATCTGGTCGATGCACTCTTCCATGCCATGGAAGTCGGCAAAGGCCGGGTAGCGCCGGATGACCTTGTTGGAAAAGATGCGCGACAGCCTGGAGTTGGTAGAGGTGTCGATCAGCTCTGGCTCACCGATGGCCAGCAACAGGCGCTCGGATGCCGATGCGTAGGCGCTACGATCCTCCTTGCACAGTTCCAGGTACTCCTGCAGCGAGAGTTCTTCCTGGCGCGTGGACTCGAAGCGTTGTTGGAAGTGGCTAAAAATACTCATGACGTCACCTCGCTCGATACGTTGAGACGACGCCGGATCAGTCAGCTGATGCTGGCATGCAAGCGGCACTGCCGATTGCCATATACCCCCCAAACACCCTATAGCGCTACCGATGACCCGCACGCCGGTGTACCGGCTCTCCCCTTTTTCCGGATGGCCTGCGCTTAAGGATAGTTGGTAATCGGCAAGGTCAAGGGCGTGGGTGACGGAAGTTGCCAGCGACCGTTCGTCAGAACGGTCTCAAGCCCGCACATGGCGCGGGCTGCAGTGACGATGAAAAATTTATTCTTCAGTGCCTTGGGCGGTTTCGGCAGGGTAGGTGGAGCGCCACAGCTCAAAGCCACCATCGACGCTGTAGACGTCGGAAAAGCCTTGCCCTACCAGGTAGGCAGCCGCGCTTTGGCTCGAATTGCCGTGGTAGCAGACGACCAGCGTCGGTGCGTCCAGGTCGGCATTGCGAATGAAGTCGGCGACCGAATGGTTGTCCAGGTGGCGGGCACCGGTGATGTGACCTGCTGCGTAAGCCTGCGGGTCACGAATGTCGACCACGACGGCACCTTGCGCACGCAGGGCCAGGGCCTGTTCGGGGGGGATGCGCTTGAATTCGCTCATGGGGTTGGCTCTGTTCCGGGTTGATCGTTGAGGGTTGAAGTTGGCGCCGCAGGGCGCAGTGTGCCGTCATCGGCACAATCGCAATGGTGGTACTGGCCGTTATCGACGTTGTACAAGGTCATGGACCCGCCCCATACGCAGCCAGTGTCCAGCGCGATGACGCCGGGTTCCTTGACCTGGCCCTGCAAGGCGGCCCAATGCCCGAATATGATCGTCACGTGGCGAGAACGCCGGCCTTTGTGGGCGAACCAGGGCTTGTACCCTTTGGGTGCGCTGTCCAGCCCTTCCTTGCTCTTGAATTCGAGTTTGCCTTCTGCGGTGCAGAAGCGCATGCGCGTCAGGTAATTGGTAATGACCCGCAGGCGTGCGACACCCGCCAAGTTCTTGCTCCACTTGGCGGGCTCGTTGCCATACATGCCGTCCAGGTACAGCGGCAGACGGCTGTCATCGCGCAGTACTTGTTCGACTTCGCCAGCCAGCTCCAGGGCTTTGCCCAGTGTCCATTGCGGCGGAATGCCCGCGTGTACCAAGGCGATGCCGCGCGGTTCATCGTAATGCAGCAGCTTTTGCTGGCGCAGCCAGTCGAGCAGTTGGTCGGCGTCAGGTGCCTCGATGATTTCACGCAGCGTGTCGCTCTTCTTGAGGCGTTCGACGTTGCGCCAGGCCGCAAGCAAGTGCAGATCATGGTTGCCCAGCACGCAGGTCAGCGACTGGCGAATCGAATACAGGTAGCGCAGCGTCTCGAGCGACTCAGGCCCACGGTTCACCAGGTCGCCAACCAGCCACAGCTGATCCACCGCCGGGTCGAAGCGCACACGTTCAAGCAGGCATTTGAGCGGCTGCAGGCAACCTTGCAAGTCACCGACGGCGTACGTGGCCATCAGTGCAGCGCCCCAGGTACTGCCAGGCGGAACGGCGCGATCTGTGCGTCGAAGCGCTTGCCGTCTTCGGCGAACATCTCGTAGCTCCCCTGCATGGTTCCCACGCGGGTGGTGATGACGGCGCCACTGCTGTAGGTGTGGCTCTGGCCCGGCTCGATCGTAGGTTGTTGACCAACCACGCCAGAGCCTTGCACCTCTTCGACCTCACCATCACCGTTGGTGATCAGCCAGTGCCGGGACAGCAGCCTGGCTTTGAGCGAGCCATGGTTATGGATGGTGATGGTATAGGCGAAAGCGAAACGGCTGCTCTCGGGGTCGGATTGTTCTTTGAGGTAACGGGTCACGACGCTGACGTCGATCTGATAGCGAGGGTCGGTCATGCAAGGGCCTTGGGAACTGACGCAATGATGCAGTCTAGGCCATAGGGAGGGGAGAGGGCCAGCGGCGCGATGGGCACGTGCGCTGGCGGACTGACCCGCAAGCAGGCGCCGGGCATCGGGGCGGCGATCTGCTTGCAGGTGCTGACTGCGTTCAGCGGGGCAGGGGGACGGTCAGGCCGTCTGATCAGCCAACTGGTCGGCCAGGCGCACGAAAGCCGCCAGGTCCAGTTGCTCGGGGCGCAGGCTACCATCCACCCCAGCGGCCTCGATGGCGGCGCTGTCGAGCAAGCCTTTAAGGGTATTGCGCAGGGTCTTGCGACGTTGGTTGAACGCATCGCGCACCACCCGCTCAAGCAACTGCGGGTCCTTGGCCGGATGAGGCAGCACGTCGTGCGGCACCAGCCGGACGATGGCCGAGTCCACTTTCGGCGGCGGGTTGAACGCGCCGGGCCCTACGTTGAACAAGTGTTCGACGCGGCAGTGGTACTGGACCATGATCGACAGCCGACCCCAATCACCGCCCCCAGGCCCTGCGGCCATGCGCTCGACCACTTCCTTCTGCAGCATGAAGTGCATGTCGCGGATCAGGTCGGCGTGGCTGAGCAGGTGGAAGATCAGCGGGGTGGAGATGTTGTAGGGCAGGTTGCCCACCACCTTGAGGCTACGTGCCGGTACCCCCAGCTGGTTGAAGTCGAACTTCAGGGCGTCGCCTTGGTGCAGGCGGAAATTGCCGTTGCCTGCAAACTTGTGCTGCAGGATCGGCACCAGGTCCTTGTCCAGCTCCACTACATCCAGTTGCGCGCCGCTGCCCAGCAGGCCTTCGGTCAATGCGCCCTGGCCCGGGCCGATTTCAAGCAAATGCTCGCCTGGCTTGGCATTGATGGCACGCAGGATGCGGTCGATGATGCCTGCATCGTGCAGGAAGTTCTGCCCGAAACGCTTGCGCGCCCGGTGTTGGTATTGCTCGTTCATGGTCGGTTCTCGGCCATCTGGTAGGCGGTGTCCAGGGCAACGCGCAGGCTGCCGGTATCGACCTTGCCGGTGCCGGCCAGGTCCAGGGCCGTGCCATGATCAACCGAGGTACGGATGATCGGCAGGCCCAGCGTGACATTGACCGCAGCGCCGAAGCCCTTGTACTTGAGGACGGGGAGCCCTTGGTCGTGGTACATCGCCAGCACCGCGTCGCAGTGCTCCAGATATTTGGGGGTAAACAGGGTATCGGCCGGCAGTGGCCCGCGCAGGTCCATGCCTTCGGCACGTAGACGGGTCAGGGTAGGCTCGATGATGTCGATTTCCTCGCGGCCCAGATGGCCACCTTCGCCCGCATGGGGGTTCAGGCCGCATACCAGGATGCGAGGGTTGGCGATGCCGAATTTGTCGCGCATGTCGGCATGCAGAATGCGTGTCACGCGCTCGATGCGCTCGGCAGTAATGGCCTCGGCGATGTCACGCAGCGGCAGGTGGGTGGTGACCAGGGCGACGCGCAGGCCGTGGGTGGCCAGCATCATTACCACTTGGGCGGTATGGGTCAGCTCAGCCAGAAATTCGGTATGCCCCGAAAAAGGAATACCGCTTTCATTGATGACGCCCTTGTGCACGGGCGCTGTGATCATGCCGTCGAAATGGCCGTCCAGGCAGCCTTGTCCGGCACGGGTCAAGGTCTGCAACACGAATGGCGCATTGGCCTGGTCCAGCTGACCAGCCACCACTGGGGCAGACAGCGGCGTGTCCCACACATACAGGCTGCCGGCGGGTGCCGGTTGGCTCGGCCATTGCCCTGGCATGACAGACAGCAAGCTAACGTCCAGCCCCAGCTGGGTGGCCCGCTCGGCGAGCAGGTCACGGCTGGAGATGGCAATCAGAGGGTGGGGCTGGGCGTCGGCAGCGAGCAGCAGGCATAGGTCAGGCCCTATCCCCGCCGGCTCGCCGGGTGTGACGGCGAAGCGCAGGGGCTTCACTGAGCAGCCTGGTCAGCGCCAGGCAGCTTGATTTCAACGTAGGCTTCGTCGCGGATCTGGCGCAGCCAGGTCTGCAGCTCTTCGTCGTACTTGCGGTTGCGCAGCACACTCAGGGCTTGCTGTTCACGGGCCTGTTCGGTGCTGTCGGTAGCGCGGCGGCCCAGCACTTCCATCACGTGCCAGCCATATTGGGTCTTGAACGGCTTGGTCACCACGCCTTGCTGGGCGTTGGCCATCTGCTCGCGGAACTCCGGCACCAGGGTGTTCGGGTCTACCCAGTTGAGGTCACCGCCGTTGAGCGCCGAGCCCGGATCTTCCGAGAAGCTCTTGGCCAGGGTGGCAAAGTCTTCACCGTTTTCGATGCGCTCGTAGATCTTTTCAGCCAGTTGCTGAGTGGCGGCTTCGCTGCGCACTTCACTTGGCTTGATCAGGATGTGGCGCACGTGCACCTCGTCGCGCAGCACGTTCTCGCTGCCACCACGCTTTTCCTCAAGCTTGAGGATGATGAAGCCGTTGGGGATGCGAATGGGCTGGGTAATTTCACCCACCGGCATGCTGCTCAGCATCTTGGCAAAGTCCGGAGGCAGTTGACCAGCTTTGCGCCAGCCCATCTCGCCGCCTTCGAGCGCGTTCTCACTGGCCGAGTTGGCGATTGCCATCTGACCGAAGTCCGCACCTTGCTTGAGCTGCTGGTAGACATCGCCCACTTTGCGCGCAGCCTTCTGGATGTCGCTGGAGTTGGCCGCTTCCGGGGTTGGGATCAGGATGTTGGCCAGGCGGTATTCTTCGGACATCTGCATCTTGCCCATGTCCGAATTCAGGAAGTTCTTCACTTCCTGCTCCGACACCTGGATGCGCTCGGCCACCCGGCGTTGACGCACGCGGCTGATGATCATCTCGCGCTTGACCTGCTCGCGAGCATCGTCGAACGACAGGCCGTCATGGGCCAGGGCCGCGCGGAACTGGTCGATGGACATGCCGTTGCGCTGGGCAATGGTGCCGATCGCCTGGTTCAGCTCCTCGTCGGTGATGCGGATGCCCGAGCGCTCGCCGATCTGCAGCTGCAGGTTTTCGACGATCAGGCGTTCCAGCACCTGCTGCTGCAGGGCGCCGCTGGGCGGCACGCTGCCGCCGCGCTTGGCGATGGTCTGCTGAACTTCCCGCACGCGCTGGTCCAGTTGGCTTTGCATGACCACGTCGTTGTCGACGATGGCCACCACCCGATCAAGCGGTTGCACCGCGGCATGCACCGCGCCACTCAGCAAAGCGACGCCCAGCAGCACTGGGCGCAGTCGATCAATAAGCTTGTTCTTCACGTTCACGGTAACCTTGAATGCCTTGGCCGAGGAAGGATTCGACCTTGTTGCCAACGACGCCGCCGAGGCCCTTGAGAACGACCTGCAGGAATACACCATGGTCGCCTTTTTCGTTCTGCGGCAGTGCCTGGCTGAAGTCGTCGAAGTCGAGCCAGTAACGGTTGATCAAGCGCAGCTTCCAGCAGCAGTTGTCGTACTCGAAACCGCCCATGGCTTCCAGGGTGCGGTTACGGTTGTAGTCATGCTGCCAGCGAGCGATGACGCTCCACTGCGGGACGATCGGCCAGATGACCGAGAAGTCGTGCTGCTGGATCTTGTAGTAGTCCTTGATGTAGTTCGGGCTACCCGGGGTGCCGTAGTCGCCACCACCCACTTTCCACGTACCGGTGGCCGAGTCGTAGGCGATGGTGTCGTTACGGTAGCGATAACCGAGGTTGACGATCTTGTTCGGGTTGTCTTCAGGCTGGTAGTGGAACATTGCACTGCCCGAGCGGGTGCTGTGACTGTCCGGGTCCCAGTTGAAGTCCGAATTGAAGCGCCAGTCGCGGTTGAAGTAGTAGTTGTACACCAGCGCGTACGGCGAGACGTCCGACTGCGAGTCCTGGCGGTCACGGTAGTCGAGGCCCGGCAACTGGACCTTGCGGTCCTTGAAGTAGTAGGCCTGGCCGATGCTGAAGTTCTGGCGCTCGAAGCCATTGTCTTCGATCCAGCGGGTGGTCACGCCCAGCGAGAGCTTGTTCTCGTCGCCGATGCGGTCGCTACCGCTGAAGCGGTTGTCACGGAACAGCGAGTCATAGCTGAACAGCGTCTCACCGGTGTCGAACAGCGGGATGTCCTTCTGATCCTTGTAGGGAACGTTCAGGTAGTACAGGCGCGGCTCGAGGGTCTGCTTGTAGTTGTTGCCGAACAGCGAGGTGTTGCGGTCGAAGTACAGGCCGCTGTCCACGCTGAAGATCGGGACGCTGCGGTTGACCGAGCTGCTGTAGCTGCCATAGGCACCAGGGTTGGCGTTGGCAAGGCGAACAGCGTCAGCCTTGCCTTGGCTATCGAGGTCAAGATCGTACTGGGTGTAGGCATACTTCAGCTTCGGCGTCAGGTAGCCATAGCTGGCCTGCATGGGGTAGCTGATCGATGGCGCCACGTTGAGGCGCGTGCCGTTGGCCCGTTCGATACCCTGGATGTTCTGGTCCAGACGACGACCGTCGGCGCCAGCGGTGAGATCCAGATTACCGTCCTTGTCGAACACCGGGCCGTTCTTCAGGTCACGATCGAAGCGCGCCGCTTCGGTTTCGTAGGCCATGGTCAGGCCGCCCGGCTGGTACGGCAGCACACCGTTGAGGGTGATCTGCGGCAGGCGGTCGTAAGGCGTGATCTGCGAGATGGTCGCTGCCTCGTAGGCATGCACGTTCAACCGCGCGGTGTAGCTGTCGCCGCGATAGGTCAGGGCGCCCTGCTGATCGAGGAAGTCCTTGTTCTCGACGCCGATCTGGTCCGACTCAAGGTCCTGGAAGTAGAACGGGTCGCTGATGTCGGTGTAGTTCACCTCGGTCATCAGGCGCTCGTTCAGGCCACCCTTGTGCTGCCAGTTGACCATGTAGCGCTGGTCTTTGTAGTCGGTCTGGTCCTTGCGCTCGTCGCTCTTGTCGTTGAGGTAGGCGCCGCCGAACTGGCCTTCGCTCGAAGGCGTCAGGTAGCGGAACTCGCCTTCCATCAACAGGCCACGCTTGGTCATGTAGCGCGGGTACAACGTGGCGTCGTAGTTGGGCGCCAGGTTGAAGTAGTACGGGGTGACCAGCATGAAGCCAGTGTCGCTGCTGGTGCTGAACGACGGCGGCAGGAAGCCGGACTGGCGGCGGTCGTCGATCGGGAAGTAGATGTACGGTGTGTAGAACACCGGGAAATCCTTGACCCGCAGCGTGACGTTGGTGGCAGTGCCGAACCCGGTGGCCGGGTTGAGGGTGATGTTGTTGCCCTTGAGCTGCCAGGCGTTGCTGCCCGGTTCGCAGGTGGTGTACGTACCGTCCTTGAGGCGGATGATGGCGTTCTCACCGCGCTTGGCGTACAGGGCACTGCCGCGAATGTGCGACTTGTGCATCACGTATTCGGCGTTGTCGACCTGGGCTTCGCCGGTGTCGAGCTGGATCTGCGCCTGGTCACCGACGACCAGCGAGCCGTTGTCACGGATCTTGACGTTGCCCTTGAGCTCGCCACGGTTCTCGGCCTGATACAGGTTGGCCTCGTCGGCCTGGGCCTGCATGCTGCCCTGGCGCATGACCACGTCACCGGCCAGGGTCGCAATCTGCTGCTCCTGTTGGTACTTGGATACCTTGGCGTTGATGTAGGTCGGCGACTCGTCCTTGGGCGTGGTGTCCGCCATGCCGGGGCGCAGCGGCTCGACATAGGCACCGCCGCAGTACGGGCCGGTTTCGGCCAGCTGCGCGGCGGTCAGCTTGTCACGCGGGACCCAGTCCAGGTGGCTGTAGTCCTCGCTGCGCGACTTCAGCCCACGGCCCTTGGCCTCGGTGACCAGCATCGGCCGGTCGGCCTCGGCTTCACCCGTCGCTTCGGTGCCGGTACCGCCAGCAGCGGCGGCACCCTCGTGCACCGGGCGCGGTGGCAGGTTGGTGACGGCGGTTTTGGGCTTGCAGTCCCAACCACCGGAGGCGGACACTTGGCAGTCGAATTGTTCGGCTGCCATGACGTGCGACATGGCCAGAGGTTGCAGGGCCAGCAGACTGCCGGTGACGAGCAACGGAAACTTTCTACGAAACGCGGGGGATTTCAATGCCATCTTATTAGTCCGGGCTTCCTGCGTGCCATCTGCCCGCGTGTGGGGCCGCACGCCTCTCGATGGTCTGAAAAAGATGCTGGATAATAAAGCATGACCCGCTTGACGGCTAGGGCCGTCGGAGACCCTTGTAATGCCTGAACACGATGTACGCCTGCAGCAACTGTCCGCGTGGCTCGACCAGCAACTCCAAGACCTTTTCCTGCGCCAGGCCTGGGGCCCGGTGCCGGCCGGCAGCCTGACGCCTGCCAGCAGCGATGCGAGCTTTCGCCGTTATTTTCGCTGGGAAGGCGCAGGGCACAGTTTCGTGATCATGGATGCACCGCCGCCACAGGAAGATTGCCGACCGTTCGTCGCCATCGATCACCTGCTTGCCGGTGGTGGTGTGCATGTGCCGCTGATCCATGGCCAGGACCTTGAACGCGGTTTCCTGTTGCTGGGCGACCTGGGCCGCCAGACCTACCTGGACGTCATCGACGCCGACAATGCCGATGCCCTGTTCGCCGATGCCATCGATGCCCTGCTGGCCTTGCAGGCGCTGCCCATGGATGCACCGTTGCCCCGCTATGACGAAGCACTGCTGCGCCGGGAGGTGGAACTGTTCCCCCAGTGGTACGTGAAGCATGCGCTTGGCCTGGCGTTCGACGAGGCGCAGGCAGCGGCGTGGCAGCGATGCAGCCAGTTGCTGATCGACAGCGCCCTGGCCCAGCCGCAGGTGCTGGTACACCGCGATTTCATGCCGCGCAACCTGATGCAGAGCGACCCTAACCCCGGCGTGCTGGATTTCCAGGATGCCGTTTACGGCCCGGTCACCTACGACATCACCTGCCTGTTCAAGGATGCGTTCCTCAGTTGGCCGCAAGCGAGGGTCGAAGGTTGGCTGCACGACTATTGGCACAAGGCCAAGGCCGCCGGTGTTCCAGTGCAGGCCACGTTCGAAGCCTTCCAGCGTGCCAGCGACTTGATGGGGGTACAGCGCCACCTGAAGGTGATCGGTATCTTCGCCCGTATCTGCCACCGTGATGGCAAACCGCGTTATCTGGCCGACGTACCGCGCTTCTTCGCCTATATAGAAGAAGTGATCGGCCGGCGGCCGGAGCTTGCCGAGCTGGGCGAGCTGATCGCTGGCCTGCAAGCAGGAGCGCGTGCATGAAGGCGATGATTCTGGCAGCAGGCAAAGGCGAGCGCATGCGCCCGCTGACCCTGCACACGCCCAAGCCGCTGATACCGCTGGCGGGGCGCCCGCTGATCGAATACCACCTGATGGCGCTTGCGGCGACAGGGGTCACCGACGTGGTGATCAACCACGCCTGGCTGGGTCAGCAGATCGAGGACCACCTGGGCGATGGCAGCCGTTACGGCCTGCGTATCGCCTATTCCCCGGAAGGCGAGCCGCTGGAGACCGGAGGCGGTATTTTCAAGGCCTTGCCCTTGCTGGGAGATGCGCCGTTCCTGCTGATCAACGGTGATATCTGGACCGAGTACGATTTCTCCCATCTACAGGCGCCGCTGCAAGGGTTGGCTCACCTGGTGCTGGTGGACAACCCCGGGCATCACGGCCTAGGCGATTTTCGCCTGGCCGGCACTCAGGTGGTCGATGGGGACGGTGCACCCGGCACGTTGACCTTCAGCGGTATCTCGGTGTTGCATCCGGCGTTGTTCGAAGGCTGCACACCTGGCGCCTTCAAGTTGGCGCCCTTGCTGCGCCAGGCCATGGCCAGCGGCCAGGTGAGCGGTGAGCATTTTGCCGGGCACTGGGTCGATGTGGGTACCGTCGAGCGCCTGGCCGAGGCCGAGCGTCTGCTGGGCGAGCAGCGCTGAGATGTGGTGGCCAGGCACGTTGATCGGGGCTGGGGCAGGGTTTGCCATCGCCAGCATTCCGGGTGCCCTGCTCGGTGCACTGCTGGGGCAGATGATGGACCGTCACCTGCGCCTGCAAGGCTGGGACGATGTGCGCGAGCGGTTAGGCGGGCGTCCGGCGCCAAGGGACGAAGAGTTGCTGTTTGTGCTGCTGGGGCGCCTGGCCAAAAGCGATGGGCGTGTGGTCGAGCAGCATATCCAGCAGGCTCGGCAGGAAATGGCCCGGCTGAACCTGGATGAAGCGGCCAGGTTGCGGGCGATCGATGCTTTCAATCGGGGCAAGGGTGGCAAGGAACGGTTGGGCAGCTATCTGCGCCGGATCCGCCAGCAGCCTCATGCGGCCGAAGGCACCTTGCGCGCCAGCTGGCGCATGGTCTGGGCCGACGGCAAGATGGGCAACAAGGAGCGTGAGCTGCTGCTGGACTGGGGACACAAACTGGGCATGAGCCGGCGCCAGGTGCAGGCCATGTCCCAGGAGTACGAACCTCGTCGAACGGCTGGCATGGCAGGGGTCGGCATGACCTATGCGGCAGCGATGCGCCTGCTTGGCGTGGACACCGATACCGACGGCGCACTTGTCAAACAGGCTTATCGCCGACTGGTCAGTCGTCATCACCCGGACAAGCTGGCCGGCACTGGCGCCAGCGAGGCGCAGCTGCGCGAAGCCACCGAGCGAACTCGCGAGCTGCACCAGGCCTACGCGCTGATCCGTAAGCGCCGGGATCTCTAGCCGGCACCGAGCGCCGGCAGTGATCCTGCCCTGCCTGCGAAATCAGGGCTGCATCCAGCCCCGCACGCGACGAAACAACTGTTCCTGGTCGGCGGCCTGATTGCCCGGCATGGCGATCAGGGACAACTGGCGGTATTGACTGTCTTTCTGCCGCTTGCTGGCCTGCAGGCGCTGCATCGCAGCGTTACGGTCTGCGCTGCGGGTCACGTAGTAGATGTCGGCCGTGGGCACTTTCAGGGTAGGCGTCAGGCTTTCCAGGTCATGCTCGACACGGGCAGGGGTCTGGGCGGCCACCATGACCAGCTTCTGCACCTCTGGCGGCTGCTTTTCGCTCAGGTAACGGGCTGCCCAGTAGGCGCCGCTGCCATGACCGATCAACACGATACTGCGAGCATTGTGTTGCTGGGCGAACGCGACGGCGGCGTCCAGGCGGGCGAAAATGCGCTCGGCATCGGCAGGGTCGGCCTGCTGGCTGGCAGCTTCGGCGTCGGTGCCTTGAGCCGCTTCGGGCTCGGCAGCGGTGGCTTGCGCCACGTTGGCGTTGGCGTCGGCAGGTTCGTCCTTGGCAGGCGCCGTTTGCCCATCGGCCTGAGCAGGCGCGGTGGCGGGCTTGGTTTCCACACGTGCCAATGGGCTGTCGAGCAGCAGGTCAGGCAGGCTCACGCTCAGGCTGTGCCAGCCCACATCCGGAAATTTCTGGCGCAGCGGGCCCACGGCGTTGGGCCAGTCTGCCGTTTCGCCAGCACCCGGCACGATGATCACCGCGCCCTGTGGGTCGCTGTCGTTGGCGGCCTTCCACAACGCAAGGAAACTGTCAGTACCGGCTTGCAGGGTTTGCTGCTCGGCCTTGGGCACGCGGCGCTCGAGTGCCTGGGCGTCCTCCTGGCTGCGCTCGATCAGGGGCGGGCGCGAGGGCGCAGCTTCGGTGGCTGCCGGCGCTTTCTCAGGCGGGGTCGCCGGTGCGTCGTCAGCCAGCGCAGCCACAGGAAGGAGCGAGACCAGGCAGCACATTGCCAGCGTCGTGCGATAGAGTGTGAACATGTCTCAACCCAAGGCAAGAATGATACCGGCAGCGTAATGGTATTTGCCCGTTACGGCCACGGTCGATGGCCGCCCCTGTGTGGACGAACGTGTAGATGAAGCGATTGCATCGCCTGTTGATGATCGGCTGCCTGTGGCTGCCGCTGATGGCCGTGGCAAGGCCTGAGGCGGTGCCAGAGGTCGCGCTGGAGCCGACGCAGCAACAGTGGCTCGACACCCACCGCAGCCTGCGCGTTGGGTTGGTACTGCAAGCCCCCTATGCCCAGTTCGACCGCCGCCTGCAGCAACTGTACGGCGCTAACGTGGAGCTGGTAAGCAGCCTGGCCAAAGTGCTGCATCTGGACCTCACGTGGCGCCATTATCCAGACCAGGCCAGTCTCGAACGGGCCTTGCAGGCAGGGGAGATCGACTTCGCACCAGGCTTGACTCAGACACCGGCCACGTTGCGCCTGTGGTTGTTCAGCGACCCCTACATGCGCGTGCCGCAGCTGATCGTTGGGCCACGCAACGCGGCGCTGGGCGTTGAGCTGGAGAAACTGGACGCAGCCCAGCGCGTGGCCGTGCGCATGCCAGGGGCACTGGCCAACTACCTGCGTGCCAACTACGGCAACCTGAACCTGCAGGGAGTGCCGAACGACCGTGAAGCCTTGCAACTGGTGGTCGGAGGGCAGGCCAGCTATGCCGTCCTGGACGAGGCCCAACTGAGTCGCCTGTCCCGTGAAAGCGAGTTCAGCGAACTGGCGGTCGTGGGGGATATCGGCCTGCCGCAACTGCTGCGCATGGGTTCTCGGCCAGACTGGCCACGGTTGGCCGAGGTGTTGGAGCGTGGCTTGCAGGCATTGCCGGCCAAGGAACTGGAACAGTTGCATCAGCGCTGGTTGCAGCCCAGGTACTCCAGGATCAGCGAGTCGCCAGGGTTCTGGCAAAACCTGGCCTTGTTGCTGGGGCTGTTGCTGATCTGCGCATTGATCACCTTGGTATGGCAGCGCCGCCAGCAGAGTCAGCTGGAGCGCAGCCTGTTGGCCACCCGTGAGCGACTGGTAGAGCGGCATGCGCGCGATGAAGCCTCGCGCCTGAGTCAGTTCGCCATCGATCAGAGCACCGTGGGTATTCTGTGGGTCAATTGGGACAGCCATGTGCGCTATGCCAACCCGGCCGCTGAGCGCATGCTGGGCTATGGCGAAGGCGCCTTGCTGGAAAGGCCTTTGGGAGACTTCGAACCCTCGCTGAGCATGGAACGCTGGCTGGACCTGTGGAAAGGCGCGCGTTCAGGCGACAGCGGTGCCGGGCAGTTCGAAACTCAATGCCTGCGTGCTGACGGTTGCCTGCTGCCGGTGGAGCTGTCATTAAGTTTCCTGCGATTTCGCGATGCGGAATACCTGGTGGTGTACATGGCTGATGTCACCGAGCGCCATCGCGCCACGGCTGCCTTGCGCGAAAGCGAGGCACGCCTCAAGGGAATCGCTGGCAACGTGCCAGGGTTGGTGTTTCGCCTGGAGCGGGACCCGGCTGAAAAGGGGCTTGAATTTCCCTATGTCAGCGAGGGGAGTGAGGCATTGGTGGGTTATACGCCTGGCGAGATCCAGCACCCACAGATGGGGCTGCGCAACCTGGTGCACCCCGACGACCGCGCCGATTATCACCGGGTGCAGGACCTGGCGCTGGCCAATGAGCAGGACTGGGCCTGGCAGGGGCGCATCCTGACGCGTCAGGGCGAGCAACGCTGGGCCGACATCAAGGCCAGCACCCGGCGCCTGGGTAATGGCCAACTGGTCTGGGATGGGGTGGTCTGGGACATCACCCAGGGCAAGCGCGCCGAGCAGGCCCTGGCCCGTTCCCAGGAGCAACTGCGCGAACTTTCGGCGCACCTGGAAAGCGTGCGCGAGGAGGAAAAAGCCCGAATCGCCCGCGAGGTGCACGATGAGTTGGGCCAGATGCTGACCGTGCTCAAACTCGAAGTGTCCATGTGCGAACTGGCCTTTGCCGAACTGGACCCCGGCCTCAATGAGCGGCTGACGACCATGAAGCGCCTGATCAGCCAGCTGTTTCAGCTGGTACGCGATGTCGCCACCGCGCTGCGCCCGCCCATTCTGGATGCGGGGATTGCCTCGGCCATCGAGTGGCAAGCCCGACGCTTCGAGGCGCGCACCCAGATTCCTTGCCTGGTGCAGGTTCCTGACCAGCTGCCGGCATTGAGCGACGCCCGGGCAACGGGCCTTTTCCGTATCCTTCAGGAAGCGCTCACCAATGTGATGCGCCACGCCCAGGCGCACAGCGTGGAAATCGAGCTGGTGCGCGAGGCCGGGCATTTGCGCATGACGGTCAGTGATGACGGGCAGGGTTTCTGCCCCGACCAGCCGCGCCCCAGCTCCTTTGGCCTGGTCGGGATGCGCGAGCGGGTATTGATGATGGGCGGCAGCATGGTGCTGCACAGTGAGCCCGGCGACGGCACGCGCTTGAGCGTAGCCATTGCCCTAGAGCAGGAGGAGCGAACGTGATTCGAGTGCTGGTGGCCGAGGACCACACCATTGTCCGGGAGGGGATCAAGCAGTTGATCGGGCTGGCGAAGGACATGCAGGTGGTAGGGGAAGCCGCAAACGGCGAGCAGTTGCTCGATAGCCTGCGGCACATCCGGTGTGACGTGGTGCTGCTGGATATTTCTATGCCGGGCGTGAGTGGCCTGGAAGCGATCCCGCGCATCCGTGCCCTGCACGATGCGCCTGCGATCCTGATGCTGTCGATGCACGATGAGGCGCAGATGGCGGCCCGCGCCCTGAAGGCCGGCGCGGCTGGGTACGCGACCAAGGACAGCGACCCGGCCTTGTTGCTGGCGGCGATACGTCGGGTAGCTGGGGGCGGGCGTTACATCGATCCGGCGCTGGCCGACCGCATGGTCTTCGAAGTGGGCCTGACCGAATCCAGGCCGTTGCACACCTTGCTGTCGGAACGAGAATTTTCGGTGTTCGAACGCCTGGCCCAGGGCGCCAACGTCAATGACATCGCCCAGCAACTGGCGTTATCGAGCAAGACCATCAGCACCCACAAGGCGCGCTTGATGCAGAAGCTGAAAGTGAATTCGCTGGCCGAGCTGGTCAAGTATGCGATGGAGCACAAGCTGATCTGATTGCGACATTCAGGGCCGTGCCATCGCTGTCGTGAGCCGGTGCGTAGACCAAGGCTGCCGGCACGCACGCAGCGCCGGCGCTTGCATGGGCGCGGTCGTGCGCTCAAGGACTGACGGTCGAACGCCTCAAACTGTGTGGGCTTGTGTTCTGAAAGCGCCATGCTTGTAGGGCGTTCCCTACAACAAATCTTCCATCCGGACGATGGCATTCTCTCTGGGCGCCCGATTTCCGGGGGGATGCGGCTCTTCTACGCTTTGCCTCACGCAGTCATCCAACAATAAGGTGCAGGCATGAGTGAGGCGAAGTCGAACGCTGCCACCGGCGAAACGCTGGTCAGCTTCCGTGGTGTGCAGAAGAGCTACGACGGCGAGTCGCTGATCGTCAAGAACCTCAACCTCGACATCCGCAAGGGCGAGTTCCTCACCCTGCTAGGGCCTTCCGGGTCCGGCAAGACCACCAGCCTGATGATGCTGGCCGGCTTCGAAACCCCCACAGCCGGGGAAATTCAGCTGGCCGGTCGCTCCATCAACAATGTGCCCCCGCACAAGCGCGATATCGGCATGGTGTTCCAGAACTACGCCTTGTTCCCGCACATGACCGTGGCCGAGAACCTCGCCTTTCCGCTGACCGTGCGCAACCTGAGCAAGACCGATATCACCGAGCGAGTCAAACGGGTATTGAACATGGTTCAGCTCGACAGCTTCGCCAAGCGCTATCCGGGCCAATTGTCCGGTGGGCAGCAACAGCGCGTGGCCCTGGCGCGGGCGCTGGTGTTCGAGCCGCAGCTGGTGTTGATGGACGAGCCACTGGGCGCGCTGGACAAGCAACTGCGCGAACACATGCAGATGGAGATCAAGCACATCCACCAGCGCCTGGGCGTGACCGTGGTGTACGTGACCCACGATCAGGGCGAAGCGCTGACCATGTCCGATCGGGTGGCGGTGTTCCACCAAGGGGAAATTCAGCAGATTGCCGATCCGCGCACCTTGTATGAGGCGCCCAGCAACACGTTCGTCGCCAACTTCATCGGTGAGAACAACCGCCTCAACGGCACCTTGCTGAGCCATGACGGTAACCGCTGCCAGGTGCAGCTGGCGCGCGGCGAGCGGGTCGAAGCCTTGGCGGTCAACGTGGGCCAGCCAGGCGAAGCGGTGACCCTGTCGATCCGCCCGGAGCGGGTACGGCTCAACGGCCACAGTGAGCACTGCGCCAACCGCTTTTCCGGCCGTGTGGCCGAATTCATCTACCTGGGCGACCACGTGCGCGTTCGCCTTGAAGTGTGTGGCAAGGCCGACTTCTTCGTGAAGCAGCCCATCGCCGAACTCGACCCGGCCTTGGCCGTGGGCGATGTGGTGCCACTGGGTTGGGAAGTGGAACACGCCCGTGCACTGGATCCGATCACCGAAGCCCATTGATGGTTTGCAGCACCAACCCTGAACTGTGGAGAGAATAATAATGCGCAAGCAGTTGAAACTGACCGCCCTGGCCCTGGGGCTGTTCGCCGCTGGCCAGAGCATGGCTGCGGACCTGACCGTGGTCTCGTTCGGCGGCGCCAACAAGGCCGCCCAGGTCAAGGCGTTCTACGAGCCGTGGGAAAAGGCCGGCAAGGGCAAGATCGTCGCTGGTGAGTACAACGGTGAAATGGCCAAGGTCAAGGCCATGGTCGACACCAAGAGCGTCTCCTGGAACCTGGTGGAGGTGGAATCACCCGAACTGGCCCGAGGCTGCGACGAGGGCATGTTCGAAGAGCTCGACCCGGCGCTGTTTGGCAATGAGGCCGACTACGTGCCAGGCGCGATTCAGCCTTGTGGTGTCGGCTTCTTCGTTTGGTCGACGGTGCTGGCCTACAACGCCGACAAGCTCAAGACCGCCCCGAGCAGCTGGGCTGATTTCTGGGACACCGAGAAATTCCCAGGCAAACGCGGCCTGCGCAAAGGTGCCAAGTACACCCTGGAATTCGCTTTGATGGCCGATGGTGTGGCGCCCAAGGACGTGTACAAGGTGCTGGGCACCAAAGAGGGCGTGGACCGCGCCTTCAAGAAGCTCGACCAGCTCAAGCCGAGCATCCAGTGGTGGGAAGCCGGCGCCCAGCCGCCGCAGTACCTTGCCTCGGGCGACGTGGTCATGAGTTCGGCCTACAACGGGCGCATCGCTGCGGTGCAGAAGGAGAGCAACCTGAAGGTGGTGTGGAACGGCGGCATCTATGACTTCGATGCCTGGGCCATTCCCAAGGGCGCCAAGAACAGCGACGAGGCGAAAAAATTCATCGCCTTCAGCGTGCAGCCTGAACAGCAGAAGATCTATTCCGAAAACATCGCCTATGGCCCGGCCAACAGCAAGGCGGTCGACCTGCTGTCCGAAGAGGTCAAGAAAGACATGCCGACCACGCCTGAGAACATCGCCAACCAGGTGCAGATCGACGTGGCGTTCTGGGCGGACAACAGCGAGCAGCTGGAGCAACGTTTCAACGCCTGGGCGGCGAAGAAGTAAACGTCCAGTGCAAGGGGCTGCGCTGCGGCCCCTCTTTCAGTGTGTATCGTGGAGTTCGCCATGGCCATTGCAGTGCCCCTCAACGAAGGCGCCGGTCCCAATCTCAAACAGCGCCTTAAACACGCCGAGCGGGTCAACCGCTGGAAGGCCCAGGCGCTGATCGCGCCCCTGGCGCTGTTTTTGCTGCTGGTGTTTCTGGTGCCGATCGCAGCCCTGTTGTACAAGAGCGTCGGTAACCCGGAAGTGGTCGCCGGCTTGCCGCGCACGGTCGATATCATTACACAGTGGGATGGCAAGGGCTTGCCGGGCGAGGACGTCTACCAGGCGTTGAGCCAGGACTTGGCCGAATCGCGCAAGAACCAGACCCTGGGTGACCTGTCCAAGCGCTTGAACATGGAGCTGGCCGGCTACCGCAGCCTGTTGGCCAAGACCGCGCGGGCGCTGCCCTTCAAGACCGAGCCTGCCTCCTACAAGGACGGCTTGCAGGCGCTGGACGAGCGCTGGGGCGACCCTGCCTATTGGCAGGCGATTCGCCGCAATACCAGTACCCTGACACCCTTCTATTTGCTGGCGTCGCTGGACCACCGCATCGACGACCTGGGCGAGTTGGCCAAGGCCACGCCGGACCAGGCCATCTACCTGGACATTTTCACCCGCACCCTGTGGATGGGTGTGGTGATCACCGCCATCTGCCTGGTGCTGGCCTATCCGCTGGCTTACCTGCTGGCCAACCTGCCGACACGCCAGAGCAACCTGTTGATGATCCTGGTTTTGCTGCCGTTCTGGACCTCGATTCTGGTACGGGTGGCAGCCTGGATCGTGCTGCTGCAGTCAGGCGGGCTGATCAACAGCGCGCTGATGGCCATGGGCATCATCGATCAGCCGCTGGAGCTGGTCTTCAACCGTACCGGCGTGTACATCTCGATGGTGCACATCCTGCTGCCGTTCATGATCCTGCCGTTGTACAGCGTGATGAAAGGCATCTCCCCGAGCTACATGCGCGCGGCCATCTCGCTGGGCTGCCATCCCTTCGCGAGCTTCTGGCGGGTGTACTTCCCGCAGACCTATGCCGGGGTAGGGGCAGGGTGCTTGCTGGTGTTCATTCTGGCCATCGGCTACTACATCACCCCGGCGCTGCTTGGCAGCCCGAACGACCAGATGGTCAGTTATTTCGTGGCGTTCTACACCAACACCAGCATCAACTGGGGCATGGCCACCGCGCTGGGCGGTCTGCTGCTGCTGGCCACCGTGCTGCTGTACCTGATCTATAGCTGGCTGGTCGGCGCCAGCCGCCTGCGCCTGAGCTGAGGAGCCTTGTCATGCTGAGCCCTTACATGTCGCCCATCGAGCGGGTCTGGTTCTACAGCCTGCGCATTCTCTGCGGCCTGATATTGCTGTTTCTGATCTTGCCGGTGCTGGTGATCGTGCCCCTGTCGTTCAACAGCGGCAGCTTCCTGGTCTACCCCCTGCAAGGCTTCTCGCTGCAGTGGTACCAGGACTTCTTCGGCTCGGCCGAGTGGATGCGGGCCTTGAAGAACAGCATCATCGTAGCTCCGGCGGCGACCGTGCTGGCCATGGTCTTCGGAACGCTGGCGGCCATCGGGCTGACCCGCGGTGACTTCCCCGGTAAGTCCCTGGTAATGGCCCTGGTGATATCACCGATGGTGGTGCCGGTGGTGATCATTGGCGTGGCCAGCTACCTGTTCTTCGCGCCTCTGGGCCTTGGCAACAGTTTCACCTCGTTGATTCTGGTGCACGCGGTGTTGGGTGTCCCGTTTGTCATCATCACCGTGTCGGCGACGCTGCAAGGCTTCAACTACAACCTGGTGCGCGCGGCTGCCAGCCTGGGTGCTTCGCCGCTGCTGGCGTTTCGCAGGGTGACCTTGCCGCTGATCGCACCAGGGGTGATTTCCGGGGCCTTGTTTGCGTTCGCCACATCCTTCGACGAGGTGGTGGTGACCTTGTTCCTGGCCGGGCCAGAGCAGGCGACCCTGCCACGGCAGATGTTCAGTGGCATTCGCGAGAACCTGAGCCCGACCATCGCGGCTGCGGCAACCCTGCTGATCGGTTTTTCGGTGGTGCTGCTGCTGACCTTGGAATGGCTGCGGGGGCGCAGCGAGAAGCTGCGGACCCAGCAACCGGCCTGACAGCGCTGTCTGCGCTGGCTTGTCAGCCCTTGTGGCGGCAGACAAGCCAGCGCCTGTTGCAACCGCTGCTCGCCACGCGTTGATACCAATCAGCCTTCACCCCGTTGCCTGAGTTACAATGCGCGCCACCGTGATTCTGCCCAACAGGTGCGCCATGCAGCCCTACGCTATTGCTCCCTCCATTCTTTCCGCCGACTTCGCCCGTCTGGGCGAGGAAGTCGATAATGTCCTGGCCGCAGGCGCCGATATCGTCCACTTCGACGTGATGGACAACCACTACGTACCCAATCTGACCATTGGTCCCATGGTCTGCTCCGCACTGCGCAAGTACGGCGTGACCGCACCGATCGACGTGCACCTGATGGTCAGCCCTGTTGACCGTATCATCGGCGACTTCATCGAGGCCGGCGCCACCTACATCACCTTCCATCCCGAAGCGACCCAGCACATCGACCGTTCGTTGCAACTGATCAAGGACGGCGGCTGCAAGGCCGGCCTGGTGTTCAACCCGGCCACCAGTCTGGACGTCCTGAAATACGTGATGGACAAGGTCGACATGGTGCTGCTGATGAGCGTCAACCCAGGCTTCGGTGGTCAGAAGTTCATTCCGGGCACGCTCGACAAGCTACGTGAAGCGCGCGCGCTGATCGACGCCAGCGGCCGCGACATTCGTCTGGAAATCGACGGTGGCGTCAACGTGAACAACATCCGCGAGATCGCCGCCGCCGGTGCCGATACGTTCGTGGCCGGGTCGGCGATCTTCAACGCCCCTGACTACCAGCAGGTCATTGCCCAGATGCGCAGCGAACTGGCACAGGCCCGCCCATGAGCGGCTTCGAGCAGCTGTTCCCAGGAGCGCTGCCCAGGCTGGTGATGTTCGACCTGGATGGCACCTTGGTCGACTCCGTCCCGGACCTGGCCGCAGCGGTGGACCGCATGCTGCTCGAACTCGGCCGACCCGCCGCGGGCCTCGATGCCGTGCGCCAGTGGGTAGGCAATGGCGCGCAGGTGCTGGTACGTCGTGCGCTGGCGGGTGACATCGACCACGCTGGAGTGGACGATGCCCTGGCCGAGCAGGCCTTGGCGCTGTTCATGGACGCCTACGCCGAAAGCCACGACCTGACGGTCGTGTACCCAGGTGTGCAGGACACCTTGCGCTGGCTGCGCAAGCGGGGCGTGGAAATGGCCTTGATCACCAATAAGCCGGAGCGCTTCGTGGGGCCTTTGCTGGACCAGATGAAGCTGGGCAGCTATTTCCGCTGGATCATCGGCGGAGACACCCTGGCGCAGAAGAAACCGGACCCAGCAGCGTTGCTGTTCGTGATGCAGATGGCCGGCGTGACGCCGCAGCAAGCGTTGTTCGTCGGCGATTCGCGTAGCGATGTGCTGGCAGCCAAGGCAGCTGGCGTGCAATGCGTTGGGCTGACCTATGGCTACAATCATGGGCGGCCTATCGAAGAAGAGTCGCCCAGCCTCGTGATCGATGACCTGCGGGCTTTGTTGCCCGGTTGCGTAGACCCTGCCACTGGGATAACGTTGGCGGACCTTCAAGCCTCAGACCAAAAAGGGTCCAACGTGGCGGTTACCGGCAAATTCTGGATGAAAGTCATCAAGGCCCTGGCCCGATGGCGTTGGCGCGCCTGACGCCTGCCTGCCGGCGCATGCCGGCCCATCCGTTTGCCCGAACCAACGCTGTTTGCCACGAGGCTACTCATGATCCGCGAAGAATTCCTGCGCCTGGCCGCTGCCGGCTATAACCGCATCCCCCTGGCCTGCGAGACCCTGGCCGACTTCGATACGCCCCTGTCGATTTACCTGAAACTGGCTGACCAGCCCAACTCCTACCTGCTCGAGTCGGTGCAGGGCGGCGAGAAATGGGGGCGGTATTCGATGATTGGTTTGCCGTCGCGGACCGTGCTGCGCGTCCATGGCTACCACGTGACCATCCTGCAGGATGGTGTCGAGGTCGAAAGCCATGACGTCGAGGACCCCCTGGCGTTCGTCGAAACCTTCAAGCAGCGCTACAACGTGGCCGACGTTCCCGGGCTGCCGCGCTTCAACGGTGGACTGGTCGGCTATTTCGGTTATGACTGCGTGCGCTACGTGGAGAAGCGTCTGGGCGCGAGCCCCAATCCGGACCCGCTAGGGGTGCCGGACATCCTCCTGATGGTCTCGGACGCCGTGGTGGTGTTCGACAACCTGGCTGGCAAGATGCACGCCATCGTGCTGGTGGACCCTGCTCAGGAACACGCTTACGAGCAGGGCCAGGCGCGCCTGCAAAGCCTGCTCGAAACGCTTCGCCAGCCCATTACGCCACGCCGCGGGCTGGACCTGAGCGGGCCTCAGGCCGCCGAGCCTGCATTCCGGTCAAGCTATACGCGCGATGACTATGAGCATGCCGTCGGCCGTATCAAGGAATACATCCTGGCCGGGGATTGCATGCAGGTGGTGCCGTCGCAGCGCATGTCCATCGACTTCAAGGCAGCACCCATCGACCTTTATCGCGCCTTGCGTTGCTTCAACCCGACGCCGTACATGTATTTCTTCAACTTTGGGGACTTTCATGTCGTCGGCAGCTCCCCTGAAGTGCTGGTGCGGGTCGAGGACAACCTGGTCACGGTGCGCCCCATTGCCGGTACTCGCCCACGCGGAGCAACGGAGGAGGCCGACCGCGCGCTGGAAGACGACTTGCTGTCGGATGACAAGGAAATTGCAGAGCACCTGATGCTCATCGACCTGGGGCGCAACGATGTCGGCCGCGTATCGTCGACAGGCAGCGTGCGCCTGACCGAGAAGATGGTGATCGAGCGTTATTCCAACGTCATGCACATCGTTTCCAACGTCACCGGCCAGTTGCGCGAAGGGTTGACGGCGATGGACGCACTGCGTGCCATTTTGCCTGCCGGTACGCTGTCCGGCGCGCCCAAGATCCGTGCGATGGAGATCATCGATGAGCTGGAGCCGGTCAAACGCGGGGTTTATGGCGGTGCAGTGGGGTATTTCGCCTGGAACGGCAACATGGACACGGCAATCGCCATCCGTACCGCTGTGATCAAGGATGGAGAGCTGCACGTACAGGCCGGCGGTGGCATTGTCGCCGACTCGGTGCCAGCGCTGGAGTGGGAAGAAACCATCAACAAGCGTCGGGCCATGTTCCGCGCGGTGGCATTGGCCGAACAGACCACTTCGCGGTAGGTGGCAGTCGCTTGAGATATCGCAGCCCATGCCCTTGTAGGCGCGGCCTTGTCGGGGCGCCGGACCGGCCCCGACAAGTTGTGCTGCGAAGCTGACATGCTGGGTCTGCTGCGCAGCCCGTCGCGGCCGGTCAGTCGCCCCGACAAGACCGCTTCTACAGAACGGTCCATGAGTGGCCTCGACAGGCGCCACAGCAGCCTCAGGATTTCGATAAGCGTCAAGTGTTGATCAGGGCTGGTCCTCTGCTAGAAGTCCACGCTAATGCCGAGGCTCACGCCTTGTTGCTTGAGCTCATCGCTCTTGCGCCAGTTGTACCCGGCACGCACATTCACGCCTGCCACCACTTCATGACTGACCCCAACGCTGGCTCGGGTCAGGTTGCTGTGGGGGGTATACCCGTCGAGCGTGAAATCATTGTCCGGCAGAGCGGTGAAGTTCAGGCGTACGTCCTGCTGGTCATGCTCGAACTCGTGCTCACGGGCCACCTCGCCAAATACACGGGTAGCAGGCAATACCTGCACGCTACCCAGCAGGCCCAGGCCCAGCCGCCGTGACGTGCGCTCCTGGTCATCGAACCCCAGCGCGGTCGCACGATCACTTCTTTCGTCATAGCCATCGACCTTGACCCTGGCATAGTCGGCGCTCAGGAATGGCGCCAGCTGCCAGCGGGCACTGTCCGGCGCCAGGTTATAGCCCAGTCGGCCAGACACGGCCCATGTCTCGCCCTGGGTATCGCCTTTTTCACTACGCTCGCTCACCCCCAGCGCGAAGGTGCGTTTCAGATCGTCATAATCCAGGTGCCCGACGGTCAATGCCGCATCTGCCCACCAGCGGTTCTGACGGTACTGCGCGAAGGCACTGGCCAGGTAGCTGTCGAGTGTGTAGTCCGAATCATGGCTGCCCACTTCCAGCTTCTGCCGGTACACGCCGCCAGCCAGCCCCAGCCGCCAGGCATCGTCAACCCGGTAGCTACCGCCGACGGTCAAGTTGTAACCGTGGCCGTCACCACTGGCGGCGCTGCGTTGCCCGCCGAAGTCCAGGTCTTGGGCACCAGCGGCGATGAAAGGCTGCCATTGACCAACAGCTTGCCACGGGGCTTGCCATTGGTTGCGCAGCTCATCCTGATGAGCTCTGACGCTGGCGTGGGCCATTTCGGGCAGCAGGGTGAGCTCCCAAGGGGCGGCCAGAACGGAGTAGGCGTAATCGGCGATCAGTTGCTGGCCAGCAATGGTCGGGTGCACGGCGTCGTTGAACAATAACTTCGTAGGGTCTGGCGTGCTGCCATTGGCGCCGTACACCGGGTTGCCGACGCAGCTTTCGCCGCTGTAGCACGTACCGATCAGGTTCTGGTCGCTGCCCAGCCCGAACTGAGCGGGATTGGTGAGGGCCTCGCTCAGCAACAGTGGGACATTCAAGGGGATGACCTGAGCGTCGATTTGCCTGAGCTGGCTGACCAGTGCCTGGTTGAAGGCACCGGACAGCAATGACAGAGGATTTTGCTGTGGCGTACCGCTGAAGTTGGGCGTCTGGCCAAGATCGGGCAACAGCCAGACCATGATGTAGCGGGCACCACCCTGTTGCAGGGCCTGAGCACTGGCGGCCAGGCGTGCGCCGGCAGCCACGGCGTCGGCTGGGCTGTTGACCAGGCCCTGCAGGAAGTCGTTGCCGCCGCCTGTCACGTAATACAGTGCATTGGGATCGGCGCGAAGGCCGGTGGCCAGATAGCCAGGCTTTTCCCGAAGCACCAGGCCTGCGCCCGGGCGCCCGGGTGGGATGACCGTGCTGGAGGTGGTGGTGATGGAGTCCAGGATCTGCCGAGTGGTATAGCCCCCAACCGCCCAGTTGTTACCATCGGGCAGGCCCAGCGCCGCATTGACTGGCGATGTGGAAGGCCCAAGCGCATTGGCGTCCAGGCCCAGGCGAGCGCCCAGGATCATCGGCGACACCGGTGCATAGCTGCCATCGGCGTTGCGGTTGGTGAAGCGAAGGCCTGCGAACTGGCCGGCGTCGCTCAGGCTGTCACCGAACACGATCAATGAAGCGTATGGGTCAGGGGATGCGAATGCCTGGCCGCAGGCCAATGCCAGGGAGGCGGCGGTGACGCGCAATAACGGTACGTTGAGCATCGATAAACATCCTTTTCTTTGTTTTTATCAGGACAACCTCATCGACCTTAGCAAAACGGCGTGCATCGCACCTGATGCCATTCGTTTCCCAGTGTTTACGGGCATATTGCGCCCGTCGCCCCGGTAGGCTACTGTGCCGAGACGTATGAGCGAGACCTACCCTGTGTTGATCGTCAGCAAACTCTTGATGCGCGTTATCAAGGCCCACGCCCGTTGGCGTTGGCGCGCCTGACTTTATCCTCTGCCGGTTCGTCCGGCCCGCCCTTGTTTGCCTTCCTGTCTCAACGTCATTAGCGGCTAAGTTGCGCCTGCGACAGGTGCAGGAAGGTTCGAATCATGAAGTCAGTAGGTTCAAGAGGTTTCATTCGATGTTACTGATGATCGACAATTACGACTCATTCACTTACAACGTCGTCCAGTACCTGGGCGAGTTAGGGGCTGATGTACGGGTCATTCGCAATGACGAAATGACCATCGCCCAGATCGAAGCCCTGGCGCCGGAGCGCATCGTCGTCTCGCCTGGGCCCTGTACGCCGAGCGAAGCCGGTGTGTCCATCGAAGCCATTCTTCATTTCGCCGGTAAATTGCCGATTCTGGGCGTGTGCCTTGGGCATCAGTCCATTGGCCAGGCGTTCGGTGGCGATGTCGTGCGGGCACGCCAGGTGATGCACGGTAAGACGAGCCCGGTCCACCATCGCGACCTTGGCGTATTCAGCGGCCTGAACAACCCCGTGACCGTGACCCGCTACCATTCGCTTGTGATCAAGCGTGAGACGCTGCCTGAGTGCCTGGAAGTGACGGCCTGGACCGCACACGAAGATGGCTCGGTCGACGAGATCATGGGGGTACGGCACAAGACGTTGAATATCGAGGGCGTGCAATTTCACCCCGAGTCGATACTCACCGAGCAGGGCCATGAACTGTTCGCCAATTTCCTCCAGCAGACCGGCGGCCACCGCTAAGGAACGAATATGGATATCAAGAGCGCGCTGGGTCGCATCGTCGGCCATCTGGACCTTTCCACCGAGGAAATGCGCGGTGTGATGCGCCAGATCATGACCGGCCAATGCAGTGATGCGCAGATTGGCGCATTTCTAATGGGCATGCGCATGAAAAGTGAAAGCATCGACGAAATCGTTGGCGCGGTGTCGGTCATGCGGGAGTTGGCTGACAAGGTCGAACTCAAAACCCTGGATGGGGTGGTCGACATTGTGGGTACCGGCGGCGATGGCGCCAATATCTTCAACGTGTCTACGGCATCGGCTTTCGTCCTGGCCGCTGCCGGCTGCACCGTCGCCAAGCATGGCAACCGGGCGGTGTCCGGCAAAAGTGGCAGCGCAGACCTGCTGGAAGCTGCTGGCATCTACCTGAACCTGACACCCGTTCAAGTGGCCCGCTGCATCGACAGCCTGGGTATCGGCTTCATGTTCGCCCAGAGTCACCACAGCGCCATGAAACATGCCGCTGGGCCACGTCGCGATCTGGGGCTCAGGACCTTGTTCAACATGCTTGGCCCGCTTACGAATCCGGCAGGTGTGAAGCATCAGGTGGTTGGCGTCTTCACCCAGGCGCTCTGCCGTCCTCTGGCCGAGGTGCTGCACCGCATGGGCAGCAAGCATGTGCTGGTGGTGCATTCCAAGGATGGGCTGGACGAGTTCAGCCTGGCTGCGCCCACCTTCGTGGCTGAATTGAAAAATGGCGAGATTTCCGAGTACTGGGTTGAACCGGAAAACTTGGGCATGAAGAGCCAGAGCCTTCATGGCCTGGCGGTCGAGGACTCGCAGGCGTCTCTGGCGCTGATTCGTGATGCGCTGGGTCGACGCAAGACCGAGAACGGCCAGAAGGCCGCCGAGATGATCGTGCTCAATGCCGGTACAGCCCTTTACGCCGCAGATCACGCCATGAGCCTGAAGGCCGGCGTTGAACTTGCCCACGACGTGCTGCACACCGGGTTGGCCTGGGAAAAACTGCAAGAGCTGGGTGCGTTTACAGCCGTATTCAAGGTGGAGAACGAAGCATGAGCGTGCCAACGGTGCTGGAAAAGATCATCGCCCGCAAGTTCGAAGAAGTGGCTGAACGCAGTGCCCGCGTAAGCCTTGGCGAACTTGAGCAGTTGGCCAAGGCGGCCGACGCGCCCCGTGGTTTTGCCAACGCCATGCTGCGTCAGGCTGAGCGCAAGCAACCAGCGGTGATCGCTGAAATCAAGAAGGCCTCTCCTAGCAAAGGTGTGATCCGGGAGCATTTCGTCCCTGCAGACATTGCCGTCAGCTACGAGAAAGGCGGCGCAACCTGCCTGTCGGTGTTAACGGACGTCGATTATTTTCAAGGGGCGGACGACTACCTCCAGCAGGCGCGAGCAGCCGTATCACTGCCGGTGATCCGCAAGGACTTCATGGTCGACCCTTATCAGATCGTCGAGGCCCGTGCCTTGGGTGCAGATTGCGTGCTGCTGATCGTGTCGGCGCTCGACGATGTGAAAATGGCCGAGCTGGCGGCCACGGCCAAGTCGGTCGGGCTCGATGTGCTGGTGGAAGTGCATGATGGTGATGAACTGGAGCGCGCGCTCAAGACGCTGGACACGCCGTTGGTGGGGGTCAACAACCGTAACCTTCACACTTTCGAAGTGAGCCTGGAGGCCACGCTGGACCTGCTGCCACGTATCCCCGCGGATCGGCTCGCCATTACCGAAAGCGGCATCCTCAATCAGGCCGATGTGCAGCTGATGAAAATCAACCGCGTCTATTCATTCCTGGTGGGTGAAGCGTTCATGCGGGCTGAGAACCCGGGGATTGAGCTCCAGCGCTTGTTCTTCCCTGATCAAGTGAAAAAGACCATCCAGCAACTGGACTGAATGAACCAAGCCGGCCATGTTGCCGGCTTTTTCATGGCTGCCATTTGGCTCATGGGCGCCCCAATGCCAGTCGTGCAGAGGCTGTGACGCTTACGATGATGGCCGCAGCCTGCGTAACTCAATTGAAGGTGAAGCAATGACTGACCAGCCTCTGGCCCTTACCGTCGAGCAAGGGCTGTCTACTGAACAGGACCTGCTGGCCGCCGTTTGCCGGGGCGAGCGCGATAACGGTGTGTTGTTCTGGCGCCCCATTGATCAGGCGCTGGTGATGCCTCGCAGGATGAGCCGGCTGGAGCACTTTGAAGCGGCGAGTTCGCAACTGGCTGGCACTGGATGGCCAGTGCTGCTGCGCGAGACCGGCGGCGAGCCTGTACCGCAGTCCCATTCGACGGTAAATATTGCCCTGGTCTATGCGGCCCCGCGCAGTGAGGGCGATCAGGGGCGTATCGAAAAAGCCTACCAGCGCTTGTGCCTGCCGCTGTGCGAGGTGCTGCAGGCGTGGGGGGGTGTCGCCTCGGTTGGCGAGATCGAGGGCGCATTCTGCGATGGCCGCTACAACGTCAACCTCAATGGCCGCAAGTTGGTGGGGACCGCCCAGCGCTGGCGCCAGAGCGCCGCAGGCAAAGGCCCGGTGGTGCTGGTACATGGGGCATTGCTGTTGGACAACGATCGCGAGGCGATGGTAGCCGCCGTCAACCACTTCAATACGTGCTGCAACCTCGAACAGCGATGCCGCCCCGATGCCCACATCGCCCTGCATGAGGTAGTACCGGCGGCGCCGTGGTTTGCACAGCTGTCGCAAGCGTACGCGCAGGTGCTGGCTGAGGTGCCCATCAGCTAGCGGGTGCCGTGTACCACCATGGTCTTGCCATTGACCTGGACCAGGCTGCGTTCTTCCAGGTCCTTCAGGACGCGGCCGACCATCTCCCGTGAACAACCGACGATTCGCCCGATTTCCTGGCGGGTGATCTTGATCTGCATGCCGTCTGGATGGGTCATGGCGTCGGGCTGCTTGCACAAGTCGAGCAAGCACCGGGCAACTCGGCCGGTTACATCGAAGAAAGCCAGGTCACCGACTTTGCGGGTAGTGTCGCGCAGGCGCTGGGCCATCTGGCTGCTGACGGCATAGAGCATGTCTGGCTCATGTCGTACCAGTTCGCGGAACTTGTCGTAGCTGATTTCGGCTACTTCGCATTCGGTCTTGGCCCGAACCCACGCGCTGCGATGCTGCTGCGACTCAACCGGTTCGAACAGCCCCAGCTCACCGAAGAAGTCACCGCTGTTGAGGTAGGCGATGATCATCTCATGGCCGTTTTCGTCTTCGATGAGGATGGTGACCGACCCCTTGATGATGAACGACAACGTCTGCGCGCGTTCACCTGCACTGATGATGTTGCTCTTGGCGCTGTAGCGCCGGCGTTGACAGTGCACCAGCAATTTGTCGATGTTCTTGATCTTTGGGGGTAGGGCAGAGGCTACCATCGCGAAATCCTGTTCTGTGCAGTCCATGGGCATCCATGGCAGCTGGCTGGAAAAACGCCATTCGATTGGCGCCAGCTTATCAGACACTACAAAATGTTTCGGCATTAAAGCGAGTCCTTACATGCTTTTCCCACAGCGGCACAACGACTAAGCTGACACCCTTTTTGCGAAATCAGGAGTTCGGGTGATGAAGGCACGTATCCAGTGGGCCGGTGAGGCAATGTTCCTTGGCGAATCCGGCAGCGGTCACGTCGTGGTGATGGATGGCCCACCCGAAGCCGGCGGCCGAAACCTGGGCGTCAGGCCGATGGAGATGCTGTTGCTGGGCCTGGGTGGATGCAGCAGTTTCGATGTGGTCAGCATCCTGAAGAAATCGCGCCAAGCGGTGGAGAGCTGCGAAGCGTTTCTTGAGGCCGAGCGCGCAGGTGAAGACCCGAAGGTATTCACCAAGATCCACATGAATTTCGTGGTAAAGGGCCGGGGATTGAAAGAGGCGCAGGTCAAGCGTGCCGTCGAGCTTTCGGCCGAAAAATACTGTTCAGCGTCGATCATGCTCGAGCGTGCCGGGGTCGAGATCACCCATGGCTACGAGATCGTGGAACTGGGTTGAGCAAAGGGCGCGAGCTGCGTGGCGTACCGGCGACCGTCAATGGCGCAGTGCTGGCAGCGTTGCGTATAGCCAGCCTGGCAGTGCGCTTCTGACCGACTGGCTCAACGGCTCCCGGTGTTTCTGGTAAAGCAGGCCCAGCCCTATGACGCCCAGGCCGATCAAGCTGACCAACACCGGGAACAGCAATGATTCGGCAAATACGTCATACGCCAGGTACCCCAGGTAGGCGGCAACGCCAAGTGCGCCGAACACCATGAAAACGGGCCTTCGCAGCAGCACTGCCACCCCCATGAGCACAAGGTTTATCAGGCAGTAGGTGGCTTTTCCCCATTCACTGCCGCTGTCGAGCATGGTCAGCCCACCCCAGAAGGCCGCCAGACCGGCAAGATAGCCCCAGTGGGCATAATCATGCCGTGTTCTGCCATCGACCAGCAGAAACACCAGCAAGGTCGCCAATCCGAACCACAGGGATACCTCCCGGCGTTGTTCCCAACTGAATGGCGCGCCGACTACCCACTCGGTAAGGTCCATCGACATGAACCACAGGGCAACGGCAATGGGCATGACGATAAACGGGTAGGGAACTAGGCGGAGCATCATCACACCTGCAAGAACGGTAGCGGCCTCCATGGCCAGCCAACCGCCTTGTACCTGGGTGTAGTACTGGTGGTAATCGGCTTGCACGTCATCGAGCGGCCACCAACCGAGCAATCGCTCCAGTGCGAAAACGGCCAGTGGCACGATACTGACCGCGGCTGCGGCCAGTACGCCGGCCGCAACGGGTTGTTTACGCTTCTGAAGGCTGAGTGCGACCAGGGTCAGCAACCCGATGTAGGCACTGGCCACGGCCAGCAACGCGGTGTCGCCGATGCGTAGCCATGCTTCATTGAGCAGCCAGCCCATGGCCCCCATGACCAGCAGTGCGCCGAAGTAGAACGCGCCATGGGCCAGCTGCAGGCTGCCCGTCGCACTATGCCGCTGGCTGAGAAAGGCTTGCAGGGCCTGTTCCTGGTCTGGCTGGAGAATCCCCGCCTCGACCGCTCGCGCCAGGTCCTTGGCGTCGAAACGTGTTGTCATGGCGAGCCTTCAGATGCGATAGGTGCTCTTTGTCATGACCTTGGCCAGCAGGCTCATGCCAAAACGCACAGGCGCAGGGAAGCGGTAGCCACCGGCTTGCAGTGCCGCATCGGCGTGCTGTTCTTCGTCGACGCGCATCTGCTCAAGGATGGCCCGGGATTTTTCATCTTCGGCAGGGATCTGCACCAGGTGCTCATCCAGGTGCTTGCAGACCTGGTGCTCGGTGGCTGCCACGAAGCCCAGGCTCACCTTGTCACTCACCAGCCCGGCAAAAGCGCCAATGCCGAATGACATGCCGTAGAACAGCGGGTTCAGGACGCTGGGGTGGCTGTTGAGTTGACGGATCCGTTGTTCGCACCAGGCCAGATGATCGATTTCCTCATCCGCAGCGCGCTCCATGGCCTTGCGCACTGACGGCAGCTTGGCCGTCAAGGCCTGGCCTTGATAAAGCGCCTGGGCGCAGACTTCGCCGGTGTGGTTGATGCGCATCAGCCCTGCCACGTGGCGTGCCTGCCGATCTTCGAGTTCGACGGCGGGTTTGACGATAGCCGGGGACGGGCGAGAGGGTTGGCCGCTGAACGGCAGCAAGGTGCGCATGGCGGTGTCGGCCTGCAGCAACAAGCGGTCGAGCGGGGAATAGTGACGTTCGGTAGCCATCGGGCACCTCCGCAAGAATGTGCCCGACAGTTTAACCCAATCGCGCTCGAGTCGCTTGCGGTGGATCAGCCCGGTGGCCAGTTCATCTGGCGCTGGCCGAGCACGTGCATGTGAATGTGGTAGACCGTCTGGCCACCTTGTTCATTGCAGTTCATGACCACGCGAAAGCCTTCCTCGCAGCCCAGCTCCTTGGCCAGGCGCTGGGCCGTGAACAGAATGTGCCCAGCCAGGCCCTTGTCTTCTTCGGTCAGGTCGTTGAGGGTGCGGATGTGCTTTTTCGGAATGACCAGAAAATGCACCGGGGCCTGGGGGGCGATGTCGTGAAATGCCAGAACCTGGTCATCTTCGTAGATGATCTTCGCCGGGATCTCTCGGTTGATGATCTTGAGGAATAAATCGTCCACAGCACTTGCTCCATGGTGAGGGTCCGGGCCGAGTGTACTCAGGCCGGAGCCGCTCGCCCAGCGACTATTCCATACCGGCTGGGCAATAACGCCGGTGAATCACACCTGCCAGCTTGCGCACCAGCCAGTTCGGCAGCAGCCGCGGGGCGATCGCCAGCCAGCGATTGCGTCGCCCCGGCAGGATCAGGGCGCGGTTGCGGGCGAGCGCGCGAACGGTGTACAGCGCCACTTCCTCGGGGCTGAGGCAGCGGCTTTTGCCTTCGAGCCGGGCTATGCGGCGCCGTGAGGAACGTACCGGTCCCGGGCACAGCACGGAGACCTTGATGCCTGTGGGTTTGAGTTCTTCGCGCAGGGCCTGGGAGAAATTCATCACGTAGGCCTTGCTGGCGGCATAGGTGGCCATCCAGGGCCCAGGGGCCACACCGGCCAGCCCGGCAACGTTGAGGATCTGGCCGCCGCCCTGTACCGCCATCAGATTGCCGATGGCATGACACAAGCGGCTCAGCGCCAGCACATTGACTTCGAGCAGGTCCTGTTCGTCGGCCCACTCATGGGCCAGGAATGGCCCGTAGGTGCGGTGACCGGCGCAGTTGACCAGCAAATCGATGCGTCGCTCGCCTTCTTCGAGCTCGAGAACGAACCCCGACAGCCTCAGCGGTTGGCTCAGATCGCACGCACGCAACAGCACCTCGACGCCGAAACGCTGGGCAAGCTCGATGGCGACCGGCTCCAGCGTTTCACGGTGGCGTGCGACCAGGATCAGGTTGCGCCCGCGCCGTGCCAGGGCCTCCGCCAGGGCCAGGCCCAGGCCGGTGGAAGCGCCGGTGATCATGGCGTAACGGGTCATGCAGGGCTCCTGGGGCCGAAGAGGGCATCTAGTGTACAGCTTGGCAGTGGTGGATGCTGCGTTTTGCTGGGCCGCCCAAGCCTGGGAATGAGCCGCTGCAGGGCCTGTCAGTGGCGCTTATGCCGATCGGCCGTTAGCGCTGCACCGCCCAGTGCTGGGCAACACCCTCAGAACGGTTTGACCACCACCAGGATGACGACCGCCAGCAGGATCAGCACAGGTACCTCGTTGAACCAGCGATAGTAGACATGGCTGCGGGTGTTGGTGCCGGCAGCGAAGCGTTTGCGCTGGGCGCCACACACGTGGTGGTAGCCGGTCAGCAGAAGCACCAGGGTGAGTTTGGCGTGCAGCCAACCCTGGCTCAGCCACCCAGGCGTGAGGTAGAGCATCCAGGCACCGAATACGTAGGTGGCGATCATCGCCGGGTTCATGATGCCTCGGTACAACTTGCGCTCCATGGTCACGAACCGGTCCTGGCTGATGCTGTCCTGGCTCTGGGCATGGTAGACGAACAGCCGTGGCAAGTAGAACAGGCCGGCAAACCAGCATACGACGCTGACAATGTGCAGCGCTTTGATCCATAGGTAGAGCATCGGGGCATTCCTTCAGGTATTCACGGTCGTCAGATAGTAGTGCCCAGGCGCCCTCAGGGACACCTGAAGTGTTGTGACAGACGCATCACGCCCCTATCATCGTGCGTTTTCCAGACGGCTCGTTGATAAGGGGCAAGCGTTATGATCAAGGTCGGTATCGTCGGCGGCACGGGTTACACCGGCGTCGAACTGTTGCGTCTGCTGGCTCAGCACCCACAGGCCGAGGTGGCGGTCATCACGTCGCGCTCGGAAGCGGGTGTAGCAGTGGCCGACATGTACCCGAACCTGCGCGGCCATTACGACGGCCTTGCATTCAGCGTGCCCGACAGCAAGGCGCTGGGCGCGTGTGACGTGGTGTTTTTCGCCACCCCGCATGGTGTCGCTCATGCCTTGGCGGGCGAGCTTCTGGCCGCGGGCACCAAGGTCATCGACCTGTCGGCCGACTTCCGCCTGCAGGACGCAGTTGAATGGGCCAAGTGGTACGGCCAGCCTCACGGCGCGCCTGATCTGCTCGACGGTGCCGTGTATGGTTTGCCCGAGGTCAACCGCGACAAGATCCGCCAGGCACGACTGATCGCGGTTCCGGGTTGCTACCCAACCGCCACTCAACTGGGTTTCCTGCCGTTGCTGGAAGCTGGCTTGGCCGATGCGTCGCGCTTGATCGCCGACTGCAAGTCCGGTGTCAGCGGTGCCGGACGTGGTGCGGCCGTGGGGTCGCTGTTCTGTGAAGCCGGTGAGAGCATGAAGGCCTACGCGGTCAAAGGGCATCGTCACCTTCCGGAAATCAGCCAGGGCCTGCGTCTGGCTGCGGGCAAGGACATTGGGCTGACCTTCGTCCCTCACCTGACGCCGATGATCCGCGGCATCCATGCCACCTTGTATGCGACCGTCGCCGACACATCGGTCGATCTTCAGGCGCTGTACGAGAAGCGCTACGCCAACGAGCCCTTCGTGGATGTGATGCCCGCGGGTAGCCACCCCGAGACCCGCAGCGTGCGCGGCGCCAACGTCTGCCGCATCGCTGTTCATCGTCCGCAAGGCGGTGACCTGGTCGTGGTGCTGTCGGTCATCGACAACCTGGTCAAAGGCGCTTCAGGGCAGGCCGTGCAGAACCTGAACATCGTGTTCGGGCTCGATGAGCGGATGGGGCTGAGCCATGCCGGCCTGTTGCCGTGAGCTGAAGAAGGCTTGCGGCAGGCTGCACTGATTCGCGACCTGCCCGTCGCCTATTGTTGACCGATTTTCTCGGGAAAGCGGATAATGGCCGTCATCGAGTTTTATTACGGCCACCGCGCCGGGAGAATCAACATGAGCGTCGAAACCTTCACCCCTACGGTTTTGGAATTTACCCACGGTGCTGCGCTGAAGGTGAAGAACCTGGTGTCCGAAGAGGGCAATGACCGGCTGAAACTGCGTGTATTCGTCACCGGTGGCGGTTGCTCGGGTTTCCAGTATGGCTTCACGTTCGATGAAGAAGTGGCCGATGACGACACCATCGTTGAGCGCGAGGGTGTTTCGCTGGTCGTGGACCCGATGAGCTTCCAGTACCTGGCCGGTGCCGAAGTGGATTACCAGGAAGGCCTGGAAGGCTCACGCTTCATCATCAAGAACCCTAACGCCGCCACTACCTGTGGCTGTGGCTCTTCGTTCTCGATCTGACGACATGCCCTCGTCAAGACGCCGCGCTCAAGCGCGGCGTTTTTCGTTGGGCAGATCAATGGCTCAAGCCGGATAGATGGCGCCCAGAACACGCAGGCCTTTGGCCGCTGTAACGCTGGGACGGTTGGCAGGTATGCCTTCGAGGCAGCAATGCGCCAGCCAGGCGAACGCCATGGCCTCGACCCAGTCAGGGTCTACTCCCTGTTCAACGGTGCTGGACACCTTCACGCCAGGCAGGCCTGTTGCAAGGCGAGCCATCAAGGCGCCATTGTGCGCGCCGCCCCCACACACCAAAAGCGTCCTGGTGCCCTGCTGTGCGGTGCTCAGCGAATCGATGATGCTTTGTGCACTGACCTCCAGCAGCGTTGCCTGGACGTCTTCGTCGCGATAAGCAGGCAGGGCAGCGAGGTGGCTGTCCAGCCAGCGCAGGTTGAAGACTTCACGGCCTGTACTCTTGGGCCCACTGCCGGCGAAGAATGGGTCGGCCATGAGAGAGGCCAGCAGGGCAGGTTGCACAGCCCCACAGGCCGCCCAGGCGCCGTCGGCATCGTATGCCTGGCCGCGCTTGCGCTCGATCCAGGCGTCCATCAGGACATTGCCCGGGCCGCAATCGAAACCTCGGACCGGTTTGTCCTTGGCAATCAGGCTGAGGTTGCTGAAACCGCCTACGTTCAGGATGGCCAACGGCTGTTCGAGATGGCCGAACAACGTTTCGTGGAACGCTGGGACGAGCGGCGCGCCCTGACCGCCGGCTGCTACGTCACGGCGACGAAAGTCAGCCACGACCGTGATGCCTGACAGCTCCGCCAGGAGCGCCGGATTGCCGATCTGCACGGTGAAACCTCGGGCAGGCTCATGGCGAATGGTCTGGCCATGGCTGCCGATGGCGCGAATGTCGGTGGGCTGCAAGGCGTGGTGGTCGAGCAAATCGAGTATGCCTTGCGCTGCCACCGTCGCCCACGCGTTTTCAGCGAGGGCGACCCGCGCCACTTCATCCGGCCCAGACGTGCACAGGTCAAGCAGCGCTTGCCGCAATTCCGTTGGCATGGGCAGGTAATGGGTGGCGAGCAGTTCGACGTGCTCGCCTTGCTCGATCAGGGCGATGTCCAGTCCATCCAGGCTGGTCCCTGACATCACGCCTAGGTAGAGGCCCATGGGCTCACCGTTTGTTCATGGCAAGTAGCGTGGCTTTTTCCTGATCCATGCGTGCGATCAGCGGCTGGCTTTGCTGCAGGAAACGCTGGCGCTCGTTCTTGGCGATCGGGTCGGACATCGGCACTTTCTGGCTCAGCGGGTCGACGTGCACGCCGTTGACCTGGAACTCGTAGTGCAGGTGAGGCCCGGTAGAAAGCCCCGTGGTCCCGATATAACCGATGATCTGGCCCTGCTTGACCGAACCCCCGGTCTTGATGCCCTTGGCAAAGCCCTGCATATGACCGTACAAGGTCTTGTACCGATTGCCGTGCTGGATGATCACCGTATTGCCGTAGCCGCCGCGCCGGCCGGCGAGCTCGATGCGGCCATCACCCGCAGCCTTGATGGGCGTGCCTCGCGGGGCTGCATAATCCACCCCCTTGTGGGCGCGGATCTTGTTCAGAATCGGGTGCTTGCGCCCGGCAGAGAAGCGAGAGCTGATGCGCGCAAAATCCACGGGTGTGCGAATGAAGGCCTTGCGCAGGCTGTTGCCATCGGCCGTGTAGTAGCTGGTGTTGCCTTGCTTGTTGGTATAACGCACGGCCGTGTAGGTTTTGCCGCGGTTGGTGAAGCGCGCCGAGAGGATATTGCCGGTGCCGACCACTTTGCCGTCCATCACCTTCTGCTCATAGACCACGTCGAACTCGTCACCTTGGCGAATATCCTGGGCGAAGTCGATGTCGTATCCCAGCACCTTGGCCATGTCCATGGTCAGGCTGTGGGACAACCCGGCGCGCTGTGCCGATGCGGAGAGCGAGCTCTTGATGACGCCATGGGCGTAGGCAGTGCGCACCACGGGTTTGCTGATTTCACGATTGAAGGTGTAGCCCTTGGCCGTCTTGGTCAGGCGGATGGTTTCCAGGTTGCCGACCTTGCTGTGCAAGCTGGCCAGCTGGCCTTGCTTGTCCAATTCGAACTGCAGGACCTGGCCGTGCTTGAGCTGGCTGAACTGCTTGGCCTGCTTGCTGCTGGCAAGAATGTCGTGGACGGCATTGGCCGGCAGTCCGACCTTGGCGAACAGCGTTGACAAGGTATCCCCGCTGGCGACGGTGACTTCCCGGTGGGCAGGGTCCTTGGCGGGCTGTGCGGCAGCTTCTGCCGGAGGGGTTTGCTGTTCCGCTTTCTGGGTGGATGCGGCCGCCTCATCGATCTGCGCAAACGGCGAGCCCTGCTCGCCGGATGCCTGCACCAGCGGCGCGGCGCGGGATTCGTCTTTCAGTTGCTCGGCTGGGGTTTCCAGCTCGAGGTTGAGGGTGGTTTTTTTGGCTTCCACGTCGCTGGATGGGAATACCAGCAATGCCAGGCTAAGCAGGGCGGCAATGCCGCTGGCGGCCAACAGGTGTGTTTTCGGATAAAGCGGAGGCGCTTTAGGCGGTTCGTTGGTCATGGGTAAGGAGACTTTGAAAAAGGTGAAATGGAATAGATGAATGACATGATGAAGATGAAATAACTGTATAAAATATAACCAAAACCATTTTCACGCAAGGGCGCGTAGACGCTGCGAGCACGTCCCCAGGTCACATTCCTTTGCAAAACTTGTATTTGACGGCCGATCTTGTATGGTTGGCTCCCCCTGAATCTGAGCCTTGCGGGTTTGTCTATGAAGTCGGTTGAAGAGCAGCTGGCGCTTATCAAGCGCGGTGCGGAAGAAGTACTGGTGGAGTCCGAGCTGGTTGAAAAACTCAAGCGTGGTCAGCCCTTGCGCATCAAGGCCGGTTTCGACCCTACCGCACCTGACCTTCATCTCGGTCACACGGTACTGATTAACAAGCTGCGCCAGTTCCAGGAATTGGGGCATACCGTGGTGTTCCTGATTGGTGACTTCACCGGCATGATCGGCGACCCCAGTGGCAAGAGTGCCACGCGTCCGCCACTGACCCGTGAGCAGGTGCTGGACAATGCCGAGACCTATAAACAGCAGGTCTTCAAGATTCTCGATCCGGCCAAGACCGAGGTCGCGTTCAATTCCACCTGGATGGATGCACTGACGCCCGCCGACTTCATCCGTCTGGCGTCGCAGTACACGGTCGCCCGTATGCTGGAGCGTGACGATTTCGACAAGCGCTATACCACCAATCAACCCATCGCCATTCATGAGTTCCTCTATCCGTTGGTGCAGGGCTATGACTCGGTCGCGCTCAAGGCGGATGTCGAGCTGGGCGGTACCGACCAGAAGTTCAACCTGCTCATGGGGCGCGAATTGCAGCGTGCCTACGGTCAGGAAGCTCAGAGCGTCGTGACCATGCCCCTGCTTGAGGGGCTTGATGGCGTCAAGAAGATGTCCAAGTCCCTGGGTAATTATGTCGGCATCCAGGAAGCGCCGGGTGTGATGTACAGCAAGCTCGTGTCGATTCCGGACACCTTGATGTGGCGTTACTTCGAGCTGCTGAGCTTCCGCTCCATGGAGGAGATCGATCAGCTGCGTATGGATGTGGCCAATGGGGCGAACCCTCGGGACATCAAGATCCAGCTGGCGGAGGAGATCGTGGCGCGGTTCCATGGGGAAGAAGCCGCAGCCAACGCTCATCGTGGCGCCGGTAATCGTATGAAGGAAGGCGAGTTGCCGGAAGACCTGCCCGAAATCGAAGTGACTGCAACCGAGGCGCTGCCGATTGCTGCAGTGCTCAACCGTGCCGGGCTGGTCAAGAACTCGGCGCAGGCGCGGGACCTGCTGGGCAGTGGGGCTGTGAAGGTCGATGGCGTCGTGGTTGACCGTGAGTTTGTAGTGGCACTGGGTGCGACCCATGTCTGCCAGGCGGGTAAGAAGTCGTTTGCGCGCGTAACGCTCAAAGCAGAGTAAGACGTTCGTTGTGCGTCTCTATATAAGCGGGGGAGGCCGAAGGGCCTCCCCCGCTTTGCTTTTGATTTATATGAAATTAAAGGTTGACGCGGTTTCGAATCCCCTTATAATGCGCCCCACTTCCAGCGACATCGGAACGCGAAACTCCTTGAGATTCAATGAGTTAGCCAGTTCGGGTGGTGCTGAAAGGGCTACGATCGAATAGATCGGCGGCGGTTGAGAAGAAGGTTGACAGCGTGTTGAAACGCTGTAGAATTCGCCTCCCGCTACGAGAGATCGAAGCGAGTCAAGTGGTTGAAGTTGAACGAGTTTCTCGAAACAACCTTCAAAATAAACGCTTGA